>JAIXSR010000157.1 GCA_027484605.1 Hyphomicrobiales bacterium | reverse complement strand
TCGATATCGAGTTCGCAGAGATGCACGGTCGCGGCGACGACATAGAGAATGGCGAGCTGGTTGATCTTTTCGTCCGCGGCATTCTGCTGCGGCGCAGGAGCAGCCGGTGCCGCAGGGGCCGCCTGCTGGGGTGCCGGAGCCGCCGGCGCGGCCGGAGCCGGCGCAGGAGCGGCCTGCTGGGGCGCGGGAGCAACCGGTGCCGCAGGGGCCGGTGCAGGAGCCGGGGCAACCTGTTGCGTAGCCGGGGCGGCAGGCGCAGCGGGAGCCGGCGCCGGCGCTGAACTGTCGGCGGCAGGCGCCGCCGGAGCGGCCGGAGCCGGCGCAGGAGCCGCCTGCTGGGGCGCGGGAACCGGTGCGGGCGCAGCCGGGGCCGGGGCGGCGCTGTCGGCAGCAGGAGCGGCAGGCGCAGGAGCGGCGGCAGGCGCAGCAGGAGCCGGCGCCGGCGCGGGGGTCTCGGTTGCCGGAGCCGTGCCCTGCGCGAGAACGGGGCTGGCAAGCAGGAGGGCGGAAACGAGCGGAACGATCAGGCGGGTCATGGATGGCAGCTCCGGGTTCACTCGTTGCATTCCGAAACGACCAGCTTGCAGGCCTCGTTGCCGCAATTGGCCAGCGCAACCCGTCGGGCGGCGCCCTTGGTCACGCCCTCGCCCGTGCCCCAGCGATTCGCGGAGGCGGCATAGGCCCCGCAGGTCTCGAAGGTGATGGCCACCTTGCAGGACTTGTTCTTGCCGCGGCATTCCTTGAGGGCGCCCCGCTCGGCGGCCTTCTCATTGTCCTCGCCGGTGACATAGCCATAGCCGACGCCGCTGCCGGAAACGCCCTTCTCGTCATCGACCGCGATCGCTCCCCAGGCAAAGGCGGCAGCGGGCGCCAGCATGAGGAAGCCGGCCAGAGCCGGCAGGATGATGATGCGTCGCATGAGCCTCTCCCGTGAATCGATGTGCGTAGTTTTTCGCGAGTCGGCCAGCCGTGTAAACACGGCTGCGTTGCAAACGGCGTGGGCATCGCGGAACAGGGTGAAGAAACTGGTGGGCGATGAGAGACTCGAACTCCCGACATCCTCGGTGTAAACGAGGCGCTCTACCAACTGAGCTAATCGCCCTCGGGACGTGTGTGCGCCGCCGGTTTTGACGGCTGGGTAAACACCATCCGCCCCGCCTTGGCAAGCGGCGATGCCCCCTCCGGCGGCCGGCCCGGAGCTTCCACCAATGGCGCAGGGCGCATCGGCACGGCCTCTGATACAGGTCAATGCGGCTTCTGCCTGCAGACGGCAGGATCGCGGTCAAGCCCGGACGATACGGGCCGGAGGAACCCCGGACGATGCGCATTGCCCTGCTGGCGGATATCCATGGCAACCGGGAGGCGCTGGAAGCCGTGCTGCGCGCCCTCCCCGCCCATCGGATCGATGCCCTGGTCATTCTCGGCGATGTCGTCGGTTACGGGCCCGACCCGGCCTTCTGCCTCGAGCGCGTGGCTTCCCTGGTCGAGGCCGGCGCGATGATCGTGCTCGGCAACCATGATGCCGCGATCGAGGGCGATGCCAGCGACATGAACCGCATCGCCCGCGAGGCGATCGAATGGACAAGGGCGCGGCTCGATCCCGGACATGTCGCGCTGATCCGCACCTGGCCGGAACAGCATCGCCTTGACGAGGCACTCTTCGTCCATGCCAGCGCCCGTGCACCGCGCGCCTGGGAATACATTACCGGCCCGGGCGAGGCCGAGCGCTGCCTCCGGGCCAGCGATGCGGCGGTGACGCTGGTCGGCCATGTGCATCAGCCCTGCCTCTGGCGGCTGACCGGCCTCGGCGTCGCCATCGCGCATGAACCCCTGCCCGGCGCGGAAATCCCCCTCTCGCGGCATTTCCCCTGGCTCGGCGTGGTCGGTGCCGTCGGCCAGCCGCGCGACGGCCAGACAGCCGCCGGCTACGCGATTCTCGATCTCAAGCACCGGACCTTGCTTTTCGGACGGGTCGGCTACGACCATTACACGACCGCGCGGAAGGTGCGCGAGGCCGGCCTGCCCGAGCCTCTGGCCGTCCGCCTCCTCCGGGGACGATGAGGGACGCCATGGGCAGGATGCAGCTGGAAACCGGCACCACCATCGACGGCTTCCTGATCGGCCGGAAGATCCACCAGGGCGGCATGGCCGAGATCTGGGAGGTGACCCATCCCGACCACGCGATCCCGCTGGTCATGAAAGTTCCGCTGATCCTCGACGGCGATGATCCCACCATGATCGTCGGCTTCGAGCAGGAGCAGATGATCCTGCCGCGGCTGGCCGGACCGCATGTACCCCGCTGCATCGCCCTCGGGGACTTCTCGGCCCAGCCCTATATCGTGATGGAGCGCCTCGAGGGCGAGAGCCTGCTGCCCCGCTTCAAGGCCGCCCCCCTGCCCGCCTCCGAGGTCCTGGCGGTCGGCGCGGCCATCGCGAAGGCGCTGGTCAGCCTGCACGGTCAGGATGTCGTCCATCTCGACATCAAGCCCTCCAACATCATGTTCCGTCCGACAAGCGAGGCCGTCTTCATCGATTTCGGCCTGTCGCGCCATCTCCGCCTGCCGGATCTCCTCGCCGAGGAATTCCGCGTGCCGATGGGCACCGCGCCCTATATCGCCCCCGAACAGGTGCTCAAGATCCGCGAGGAGCCGCGGAGCGATCTCTTCGCCCTCGGCGCGATGCTCTATGCCCTGGCCACCGGCGAGCGGCCCTTCGGCAATCCCAGGCACACGACCAAGGCCCTGCTCCGCCGCATGTACGAGGCGCCCACGCCGCCGCGCGTGCTGCGCCCGGACATCCCCTCCTACCTCCAGGAGATCATCCTGCGCTGCCTCGAGGTGAAACCGGACCGGCGCTATGCCACGGCGGCCCAGCTTGCCTTCGAGATGAACCATCCCGAGCATGTGGCGCTGACGGACCGCGCCACGCGCGAGAAGACCCATTGGCTGCGCAACCTGATGTCCGGCCGGCTGTTGCCGCCGCAGGCCCCGCCGCTGAGCCGCCTCGGGGCCTATCGCCATGCCTCGCTGGCGCCGATCCTGATGGTGGCGGTGGATCTCTCGCCCGAGGGCGAACCTCTGGCGGAGATCCTGCGGGAAACCGTCTCGCGCCTGCTCGTCACGGCGCCGGATTCCCGCCTTGCCTGCGTGAATGTCCTGCGGACTGCGCGGATCGGCCTCGACACATTGGTCGACGAGGACGGCACCTCGCTGCATGTCCGGCGGCTGGTCGAGCTCAAGCACTGGGCCGCCGAAATGCGGCTGCCGCCCGAACGCCTCACCTTCCATGTGCTCGAACATTCCGATCCGGCCCAGGCGATGCTGGATTTCGCGCGCAACAACGCGGTCGACCACCTGATCGTCGGCGCGCGCGGCTCGGGTGGCGTCCGTCGCTACATGGGCTCGGTCTCGACCAGCCTTGTGGCCGAGGCGCCCTGTTCGGTCACCGTGGTCCGGAACCGCCTCGCCCCGGCTGGCGAAAGCGAGCCCGAGGCCGCCGAAGCCGGCGCATGACGCGCCGCGCCGTCAGCGCGCCGAGGTGGCCGTCTTGGCCAGACGGAACTTGCCCATCTCGGCCGGGCTGAGCCAGTACATTGATTCCGACGGCGTCTTGTCCATGACCATCGACAGCGACTGGTCGACGCCCATCTGCCGGAAATAGCGCGAATAGGCATCGCGGATCGCATCATGCTGCAAGGTGCCGCTCACGACGGTCCGGGTGACGGGATCGCGCACTTCCGGGCCGGTATGGGCGCGATGCACGCCGACGCGGGAGCCGGGCACGAAATAGCGGCTCTTTCCGCCTGCCAGGACCAGCACGCAGGCCGAGGCACAGGTGCCGGAGGTCAGGCCGGTACTCCGCGTGACAGTACCGCCGGCCGGCCGGCCGACAATGACCGACATGTTCAGCTTGCGGATCATCAGCCCCAGCGACGCCGCGCCGACATTGAAGCCGCCCGGGCTCTCGACAACGACAATGCTCGACAGCCGGTGCGATTTCGCGGCATTCGCGACGAATTCGGCAAAGATCAGATGCTCGTTCTGCTGGATCGTGCCGGAAGCATGGATGATCTTCGGGCACGCCGCGCCACATCCCGCCAGTTCCGCATCGACCAGCCGGTAGCTCATGGCCTGGGCACCGGCGCCAAGCCCCCCGAACAGCCCGGCGGTGATCAGGGCCCGCGCCACCTGCCTGAAGATCCGCATGCCATCCTCCCCTTGCATGATCGCAAGGGTGCCATGAAACCATCCGCAGCCGCAAGCGGCGGAACAGCACAGCGGACACAACGAAAAAGGCGCCCCGGAAACCGGGGCGCCTCGAGATCGACAGGGCCGTGCGGGCTCAATGGGCCCGGGGCGTGACGGCGGCCTCTTCCTTGGCCTTGGCCGCAGCAGCCTTGGCCTCGGCTTCCTCGTCCCATTCGATCGCCTCGGGCTGGCGAATGAGCGCCCGCTTGACCACCTCGTCCATCCGGGAAACAGGCACGATCTCGAGCCCGTTCTTCACATTGGCCGGGATATCGGCGAGATCCTTCACGTTTTCCTCGGGGATCAGCACGGTCTTCATGCCGCCCCGGAGGGCCGCAAGGAGCTTTTCCTTGAGCCCGCCGATCGGCAGGACACGCCCGCGCAGGGTCACCTCGCCGGTCATCGCGATATCGCGCCGCACCGGAATGCCCGTCATCACCGAGACGATGGCCGTGGCCATCGCGATGCCGGCCGAGGGGCCGTCCTTCGGTGTCGCGCCTTCCGGCACATGGACATGGATATCGCGGTTGTCGAAGAGCGGCGGCTTGATGCCGAATTCAATGCAGCGGCTGCGGACATAGGAGGCCGCCGCCGAGATCGATTCCTTCATCACGTCGCGCAGGTTGCCCGTGACGGTCATCTTGCCTTTGCCGGGCATCATGACGCCCTCGATGGTCAGCAGCTCGCCGCCCACCTCGGTCCAGGCCAGCCCGGTCACCACGCCGACCTGATCCTCGGCTTCCACCTCGCCATAGCGATACTTGGCGGGGCCGAGATAGGATTCGACCTTCGCCTCGTCGATCAGCACCGACTTGACCGGATTGTCCGTCCCGGCCGCCAGCAGGATCTCCTTCACCGCCTTGCGGACGAGGTTGGAAATCTCGCGCTCGAGATTGCGGACGCCGCTTTCCCGGGTATAGCGCCGCACCAGAAGCTGCAGCGCCTCGGAGGTGATGCTCCATTCCGCATCATCGAGGCCGTGCTTCTTCAGCGAGTTGGGGATGAGATGCTTGCGGGCGATCTCGGCCTTCTCGTCCTCGGTATAGCCGGCGATGCGGATGATTTCCATCCGGTCCATCAGCGGGCCCGGAATGTTGAGCGTGTTCGCCGTCGTCACGAACATCACGTTCGAGAGGTCATAGTCGACCTCGAGGTAATGGTCGTTGAACGTCGTGTTCTGTTCCGGATCGAGCACCTCGAGCAGGGCCGAGGACGGATCGCCCCGGAAATCCATGCCCATCTTGTCGATCTCGTCGAGCAGGAAGAGCGGATTCGAGGTCTTCGTCTTGCGCAGGCTCTGGATGATCTTGCCCGGCATGGAGCCGATATAGGTCCGGCGATGGCCGCGGATCTCGGCCTCGTCACGGACCCCGCCGAGGCTCATCCGGATGAATTCACGTCCGGTGGACTTGGCGATCGACTTGCCGAGCGAGGTCTTGCCGACACCCGGCGGGCCGACAAGGCACAGGATCGGCCCGGTCAGCTTGTTCGCGCGGCTCTGGACCGCGAGATACTCGATGATCCGGTCCTTGACCTTGTCGAGGCCGAAATGGTCGGCATCGAGGATCTCCTGCGCGAGGCGGAGGTCCTTCTTGACCTTGGACTTCTTGCCCCAGGGGAGCGAGAGCATCCAGTCGAGATAGTTCCGGACCACGGTGGCCTCGGCCGACATGGGCGACATCTGACGCAGCTTGCGCAGCTCGTGATGCGCCTTGTCGCGCGCTTCCTTCGACAGCTTGGTCCGGTTGATCTTGTCCTCGAGCTCGGCCAGCTCGTCCTTGCCGTCCTCGTCGCCGAGTTCCTTCTGGATCGCCTTGATCTGCTCGTTGAGGTAATATTCGCGCTGCGTCTTCTCCATCTGGCGCTTGACGCGCGTCCGGATGCGCTTCTCGACCTGCAGGACCGAGATCTCGCTCTCCATCAGGCCGAGCACCTTCTCGAGGCGCTTCGACACTTTCGTGATTTCCAGCACGGCCTGCTTGTCGGCGATCTTCACCGCGAGATGCGAGGCCACCGTATCGGCCAGCTTCGCGTAATCCTCGATCCCGGCAATCGTCGAGACGACATCCGGCGAGACCTTCTTGTTCAGCTTGGCATAGCCCTCGAACTCGCTGGTCACCGAACGCGCGAGCGCCTCGATCTCCACCGGATCGCTGTAATCCTCCTCGAGCACCGTCACCTCGGCCTCGAGGAAATTCTCGTTCGCCACGATGGCCATGCGCTTGGCGCGGCTCACGCCCTCGACCAGCACCTTCACGGTGCCGTCGGGCAGCTTCAGCAGCTGGAGCACGGTGGCGAGGCTGCCGATCGTGTAGATCTGGTCGGCGACCGGATCGTCATCGGTGGCGTTGAACTGCGTCGCCAGCAGGATGTGGCGGTCGCTCCGCATCACCTCTTCCAGCGCCTTGATCGACTTCTCCCGACCGACGAAGAGCGGCACGATCATGTGCGGGAAAACGACAATATCCCGCAGCGGCAGCACCGGAACGATTTCGGTGGAGCCCGGAACGGGGGTGGCACGCTTCTTGTCAGCGCTCATCGATTGGTCCTCTGTTCAGGTCGCCCGCACCTGCCTGCCTTCGCGGGGCGGACAGGAGAAGTGGCGCGACCCCCGGTCATGCCGGGAATGCTGGGGCCGGGCTCCTTCCGGAGTTTCGATTCCGCCGCGGCGGCTGTCGAAACAGGCCCTGCCGGCGCCTGCCCGATCCACTCGTTCTGCTCAACGTGGTGTCGATTCGTCCGCTATGCAAGGGCATGCCCGGCGCCGCGATGATTTCGCGCAGCTTGTCCCGGAATTGCGGCCTCCCGGACACAGGAAACCACGAATGCCGGGCCATCCGGCCGCGCGCGCCAAAAAAACGGACGGGCAAGCCCGTCCGCATGATCCGGCCGGCTCCGGCATGGCTCAGGCGCTGGCTTCCAGCGCCTCTTCCTTGCGTTCGCCATAGATGTAGAGCGGCTTGGCCTTGCCTTCGATGACCTCGGCCCCGACGACCACCTGCTCCACGCCATCCAGGCCCGGCAGGTCGAACATCGTGTCGAGCAGCGTGCCCTCCATGATCGAGCGCAGGCCACGCGCGCCGGTCCGGCGTTCGATCGCCTTGCGGGCGACCACGGACAGCGCGTCGTCGTTGAAGGTCAGCTCGACATCTTCCATCTCGAACAGCCGCTGATACTGCTTCACCAGCGCGTTCTTGGGTTCGGTCAGGATGCGCTTGAGCGCGTCCTCGTCGAGATCCTCCAGCGTGGCGATGACCGGCAGACGGCCGATGAATTCCGGGATCAGCCCGAATTTCAGCAGGTCTTCCGGCTCGACCTGGCGGAACACCTCGCCGACGCGGCGATCATCCGGCGCCTCGACCTTGGCCCCGAAGCCGATCGAGGTGCCCTTGCCGCGCGAGGAGATGATCTTCTCGAGGCCGGCAAAGGCGCCGCCGCAGATGAAGAGGATGTTGGTCGTGTCCACCTGCAGGAATTCCTGCTGCGGATGCTTGCGGCCGCCCTGCGGCGGAACCGAGGCCACGGTGCCTTCCATGATCTTCAGCAGCGCCTGCTGGACGCCCTCGCCCGATACGTCGCGGGTGATCGAGGGATTGTCCGACTTGCGGCTGATCTTGTCGATCTCGTCGATGTCGCCGATACCGCGCTGCGCCCGCTCGACATTGTAGTCGGAGGCCTGGAGCAGCTTGAGGATGATGTTCTCGACGTCTTCGCCCACATAACCCGCTTCGGTCAGCGTAGTGGCGTCCGCCATCGTGAAC
>JAIXSR010000077.1 GCA_027484605.1 Hyphomicrobiales bacterium | reverse complement strand
CATCGCATTCACCGGCGGGTTGTCGATCTCGAGGATCGCGACCCGGTCGATGTTGGTTCGGTGCACCTGTCCGCCCATCGCCCCCAGACCTTGGCCCCCAGACCTTGGCGTCCGCACAGGATGTGCTTCATCACCATGGCTCCGGATTCGGCGCGCGTCCATCGATGATGCAACAATTAGCAGTTACAATCTTTTGTGAGCGGCGGCAGATCCCCATGACCTCCCCCTGCGGCACGCTGTCGCAGGATGCGCCCACTCTATTTTGCATCGCACAATAGTTGACTCTCTCAAGAATATAAGTCGCCATAGTAAGCGCCGTAAGACCTGTCGAGTTGCGAATAGTTGATGCGCTCCACATGGGCAGGGTCTGTTTGCACTGCACAAGACATCGGCCTTCGTGCATTTGCACTGCCAATATCCCCTTTTCGTCTTGGCTATTAGACCTAGGTAGGGGGCGCTCGGGGGTGTTTAATAGGCTATTCACCATACCGGGCAGGTGCGTCTTGGGGGATGCGCCGGTTCTCATGCCGGCTCCGGCCGGTTCCAGGGAAGAGAAACAAGGGGAGGTGGCGGAATGACGCCAGATACCGAGCAACACTGGGCTCGAACAAAGTCCCTCATGCTCCTGATGATGGGGTTGTGGGCCTTTTTCAGCTTTTTCATCCATATGTTCGTCGTGCAACTGAATGCCATCAAGATCGCCGGGTTTCCGCTCGGCTTCTACATGGCCTCTCAGGGCTCCATCACCATTTTCGTGATCATGTTGTTCTGGTTCGCCAAGGCGCAGGACAAGATCGATCGTGAATTCGGCGTCGCCGAAGACGACTGAGGAGAGCAAAAATGGCAAACGCATCTGCCGACAAGGGCAGCTTCCTCAATAATCTCGGGCGCATCTACGCGCTCTATACCGGGGGTTTTTTCGGCTTCATCTTCCTCGTGGGCATCCTCGAGCAGCTCGGTGTCGGCCAGAAATATCTCGGCTATATGTTCATGGGCCTGACGATTCTGGTCTACGCCTTCATCGGCGTGGTCTCGCGCACCTCGGACGTGGGCGAATACTATGTTGCCGGCCGCACGGTTCCTGCCTTCTATAACGGCATGGCGACCGGCGCGGACTGGATGTCGGCCGCCTCCTTCATCGGCATGGCCGGCACGCTCTTCCTGCTGGGGTATGACGGCCTCGCCTTCATTCTCGGCTGGACCGGCGGCTACGTGCTGGTGGCGGTGCTGATCGCGCCGTTCCTGCGCAAGTTCGGCGCCTATACCGTTCCGGACTTCCTGGCCGCCCGTTACGGTGGCAACGCGGCGCGTCTCTGCGGCGTGCTCGTGCTGCTGGCCTGCTCCTTCACCTATGTGGTGGCGCAGATCTTCGGCACCGGCCTCATCGCGCAGCGCTTCCTCGACATGAACTTCGAGCTCGCCTGCTTCATCGGCCTGCTGGGCATTCTCGTCTGCTCGATGCTCGGCGGCATGAAGGCCGTGACCTGGACCCAGGTCGCGCAGTATATCGTGCTGATCGTCGCCTACCTGATCCCCGTGGTCTGGATGTCGGCGAAGAAGTTCGGGATCCCGATTCCGCAGCTCACCTATGGCCAGGCGCTCCAGCAGATCGCCACGCTCGAGCAGGAATTCGTCCAGAAGGGCCTCGCGACGGCCACCGCGCCGACGCATACGGCTCCGTTCACGCGCTACTCGCCCGCGAACTATTTCTGGCTGATCTTCTGCCTGATGGTCGGCACCGCCTCCCTGCCTCACGTCCTGATGCGTTACTTCACCACCCCGTCGGTGCGTGAAGCCCGCCAGTCCGTGGCCTGGTCGCTGCTGTTCATCTTCATCCTCTACTTCACGGCGCCGGCCTATGCGGCGTTCTCGAAGCTCGAGGTCTATTCGACCCTGATCGGCAAGAACGTCGCCGATCTGCCGATGTGGGTCTTTAACTGGGGCAAGCTCGGGCTGATCACGATCTGCGGCAAGGCTGCGGCCTCGGCGGCCGATGTCGTGGCGGCGTGCAAGGCGTTGCCCGGGCATGGTGGCCTTCTGCGACTTCAGGATTTCGTGATCAATACCGACGTGGTGGTGATCTCGACGCCGGAAATCGCGGGTCTGCCTTACGTGATCACGGGCCTCGTGGCCGCCGGCGGTCTCGCCGCCGCGCTCTCCACGGCGGATGGCCTGCTGCTCGCATTGGCGAATGCGCTCAGCCATGACATCTACTACAAGATGATCAACCCGAACGCGCCGACCAAACAGCGTCTCGTCATCAGCCGTGCCCTGCTGGTGGTCGTGGCGGTGCTGGCGGCCTGGACGGCGTCGACGAGGCCGACGGACATCGTCGCCATGGTGGCCTGGGCGTTCAGCCTTGCCGCAGGCGGCCTGTTCCCGGCGCTGGTCCTCGGCGTCTGGTGGAAGCGGACGACCAAGCAGGGTGCGATCGCCGGTATTCTCGCCGGCTTCTTCGTGACCCTGTTCTACCTCGTGATCACCCGCTACTGGCCGCATATCGGTGTCCAGTATTTCGGGATGGTCTCGAACCTGAACCCGATCACCGGCGCGCCGCTGATCTCGCCCGAAGCCATGAAAGCCGCGCTGTCCAACCCGGCGCTGCTCGATGGCCCGGTTCTGGCGTCGCATCCGCTCCAGAGCCGCGTGGGCTGGTTCAACATCAACAACATCTCCTCGGGCGCCTTCGGCCTCCCGGTGGGCTTCCTCGTGATGTATGTGGTCTCGCTGATGACGCCGGCTCCTTCCGCGGAGCTCCAGCGCTTCATCGACGAAGTCCGCAAGCCGCGCGGCAAGACGTTGATGGAAGAGAAGAGCGGTACCGTCGCTTCGCATTGAAGCGCGTTGACCGGAAAACCCGGGGCGGGAGAGCAATCTCCCGCCCTTTCCCTTGACCGGTGGGGCTTCACCGTCGCACCTTGCGCATCCACTCGAGAAGAACGGACAACCCGGCCGATGGGCGGCGATATCAGCTTTTTCACCTTTACCGCACCGAATTACATCCTGGCGGCCCTGACCTACACGATGCTCGGGCGCTTTGTGCTGTCGTTCCTGTTCGCGAACAGGCCCGACGTGGTCATCTACCGGGTCTTCGTGCAGATCACCGATCCGGTGGTCAAAGCTGTCCAGTTCGTGACGCCGGCGCTGGTCGCGCCGCCGCTGGTGCTGGTCCTGTCGCTGTTCTGGCTCACGGCCGCGCGGGTCGCCCTTTTCCTTGTCAACCGGCTGCTCGGCATCGGGCCGACCGGCGTCATCTGAGGACAGCCGCGATGGAACGCGAAACCATGATGCAGCGCGATGGCATCCTTGTCGGGATTGCCGGATTTTCGCTGGTCAACGGCATGCATGTCTCGCCCTGGTTTGATCCGATCTATATCCTGCTCAGACCCTTCACGCCGACGCTGATCGTCTCGTCGCCGCTGCTGACCTTCTATTTCACGTCGCTGTTCATCTCGGTGATGAGCGTGGCTCTGGCTGCTGTTCCGGCCGCCCTCTTCGAACGGCTGACCGGGCGCAAGGAGAGCGACACGACCTCGATGCTGATCTGGCTCGCCTTCGTGCTGCTTTTCGCCATTCCGGCTCTTCTCTTCCATACCTGACGGGCGATCACTTTTCCGTTGGCCCGGCGTCGCTGTATTGCGGCTGTCTTTGGGACGCGTATCCTCCCGGTATCACCTGAATCGGGGGGCTGTGATGGAACAGCGGGTCCGTGAATGTGCGTTTCTTTCCGTCATGCGCGGATGCGGCTTCGGCATGATCGCCATCGTCATCACGATGCTCGCGCTCGCCAATCAACCGGACATGTCGCTCAAGTTCGGCGGGTTTTCCCTGCTGCTGATGAGTTTCATCCTCATCCTCAAGGCGGCGCGGGCCCATGTGGTGCCTCTGCGCTCCACCGAGGTCTGGATCATGCTCCGCACGGATGACCGGCTGCCCGAGGCGCTGGCCTCGGGAATGATCCCGGAGGCCCGGCGCGAGGCGTTTCTGGTCTATGCCTATCGCTCTGCGATCATGGCCGGGTTGCTGCTCGCCCTCGACATGGTCGTCGTCGCCTTCCGCTGAGCCCCCGTGATCAGGCGATCTTCACCACCACGCGGCCGCGCACCTGGCCGGCGAGGATCTCGCGGCCGAGGCGCGGCAGGTCGTCGAAATCGGCCTCGGCCGTGAGGGCATCGAGCTTGTCCATCGGCAGGTCGGTGACGAGCCGCTTCCAGGCGGCGAGACGGGCCGGATAAGGTTTCATCACACTGTCGATGCCGAGCAGGTTCACCCCGCGCAGCAGGAAGGGAATGACCGTGGCCGGCAGGGAATTGCCGCCCGCGAGGCCGACTGCCGCGACCGAGGCGCCGTATTTCATCTGCGTAAGCACCCGCGCGAGCATCGGCCCGCCGACATTGTCGATCGCGCCGGCCCAGAGTTCCTTGTCGAGCGGGCGGGTCGGGGCTTCGGCCAGATCGCCGCGCGGCACGATGCGGCTGGCGCCGAGACCGCGAAGGAAACCCTCCGTTTCCGGGCGGCCGGTGACGGCGGCGACGCTGTAGCCGCGCTTCGCCAGGATCGCGACAGCCACCGAACCAACCCCGCCGGCCGCGCCGGTGACCAGCACCTCGCCCTGGCCGGGTGCGAGGCCGTGATCCTCGAGCGCCTGGACGGCGAGCATGGCCGTGAATCCGGCCGTGCCGATCGCCATGGCCTGGCGTTCCGTCAGGCCCTCGGGCAGGGGAACCAGCCAGTCCGCCTTGACGCGCGCCTTCGTCGCATAGCCGCCCCACCAGACCTCGCCGACGCGCCAGCCCGTCAGGACAACGCGGTCACCGGGGCGGAAGCGCGGATCGGCGGATTCGGCGACAATACCGGCGAAATCGATGCCCGGCACATGCGGATAGGTGCGAACAAGGCCGCCGCCGCCCGTGAGGCAGAGGCCATCCTTGTAGTTCACCGTCGACCAGGCGACATCCACCGTCACCTCGCCCTCGGCGGGCAGGCGGGCATCATCCAGCGTCTCGATGGACTGGCGGATCGAGCCATCCGGATTCTTGTCGACGATCAGGGCCTTGAACGGCATCTTGCTCTCCCGTATCCCGCTGTGGGGGGCTGGCGCGGCATGGAACCGCAATCTGGTCCCGAGATTTAGGACGGCGGGGCGGGGTTGTCATCCCGGACCTCCGTCGGACGGGTTTCCAGTTGGGATCGGGCATGGCCAATATCGATATCGAACAGCGCGGCAAGGTCGCGATTCTCACGCTCCGGCGGCCGGACCGTCGCAATGCGCTGGATGCGGCGACGATTGCCGAGATCGACCGCTTCTTCGACCGGCCCGACACATCGATCCGCGCCGTGGTGCTGCAGGCGGAGGGGCCGCATTTCTGCGCCGGGCTCGACCTGCGCGAGCATTACGAGCTCAACCGCTCGCCGGTGGAATTCATGCGCATGTGCCAGGAATGGCACCGCGCCTTCGACAGGATGCAATTCGGCAGCATCCCGGTGATTTCCGCGCTCAAGGGCGCCGTGGTCGGCGGCGGTCTCGAACTGGCGGCCGCGACGCATGTCCGCGTGGCGGACCGCTCGACCTTCTTCGCCCTGCCGGAAGGCCAGCGCGGGGTCTATACGGGTGGCGGCGCCACGGTGCGCGTCGCCCGGATCATGACGCCCGCCCGGCTGATCGACATGATGATCGCAGCCCGCACCTATGATGTGCAGCGCGGTTTCGAGGTCGGGCTGGCACACGAGATCGTCGAGACCGGCGCCGCCGAAGCCCGGGCGCTGGCCATCGCCGAGGCGGCGGCCGAGCATTACGACCTGACGAATTTCGGCATCATCACCGGGATCTGGCGGGTCAACGACATGTCGACCACCGATGGCCTCTATGCCGAATCGCTGATGGCCGGGATGATCATGACCAACCCGAATCTCAGGCCCAGCCTCGAGGCCTTCTTTGCCAAGGCCGCGCCGCGCCTCGAGCCGAAGGACTGACCGATGAACAGCCAGCCGCTTGTCCTCCGCCTGTCCTGCCCGGACCGCCCCGGCATCGTGGCCGCCGTCTCGACCTTCCTGTTCGAGCGTGGTTGCAACATTCTCGATGCGCGGCAATTCGACGATCTCGAGACCGATACCTTTTTCATGCGCGTGGTCTTCGCGCCCCGGAACGAGCCGGGCGCCGGCAGCCAGCTGCGCTCGGATTTCCAGGCCCTGTCCGGGCGGTTCGGCATGCAATGGTCGATACGCCCGCAGGGCGAGCGCCGGAAGGTGCTGATCATGGTCTCGGGCTTCGATCATTGCCTGGCCGACCTGATCTACCGGAAGAAGATCGGCGAGTTGCCGATGGAGATCGTGGCGGTGGCCTCGAACCATCCGCGCGAGAAATTCGCCGAGATCGATCTGCATGGCCTCGATTTCCGGTACATGCCTGTGACCCGCGACAGCAAGGCCGCGCAGGAGGCCTCCTTGCGCAGCCTGATCCGCTCGACCGGTGCCGAACTGGTGGTGCTCGCCCGCTACATGCAGGTGCTTTCGGATGAGCTGGCCCGCGAACTGGCCGGGCGCTGCATCAATATCCACCATTCCTTCCTGCCCGGCTTCAAGGGTGCGCGGCCCTATCACCAGGCGCATGCGCGCGGCGTGAAGCTGATCGGCGCGACGGCGCATTACGTGACCGGCGATCTCGACGAGGGGCCGATCATCGAGCAGGATGTGGAGCGGATCAGCCATGCCGATACGCCGGACGATCTCGTCCGCAAGGGGCGCGACATCGAGCGCCGCGTGCTGGCCAAGGCCGTGCTCGCCCATCTCGAGGACCGCGTCTTCCTCAATGGCAACCGGACTGTCGTGTTCGGCTGAGCGGCAGCGGGGCCTTCGCGCTTTGAGTCAAGACCTTGCCGGGTTGATTCCGGAAACGCCCGCAAGCCTCTGGCTATGCTGGTGATTTTTTGAATCAACCGCTTGCGGTTCTGATTCCGGTCGAACGCCGCCCTTGCCATCGCGGCACGGCGCGGCTACCTAACGTGCCTGTTGCGGGTGTAGCTCAATGGTAGAGCAGCAGCCTTCCAAGCTGAATACGAGGGTTCGATTCCCTTCACCCGCTCCAGCTCTTTTTCCGGCTCGTGATCGAACCCT
>JAIXSR010000138.1 GCA_027484605.1 Hyphomicrobiales bacterium | reverse complement strand
TCATGACATCCTGCATCTTCAGCTCGATATAGCTGTCGATGAAGTCGTCGGTGAAGACGCCGCCGGCCTTCAGGAAGCCGCGATCCTTGTCGAGCGACGCGAGGGCTTCACGGAGGCTGCCGCACACGGTCGGGATCTTCTTGAGCTCCTTCGGCGGCAGATCGTAGAGGTCCTTGTCCATCGCGGCGCCCGGATCGATCTTGTTGGCAATGCCATCGAGGCCGGCCATCAGCATCGCCGAGAAGGCGAGATACGGGTTGGCCATCGGATCCGGGAAGCGGACTTCGACGCGCTTGGCCTTCGGCGAGTTCGTCCACGGAATACGGGACGAGGCGGAGCGGTGGCGCGCGGAGTAGGCGAGCAGCACGGGGGCCTCGAAGCCCGGGATCAGGCGCTTGTAGGAGTTGGTCGACGGGTTGGTGAAGGCGTTCAGCGCCTTGGCATGCTTGATGATGCCGCCGATATAGTAGAGGCAGGTCTGCGAGAGGCCGGCATACTTGTCGCCCGCCATCACCGGCTTGCCGCCCTTCCAGATCGACTGGTGGACATGCATGCCCGAGCCGTTGTCGCCATAGATCGGCTTCGGCATGAAGGTCGCCGTCTTGCCATAGGACTGGGCCACGTTGTGGATGGCATACTTGTAGATCTGCATGTGGTCGGCCATCGTGACGAGGGTGCCGAACTTCATGCCGAGCTCGTGCTGGGCCGAGGCGACTTCATGGTGGTGCTTTTCCACCACGACGCCCATCGACGCCATCGCCGCGAGCATCTCGCCGCGCATATCCTGGGCCGAATCCTGCGGCGGAACCGGGAAATAGCCGCCCTTGGTGGCGATGCGGTGGCCAAGGTTGCCACCTTCGTAATCGGCGTCCGAGTTGATCGGCAGTTCCGAGCAATCCAGCTTGAAGCCGGTATTGTAGGGATCGGACTTGAACTTCACGTCATCGAAGATGAAGAATTCGGCTTCCGGACCGAAATAGGCGGTGTCGCCGATGCCGGTCGAGGAGAGGTAGTTCTCGGCGCGCTTGGCGATGCCGCGCGGGCAGCGGGCATAGGGCTCGCCCGTGGCCGGCTCGAGAACGTCGCAGTTGATGACCAGGGTCGAGGCCGCGAAGAACGGATCCAGATGGGCCGAAAGCGGATCCGGCTTCAGCAGCATGTCGGATTCGTTGATGGCCTTCCAGCCGGCAATCGACGAGCCATCGAACATGATGCCTTCATCCAGCGCGTCTTCGTCAACAATCGTGATGTCGAACGTGACGTGCTGCCACTTGCCGCGCGGATCGGTGAAGCGGAAATCGACGTATTTCACGTCATTTTCCTTGATGAACTTCAAAACATCCTTTGCCGTCTTCATAACGCGTCGTGTCCTTTATCCGTTCGACTTCATGATGATGAGTTGCAAGAACTCGGTTGATCGTCCCTGTCGGGCGCGTTGTTGTGGCCCCTGAAGAGATCAGGACCTGCCGCCAGAGCCAGCCGGCAGATCCACGCATTCGCCCCGAACCGGTTCAGGCCGGGGTGACCCGCGCGTCAGATCGCGTCGGGCCCGGTCTCGCCGGTGCGGATACGAACCGCCTGCTCGATGGAGGAAACAAAAATCTTGCCATCGCCGATCCGGCCGGTCTGGGCGGCATTCTTGATGGCCTCGATCGCCTCGCCGAGCATGGCATCCTGAAGCACGACCTCGATCTTCACCTTCGGCAGGAAATCGACCACATACTCGGCGCCACGATACAATTCGGTATGGCCCTTCTGGCGGCCAAAACCCTTGGCTTCCAACACGGTAATGCCCTGGACGCCGATGCCCTGCAGCGCCTCTTTGACCTCGTCCAGCTTGAATGGCTTGATGATCGCCTCGATCTTCTTCATGGCTGGAGCCTTCCTCGTGAAAAATTACCGTCACAGAATGCGCTGACACATCACGAAAGCCGGAAAGCCGTCAATAGCCGGAAGGTCAAAAGCGGGCCCGGATGCATGACAAAGTCACCGGCCGCACAGGGCCCGGGCAGGCTGGTGACAAAATTGTCATCATGCACAATAAACAGGCAGCGCCTTGTCCGGCCGCCTCACGTCACCTCGAACCAGGTGGCCATGCCGGCGGCGAAATGCTCGGCGATGGTCGAGCGGATCGCCCAGCGGCCGGGATTGTCGGCGATCAGCGCGACGCGCGCCACCGTGCCGGGCGCGAGATAAAGCGTGTCGAGGAAATAGGGCTCCCAGCCGTCATCATAGGCATGGAGCAGCCGGAAGGCATGGCCATGGACCGCGACAACCTGCGGCCAGGCCGTGCGGTTGGCCAAAGCCAGAACCAGCACGCGGCCCCGCCGGAGGCTGACCAGCGGCTTGCCGCCGAAGCCCCCGACCTTGCCGTCATTGAGCCGGAAGATCTGCCCGGCATCCGGGAAGAGCCGCGCCAGGACTGCCGGATCCGCATCGGCTGGCTGCGTGCCGGCGCCACCGGTGATGGAGAGCTCGGTCCGGACCGCATCCTGCAACCGGATGGCCGGGGGCAGGCCGGGATCCGGCAGGGTGGCGGTGCGGCCGGGCGGGGGCAGGGGCTCGCCTTCTGTCCTGTAGGTGAAGATCGGGATGCCCTCGCCGATCTTGGCCTCGATCGCACCGGATTGGCCGGCCTGCGGTGCGGCCTGCAGCACCAGTTCGATGCGCGAGCCGGGCGCCAGCATGACCGTGCGCTTGAGCGGGTCGAAAGGCTGGCAGGGCGTCGAATCGATGGCAAAGACCTCGGCCGAGAAGCCGGAGACCTTCAGCGGAATCATCCGGGCATTCGAGGTATTGATCATCCGGATCCGCATCCGGGCATTCGGCCGGACCATGCGGCTTCCGGGCGCCGGCGCGCCATTGGCCGTCAACCGGTTGCCGAGCCGGCCGACCCGCGCCGCATCCCGGCGGCTGTTGAAATCCTCCGCGAGGCGGCCCTGGTCATCGAGGCGCCAGTCCGAGACCGCAAGCACCTCGTCGATGTCGAATTCCGGACGGGTCCGCTCCTCGACGATCAGCGCGCCGTGGAGCCCGCGCGCATTCTGCTCGGCGACATGGCTGGCAAGGCTGGGCGACAGGATGAAGGTGCCGCTCTGCCGGGCGGGCACGCGCAGCAGCCCTGTGCCACCGGGCGGGATGGGTGCGCCGGTCAGCCCGGGGACCCCGTCCTCGGTATTGAGGCCGCGCAGGCCGCGCAGGTGGAAGGACGTCGGCTGGTCGAGCCGGTTCTCGATTTCCAGCGTGAACGGCTCGCCTTCCCGCGCCCGGAGGACGGCCATGCCGGAGGAGGGGGAATCGACCGGGACAAGGCGGGCCATCCGGCTCTCGGGCTGCCCGGGGGTTCCGAGGCGCAGCGGCAGGGTTTCGGCGCGCAGGCGGAGGCGGGTCTCGGCAGCGGGGCTGGCCGCCTCTGCAAGGGCCGGGGCGAAGCCGGCAAGGGCCGTGGCCTGGAGGAAGCGGCGGCGGGAAAGGCCCCGGGAGGGCGAGGGGTTCGGCACGGGCTCTCCTTCCGGAATTCTGCCGCCCTATGTCGAAAGTCGCCGCCTTCCCGTCAAGCCCTGTTCCCGGGTCCGGGAGCCTGCCCGCGATCTGTGCATGCGATGCAGATTTTTGCTGCAGCCGGCGAAAAGCGTGATATAGACGCGGCCCGCTGGTCAGGCGAGGCTGTTCGCGGTCTCGTCACGCGTTCCATTCCGGTGGAAGCGTTGGCGGGCGTGGCGGAACTGGTAGACGCGCCGGATTTAGGTTCCGGTGACGAAAGTCGTGGGGGTTCGAGTCCCTTCGCCCGCACCAGTGCCGCATGCGTTTGCCGGGATCGGCCGGGTTTCCTCGGGGCCGGGTCGGTTTCGGCGTTTCCGGACGGGACGAAAACAGTCATCACGCGTCGCCGCGGCGCATTCAGGTTTTGATACGGGCTTGGGCCCGAACGGACATCTAAGGTTGAACATGCAGGTCACTCAAACCCTCGCCGAAGGGCTCAAGCGCCAGTTCAAGGTGGTCATCGCCGCCGCCGATCTGGGCAGCCGTTTCGAAAGCGAACTGGAGACGCTCCGCGAGCGTGTCAATCTCAACGGCTTCCGCCCGGGCAAGGTGCCGGTCGCGCATCTCCGGCGGGTGTATGGCAAGTCGGTCATGGCCGATGTCGTCCAGACCGCCGTGAACGATGCCAACAAGAAAATCGTCGAGGAACACGATATCCGCCTCGCTTCGGAGCCGAAGATCAACTTCACCGAAGACCAGGCCGTGATCGAGCAGGTTCTCGCCGGCAAGGCCGATCTCGACTTCTCGGTCGATGTCGAGGTCCTGCCGAAGATCGAGATCGGCGACCATTCCGCCATCGAGATCACCCGCGAGGTTGCTGAGATCTCGCAGGAAGACATCGATTCCTCGATCCAGCGCATGGCGGCGGCCAACCGGCCCTATTCGCCGCGCGGTGCCAAGGACAAGGCGCAGGACGGCGACAAGCTGACGATCGATTTCGTCGGCACGATCGACGGCGTGGCCTTCGAGGGGGGCACTGCCGAAGGCGTTGACCTGATCATCGGCTCGGGCCAGTTCATCCCGGGCTTCGAGGAACAGCTGGTCGGCACGAAAAAGGGCGAGCAGAAGGTCGTCAAGACCATGTTCCCCGAGATGTACCAGGCGCGTGAACTGGCCGGCAAGGCGGCGGAATTCGCCGTGACCGTGCAGGAAATCCAGGCGCCGGGCGACCAGGAAATCGATGACGAGCTGGCCAAGAAGTTCGGCCTCGACGATGTCGAGAAGCTGCGTGATGCGGTCCGTGCGTCGATCCAGGAAGAAATGACCGAGCAGACGCGCCAGAAGATGAAGCGCCAGCTTCTCGACGGCCTCGACAAGATCTACACGTTCGACCTGCCCTCGACCATGCTCGAGGAGGAATTCTCGACCGTGTGGCGGCAGCTCACCGCCGACATGACCCGCTCGGGCCAGTCCTTCGGCGAGGGCGAGGAAGAAAAGGCCCGCGAGGAATATCGCGCCATCTCGGCACGCCGCGTCCGGCTCGGCCTCGTTCTGGCCGAGATCGGCGCCAAGTCGAACATCAAGATCGAGGAAAGCGAGATGCGCGACGCGCTGATCGCGCGGGCCCGTTCGTTCCCGGGCCAGGAAAAGCAGGTCTTCGAGTATTTCTCGAAGAATCCGGAAGCCCTGGCGCAGATCCGTGCCCCGATCTTCGAGGAAAAGGTCATCGACCTGATCCTGATGGGCCTCAAGATCACCGACAAGCGCGTCACCCGTGCCGAGCTGATGGATGACGAGGCTTCGGCGGCCGAGGAAAAGGCCGAGAAGCCGAAAAAGGCCAAGGCCAAGAAGGCCGAGTGACGCAAGGGCCGGGCGATCGGCCGGAGACTGCGCCGGAGGGCCCTGTGGCCGCCGGCAGGATCGACATCACGCCGCCCCGACCGGGCGGCGTTTTGCCGGGAGGGACCGCGATGCCGGAAACAGGGGGAGAGGGCCGGCGGGGCCTTGCCCGGCTTGCGGCCGATTTCTCGCTGCAATCCGCCCTCCAGGGACTCGTCGTGGCCCTGGTCGGCTATGCCAGTGCCGTGGCCATCCTGATAAAGGGGCTGGCCGCGATGGGTGCCACCGAGGCGCAGATCGCCTCCGGGCTGATGGTGGTCGGGCTGGCCAAGGGCGTTGTCGCCATCGGGCTCAGCCTTTCGAGCCGCATGCCGATCAGCATCGCCTGGACGACGCCCGGCCTGGCCTTCATGGCCACGATGGGCATGCTGCCGGGCGGATTTCCCGCAGCGATCGGGGCTTTCCTGATTGTCGGGCTGCTGATCATCCTTGCCGGGTTCTGGACGCCGCTGGTGCGCATCGTCCAGGCGATCCCCAGGGCCATCGCCAATGCGATGCTGGCGGGAATCCTGCTGAAACTCTGCCTCGCGCCCTTCATCGCCGTCCGGGACATGCCGGTCATGGGGCTGGCGATCCTCGCGACATGGCTCGTCCTGATGCGGTTCGCGCGGCTCTGGGCCGTACCCGCGGCGGTCGCGCTGGCCCTGGGCGGTGTCGCCTTCCAGGGCGGGGATGGCGGCGGGCTCCGCTGGCCGGGGCTGGTGCTCGAAGCGCCGGTCTTCTCGGTCGAGGCGCTGCTGGGGCTCGCCCTGCCGCTCTTCGTCGTCACCATGGCCTCGCAGAACATCACCGGCTACGCGGTGCTGACGACCTTCGGATACCGCCCCTCGCTCCGGCAGGGGCTGGGCGCGACCGGTGCCGCCAGCGCTGTGCTTGCGGTCACCGGTTCGCCGCCGATCAACTATGCCGCGATCACGGCGGCCCTCTGCGCCGGCCCGGATGCCCATCCGGATCCCGCGCGGCGCTATGTCGCGACGATCGCCGCCGGCTTCGGCTACATCCTGCTGGCCGGCCTGGCGGCGATGGCGGCCGGGCTGGTGCTGCGGGCCTCGCCGGTCCTGGTGGAGGCCGCGGCTGGCCTCGCGCTGATCCCGGCCTTCGGTTCGGCCCTGCGCGGGGCGCTCGAGGAGGAAAGCGAGCGGATTCCCGCGCTGCTGACCTTCCTCGCCACGGCCTCGGGCCTGACCCTGTTCGGCATCGGCGGGGCGTTCTGGGGGCTCCTGCTCGGCTGGGCGGTGCTTCTGGCCTTCCGCCCCGGTCCGGATTCACGCTGAATCCGCTCCGCCCTTTTCAGCGGGCGGGGCAATCTCTATCTGTGACGGGCAATACCGGCACGAATCGGCGACGTCATCGCCGCGACGCAACTGAGGCGATCATGAAAGATCCGATTGAGACCTACAATTCCCTCGTCCCGATGGTGATCGAGCAATCGAGCCGGGGTGAGCGCGCCTTCGACATTTTCTCCCGCCTTCTGCGCGAGCGCATCATCTTCCTCAACGGTCCGGTCGAGGATGGCATGGCCAGCCTGATCGTGGCCCAGCTGCTCTTCCTCGAGGCCGAGAACCCGAAGAAGGAAATCTCGATGTACATCAACTCGCCGGGCGGGGTGGTGACTTCGGGCCTGTCGATCTACGACACGATGCAGTTCATCCGCTGCCCGGTCACCACGCTCTGCATGGGCCAGGCCGCCTCCATGGGCTCGCTCCTGCTGACAGCCGGCAAGAAGGGCATGCGCTACGCGCTGCCGAATGCGCGGATCATGGTCCACCAGCCGTCGGGCGGGTTCCAGGGCCAGGTCACCGACATCCTGATCCACGCCAAGGAAGTCGAGGGCCTGAAGCGCCGCCTCAACGAGATCTATGTCCAGCATACCGGGCAGGATTACGACACGATCCACAACGCCCTCGAGCGCGACAATTTCATGACGGCCGATGCCGCCAAGGAATTCGGCCTGATCGATCAGGTCGTGACCAAGCGCAGCGAGGATCCGGAGCCGCCCAAGGCCATGTAACAGCCGCCCGGCTGTGACATTCTGGCCGGTTCCGGGCCGCTTCAAGCGCTCGTGACCCCTTTTGGCGCAGTTTGCCGGGTTAATTTGTGGCCCGTCCCTTGCAACACGGGAACAAGTTATTACCCTTGGCAGGGACATTCGGTCGATCGGTACCCGAGTTAACCTTTCATTCGGTGCCCGCGGCCGATAGTGTCCCGATCAACTATCGACATGGCGCGCCACGCCATGTCGGGATCCGGAGGCCCGTTTCTCGAAAGGAGGAACCGCCTTTCGGGATAGGAGGTAGGCGATGAGCAAGACCCAGAGCGGCGATTCAAGGAGCACGCTGTATTGCTCCTTCTGCGGCAAGAGCCAGCATGAGGTTCGCAAACTCATCGCGGGACCGACCGTGTTCATCTGCGATGAATGCGTCGAACTCTGCATGGACATCATCCGCGAGGAATCGAAGACCCTCGTGAAGGCGAAGGACGGCGTTCCGACGCCGAAGGAAATCGCCAAGATTCTCGATGATTATGTC
>JAIXSR010000122.1 GCA_027484605.1 Hyphomicrobiales bacterium | reverse complement strand
GCCCGATGGGGCGGCGCCGACCTGCTGGGCCGCCCGCGCGGCGAGATGCGGAAAGGCGGCCTCGAGCGCTTGCAGCCGGTGCCGCAGCGCGTCGTATGCCGCATCGGAAATGACGGGCGCATCCTCCTGGTGATAGCGGAGGTCATGCCCGGCAATCTCGGCGCTCAGGCGCTGATGCTCGATCTCCGCCTCCAGCGGCAGCAGGGCGGCCACATCCTTCCCGTTCCCTGCCATGTCACGCCTCCAGCAGCCGCAACGCCGCGGCGCGGGCCTCGTCGGTAATGGTCGCACCGGAGAGCATCCGGGCGATTTCCTCGCCCCGCGCCGGCCTGTCGAGCGCGGTGACCCGCGTCGCCACCTGCCCGCCGGCAATCTCGCCCTTGGCGATATGGAAATGCGTCGCGGCCCGGGCCGCGACCTGCGGCGCATGCGTCACGGCCAGCACCTGCACGCCATCGGCGAGCCGGGCAAGCCGCGCACCGATCGCATCGGCCACCGCCCCGCCGACACCGGTATCGATCTCGTCGAAGACAAGGGTCGGCGCCGAACCGCGATCCGCCAGAACCACTTTCAGCGCCAGCATGAAACGGGCCAGTTCGCCGCCCGAGGCGATCTTCATCATCGGGCCCGGCCGGGTGCCGGGATTGGTGGCGACATGGAACTCGATCCGGTCGAAACCGCTGGCTTCCGGCCGGGCCGGATCGGTGACGATCTCGGTCATGAACCGTGCCCGCTCGAGCTTGAGCGGCGGCAATTCCTGCTGGATCGCCTCGTCGAGCGCCACGGCCGCATGGCGCCGCTTGGCGCTGAGCTGGTCTGCCGCGGCACGGTAGAAGGCCTCCGCCTCGCGGGCCTGCTGCTGGAGCCGGACGAGATGCGCCTCGCCATGGTCGAGCGCGTCGAGATCGGTGGCGTAGCGGGCCGCCAGCGCGGTGAGATCCCCGACCGGCACCTGATACTTGCGCGCCGCCGCCCGGAGCGCGAAAAGCCGCTCCTCCACCCGCTCCAGCTCGCGCGGATCGAATTCCGCATCGCGCAGGGCGATATCGAGATTGTATTGCGCCTCGTCGAGGGCGGTCAGCGCCTGTTCCAGCGCCCCGAGCGCGGCATTCAGCGCGTCGCCCGCCCCTTCGCGGCGGCGTTCCAGCCGACGCAGGATACTGACCAGGGCCGGGCCGGGCGCGCCATCGCCCCCCAGCCCATCATGGGCATCGCGCAGATCGGCCATGGATTTCTCGTTGCGCATCATCGCTGCGCGGCGTTCGGACAGGGCCTCCTCCTCGCCCGGCTCGGGCGAGAGCGCATCCAGCTCGGCGGCGGCATGGCGGAGAAAATCCGCTTCCTTGCGCGCCGCTTCCAGCCGGGCCTGCGCCTCGGCGACCGCCTTCTCGGCGCCGCGCCAGCGGGCATGCGCCTCGCCCAGGGCCTCGACATCGCCCGTCAGCCCGGCAAAGCCATCGACCAGCACCCGGTGCGTGGCCGGGTCGATCATCGCCCGGTCGGCATGCTGGCCATGGATTTCGACCAAAGCCGCGCCGATGCTGCGCAGGGCCTGCATGCTCACGGCCTGGTCATTGAGGAAGGCGCGGGAACGGCCATCGGCCATCTGGCCGCGGCGGAGGATGAGATCGCCCTCGGCCTCGATCTCGAACCCGCGCGCGACAAGGCGGGCGGGATGGTCGGGCGGGAGGTCGAAAACGGCAATGACCTGACCCTGCGGGCAACCCTGCCGGACAAGGCCGCCATCGCCGCGCGCCCCGAGCGCAAGAGAGAGCGAATCGAGCAGGATGGACTTGCCTGCCCCGGTCTCGCCCGTCAGCACGGAAAGGCCGGGCGCGAATTCGAGGTCAAGCCGGTCGATCAGGACGATGTCCCGGATCGAGAGGCTGGACAGCATGGTCCCGGCGCCGGGCTCAGAGGCCGACGGTGCGCGTGAAGCCGCGGAAGGTGCGGCTGATCCACGAACCGGTATCCTCGCGCGGCTTCAGGCCGCCGCTTTCGAGCAGGGCGAAGGCATCCTTGTACCATTGGCTGTCCGGGAAATTATGCCCGAGCACCGCAGCAGCCGTCTGCGCCTCGTTGACGATCCCCAGCCCCATATAGGCCTCGACCAGGCGCGACAGCGCCTCCTCGACATGGCGGGTCGTCTGGTATTTCACGATGACCTCGCGATAGCGATTGATCGCACCGGTCCAGTTGCGCCGCTGCATGTAATAGCGGCCGACATCCATTTCCTTGCCGGCGAGCTGGTCCTGCGCGACACGCATCTTGTCGCGCGCCTCGCGGGCATATTCCGAATTCGGCCATTTCCGCACGAGATCATCCATGGTCTGGATGGTCTTCTCGGCACGGTCCTGGTCGCGGCTGATATCCGTGATCTGGCTGAAATAGCTCATCCCCACCAGGAACTGCGCATAGGGCGTGTCCTGGCTGGCCGGATAGAGCTGGACATAGCGGCGGCCATGATTGATCGCATCGGCGAAATCGCCGCCTTCATAGGAGGCAAAGGTCGAGAGCAGCAAGGCCCGGCGCGACCATTGCGAATAGGGATATTGCTTGTCGAGCTCGACGAATTTCTTGCTGGCGCCGCCGTAATCGCGCGCCTCGAGGCGGGCGAGGCCGTCATTGAACAGCACTTCGGCCGGTTCATCCTTGCCGATATCGCTCTTCGGACCCTTGTCCTCGAACGGGTTCAGCGACGAGATCGTCTCGCAGGCCCCGACGGAAAGCGCGATCAGCGCGCCGGCCAGCAATCGCGTGAACCGACCGGCAAGACGCCCGGAATTCGCCTGCGAAGACGCCATCATGAAAGCCTCACGCTCCAACCGCCATGCCAAACGCGCACAGCGCCCACACCACCGGTTCTTTTGAAGAAATCCGTCCCCGAGCGCAAGGGCATGGAGACGAACATCGTAAATTCTCGTCAACCAATGTCGCGGCAAGAATAAGGCAGGATTGCCGAATGCGCGGGGATGTCAGTTGATGTCCGGCGCGAAAGCCGCGGCCGGCTGCAGCAATTCGCCGGCGGCCCGGACCGGGCGGCGGTGCGATTCGACCAGGGCATAGGCCGAGCGATCGGCAAACAGCGCGTCGAGGATCATGGCGTTGAGCTTGTGGCCGGGGCAGAAGGCCTTGTAATGGCCCTGGATCGTATAGCCGGCGAGCGAGAGATCGCCGATGGCATCGAGCAGCTTGTGGCGGACGAATTCGTTCGGGAAGCGCAGACCTTCCGGATTGACCACCGAATCCTCGCCGACGGCGATGGTGTTCTCGAGCGAGGCGCCGAGCGCGAGACCGGCTTTCCAGAGACGCTCGACATCCCGCATGAAACCGAAGGTGCGGGCCGCGGCGATATCGCGGCGGAAGGCGGTGGGATCAAGGTCGATCCCGAAGGCCTGGCGGCCGATGACCTTGCTGTCGAAAGCGATCTCGACATCGAGGCGGAACCCTTCGGCGCGCGGGAGAAGCTCGACCACCGACTGGCCATGCTCGACGCGGACAGGCTTGAGGATCTTCACGACCTTGCGCGGCGCGGAAAGCGTCCGGAGGCCGACCTGGTCGATCGCCTCGACGAAGAGGCGGGACGAGCCGTCGAGGATCGGCATTTCCGGCCCGTCGACCTCGACCAGCGCATTGTCGATGCCGAGCCCGGCCAGGGCTGCCATCAGATGTTCGATTGTCGCCACACTGGCGCCGGTATCATCACCGATGACGGTGCAGAGTTGCGTATCGCGGACCGCGTGGGAGCGCGCTTCGATGAGGCGCTCGCGACCATGGGCCAGCTGGGTGCGGAGGAACGTGATGCCGGATCCGGCTTCCGCCGGATGGAGCACGACGCGGGCAGGACGACCCTGATGAACACCGATGCCTTCGATGACGACCTGGTCGGCCAGAGTGGTTTGTTTCACGTCTTGTCCCCTATGCCCGGAGTTTGCTCCGGTGCCACACGCGCCCGGCCGAAGCCGGAATCTCACCCGTTACCAGAACGGGATTACCGCGCGGGGTGGCGAAAGCAAAATCACTGTTTCTTACGCTCTGTAACACGCCTACGCCACATCGGAATTAGGCTAGCGAACCTGTTACACGTTTTATATCAGTGACTTACGAGGGGTCTTTGGTTTTTGGGCCACCGATCCGCCATGGTCTGGCGGATCGGCTATTGTAACACTCTGTTGACAAGTCGACCGTGATTCGCGGCCTCACTTGGCCTGGCGACGCAGGAAGGCGGGGATTTCCAGCTGGTCATCCTCGAAGGCGCGGGCCGGCGCCGGGGCCATACGGCCCTGGGCATCGAGCTGTCCCTGTGCCGAACGATAGGCCGGCGGCTGGG
Source organism: Hyphomicrobiales bacterium (assembly GCA_027484605.1). Taxonomy (GTDB): domain Bacteria; phylum Pseudomonadota; class Alphaproteobacteria; order Rhizobiales; family Beijerinckiaceae; genus Rhabdaerophilum. Next base: position 72,728 of record JAIXSR010000122.1, on the reverse strand, counting down.
GCGCCGGCGCTGCCGGGCGGCGGGCATACATTTCATGCGTGGCACTGGGCTGGACCGGCAGTTCCGGCGCCATCAGCGGTTCGGCCGCGCGCGGCGCGGGGACAGGATCTTCCTCGCGGCGACCGCCGAGGCCGACAGCGGCCAGGCGCTGCATCAGCGTCATGCGCTTCTGCTCGGGGGCCGGCGGGGCGGCGACCGCATCCTGCCGGCTGGCCTGCAGCACCGCCTGGGCCGGGCGCGGCAATTCGTCGATCGACGGCATGCGCGGCTGGCGGGGCGGCAGGCGGTCCGGCGCCGGCGGAATGAAGGGCTGGGCCGCGCGCGGGTCCTCGATCGGAGCACGGGGCTCCTCGACAACCGGCTGGGCGAAGAAGGCGGCCGGACGCGGCGCGGTGGCCTCGACCAGCAGGCCCGGCATCTCGGCAACCGGCTCGGGCTGCAGCGGCAGGACCGGGGCGACGGGCGCCGGCATCGGCGCCGGGGCAACCGCAACCGGTGCAGGAGCCGGGGCCGGTGCAACCGGCTGGACCGGGATCGGGGCCGGCGTGGTCGGCATCTGGGCGGCGCTGGCCTGGACGCGCTGGGCCATCTGGGCCCGCAGGCGATCCGCCATCGCGGCGAGGCGCTGGTCGATCGTGCCCGACGGCTCGTGGCTGTCCTCGCGGGTCATCGCCGGATCAAGGCCCGTGGCGACCACGGAGACGCGGATGATGCCGTCGAGGCTCTCGTCCTGGGTGGCGCCGAAGATCACATTGGCATCGACATCCACTTCCTCGCGGATGCGGTTGGCGGCCTCGTCGACTTCGTAGATCTTCATGTCCGGGCCGCCGGTGATGGAGATCAGCAGGCCGCGGGCCCCCTTCATCGAGGTCTCGTCGAGCAGCGGATTGGCGATCGCGGCCTCGGCGGCCATGATGGCGCGGCTTTCGCCCGAGGCCTCGCCCGTGCCCATCATCGCCTTGCCCATGTCGCGCATCACGGCGCGGACATCGGCGAAGTCGAGGTTGATCAGGCCCGGCTTGACGATGAGATCGGTCACCGAGGCGACGCCCGAGAGCAGGACCTGGTCGGCCATGGCGAAAGCCTCGGCGAAGGTGGTCTTCTCGTTGGCGATCCGGAACAGGTTCTGGTTCGGGATGACGATCAGCGTATCGACCGCCTTCTGCAGTTCCGAAATCCCGGCTTCGGCAACGCGCATCCGGCGCTGCCCCTCGAAATGGAACGGCTTGGTGACGACGCCGACCGTGAGAATCCCCATCTCGCGGGCGACGCGGGCAATGACCGGCGCCGCACCGGTACCGGTGCCGCCACCCATCCCGGCCGTGATGAAGGCCATGTGGACATGGGCGAGCTGGTCGCGGATCTCGTCGATCACCTCTTCGGCGGCCGAGCGGCCGACTTCCGGCTGCGAGCCGGCCCCGAGGCCCTCGGTCACCTGGATGCCCATCTGGATCCGCCGCTCCGCATTCGAGAGCAGCAGGGCCTGCGCATCGGTGTTGGCCACCACGAAATCGACACCGACCAGGCCGCAGCGGATCATGTTGTTGACCGCATTGCCGCCTGCCCCGCCCACACCGAAGACGGTGATCCTCGGCTTCAGTTCCCGGATATCCGGCGCCTTGATGGTAATGGTCATGGTTTGCCTCTTCTGGATCCGGCCCGCCCGCCGGTTTGGAGCGATTGCGTGTTGCATGTCCTTCCGGGTGATCGCGCCGCCACGCGAACCCGGCCGGACGGTTAGAAACTGTCTCTCAGCCACTGCCCGACGCGGGCGATGTAGCCGCCCGTTCCGGTCATCGGCAGGGCGCTGCGCCGCCCCGCTTCGAAATATTCCTTGCCCGCAACCTGGGGGTAGACGAGCAGCCCGACCGCGCTGGCAAAGGCCGGGCTTTTGGCCGCTTCCGGCAGGCCCTGGACGCCGATCGGCCGCGCGAGGCGCACCGGCGTGCCGAAGACACGCTTGGCCAGATCCGGCAGGCCTCCGAGCTGCGCCGTGCCGCCGGTCAGCAGGACATGCTGGCCCTTGGCGATGCGGTAGCCGCTCTTCTCGAGCCGCTCGCGGACGAATTCGATGATCTCCTCCGCCCGCGGCTTCACCACGCGGGTGAGCTGGCCGAGCGGCAGGGAATGGGTATGGTCGCGGTCATCCTCGCCCACCTGCCGGATCGAGAGGATGTCGCGGCTGTCCGCCTCGGTCTCGATGCAGGACGCATAGCGGTTCTTGATCTTCTCGGCGTCCTCGAGGCGCATCGAGAGCCCGCGCGCGATATCGAGCGTGATGTAGTTCCCGCCCAGCGCGATCGCGTCGCAATGCATCAGATGGCCCTGATGGAACACGGCGATGGTCGTGGTGCCGCCGCCGATATCCACCACCACCGCGCCGAGTTCGGCCTCGTCATCGCACAGGGTCGAGAGGGCCGAGGCATAGGGCGTGGCCACGAGGGCCTCGACGGCGAGATGGCCGCGTTCGACGGCCAGCATCAGGTTATGGGCCGCGAGCGGATCGCAGGAGGCGATGTGGAGATCGACGCCCAGGGCCTCGCCCACCATGCCCTTCGGTTCCTGGATGCCGCCGCCCCCGTCCAGCGAATAGCCGACCGGCAGCGCATGCAGGATCGAGCGGCCGGCATCCTGCGCATGGCTGGAGGCGACCTCGATCACGCGGGTGATGTCGCCCTGCTCGACATTGCGGCGGTTGAGCGTGACGCGGCCCGCGAAATGCTGCGAGCTGATCCGGCCGCCGGAAATGTTGACCAGCGCGCTGGTGACCTGCACGCCGGCCATGCGTTCGGCGGAATCGACCGCGAGCCGGATCGCCTTCTCGGCCTCGCCGAGATCGATCACGGTGCCGCCCTTGATCCCGCGGGAGCGCTGGTGGCCGATGCCGAGGATGCGCATGCGATGCGTGCGGCCCGACAGCACGTCCGACCCCTCGATCGGATCGAGCCGCGCGATCAGGCAGACAACCTTGGACGTGCCGACATCGAGCGCCGAGAGAATGGCCGACTTGTTCGGCGGCACCGGCCGGATGCGCGGAATCATGGTGGAGGAGCCCCGCATCATGATGCGCGCCCTCCCCATCTCTTGATCTTCTGCTGGATCGTCTCGCCGAATTGCGACGCGGCTTCCTCGGTGAGGCGCAGCGAGATCCGGTCCGGCAGGCGAAGATCGATCGACAGGGCCGCCTTCTTCGTCAGCCCGTGCTGCTTTTCCATCTGGGCGAAGGTCTTCAGCGCCTTCTCCGCATCGATTTCCGGCAGCAGCACGTCGATTCCATTCTGCAATTTGATGGTCCAGCGTCGCTTGGACACGAGGATCCCGGCGCGGATCTGGTCGCGCAGTTCGGGGACGTGATCGAGAAGCGCCACGAATTCGCGGGCGCGGAGATTGGCATCCGGCCCGACCACATGCGGCAGGCGGAGGAAACGCCGATCGCTCAGATCCTCGATGGCAGTACCATCCTCGGCGATCACCTTGACCTGCCCGTCCTGCTGCCAGATGGCGAAGGGCACGCGCTCGCGGACCGTGATCAGCAGGCGGTCGGGATAGAGCTTGGTGACCATGGCCTCCGCGATCAGCGGCACGGATTGCAGGCGGTCCTGCATGACCTTGGGGTCGAGGAAGGGCAGGGATTGATGGCCCTGGAGACCGGAGAGATGGATCACCTCGTCCTGGGTCAGTTCGGCATGGCCGCTCAGGACGATATGGCGCACCCCGAAGCCGAAGGCCCGGGCCAGCATGTCGGCGATGGAGCCCTGCTCGGCGATCATCCGGTCATAATGGCCGCCCGTGACGAAGCCCGCTCCCGTGCTGGCCAGGATGAAGGCGATCGCGGCGCTCGAGCCGATGCCGCGCGGGATCCGCAGGCGCGACTGCGCCCGCCGGTTCGCGGCACGCTCGGCACGCCAAAGGGCAACGGCCTCGGCGTAAGCGCCGAACCGGGCCTTTAACGATCGACCGAGGAATCCTCCACCATCCATTCCACGAGCTCGCCGAAGCTGAGGCCCTTATGGGCCGCGAGTTCGGGCACGAGTGAGGTCTCCGTCATGCCGGGTTGGGTGTTAACCTCCAGGCAGACCAGCGTGTCGGTATTGTCGTCGTACCGGAAGTCAGCACGCGAGACACCACGACAGCCGAGCGCCTCATGCGCCCTTACAGCCATTTCTTGGACGCGCTGGTAAATATTTGGTTTAAGTTTTGCCGGCAGGACGTGAATTGACCCGCCGGCAGCGTACTTTGCATCGAAGTCATAGAAGGGGCCGGCCGTCGGCTGGATCTCGATCACATCGAGCGCCTGGGCGCCATCGCGGTATCCGATGACGCCGCAGGTCAGTTCGCGACCGGGAATGAAGGGTTCGACCAGCATTTCGTCGCCCAGCGGCCAATCCGCGCTGCCAAGTTCCTGCAGCGGATGGGTGCGCCCTTCCTTCACGATGAAGACGCCGAACGAGGAGCCGTTCGCCACCGGCTTGGCCACGAAGGGCGGCGCCATCACATGGCGCTTCGCCAGTTCGAATCGCGACACGGTGAGCCCGGCCGCGACCGGCACGCCCGCCGCGGCCATCACGGTCTTGGCCCGGTCCTTCCGCATGGCCAGGCTGGAGGCGAGCACGCCCGAATGGGTATAGGGCAGCCCCATGATCTCCAGCAGCCCCTGCACGGTGCCGTCTTCGCCGTACGGGCCATGCAGGGCGTTGAAGGCGCAATCCGGCCCCAGCTCCGTCAGCACCTGCGCGAGGTCGCGCCCGACATCGACCTCGCTGACGCGGAAGCCGCGTTGCCGCAGGGCTTCGGCACAGGCCGCGCCGGATTTGAGGCTGACCGGCCGTTCGGCGGCCCAGCCGCCCATCAGAACCGCGATATGCTTGGCCATGTCTGTCTCCTCGCCGCCCCGTCGGCGGCCGAATGTCACGATTCGCCGGGCAGGCGCAGGCCCACCCGCTTGACTTCCCATTCGAGATCGATGCCCTGCCCCGCCTTCACGCGGCGGCGGATCTCCTCGCCGAGGGCCTCGATATCGGCAGCCGTCGCGCCGTCATGCGCGATCAGGAAATTCGCGTGTTTCCTCGACATCTCCGCCTGGCCGAAGCGCAGCTCGAGCCCGCCGGCATCGCGCACGAGCCGCCAGGCCGAATGTCCGGGCGGGTTCTTGAAGGTGGAACCGGCCGTCCGAACCTTTGTTTCCTGGTCGCGCTCGCGATGCTCCTGCACCCGGGCATTGATCGCATGGATCTCCGCCGTCTCGCGCGGGAAACCTTCGAGCACCGCCTCGACGAAGATCGTGTCGGGCGCCACGCCGCAACCACGATAGACAAAGCCCATCGCGGCCCGGTCGAGCGTGACGATCTCGCCAGCCCTCGTCACCGCCTTCGCCTCGACGAACCGTTCCGCCGTCTCGCCCTCGATCTCGGGGTTGGTGTTCGACCGCGTGCCCGCATTCATCCGCAAGGCGCCGCCGATCGAGCCGGGAATGCCATAGAGGAATTCCAGCCCGCCGATCCCGGCCTCGGCGGCTTCCTGCGCCACTTTCCGGTCAGTTGCGAAGGCGCCGGCCCGGATGCGATGCCCCGGCTCCACCGCAATCTGGCCGAAGCCGCGCGGCGAGAAGCGGATGACGACGCCCGGCACCCCGCCGTCGCGGATGATCATGTTGGACGCGAGGCCCAGCGGCATCAGCGGAATCTCCGCCGGAAGCCGGGCAAGGAAAGCGGCGAGATCCGCCACATCCGCCGGCGTGAACAGGACCTGCGCCGGCCCGCCCACGCGCAGCCAGGTGAAGGGCGCCAGCGGCTCGTTCGCCAGTAGCCGGCCCCGAAGGTCCGGCATAAGCGCCTTCAGCTCGGGCGTGATGTCCGGAAAGGCCATCTCCTACCCTTTCAGCGCCGCCAGTTCCCCCGGCAGCGCATAGGCCCATTGCGTGATGTTCCCGGCGCCGAGGAAAATGACGTAATCGCCCGGCCGGGCGACCGACGCGACGTGGCGCGCCAGCATGTCCGGCCCCTCGAGCGGCAGGACATGGCGATGGCCATGCGCCTTGATGCCGGCAACGAGGCCATCCCGGTCCGCACCGGGGATCGGCGCCTCGCCGGCCGCATAGGTATCGGCGACGATCACCGTATCGGCATCATTGAAGCAGGTGGAGAATTCGGCGAACAGCGAGTTGAGGCGCGTATAGCGATGCGGCTGCACCACCGCGATGACCTGCCCCCTGGTGGAGGCACGGGCCGCGCGCAAGACGGCCGCGATCTCGACCGGGTGATGGCCGTAATCATCGAAGATCGTCACCCCGTTCCACTCGCCGGTCCGGGTGAAGCGCCGCTTGACGCCGCCGAACCCGGCCAGCCCCTCGCGGATCAGGTCAACCGGCACGCCGAGTTCGAACGCCACGGCAATCGCCGCGGTGGCATTGAGCGCATTGTGATGGCCCGGCATCGGCAGGACCATGCGCGGCAATTCGGTCACGCGCCCGCTCTTGCGGTCGCGGATCACCACATCGAAGCGGCAGACACCGCCCTCGAGATTGACGCCCATGAGCCGCACATCGGCCTGCGGGTTCTCGCCATAGGTGATGATGCGGCGATCCTCGATCTGGCCGACCAGTTCCTGCACCGTCGGGTGATCGATGCACATCACGGCAAAGCCATAGAAGGGCAGGTTGTCGACCAGGCTCCGGAAGGCCTTCTTGATCGCATCGAACGTGCCGAAATGATCGAGATGCTCGGGATCGATATTGGTGATGATGGCCACATCGGCCGGCAGCTTGAGGAAGGTGCCGTCGCTCTCGTCCGCCTCCACCACCATCCAGTCGCCGCCACCGAGCCGGGCATTGGTGCCATAGGCATTGATGATGCCGCCATTGATCACGGTCGGGTCGAGGCCGCCCTTGTCAAGCAGCGTGGCCACGAGGCTGGTCGTCGTCGTCTTGCCATGCGTGCCGGCAATGGCGACGCAGGTCTTGAGCCGCATCAGCTCGGCCAGCATCTCGGCGCGCCGGACCACGGGAATGCGGGCCTCACGCGCGGCAACGAGTTCGGGATTGTCGCGCCGGATCGCGGTGGAGACGACGATCACCCCCGCCTCGCCCACATTCTCGGCCCGGTGCCCGACAAAGCAGGTGACACCCTTCTCGCGCAGGCGCTTCACATTGGCATTGTCGGAGGCATCCGAACCCTGGACCGTGTAGCCGAGATTGGCGAGCACCTCGGCGATGCCCGACATGCCGATCCCCCCGATCCCGATGAAATGGATGGGGCCTGTCTCGCGCGGAATCTTCATCGACGTCACTTCTGATTGGGCCGCGCATGGCGCGCGGCGGGAAGAGCCCCGGAGCCGATTCGGGGGCAGGAAAACGCGTTTCGCCTATCAGCCCTTGCGGGCAATGGAAAGCACCTCGGTCGCCAGCCGCGAGGCCGCGTCGGAAACGCCGGTGCCCCGCGCGGCCAGGGCCATGCGCTGGAGCCGGTCGGGATCATCCGCCAGCCTGTGCAGCAGGTCGGCCAGCGAGACCGGCGTGAAAGCCGGCTGGAGGATGACGACGGCCGCGCCTGCATTGGCCAGCACGGCGCCATTGGCAGCCTGATCCTGGTCCAGCGCGCCGGGCAGCGGCACGAGGATGGCCGGCCGGCCGATCACGCCCAGTTCCGACACGGTCGACGCGCCGGAGCGCGCGATGACGAGATGGCTCTCGGCCATCCTTTTCGGCAGGTCATCAAAGAAATGCTCGACCTGATGCGGCACGCCCAGCTTCTCGTAGATCTTGGCGACGCGGAACACATCCTCGTCGCGGGCCTGCTGGGTCACGTGGAAGCGCTTGCGTATGTCTTCCGGCAGGTTCTGCAGCGCATTCGGCACGACATCGCTCATCACGCGGGCGCCCTGGCTGCCGCCGAAGACTAGCAACCGCACGATGCCGCCGGCCTTCAGCGCGGGATAGTCGATCTCCTTGGCGTAGAGCACCGGCTTGCGGACGGGATTGCCCGTCACCACCGTCTTGTCGGGGAAGAGATTGTCCTTCAGTTCCATGCCCGTCGCGATCCGCATCACCCGGGAGGCGAGAAACCGGTTCGCGCGGCCCATCACGGCATTGGCCTCGTGGATCAGCGTCGGCAGGCCGGCGCCCCTGGCGGCGAGGATCGGCGGCACGGTGGGATAGCCGCCGAACCCGACCACGATGGCGGGGTCAAGCGTCCGGATCAGCTTGCGGGCCTGCAGCACGCCCTGGAACAGGCGCCAGAGGCCGCGGATCTTCGATTTCAGGCCGCTGCCCGTCACCGTACCGGTGGTGATGGTGTGGACATCGCCCGGGAAGCGCTCCACCCAGGCATCGACGCGCGTATCCGTGACCAAAGCCACCTTGTGCCCGCGATTGACCAGCACCTCGGCCAGCGCCTCGGCCGGAAAGAGATGACCGCCGGTTCCCCCGGCAGCCAGCAGGATCAGGCGGGATGCATCGGCCATGGGCTATCCTCCGGCAGGCTGTGGCAGGGCCCCGCGCGGCGCAGCCATATGGGCCGGCATCCGGTCGGTCAGGGCCGATTTCGGGCGCTTCCGCGTCAGGGCCAGCAGGAAGCCGCTGGACAACGCGACCGACAGCAGCGAGGAGCCGCCATAGGACAGGAAGGGCAGGGTCATGCCCTTGGGCGGGACGAGGTTGAGATTGACGGCCATGTTGATGAAGCTCTGCAGGCCGAACAGCATGATCAGCCCCGCCCCCGCCATCCGGCAGAACGGATCCGCGCTGGCGCGCGCCCGCATCATGCCGCGCACGACGATGAAGCCGAAGACCAGCACGACGAGGATGCAGGTGATGGCGCCGAATTCCTCGCCGATCACCGAGAACAGGAAATCGGTATGGCTGTCGGGGAGGCTGCGCTTCACCGTGCCCTCGCCCGGGCCGCGCCCGAACCAGCCGCCGGAAAGGAAGCTCTCCAGCGCCATATCGGTCTGGAAGGTGTCACCATTGCCCTTGTTGAGGAAGCGGTCGATGCGGTCCGTCACATGCGGCAGGAACCGGTAGGCGAGGAACAGCCCGCTGACGCCCAGCCCGGCCAGGCCGATCACCCAGAGGATATGCAGGCCCGCCAGGAAGAACAGGCCGCACCAGACCGCGCTGATCAGGATCGTCTGGCCCAGATCGGGCTGGCGGATCAGCGGCACGACCGCCAGCGGCAGGATCAGCATCGCGATGCTGAGCGAGGGCATGTCCTTCCGGCTCTGGCCCTCGGAAAAGGCCCAGGCCGCCATGACGACAAAGGCGGGCTTGAGGATTTCGGACGGCTGCAGCGAGAAGCCGGGCAGGTTGAGCCAGCGCCGGGCGCCCTTGACCTCGGCGCCGTGGAACAGCGTCAGGATGACCATCGCGAGGCCCCCGAGGAAGAGCACCAGCGCCAGCCGCCGGACCTGCCGCGGATTGAGGAAGGAGGTCCCGATCATGATCGCGCCGGCAAACAGCAGGAAGGCGGCCTGGCGGTTGACGAAATGGAAGGTCGGGAGGCCGAGCTTGTTCGCCACCGGCGGATAGGCGGCGAGGCCGAACAGGAAGCCGGAGACCATCAGCGCGACGAAGGAGAACAGCAGCCAGCGGTCGATCGTCCACCACCACTCGCCAAAGGTTGTGCGTTCTGCGCGCGTGACCATCCGACCTCACTCCCGGCAGGCCGATCCTCCGGGTGGATCGAAGCCGGTTCCTGCACCGTGGCGGAACCGGCCGGGCCGGATCCGTCAGCTCTCCGAAAATCCTGCCAGCTGGCGGGCCAGGGTGCGGAAGCGATCCCCCCTGACCTCGAAATTCGGGAACTGATCAAAGGAGGCGCAAGAAGGTGAAAGAAGGATTACCGGATCGGTGAATTTCGACGCATTGGCATCGGCAGCGGCCGCGGCGACGGCGTTCTCCAGCGTGCCGCATCGCGCATAGGGCACCCTTCCCTCGAGGGTGGCGGCGAATTCGGCCTCCGCCGCACCGATCAGATAGGCCTTGGCGACGCGCGGAAACAGCGGAGCGAGGCTGGCAATCCCGCCTTCCTTGGCCTTGCCGCCGGCGATCCAGAACAGGCCCTCCTCGAAGGAAAGCAGCGCCTTCTCGGTCGAATCGGCATTGGTGGCCTTTGAATCATTGACCAGCCAGGCCTTGCCGGCCCGCCCGACCGGCTCCATGCGATGGGCGAGGCCGGGAAAGCTCGCCAGACCGGCCTGGAGCAGGCCTTCATCGATGCCGAGCGCCAGGCAGGTTGCAAGCGCGGCAGCGGCATTCTGGGCATTGTGGTCGCCGCGCAGCGAGGGGATGCCGGTCAGGTCGGCCAGTTTCCGGCCATGGCCGCGCCAAGCGAAGATCTCGCGCCCGCGGACATGGATGCCCGCGCCGAGCGTCTCCTGCAGCGAGATCCGGACAATCGGCTTGCCGGTATGGTCGAGCCGCACGGCCGCCGCCTCGGTGAAGGGATCGTCGACGCCGATCACCACCTTGTCGGCAGCCTTGACGAGCCGTTCCTTCACGCTGGCGTAGTGCTCCATCGTGCCGTGCCGGTCGATATGGTCCGGCGTGATGTTCAGCAGCACGCCGACGCTGGGCTGGAGCGAGGGGGTGAGGTCGATCTGGTAGGACGACATCTCGATCACGTGGCAGCGGCCGGGCGCCGGCGGCGGCAGGTCGAGGATCGGCGTGCCGATATTGCCGCCGAGCGCCACATCCTTGCCGGCATGGCGCAGCAGATGCGCGATCAGCGCCGTCGTGGTGGATTTGCCGTTCGTGCCGGTGATCGCGATGAAGGGCGCATCCGGGGCGAGCCGCCGGCGCTCGCGGCAATAGAGCTCGACATCGCCGATCACCTCGATCCCGGCCTTCTGCGCCAGCTTCACGCTCCAATGCGGCTCGGGATGCGTCAGCGGCACGCCCGGCGACAGGATCAGCGCCGAGAAGGCCGACCAGTCCGCCAGGCGCAGATCGGCCGCCTGCAGGCCCTTCGCCTCGGCCTTGGCGATCGCCACCGGGGAATCATCCCAGACGATCACGCGGGCCCCGCCCGCCGCCAGCGCCAGGGCCGTGGCAAGGCCGGAGCCGCCGAGCCCGAACAGCGCGACGGCCTTGGACCGGAAGCTCTCGACGGGTGTCATCCTGTATCCCTCAGCGCAGTTTGAGCGTGGCCAGACCGATCAGGGCCAGGATGACCGCGATGATCCAGAAGCGGATCACGACCTGCGGTTCCTTCCAGCCCTTCTTCTCGTAGTGATGGTGGATCGGCGCCATGCGGAAGACGCGCTTGCCGGTCAGCTTGAACGAGGCGACCTGGATGATCACGCTCGCTGCCTCCAGCACGAACAGCCCGCCGACAATGGCGAAAACGATCTCGTGCTTGGTGGCCACGGCCACCGTGCCCAGCAGGCCGCCCAGCGCAAGGCTGCCGGTATCGCCCATGAAGACCTGCGCCGGCGGCGCGTTGAACCAGAGGAAGCCGAGCCCGGCCCCGATCACCGCGCCGAGGATGACGGCCAGCTCCCCCGTCCCGGGGACGGAATGGATCTGCAGGTAATTGGCGAAGAACATGTTGCCCGAGAGATAGGCGATCACGCCGAATGTCCCCGCCGCGATCATCACCGGCACGATGGCAAGGCCGTCCAGCCCGTCGGTCAGGTTCACGGCATTGCCGGCCGCCACGATGACGAAGGCGCCGAAGACGAAGAAGAACAGCCCGAGCTGGAGCAGGATATCCTTGAATACCGGGATCGCCACGGCATTGGCGAGATTCGCCGGGAAACTCCGCGAGAGGATATAGCAGGCCGTCAGCGCGATCAGCGTTTCCAGCGCCAGCCGGGCCTTCGAGGAAAAGCCCTTGTGCGATTGCTTCGTCACCTTGAGGTAATCATCGTAGAAGCCGATGATCCCGAAACCCAGCGTCACCGCCAGCACCGTCCAGACGAAGGAATTGCCGAGGTTGGCCCAGAGCAGGGTGGAAACGACGATCCCCGAGAGGATCATCAGCCCGCCCATGGTCGGCGTGCCGCGCTTCAGCAGGTGCGATTCCGGCCCGTCCTCGCGGATCGGCTGGCCCTTGCCCTGCTTGACGCGCAACAGGTTGATGATCATGGGCCCGAACAGCAGCACGAAGAACAGGGCCGTCATCGTGGCGGCACCGGCCCGGAGCGTGATGTAGCGGAACAGGTTGAGGGGACCGAAGACGCTGGCGAAATCGGACAGCCAGTAGAACATGTCGAAAAATCCCCGCTCCGCTTCGGTATCGAGTCTCAGAGGTCCGGCAACTCGGTCGCGAGCGCCGGGAAACGGTCCCGCATCGCCTTGACCACACGCCCCATCCGTGACCCAAGGGACCCCTTGATCATCACCACATCGCCGGGCTGGATGGCATCGCACAGGATCGGCGCCAGAACCTCGGCATTCTCCGCATACGCGCCCCGACGGTCGGCCGGCAAGCCCTGATACAGGTTTCTCATCAGCGGACCGGCCGCAAAGACGAGATCGATATCCGCCTCGAGGATCGGTTCCTTCAGGCCGGCATGCAATTGCGGCCCTTCCGGGCCGAGTTCCAGCATGTCGCCGAGCACCGCGATGCGGCGCCCCCGCGCCCCGCGCGGCACGCTGCCGGTCACGGCCAGGGCCGCCCGCATGGAGGAGGGATTGGCATTGTAGCTCTCGTCGATCAGCAGGAATTGCCGGTCGCCCAGGCGCAGGGCCTCGCGCTTGCCGCGCCCTTCGACGCTGCCGAAATCCTGCAGGGCCAGGGCCGACAGGGCGAGATCGGCCCCGGCAAGATGCGCGGCGCCGAGCACGGCCAGCGAGTTCATCGCCAGATGCCGGCCCGGCGCGCCGATCCGGTAGGTGACGGGAATGCCGAAGATCTCGGCCGAGACGAGGCTGAAATCCGGATCGAGATGGACCTGCTTCAGCCGGATATCCGCGCCCTCGCCGCTGCCGAACCGCACGATGCGGCCGGCCCGGCTCGCCCCGGCATGGGCGGCCAGCCGCGCGGCATGGGGGTTGTCGGCATTGAGGATGGCCACGCCGCCCGGCTCGAGCCCGGCGAAGATCTCGCCCTTGGCATCGGCAATTGCCTCGACGCCCCGGAACTGGGCCAGATGGACGGGTTCGACCGTGGTGACAATGGCGATATGCGGCCGCACCATGCCGGCCAGCGGCAGGATCTCGAACGGGTTCGACATTCCGATCTCGAACACGCCGAATTGCGTCGCCTTCGGCATGCGCGCCAGCGTCAGCGGCACGCCCCAATGGTTGTTGTAGGACGCCACCGAGGCATGGACGCGCCCCTGCCCGGTCAGGGCGATGCGCAGCATTTCCTTGGTCGAGGTCTTGCCGACCGAACCGGTGATCGCGATGGCCGCGCCACGGAACTCGGCCCGTCGCGCCACAGCCAGCTGGCAGAGCCCATCGAGCACGTCATCCACGACAACCAGGGCGGCATCGGCAGGAAACTGCGCCCGGTGATCCGCGTCGATCACGGCGGCAGCGGCCCCCTTCTCGAGTGCATCCGCAACGAAATCATGGCCGTCGCGGGCTTCGCCGCGAATGGCGAAGAACAGACCGCCCGGCTCGATCGTCCGGGTATCGATGGAGATCGAGCGGATCGGCACCGCGAGGGGGTGGCGGCTGTTGCCGTTCATCCGCTCGAGCAGCTCGGACCGGCCCCAGAGCGGCGGCTCTTCGGAATTCGATGTCATGTGAGTGCCTCGATCGCCGCGCGGGCCACGTCATGGTCGGAAAAGGGATAGGTCTTCGAACCGATGATCTGGCCGGTTTCATGGCCTTTTCCGGCGATCAGCAAGGCATCGCCGGGTTCCAGCAGCGCCACCGCATGCTGGATGGCAAGCGCCCTGTCGCCAACCTCGAAGGCGCCCGGCGCCGCGGCCATGATGGCCGCCCGGATCGCCGCCGGCTCCTCGCTGCGCGGGTTGTCGTCGGTCACGATCACGCTGTCGGCCTTTTCGGCAGCGATCCGCCCCATGATCGGCCGCTTGCCGGGATCCCGGTCGCCGCCGCAGCCGAACACGACGACAAGCTTGCCGGAGACGAACGGCCGCAAGGCAGAGAGCGCATAGGCCAGCGCTTCGGGCTTGTGGGCATAATCGACATAGACGGGCGCCGCATTGAACACGCCGACCCGGTCAAGCCGGCCGGGCACGCCGCGCAACTGGCCCAGCGCCTCGAAGACCAGATCCGCCGGCGCACCGGCCGCAAGGGTCAGCCCGGCCGCGAGCAGGGCATTCTCGACCTGGAACCCGCCGACCAGCGGCAGATGGATTTCATGGCCCTTCCCGCGATAGGTCACCAGGATGCGCTGCCCGAGGGCTTCCGGCTCGATGCTGTCGATCCGGATCGTCTCGCCGCGATGCCCGATCGTGTGGACGGCCCGCCCGGCAAGGCTGGCGGCCACGGCAGCCTCGGCGCCGCGATCACCGTCGAGATTGATCACCGCCGGCGCTCCGGCCGGCAGCAACACCTCGAACAGGCGCAGCTTGGCCGCGAGATAACCCTCCATCGTGGCGTGATAATCGAGATGGTCACGTCCGAGATTGGTGAACCCCGCCGCTTTCAGCCGCACGCCGTCGAGCCGGGCCTGGTCAAGCCCGTGGCTCGAGGCCTCCATGGCAAGATGCGTGATGCCCCGGCGCGCCAGCGAATCGAGCGTGCGATGCAGCGTGACGGGATCCGGCGTCGTCAGCGAACCGTATTCCGCACCGCCCGGGCCGATCACGCCCAGGGTGCCGAGCGAGGCCGAATCATGCCCGCAATGCGCGAAGATCTGCCGGGCAAACTCGGCCACCGATGTCTTGCCAGCCGTACCGGTAACCGCCACGATCACCGGCGGCTGATGCGGGAACATGTAGGCCGCCCCGCGCGAGAGCGCCACGCGCATGTCCGGCGCCTGGAGAAAGAGGACGATCCGGTCGAGCCCGGCCGGCCGCGGCCCCGCGCCGACAACCGCCACCGCCCCGGCCTGCACGGCCGCCGGAATGAACTGCGCTCCGTCGATCTTCGTGCCGGGCATGGCGAAGAAGGCATGGCCCGGCTGGACCTCGCGGCTGTCTGCTGTCAGGCCGGCCAGCGGCACATCGGCGAAATGCCCGGCCGAAAGCCCGAGCACCCCGGCAAGCCCGCCCAGCGTCGGCAGCGGTGACGGAGCAGGAGGGCGCGCTTCGGGGCGTGAATTCTTCTTGGACATCCGGCTCTTCCCTGCCCCGGCCGGTCATTGCCGGACGGGAATCGCCCCGATCCGCGCCACCAGCGGGAACGGTTGCTGCGGCAATTCGAACTTGGTTTCAAGGCCCAGCATGGGCCCGATCCGCTCGACGATGCGGCCTGTCGTCGGCGCGGCGTTCCAGCCGGACGTCGCATAGCCATGGGTTTCAGGCAAGCCCTTGGGCTCGTCGAGCATGGTCAGCAGGATGTAGCGCGGCTTGTCCGCCGGCATGACCGCCATGAAGGTCGTGAGCAGGCGGGTCTTCGAATAGCGTCCGCCGATCACCTTCTCGGACGTGCCCGTCTTCCCGCCGAGATAATAGCCGGGAATGTCGGCCCGGGTGGCGGAGCCCTTCTCCGCATTGAGGCGCATGACATAGCGCATCATCTGGCTGGTCTCGGGCTTCAGCACCTGCACGGCGGCCTGTTCGGCCTCCTCGCGCGAGCGCTTGAGATAGGTCGGCTGGATCATCCGCCCGCCATTGACGAGCGCCGCCGTGGCCGCCGTGGCCTGGAGCGGCGCCACCGCGAGGCCATGGCCGAAGGCGATGGTCATGGTGTTGAGTTCGCCCCATTTCGCCGGCTTGATCGGCTCGGAGCTTTCCGGCAGTTCCGTGCGCATCCGGTCCAGCTGGCCCATCTTCTTGAGGAAGGCCTTGTGGCCCTCGACGCCGACTGCCAGCGCCATGCGCGCCGTGCCGATATTCGAGGAATAGATGAAGATCTCCGGCACCGAGAGCGGGCGGCCCTTGCCCTTGTAGTCGCCGATCTTGAAACGGCCATAGCGCAGCGGCTGGCTGGCATCGAACACCGAATTGAGCCGCACCTTGCCCGAATCGAGCGCCATCGCGGTCGTCAGCGCCTTGAAGGTCGAGCCCATCTCGTAGACGCCTACCTGCAGCCGGTTGATGTTGTCCGGCTTCAGGGCATCGCCCGGATTGTTCGGGTCGTAATCCGGTAGGCTGACATGGGCGATGATCTCGCCCGTATCGACATCAAGCACCAGGGCCGCGGCCGCCTTGGCCTTGAACTTGTCGAGCGCCGCCATCAGTTCCTCGCGGACGGCATGGGTGACGCGCACGTCGAGCGCCAGTTCCAGCGGCTTGAGATCGCCGGCACTCTGCAGGAGCCCGGCCCCCTTGAGATCGTTCAGCCCCTGGCTGTCGATGTATTTCTCGATCCCGGCAATGCCCATATTGTCGATATTGGCGAAGCCGAGCACATGGGCACCCGCCATGCCATTGGGATAGACACGCTTGTTTTCCGGCAGGTAGCCGATCCCGGGAATGCCAAGACGATGGATCTCGGCCTGCTGCTTCGGCGTCACCTCGCGCTTGATCCAGACGAAACCGTTCTTCTTGCCGAGCTTGTCGCGCAATTCCCGGCCATCGAGTTCCGGGAAGACCGCATTGATCAGCTCGGCCGCTTCGTCCTTGTCGATCACCTTGCGCGGATCGGCGAAGATCGACACCGTCTTCACATCGGTGGCCATGGTCACGCCGTGCCGGTCGACGATGGTCGGCCGGGCGGTGGAGATCGAACCCTGCGTCATCCGGCCGATCGTCGCCGGATCCTCGCTGCGCGTGTTGATCTGCACGATCCGGCCCAGCAATGTCGCGAACATGCCGCCGAAGACCAGGGCCAGCAGCACCATGCGCGGCTCCAGCTTTTCCGGCCGCACCATGAAGAGCGCACGCAACACGCCCGGGCCGGCCGGCATGGCGGCGGCACGCGGGCCGGCCTCGGCCGCCTTGCCGCGCCGGAAGGGGAGGCGCAGGCCCGGAAGCCGGATCCCGGGGAGCCGGAACCGGAGGGCGGACAGGGGCAATCGGGGAAGGGTGAAGCGCTTCACGGCACCAGCCTCTTGAGGAATCCGGTCAATCCGCCTTCGCGCGGCGCGGGGGCGACGGGAGCGGGCGGCACGTCCCGGGCGGCCGGCGTCGGGCCCACGCGGGCCGGCGGGATGATCCGCACCGGTGCCGCCTGCGCGACGGGCCGCGTGGCGGCCTTCGGTGCCGGCACAGTGGTAATCGTCGCCCTCGACCGGACCGGGGTTGCCGGGAGCGGGGTCGCCCCGTTGGCGGCCGGGCGCGGCGTTGCGGCGGGGGTGTTCCCGCCGGCCCGCGCCGTCTTGCGCTGCGGATCCGGCGTGGCGGAAGGGATCGAGCCGGTCAGCAGGCTGTCGAGCGCATCCGGCGCCTCGGGCGGCCGTTCGGGAATATCACCCGGCCGCACGATCTGCCGGGCGGAGACGCTCTGCAGCGCGCTTTCCGGCTTCTTCAGCGCCTGCATCCGGGCCGGCCGGTTCAGCAGATGCCATTCCGCCTGCAGCATGGCCGTGGCGTCACGCTCGCGCTGGAGTTCGGCCTCGCGCTTGCGCAGCTTCTCGGCCACGAGAATGGTCTCGTATTTGACGGAATAGGCCCAGGTTGCCGAGGCGATGACCGCCACCAAAGCCAGCAGGTTGAACAGCCGGATCATCGCCGCCCCCTCCCCTTGCCGCGGCCGCGCACCGGCTCCTCGGGCAGGGCGGCCAGCGCGAAAACGGCGGCATCCTCGCCCTGTGCCGGCGCCTCGGTCCGGATGGCCGCACGCAGCTTGGCCGAACGCGCCCTCGGATTGACGGCGAGTTCAGCCTCCCCCGCCATGAGAGGCCATTTCCCCTCGACCCGGAAGGTCGGCACCGCTTGGGCCATCACCGGCGCATGGCGCGAGCCGCCGCCGCGCCCGGAACGGGCAGCGAGGAACACCTTCACGATCCGGTCCTCGAGGCTGTGGAAGCTGACCACGACCAGCCTGCCGCCGGGCCGCAGCAGCCTTTCGGCCGCATGGAGCGCCCGGGCCAGTTCGGTCAGCTCGTCATTCACGGCAATCCGCAACGCCTGGAAGGCCCGTGTGGCCGGATGGATATCGCCCGGCCGGGTGCGGATGATCCGGCCGATCAGGTCCGCCAGTTGCCGCGTCGTCCGGAAGGGCTCGGCCTTGCGGTCGGTCACGATCGCGCGGGCAATGACCCGGGCGAGCCGTTCCTCGCCGTAATGGTAGAAGATGTCGGCCAGCCGCGCCTCGCTGGCCTCGTTGACGAGATCGGCCGCGCTTTCGCCGCTCGAGGCCATGCGCATGTCGAGCGGGCCGTCGGCGCGGAACGAGAAACCGCGGATTGCCTCGTCGAGCTGCATCGAGGACACGCCGATATCCAGCACGATGCCGTCGAACCCGCCGAGCCCCGAACCGGCGGCCGCGTCTTCCATGGCTGAGAATTCGGTCTCGACCAGCGTCAGCCGGCCGCCATAGGCCGCGACCAGGGCCTGGCCACCGGCAATCGCGCCGGGATCCCGGTCCAGCGCGAGGACACGGTTCTCCGGATGGGCATCGAGAAGGGCGCGGCTGTAGCCGCCCGCGCCGAATGTGCCGTCGAGGAAGAGTCCGCCCGTATCCGCCTTGAGCGCCTCGAGCACCTCGGCGGGAAGGACGGGGACATGACGGGCCAGTCCGCCATCGGCCCCTCCCCGGGAAGGGCCGCGGCCCGTCATGTCTCCCGGTCCCCCGATGCAGGGCCACGCGCCGGATTGCCCCCCGGTAGCGCATCCCTGACTGCCCGCAACCTCGCCGTGGCTTCCGCGAGATGCGTCGAGAACCGTTCCGGCTCCCAGATGCGGAACCGGTCGCCCATGCCCACGAACATCACCGCGCCGGTAATGCCCGCATGGGCCTTGAACCGCTCCGGCAGGACGATGCGCCCCTCCGGATCCGGCCTGAGATGCTCCGCGCCCCCGAGCAGCGCGGTCGACATCAGATCCCGCGCATCCGAATAGGCCGGGAAGCGCTCGATCAGCCCGTCGATTTCCTTCAGCAGGCGGTTCCCGCCGCATTCGAGCGCCGGAACATCCAGCGCCGGATGCATGAACAGGCCGGGATACCCGTCCGCCTCCAGCACCGCGCGGAAGGGCGCCGGGATGGAAACCCGCCCCTTGCCGTCCAGCCGGCCGGAAATCGTAGAGAGAAACCGCATCACGCAACGCCACCACATTCGAAGGCGGCAAGGCGGCCGCCCGTCGGGCAGCCCGGGCCTCGCCGGCCATCTCCACAGGCCCAGATCCGGGCCGGATTGCCGGGCCGGCCTCGCCGGCGGCAGGCAAATCAGGAACCAGATTTGGGCAAAAATGGGCTAACATGGGAAACTATGGGCGTCAACGCAACAGACGTGGCGACAGCCCGGGTCGACACGCCTCCGCATTGCAACAGAGAGGCGTTAAGGAAGGGTTTTGTTAGGCTTGACGGGAAGTGAAATCCGCCCGGTCATGTCGCCGGAATTCCGGCGCCGCCCCCGCGAGCCAGGCCGGAAAAGGCAGGAAAGAGAAGGTCCAGTCGGCCTGTAAGCCGGGTTCTGTATGGCCTGCGCCCGAAAGCGCCGACGTGGCGGCCATTCCTCTGGGATCCGCCTCGCGGCGGATCTCGTGCAACCAACCCGGGCAGCCGGGGCGGAGACCCCTGCGGCGGTTGCCCGCCGCGCGCTGCCCCTATTCGGTCTTGCTCCCGGCGGGGTTTGCCCTGCCATTGCCGTTGCCGGCAACGCGGTGCGCGCTTGCCGCCCCTTTTCACCCTTGCCGGGGCACGCCCCGGCGGTCTGTTTTCTGTGGCACTTTCCCTAGGGTCGCCCCCGGCGGCCGTTAGCCGCCACCGTTTCTCCATGGAGCCCGGACTTTCCTCCACCCGCGAACGGGCAGCGGCCGCCCGGCCGACTGGAGGTGCCAGATAGGCCGCGCGGGGCATTGGCGTCAACTTGAAGCAACAGCCGAACACTTTTTGGACGCTTTGTGGAGGAACTGTGCTGTCGGTGCGCTTTCGCACTTGAGCCGCACCCTCGGACGTGAAAAAACCGCAGGGTCAAAACTGGTTTGCAGGGAGACTGACATGCGGAAGATTTTTTCGGTTGCCGCGATTGCGGTTGTGGCGGCGGGCCTCGGCGCTTGTACGCCGCGTGAAGAACGTGCGGCCGGCGGCGCCCTCCTCGGCGGTGCCGCAGGTGCACTGATCGGCGGCGCAGTGACCGGCCGTGCCGGCGGCGCGGTGGCCGGCGGCATCATCGGTGCGGCTGGCGGCGCCATCCTCGCGGATTCCACCCGTCCGCGCCGGGAATGCGTGCGCGTCCGCTACGATGCCTATGGCAACGCGTATTGCACCCGCTATCGCCGCGTCTACTGATCCTGCCTGATTGAAACCGGCCATGGCGGGAGTACCCTCTCGCCATGGCCGATTCGTTTTCCCCCTCCGCCGAGCCCCGGCCGGATTCGCCCCATGCGGATCGGCTCCATCCCTCGCCCAATCACGGCGAGCGCAGGGGCACGGACCGGCCCGACAGCATCATCCTGCATTATACCGGCATGGCCGATACGGCTGCGGCCCTGCTCTGGCTGGCCAATCCGCTGTCGCAGGTCTCCTGCCATTACTTCGTCTTCGAGGATGGCCGCATCTGGCAGATGGTTCCGGAAAACCGGCGTGCCTGGCATGCCGGCCGCTCGAGCTGGCTGGGCGAGACGGACATGAATTCCCGCTCCATCGGCATCGAGATCGCCAATCCCGGCCATGACCTGTCGAAAATGCCGCCCGAGCCCGGCGCCTATCCCGATTTCCCGGAGGCGCAGATCGAAGCGGTGATCCGGCTCGTGGCCGACATCAAGGCGCGCTGGGCCATCCCCGACCGGCGCATCCTCGCCCATTCCGATATTGCCCCCGGCCGCAAGGTCGATCCGGGCGAGCGCTTTCCCTGGGCACGGCTCGCCGCCGCCGGGCTGGGCCTCTGGGGCGAGCCACCGCCCGTGCCGGCCAACGCCTCGGCCTACCGCATGGGCGACGAGGGCATGCCCGTCGCCGCCCTGCAGGCCATGTTCGGGCGCTTCGGCTACGGAATCGAGGTCACCGGCGTCTTCGACAAGCGCACCGAGGACACCGTGACCGCCTTCCAGCGCCATTGGCGGCAGGAGAAGGTGGACGGGGTTGCCGATGGCGAGACGCTGGCGCGGTTGCGGGCGCTGATGGCGCCCAAAGCCTGAAGGCGACCCCTACTCCGCCGCCACCACATATCCGGCGGGGTCATAGTTGAGGATCGGCGCCAGCCAGCGCTCGACCTCGCGGATATCCATGCCCTTGCGGCGGGCATAATCCTCGACCTGGTCACGCTCCACCTTGGCGACGCCGAAATAATGGCTGTCGGGATGGCTGAGATAGAGACCCGAGACGCTGGCGCCCGGCCACATCGCATAGCTCTCGGTCAGCTGCACGCCGATGCGCCGCGTCGCCTCCGTCAGGCTGAAGAGGGTTGCTTTCTCGGTATGGTCAGGCTGGGCCGGATAACCCGGCGCGGGGCGGATCCCGTCATAGGGCTCGCCATGCAATTCGTCCGGTGCGTAGGGCTCGTCGGGCGCATAGGCCCAGAATTCGCGGCGCACCCGCTCATGCATCCGCTCGGCGAAGGCCTCCGCCAGGCGGTCGGCCAGGGCCTTGGCCATGATCGAGGAATAATCGTCGTTCCGGCCCTTGAGCTTGTCGGCGATCCGGTCCTCGCCAATCCCCGCCGTGACGACGAAGGCGCCGAGCCAATCCGGCTTGGTGCCTTCCGGCGCCACGAAATCCGACAGACAGAGATTCGGCCGGCCATCGCGCTTGGAAAGCTGCTGCCGGAGGCCATGGAAGGTGGCAAGCGCCTCCGTGCGGCTCTCGCCCGTATAGAGGCGGATATCGTCGCCCACGGCATTGGCCGGCCAGAAGCCGATCACCGCCTTGGCCTGGAACCAGCGCTCGTCGATGATGCGCTTGAGCATGGCCTGCGCATCCTCCCAGAGGGCACGGGCGGCCTCGCCCTGCTTTTCGTCCTCGAGGATGGCGGGGAAGCGGCCCTTCATCTCCCAGGTCTGGAAGAAGGGCGTCCAGTCGATATAGCGGGCCAGTTCGGCGAAGTCATAGGACCGGAAGACGCGCGTGCCGGTAAAGGTCGGCTTCGGCGGCGTATAGCCCGCCCAGTCGATCTTCTGCCGGTTCTCCCGTGCCTTGGCGAGCGGAAGACGCAGCTTGTCCGCCTCGGAGCGGGCATGAGCCTCGGCCACCTTCTCGTATTCGGCGCGGATGGTGGAGACGTAATTGTCGTTCGTCTCCTCCGAGAGCAGCGACGAGACCACGCCGACCGCACGGCTCGCATCGGTCACATAGACCGTCTGTCCCGCCTTGTAGGCCGGGTGGATCTTCACGGCGGTATGGACACGGCTCGTCGTCGCGCCGCCGATGAGCAGCGGGATCGTGAAGCCCTCGCGCTCCATCTCGGTGGCGACATGCACCATCTCGTCGAGGCTGGGCGTGATCAGGCCGGAAAGACCGATGATATCGGCCTTTTCCCGCCGCGCGGCCTCGAGGATGGTCTGGCTCGGCACCATGACGCCAAGGTCGATCACCTCGTAATTGTTGCACTGGAGCACGACGCCGACGATGTTCTTGCCGATATCGTGCACATCGCCCTTCACCGTCGCCATGATGATCTTGCCCGCTGCCGGCATCTCGGTGAGGCCGGAAGCGCGCTTCTCCGCCTCGAGATAGGGCTGCAGATAGGCCACCGCCTGCTTCATCACCCGGGCGCTCTTGACCACCTGCGGCAGGAACATCTTGCCCGCGCCGAACAGGTCTCCCACGACATTCATCCCCGCCATGAGCGGGCCCTCGATCACATGGAGCGGCTTGTCGGCCTGCTGGCGCGCGGCCTCCGTATCCTCGATGATGAACTCCGTGATGCCGTTGACCAGCGCGTGTTCGAGCCTCTTCTCGACCGGCAATTCGCGCCAGGCGAGATCCTGCAGCCGCACCTCGCCCTTGCCATCGCCCTTGAAGCGCGGCGCGGCATCGAGGAGGCGCTCGGTCGAATCGGGCCGCCGGTTGAGGACAACATCCTCGCAGAGCGCGCGCAGTTCCGGATCGAGCATGTCATAGACCGCCAGCTGCCCGGCATTGACGATGCCCATATCCATGCCGACCTTGATCGCATGGTAGAGGAACACGCAATGCATCGCCTCGCGCACCGGCTCGTTGCCGCGGAACGAGAAGGACAGGTTGGAAATCCCGCCTGACACATGCGCATGCGGCAGGTTCTGGCGGATGAACCGCGTGGCATCGATGAAATCGACGCCGTAATTGTTGTGCTCCTCGATACCCGTCGCAACGGCGAAGACGTTCGGATCGAAGATGATGTCTTCCGGCGGAAAGCCGACCTGCTCGGTCAGCACCTTGTAGGCGCGGGCGCAGATCTCGGACTTGCGGGCAAAGGTATCGGCCTGGCCCTTCTCGTCAAAGGCCATCACCACAACGGCGGCGCCATAGGCACGCACCTTCCGGGCTTCGGCGATGAATTTCTCCTCGCCTTCCTTCATCGAGATCGAATTGACGATGCCCTTGCCCTGGATGCATTTCAGCCCGGCCTCGATGACATGGAACTTCGAGGAATCGACCATGACGGGCACGCGGGCAATATCCGGCTCCGCCGCGACAAGGTTGAGGAACTCCACCATCGCCTTCTCGCTGTCGAGCAGGCCCTCGTCCATGTTCACATCGATGACCTGGGCGCCGTTCGCCACCTGGTCGCGCGCCACGTCGAGCGCTTCGGAAAGCTTGCCATCCTTGATCAGCTTCCGGAACTTGGCCGAGCCGGTCACATTGGTCCGCTCGCCGACATTGACGAAGGGGATCGTCTCGTCGAGCACGAAAGGCTCGAGCCCCGAAAGGCGCAGCAGCGGCTTCGTCTCGGGGATCGCGCGCGGCGCCTTGCCGGCAACGGCCTCGGCAATCGCGCGGATATGATCCGGCGTCGTGCCGCAGCACCCGCCGACCATGTTGACGAGACCCGCCTCGGCGAACTCCCCGATCAGCGCGGCCGTCGCGGCCGGGCTTTCGTCATAGAGGCCGAATTCGTTCGGCAGGCCGGCATTCGGATAGGCGCAGACGAAGGTGTCGGCAGCCCGGGCGATCTCGGCGATATGCGCCCGCATCTCGCGGGCACCGAGCGCGCAATTCAGCCCGATCGTGAAGGGCTCGGCATGGCGCAGGGAATACCAGAAGGCCGTCGGCGTCTGGCCCGAGAGCGTCCGGCCGGACAGATCGGTGATCGTGCCGGAAATCATGATCGGCAGCGGATTGCCGGTTTCCGCGAAGATCTGGTTGGCGGCGAACACGGCCGCCTTGGCGTTGAGCGTGTCGAAGATCGTCTCGATCAGGATCAGCTCCGCCCCGCCATCGATCAGGCCGCGGATCTGCTCGGAATAGGCGGTGACGAAATCGTCGAAGCTCGCGGCACGGAACCCGGGATTGTTGACATCCGGCGAGATCGACGCCGTCCGGTTGGTCGGGCCGACCGCGCCGGCGACGAAGCGGCGCTTGCCATCCTTCTCGCGGGCGATCTCGGCCGCCTCGCGCGCCAGCCGGGCACCCTCCCGGTTCAGCTCGTAGGCCAGGGCCTCCATGCCGTAATCCGCCTGGGCGATCGAGGTCGACGAGAAGGTATTGGTCTCGACGATATCCGCCCCGGCCAGGAAATAATCGAGATGGATGTCCCGGATCGCATCCGGCTGGGTCAGGATCAGCAGGTCGTTATTGCCCTTGAGCGGATGGTTCCAGGCCTGGAACCTTTCGGCCCGGAAATCCTCCTCCGAGAATTTCCGGTTCTGGATCTCGGTGCCCATGGCCCCGTCGAGCACGAGAATGCGTTCGCGTGCGGCGGCCTCGAGTGCGGCGCGAATCTCGGAACCCCTGGCGGAAAAGCTCATCCGTTCAATCCTTGATGCCGGGCCGGCGCAACGGCGCGTTCCCGTTACAAA
This sequence comes from Hyphomicrobiales bacterium, assembly GCA_027484605.1. Lineage (GTDB taxonomy): Bacteria > Pseudomonadota > Alphaproteobacteria > Rhizobiales > Beijerinckiaceae > Rhabdaerophilum. The sequence continues at coordinate 47,672 of JAIXSR010000122.1, read as the reverse complement.
ATCAGGCCGCGAGGCCGGCGGGCACGGCCCGCATGCCCAGCATGTGGCAGATCGCGAAAACGAGATCGGCCTTGTTCATCGTGTAGAAGTGGAATTCGGACACGCCCCGGTCGAGAAGGTCGAAAACCTGCTCGACCGCAACCGCAGCCGCGACAAGACGGCGGGTCTCGGCGTCGTCATCCAGCCCCTCGAACCGCTTGGCGAGCCAGCCCGGAACGTCCGTGCCGCAGCGCGTGGCAAAGCTGGCTGCTGTCTTGAAATTCTGGACGGGGAGGATGCCGGGCACGATCTCGATCCCGATCCCCGCCTTCCGCACCCGGTCGAGATAGCGGAAATAATGGTCGTTATCGAAGAAGAACTGGGTGATCGCCCGCGTCGCGCCGGCATCGACCTTGCGCTTGAGCAGGTCGATTTCCGCCTCGATCGAGGGGCTGTCCGGATGCTTCTCGGGATAGGCCGAGACGGCCACCTCGAAATCGCCGATTGCCTTGATGCCCGCCACAAGATCGACCGAGGATTGATACCCCTCGGGATGGGCCTCGAACGGCGTGCCGAGACCCGTCACCGGGTCTCCGCGCAGGGCCACGATATGGCGGACGCCCATCTCCCAGTAGCCACGGATGATCTCGTCCGTCTCGGCCTTGGTCGCGGCGACACAGGTCAGATGGGCCGCGGGCTTCAGCGCCGTCTCATCGAGGATGCGCTTCACCGTCTGGTGCGTCCGCTCGCGCGTCGAGCCACCGGCGCCATAGGTCACCGAGACGAAACGGGGAGCAAGCGGCGCCAGGCGCTGGACGCAGGCCCAGAGGCTCTCGGCCATGGCCTCGTTCTTCGGCGGGAAGAACTCGAACGAGATGCCGAGCGGCGCCGGCTGCGGCTGGCGGCTGGAGCGGGTGGGGTAGGCATTCATCACGCAACCTCGCGATGCGACGGAGAAGACGGGGATGGCACGGGGAAATCCCCGACCAGACGGGGATCGATGCCCAGCCAGAGCGAAACGGCCAGCTTGGCCGTCTCGCCCGGCTCTGGCCGCAGGATCTGGCAGGCCTCGGCGCGAAGGCCGGATTCGGCGAGGAAGCTCTCCACCTCCGCCTGCTGGAAGCCGAGGCGGCGATGCGCATGATGGGCGCGCAGGCTTTCCTCCTGATGGGGCGCGAAATCGACCACCAGCAGCCGCCCGCCCGGGCGCAGCGTGCGCGCCGCCTCCCGGACCGCACGGCCGGGATCGTCGAGGAAATGCAGCACCTGATGCAGGATGACGAGATCGAATCCGTTGAGATCGCTCGGCAGCGCATAGGCATCGCCCTGCCGGAGCTGGACATGGCGCAGGCCGGCCGCATCGAGATTCACGCGCGCCACGCCCAGCATGGCGGGGCTGACATCGAGCCCGACGGCGCGGGAAACCTGCGGCGCGAGCATTTCCAGCATGCGGCCGGTCCCGGTGCCGAGATCGAGCACGGAATCGAAGCGCTTGCTGCCGAGAAGCGCGAGCACAGCCGCTTCGACCCGCGCTTCCGGCACATGCAGCGAGCGGATGCGGTTCCATTCCGCCGCATGCCGCGCGAAATAGCCCGCGGCCTGCTCCTTCCGTTCCTCACGCACGGCGGAAAGCCGGCGGCGATCGCCGGACAGCTCGGAATCAGCCGGATCAAGTGCGGCGACGATGCCATCGCGGACAGCCAGCGCGATCGCGCTGTCGGACAGGCGGAAAAAGGCCCAGGCGCCCTCGCGATGGCGGTCGATCAGGCCGGCCTCGACGAGGAGCTTGAGATGGCGCGAGACGCGCGGTTGTGACTGGCCGAGAATGGCCATCAGCTCGGTAACGGTGAGTTCGCCCTCGGCCAGGAGCGCCAGGATGCGCAGGCGCGTTTCCTCCCCTGCCGCCTCGAGGGCGGTCAGCAGGTCGCCGAAGGCGAACTGGCCACCGGGCGTGGGAACGGGATGCGCGCGCATCAGGCGACTCCGCAAAACGACATAAAGATATGTTTATATCGTTCGCGCAAGAAGTGCAATGCGGAAAGTGCGATCGCCGAACTGGCCGGCTGCGGTCAGGCCGCGCGCCCTTCCCAGACCATGCCGGGGCGCAGGGCCGGGAACCGCGCCTCCGGCAGGCCGGCCTTGCCAAGCGCCACGACGAGATCCCTCGGCGGGGCATCGACAGCCTCGTTGGTCAGCCGGAACGTGCCCCAATGATAGCCCAGGGCCTGTTCCAGCCCGAGGATCCGCACGATCTCGACCGCATCTTCCGGGTTGATATGCTGCTGCCGCATGAACCAGCGCGGCTCATAGGCGCCGATCGGGATCAGGCCGAGCCGCAGGTCGGGATGCCTTGCCTTGAGTGCCCGGAACACCCGGCCATCGCCGAAGCCGGTATCGCCGACGAACCAGAGCTTGCCCCAGCGCCCCGCCAGCACGAACGAGGCCCAGAGCGCATGGCGCCGGTCGAACGTGCTCCGGGCTGACCAATGCTGCGCAGGCTCGAAGAACAGGGTCAGTCCCGGCGCGAGCGTGGCGGTGTCGCCCCAGTCGCCCGCCTGCACCTCGATATCCGGCCGTTCCGCCCGGATGATCGCATCATTGCCCAAAGGCACCAGCATGCGCGGCCGGTCGCGATCCCACAGGCGATGCAGGGTCGACAGGTCAAGATGGTCGTAATGGTTGTGCGAGACCAGCACCGTGTCGATCTTCGGCAGGTCGGCAAAGGCGATGCCCGGCGCATTGGCGCGCTTTGGCCCGGCAAAGGAAACCGGGCTCGCCCGCTCCGAATAATGCGGATCGACGAGAATGTTGTGCCCGTCCATCTGGACCAGGAAACTGGCATGGCCGATGAAACTCACCCGCAGCCGCCCGGCACCGACCCGGGCCGGCGGCTTGTCCACGGGCAAGGGGCTCGGGAAGGAATCAGGCCAGGCCTCGGCCTTGTCGCCCAGTTGCCAGCGCAGGAAATCGGCAAAGCCGCGCGGCTGGTCCCCGCCGGGATTGAAGAAATGCGTCCCGTCGAAATGATCGGAAACCGGCCCGGAATAATAGGCATTCGCCCGGGCCGGGCGGAGCATGGTGGCAAGGCCTCCGCCGATCGCGGCGAAGGCAAAGGCGATCTGGAGAAAGCGTCGGCGGTGAAGCGGCGTTCTTGACATGCCGGCTTAGGTGGGGCGGACCCCGCCAAGGATCAATCGGCAAAGCAATGTCCAGGACGACTGTTCAGTCGCGATTCCGTCATTGCGAGGCACCCACAGGGCGCCCCATGCCGTGCGCCCCTTACCGCGCGAATTTCCGGTACTTGATCCGCTTCGGCTCCACCGAATCCGCACCGAGGCGGCGCTTCTTGTCTTCGATATAGTCCGAGAACGAACCCTCGAACCATTCGACATGGCTGTCGCCCTCGAAGGCGAGGATATGCGTGGCGATGCGGTCAAGGAACCAGCGGTCATGGCTGATGATCACCGCGCAGCCGGCATAATCCTCCAGCGCCTCCTCGAGCGCGCGCAGGGTATCGACATCGAGATCGTTGGTCGGCTCGTCGAGCAGCAGCACATTCGCGCCGGATTTCAGCATCTTGGCGAGGTGCACGCGGTTGCGTTCACCGCCCGAGAGCATGCCGACCTTCTTTTCCTGGTCGCCGCCCTTGAAGTTGAACGACCCGCAATAGGCGCGCGAATGCATCTCGCGCTTGCCGAGATAGATCACCTCGGCCCCGCCGGAAATCTCTTCCCACACCGTCTTCTTGTCATCCAGCGCATCGCGGCTCTGGTCGACATAGCCGAGCTTGACCGTGGGGCCGACCTCGATGGTCCCGCCATCCGGCTTTTCCACGCCGGTGATCATGCGGAACAGCGTCGTCTTGCCGGCACCGTTCGGACCGATGACCCCGACAATTCCGCCGGGCGGCAGCTTGAACGAGAGGTTCTCGATCAGCAGCTTGTCCTGGAAGCCTTTGTTGAGATGCTCGAAATCGATGACATTCGCGCCCAGCCGCTCGGCGATCGGGATGACGATCTGCGCGGTATCGGGCGCCTTCTCCGAGGCCTTGGCCACCAGATCCTCGTAGCGCGTGATACGCGCCTTGTTCTTGGCCTGCCGCGCCTTGGGGCTGGAGGCCACCCATTCCTGCTCGCGGCTCATCGTCCGTTGACGGGCGGCATCCTCGCGCCCTTCCTGCTGCAGGCGCTTCTGCTTCTGCTGCAGCCAGAGCGAGTAATTGCCCTCGTAGGGGATGCCCTTGCCGCGATCGAGTTCGAGGATCCAGCCCGTCACATTGTCCAGGAAATAGCGGTCATGGGTGACGATCAGGATCGCGCCGGGATATTCGCGCAGATGGTTCTCGAGCCAGTTGACGGTTTCTGCATCGAGATGGTTGGTCGGTTCGTCGAGCAGCAGCAGTTCCGGCTGTTCCAGAAGCAGCTTGCACAGGGCAACGCGGCGCTTTTCGCCGCCCGAGAGCTTGTCCACCGCCCAGTCATCCGGCGGGCAGCGCAGGGCATCCATCGCCTGGTCGACCTTGGAATCAAGATCCCAGAGGTTCTGGCTGTCGATCTCGTCCTGCAACCTGGCGGCTTCCTCGGCCGTCTCGTCCGAGTAGTTCATCATCAACTCGTTGTAGCGGTCGATGATGGCCTGCTTGGCCGCGACGCCGAGCTTCACGTTTTCGCGGACATTGAGGCTGAGGTCGAGCTGCGGCTCCTGCGGCAGGTACCCCACGCGGGCTCCCTCGGCCACCCAGCCTTCGCCGTTCCACTCCTTGTCGAGCCCCGCCATGATCTTCAGCAGGGTCGATTTGCCCGAGCCGTTGACGCCGAGCACGCCGATCTTCGCGTCGGGGTAGAAGGAGAGGTGGATGTTATCGAGCACCTTCTTCCCGCCGGGATAGACCTTGGTCAGGCCACGCATGTGATAGATGAACTGCCGGGACATTCTGGGCTCGTTTCGCTCGGGTTCGGGATGCTGCGCCGGAGCGCGAAAGATGCGCTGAGGTAGCAATGCGAAGGGCCGGATTCAAGCTTATTCGCCCCCGCAGGCGACGCATCGCCTTTTCCGGCCGCTCCTAACGAAACGGAAAGCAGGCTCTGGCATCATGCGCCGTCAATCGGGTTGAGTTCTGCGTCCCATGAGTACCGTTCTGGCTGCCGCAACGGCGGCGAAAATCCAGGAAATCCGCGCCCAGTCGCTGGCGACGATGCTCGCCGCCGTGAATGCGGCCGGGCAATCCGGCGCCGCCGGAGCCCGGTCCGGCGGGGCGGGCGGTGCGCCGTTCGACGCGGCCCAGATCCGCGCGATTCTCGTCGAGATGCAGGGCACGACCCGCGCGCTGGTCCAGCTGGCCGGCGGCTATGCGGAGGTCGAGCTTCCGCCGGCCCTGCTGCGCCAGGCGGCGGTCGATCCCTCCGTGCTGAAACAGGGCGCCCTGCTGCTGCTGCCGGCCGATGTTCCCGCCCGTCCGGTGCCCGGCCCGGCCACGGCCCATGTCACGCCGAATCCTGCTGCCACGCTGCAGCAACCCGGCCCGCCCGGCGCCTTCCCGCCGGGATCGCTCGGCGCCGCGCTGAGCCGGATGACCGGGCTCGCGCTGCCGGCAGCCGAAAGCGCAACCCGGCCCGGGCAGGGCATGCCGGCCCAGGCGACGCTCCGTCCGGTCATGCTGCCGCAGGGCCTGCCCGCTCCCCTCGCCGAAGCCGTGCTGCAGGGCGCCGCGCGCCATCTCCCGCTGGCCCCGGTGCTCACCGCCCTGCTCGGCAAGGCATCGGAAACCGGCCTCCCCCCGGCCTTGCAGGGCCTGCTCCAGTCGCTGCAGGGCCTGCGCAGCAGCCCGGCCAGCCTCGCCACGCCGGAGGGACTGCAATCCGCCCTTGCCCGGTCGGGCCTTTTCCTCGAGAGCAATCTCGCCCGCGCATTGCCCGGCCAGGTACCAACGGCCGATCTGAAGAGCAGCCTCGTCGCCTTGCGCCAGACGGCGGATCAGGCGCGGCAGGCTGCGCCCGGCGATCCGGCAGGCATGGGCGACCTCGCGCGCCTTGCCGAAGGCGGGACCGAACGGATCAAGCTGATGCAGCTGGCCTCGCTGCCGGCAAATCCCGAGATTGTACGCACGGATGAGGCCGGCCAGGGCTTCCGGCTGAGCGTCTCGCTTCCGCTGGCGCCGCAGGGACCGGACCGGCCGCAGACCGCGGTGATGGGGCTGATGATCGAGCACCAGCCGGACAATGCCCCGGCCCCCGAAGATGCCCTCCGTCAGGAAAGCAACGGCGAGGCCCAGCCTTTCCCGTGGAAAGTCCGCATCGCCCTCGATCTCGAGGAGACTGGACCGGTCGAGGCGGAAATCGGCCTGCGCGGCCAGTCGGTCTCGGTCCAGGTCTGGGCAGAGCAGCCGGCCATGGCGCGGCTGGCGCGCCAGAAGATCGGCGACCTGCATCGCTCGCTGTCCGGCGCGGCCTTCGAGATTGTCCGGCTCGACGTGCATGATGGCCGTTCGGCCCCGCGTCCGAGCCTGCCCAATCCCTATCTGGACCGGCGCCCATGAACACGCTGGTGACGCTGGATCCTCAATCGGTTGAATCCGCCCGCAACCCGGGCGAGAAGATCGCAGTCGCGCTGAAATATGATTTCGGCGATGGCGCTCCGGTTGTCACGGCCAAAGGCCGAGGCCATGTCGCCGACAAGATCCTCGAGACCGCACGCGAGCACGATGTCGCGATCGAGCAGAACCCGATCCTCGCCGAGGCCCTGTCTCGGGTCGAACTCGAAGAATCGATCCCGATCCCGCTCTACAAGGCGGTGGCGGAGGTGATCGGCTTCCTGCTCCGGACCGGACAGCTGAACCGCCCGGCGCCGGGCGAGGCGCCTGCCGCGGTTACGACACGCCCGGATCGGCGGTGAAGCCGGCCGCGACAATGCCGGCCATGGCGGCGGCTTCGTCATTATCCGACGTGTCGCCGGAAATCCCGACGGCGCCGACCACCTGATCGCCTGCCTTGATCAGCACGCCGCCCGGAACCGGAACCAGCGCGCCATCGGCGATCTGCATCGCGGCCGCAACGAAGGCCGGACGCTCGGCCGCCATCTTCATCAGCGAGCGGCTGCCCGAGCCCATGGCCAGCGCGCCATTGGCCTTCGAATAGGCGACTTCCGGCCGCTTGATCGAGGTATTGTCCTCGGTCAGCACGATCTTGCGGGCGGCGCGGGCATCGAGCACCACGATCGAAAGCGGCTTGAAACTGCGCTCGCGGGCAAAGGACAGCGCGGTATCGGCGATCAGACGGGCCTTGTCGTAGGTCAGCATGGCAAGCTCCTGAGGGTTCCGGCTCCTGCTAGCACGTTCCCCGGGCCTGTCACCCCCGGATTTCGCGACCAGCACCTTTTCCGCGCCGGCACAAGCATCTTCCCTGTCCCCGTCCGCATCTGGTAACAGGAGCCATGAGCGGCGTCGCCGAAATCCGGATCCAGGGCAAGACTGTCACCGTACCCATCGGGACGGGAGCACTGGAGGCTGCCGCACGGGCGGGCTTCACCCTCCATGACGAATGCTTCGTGGAACTGGTCGAGGGCACGCTCGACGTGGTCGGCAGCCACGAGGACAACATCGTGCTCGCCCGGCATGCCCGGATCGATGGCCCCGCCGAATTGCGCTTCGAGACACGTCCGCGCGAGATGAAGGTCTCGGGCGTCCTGGCCGAACTCACCGATCTCGCAGCCGGCATCGTCCAGGTCGTGATCCGGACGAGCCAGCCGATCCCCTATCTCCCCGGCCAGTATCTCGCGGTCGAGTTTGCCGGCTTTCCCGCGCGCATGCTCGCCCCGACCCTGACGCTCGACGGGCTGCGCGAACTCGACCAATTGGTTTTCCACATGCGGCGCCATCCCGAAGGTGCGGTTTCCTCCGCCCTCGGGCACGCCATCCGGCCCGGCCGCAAGGTCATCTTGCGCGGCCCCCATGGCCACGCCTTCCTGCGTCGCGGCGAGGGGCGGCTGGTGCTGGTCTCCTCCGGCACCGGCTTCGCGCCGCTCTGGTCCATCGCGGTCGCCGCCCGGCTGGGACAGCCCCACAGGCCGCTCCACATCATCGCCTCGGCACGGGATCCGCGGGATCTCTACATGCGCCCGGCTTTGGACTGGCTGGCCAAGCACGGGGTCGAGGACATCACCCTCGCGGCCTCGGCCGCAGCGCCCATGCCGCCGGCCCGCCATGGCCGTGCCCTCGCTTTCCTGCCACGCCTCGGCCCGGCGGATACGATCCATGCCTTCGGGGCGGCCAACATGGTGGATCAGCTCCGCCAGGTCGCGGCGCAGACGGGTGCCCGGTGTTATGCGAATGCCTTCGGCGCGGCAGAAGCCGGGCCGGCCGCCACGGGAATCCGGCGGTTCTTCACCGCGGCGCCGAAACCGGCCTCGCCGGTCCATGCGCAGATCGAGGCGCTCGCGGCCCGCCTCTCGCGGCCGGGCGGCTGACCGCCCGGGCCCGGCGGATCATTCTGCCGGCAGGCCCTGGCCAGCCTGGGCACCAGGCCTGTGCCCGTGGCCATGCTTGTCCCTGTCCTTGTCGCCGGAAGCGAAGCGCTCCTGCAGCTCGGCCAGCTTCTCGGCGATCGTCGAGCGGGGCGAGGTGTAATTCCCGACCATCAGGAACACCGAGGGCACGAGGAACAGCGTCATGAAGGTCGAGAGGCTGGCTCCGCCGATAATCACCCAGCCGATCGTCGCGCGCGCCTCGGCACCGGCTCCGCTCGACAGCGCCAAGGGCACCGCGCCGAAAACGGTGGCGATCGAGGTCATCAGGATCGGCCGGAGCCGCATTTCCGAAGCCTTGACCACCGCCTCGTAGAGTTCCACCCCCTGCTCCCGGAGCTGGTTGGTGAACTCGACGATCAGGATGCCGTTCTTCGTCATGATGCCGATGAGCAGGATCATCCCGATCTGGCTGTAGACATTCAGCGTCTGGCCCGTCAGCAGCAGGATCGCCAGCGCCCCGGTCAGGGCGAGCGGCACCGTGACCATGATGACGGCCGGGGCAATCCAGCTCTCGAACTGGGCGGCGAGAACGAGGAACACCACCAGCAACGCGAAACCGAAGGTCATGTAGAGCGAGCCGGTGGCGCGCTTGTATTCCTTCGACTGGCCGTTATAGCCGATCCGCGCTTCCGCCGGCAGGACCTCCTTGGCGATGCGGTCCAGCGCGTCGATCCCCTGGCCGAGCGTCACGCCCGGCGCGAGGGAGCCCTGGATCGTGATCGAGCGCAGCCGGTCGAAGCGGTTCAGGCGCTGCGGACCCGCCTGCTCGCGCAGGGAGACGAAATTCGACAGCGGCACGAGTTCGCTGGTTCCGGTCCGGACGAACACGTTCTTCAGGTCATCCGGCCGGATGCGGTTTTCCGCCCGCGCCTGCATGATGACGGAATACTCGATCCCGCGATCCACAAAGGTCGAGACCTCGCGTTCGCCGAACATCAGCTCGAGGCTGCGCCCGATCGCCTCGATCGAGACGCCGAGATCCGCTGCGCGCCCGCGGTCGATCTGGACGCGGAGATCCGGCTGGCGCTCGGTATAGTCGCTGTCGAGATTGCGGAACAGGCCGGTCGCATTGGCCCGTTCAAGCACGAGATCACGCCAGGCGGCGAGCGTCACGAAATCCGGGCCGCCGATCACGAACTGGATCGGCTGCTGGAAGCCACGCTGGCCGAGCGACGGCGGATTGATCGGGAAAATGCGTGCACCCGGGATCTGCTGTGCCTTGGCCAGCAATTCCTGCTGCAGGTCCTGCTGGCGGATGTTGCGTTCGTCCCAGGGAGCAAGCCGGACGATGAGCAGCCCGGCATTGACAGGCGCCGGCCGCTGCAGGCCCGGCGCGACGATGGTCAGGGTCGAGCTGATGACCTTGTTCTCGAAATAGGGTTTCAGCATCGCCTCGACTTCGCGCATCCGGTCGCGCGTGTAGGAGAGCGAGGCGGATTCCGGCGCGGTCACAGGAATGATGATCGTGCCGCGATCTTCGACCGGGGCGAATTCCTTCGGCACCAGGAAGAACAGCTGCACCGCCGCGAAGGACACGCCGGCGCCGAGCGCGATGACGAGAAGCGGCGCGTTGAGCGAGCGCTTGAGCATGCGCGTGTAGAGCCGCCCCATGCCCTCGAAGAAGGGCTCTGTCTTCCGGTGCACCCAGCCGTGATGCGAGGTCAGCAGCTTCGAGCACATCATCGGCGTCAGCGTCCGGGCCACGACGCCCGAGAAGAAGATCGACGTCGCCAGCGTCACCCCGAATTCCCGGAACAGGCGGCCGGTCTGGCCATCCATGAAGGCGATCGGCACGAAGACCGACATCAGGGTGATCGTCGTCGCGATGACGGCGAAGGCAATCTCGCGCGCGCCGATATAGGAGGCGAGCAGGGGCGGCTCGCCCTCCTCGATGCGGCGATGGACATTCTCCACCTCGACGATCGCGTCATCGACCACAATGCCGATGGCGAGCACGACAGCCAGCAGCGTCAGCACGTTGATCGAGAAACCGAACACCCACAGCACCGCAAAGGTCGGGATGATCGAGACCGGGATGGCGATGGCCGCAACCAGCGTCGAGCGCCAGGAGCGCAGGAAGACCATGATGACGAGCACGACGAGGAGGATGCCTTCCGCCAGCGTCTTCAGCACGCCGTTGATCGAGGATCGGATGAAATTGGCCTCGTTGTAGAGGATCTCGGCCATGGTGCCCTCGGGGAAGCCCGGCCGGATCAGGTTGAGCTCTGCCGATACGCCCTCTGCCACTGACAGGGTATTGGCGGTGGACTGACGGATAATGCCGAGCCCGATCGCGGTCTTGCCGCTGGCGAAGAACTCGAAACGCTCGTCCTCGGCCCCCACCTCGACCTGCGCGACCTCGCCGAGCCGCACCTGGTAGCCGTTGCGCGTGGCGACGACGATATTGGCGAATTGCTCGCGGTTGGAGAGCTTGGAATCGGTCTTGACCGTGATCTCTCGCTGGGCCGAGGTCAGCCGGCCGCCGGGCAGGTCGACATTCTGCCGCTTGATGGCAGCCTCGACATCCTGCACCGTCACGCCGCGCGCGGCCATGGCGGCGCGATCGACCGCAACGCGCATCGCATAGCGCCGCTCGCCGCCGATATTGACGCTGGCCACCCCGGGCACCGTGGCCAGCCGGTCAACCACCGTACGGCGGAGGAAATCCGTCAGTTCCAGCGCATCGAGATTGGTCGAGGTCACGCCGATCCAGACGATGGCCTGCGCGTTGGAATCGACGCGCTGGATGATCGGCGCATCGACGCCGTCCGGCAGGCGCGACAGCACGCGGCCGACACGGTCGCGCACATCGGCGGCGGCCGCATCCGGATCACGGTTCACATCGAACTCGATCGTGATCGACGAGCGGTCATTCTGGCTGAAGGAATTGATGTTGGTGATGCCCTCGATGCCGGCGACGGCGCGCTCGAGCACTTCCGTCACCCGGCTCTCGATCACCTCGTTCGACGCCCCGCGATAGGCGGTGGAGATCGAGACGACAGGCGGGTCGATCTGCGGATATTCGCGCACGGGCAGCGACATCAGCCCGGCCACGCCGGCCACGCAGAGAAGCAGGCTGATCACGCTGGCAAAGACCGGGCGCTGGATGGAAACGTCGGAGAGCTGCATGGTCGCTCCTGTAGCCGGAGGTCAGGAAACGCGGGCGCTGGCAGCGCCCGGTGCGCTGTCGAAAATCAGGCCTTCTTGCCGGCGGCAGCCGGATCGGCCGTACCGGCAGCGGGCACGCTGCTCTGGCCCGGGAAAGCCGGCTTGGTCTGGACCGGCTGCCCCTGGCGGATGCGCTGCACGCCGCGCACAACAATCGTCTCGCCCACGGCAAGCCCGGTCAGGACCTCGACCTTGCCGTCCTGGCGCTGCCCGATCGTCACCACGCGCCGCTCGATCTTGCCCTCCTTGACGACGAAGGCGATCTGCCGCGGCCCCTCGGCCACGACCGATTCCTCCGGCGCCAGAAGAGCATTTTCGCGCGCCGCGATCTGGAGCGAGACATTCATGAACATGCCCGGCTTCAGGCTGCTGTCGGCATTGGGAATGATGGCCGTGAGCTTGGCCGACCGCGTCACCGTGTCGATGCGCGTATCGATCACGGCGACCGTGCCCTCGAAATTCCGGCCCGGAAAGGCCAGCGAGGTCGAGCGGACCGTGGCACCGACCTTGATCCGGTTGACCAGCGTTTCCGGGACGGCAAAGTCGAGCCGCATGCGGGAAACATCGTCCAGATTGGTCACCGGCACGCGATTATCCACCAGCGCACCGAGCGAGACCTGCCTCAGGCCCACCCGGCCATCGAAAGGCGCCCGCAGGATCAGGTCGTCCAGGCGGGCCGCAGCCGCACGCTCGCGGGCCTCGGCCGCGGCAATGGCGGTCTCGATCGTACGCAATTGCAGGGTGAGGTCGGCGACCTGCGCTTCCGTGCCGGCGCCGGTCTGGCGAAGCTGGAGCGCACGCTGCTGTTTCTGATTGGTCTCATCCCGCTGGGCCTTCGCCGTGGCGATCGCTGCGCGCGTCGCCTCGAGATCGGCACGGCGCTCCGCCACGTCGAGCCGGATGAGTTCATCCCCGGCCTTGACCGTCTGGCCTTCCTCGAAGGAGATCTTCTCGACCGTCCCGGAGACCTTGGCCGTCAGCGTGACGGATTCGAACGCGCGCGTCGTGCCGACCGCTTCGGAAATTTCCATGACCGGGCCCATCCCGACCGTCGTCACTTCCACCATGGCCGGCGGTACATTACCGCCCGGGCCTGGCCGGCCTGGCCCGCCGCCCGCCGCCGGGCCGGGTTTCGGCGCGAGCGCCGCAAGGCCCGGCACCTTCGCGAGAACAGGGGCAATGGCAGACCATTGCTGCCAGCCGAGAAGCGCCCCGCCTCCGACCACGGCAATGACTACCAGCTGCGTTGCTGTTCGCATGCTTGTCTCCTGCATGCATGGCCGCGTGCCCCCGCACCTGAACCATGCCTCGATGTCGCCGGGGGAGATATCTAGGCCGGTCTTAACCGAAAAGATACTGGTTCGACAGGGCCTTCGTGGATTGAGGTAAAGGGCTGTGCGAGTCGGCAACACCCCTGTGCCCGGTCCGCAGGCACCATGCCCCCGACATGCCCGATCTGGCGTGACAGGAGGCATGACACCCGCCCTTCACCGCGCCCCGGCCACGATTCCCGCAAGCGCAGAACCCGGAAACCGGCCAGGCGCGGACCGGTTTCCGGCACCGGGGGAACAGGGCTCCGCACTTCACAAATGCGTGAATGGCGGCGGGCCCGTCCGTGGCCTGGCTTGATTCCGATCAAGGACGCCGCCTGTCGGCATGCCATGGTGCTCCGAGGCGACGCTCCGCCGGCACCGGCGCCAAAGCAGATCGCCATGGGGAGGCCCTGACTTGACCGACATGTCACAACCCGAACCCGCTGCCCGGCCGCGGCCGGATCCGGTCGTCCGCCCGGTCACCGTCAGCGATATCGCCGAGGCCATCGGCGCCGGCCTGCGCGACCTGCAGGCAACCCCGCTGCTGAGCCTGTCCTTCGGCGCGCTCTATGCGCTGGGCGGGCTCGCCATCCTGTTCTCGGTCACGGCACTGGGCATGCCCTATCTGGCCTATCCGCTGGCCGCGGGCTTCGCCATCATGGGGCCCTTCGTCGCGGTCGGCCTTTACGAGATCAGCCGGCGGCGCGAGCAGGGTCTCGCCGTCACGTTCGGCGGCCTCTGGCGCACCGTGCGAAGCCGCAGCGAAATCGGCTGGATGGCTTTCGTCACGCTCTTCGTCTTCATCATCTGGATGTATCAGGTGCGGCTGCTGATGGCCCTTTTCATGGGCTTCAACGCCAATTTCACCACCCTGCCGCAATTTCTCAATGTCGTGCTGACCACGCAGGAAGGCCTGCTCTTCCTGGCGATCGGCAACATCATCGGCGCTGTGCTCTCGGTCATCCTGTTCTCGCTGACCGTCGTCTCCTTCCCGTTGCTGCTGGACCGCGATGTCGACTTCATCACCGCCATGATCACCTCGGTCCGGGCCGTCGTCGCCAGCCCCGGCCCGCTGGTCGCCTGGGCGCTCGTGATCGTCATGCTGCTGATCGTCTCGGCGCTCCCGGCCTTTCTCGGCCTGATCTTCGCGCTGCCGGTGCTTGGCCATGCAACATGGCATCTCTACCGGCGGATTGTCGCCCCGGAAGAGCAACCGGCCGGCGGGGAAGCCGCCCCCTGATCGCGGGACCCTAGCCGATCCGGATCGCGATGATCCCGGCAAAAGCAAGGAACGCCGCCGCGAGATGATACCGGCCGATGGCCTCGTGCAGGAAGAAATGCGCGAAGGCGATGGCGAAGAGCACGCTGGTCTCGCGCAGGGCGGCAGCGAGGGCGACCGGTGTAATGGACACCGCCCAGATATAGAGCAGGAAACTCGACATCGAGATCATCGAGAGGCCAAGTCCTTTCGCGCCATGCCGGCGGAGCATGGGAACAAGGTCGCCACGCTCCCATTGCGTCAGCAGGCCGATCAGGATGGCATTGCCGATCGCCAGCGCGAAAGCATAGCCCATCACGTTCCCGCCCAGCCGTACGCCGATCGCGTCGGCAGTCGTGTAGCCGGCGCCGGCCACCGCCGAGATCAGGGCAAAGAGCACCCCGCGCAATTCGCTGCGGCCGGCACGATGCGCGGCAAAGGCAAGCATGATCAGCGCGCTGGCGATCATCACCACGCCGGCAAAACCCGTCGGGCGGGGCCATTCCCCCAGCATGAGGATGCCGAGGGGCAGCGTCATCAGGGGAATGCCCGCCCGCATGATCGGATAGGTCAGCCCGAAACTCGCATGCCGATAGGCCGCCATCGCGAAGCGGATGCCAAAGGTGTTGACCACCATGCCGCCAAGCAGCCAGGGCCAGGCTGCGGCGCCCGGCGGACCGAACCAGGCCAGGCCGGGCAGGCTGATTATGCCCGCCGCGATCACCGCCGCAGCGACGACATCGCCCGGCTCCGGCGCGGCGCGGGCCATCGCGTTCCATGACGCATGGAGGATGGCACTGATCAGGACTGCCACGAAAGGCAGGGTTTCGATCACGGGGGGAACTCGAGGCAGGACCGGCCTCGCAGCATGATCCCGGGGCTTCCCCCGCGCCATGCCCGCATCGCCGGATGAGGGAAACATTCAAGCCGAGGCTACACCCTTCGCCCTGCCGGCGCCATGCCGGATTGCACCTCAGGACGTGCCGTAGATCCGGTCGCCGGCATCGCCGAGCCCCGGCATGATGTAGCCCTTCTCGTTCAGGCCGCGATCGATCGCCGCCGTCCAGATCGGGACATCCGGATGCACGTCCCGGAGATGGCGGATGCCTTCCGGCGCAGCCAGCAGGCAGACATAGCGGATATCCTTCGCCCCGCGCGCCTTCAGCCGGTCGATCGCCGCCACGGCGGAATTGCCTGTCGCCAGCATAGGGTCGGTCACGATGATCAGGCGATCCGGCAGATCCTTCGGTGCCTTGAAGAAATACTCGACGGCCTCGAGCGTGTCATGGTCGCGGTAGAGCCCGATATGGGCGAAACGGGCGGAGGGAATCAGCTCCTGCATGCCCTCGGCAAGAGCGATGCCGGCGCGCAGGATGGGTGCCAGGACCAGCTTCTTGCCTTCGATCTTCGGCGCGTCGAACGGTTCGAGCGGCGTCTCGATCCGTTCCGTGGTGAGCGGCAGGTCCCGGGTGACCTCGTAGGCAAGCAGCATCGAGAGTTCCCGCACCAGCCGCCGGAACTCGCCGGATGCCCGCTTCCGGTCCCTCAGGAGCGACAGCTTGTGCTGAACCAGCGGGTGCTGAACCCAGTGAACCCCATCCATCGAAAACGCTCTCCTGCTCCCGGCCTCAGGCAGGCCGCGCCCGCCCATGCATTCCCCATGCCTTAACGCCGCGCAAGGGCCCGCTTCCGGCTGTTAACGTTTGAGAGGTTAACAGCCGGCACGGCGGGCGCGCGGGCCATCGATCCATGGGGGGGGGTCGACAGGCGGGGGCAACACGCCGCCGGAACAGGAGCCGAAAGCCCGGCTCCCTGCCTGGCAAGGGCTGCGTGAGCCGAGCCTCGGCGGGCGCCAAGCCCTGCGCGCAAGGCCAGGATTCGCGCCACAGGAACAAATCGGAATCACTTTGTTAATTATGCGGACCAACTAATTCAGTGCCGCTGTATAAATTAACTATTTGCGGCCGGACTTTGTTAACTGCCGCTGCCGCATCGGTTCTCCTGAAACCTCAGAAGGGAGGCTTTCATGATCTTGGAGAACCAAAGAATGAGACTCAAGTCAGCCCTGCTCGCCGCAGGCCTCGGCCTGGCCATCGTGCCGGCCACCTATGCCGCCACCGCAACCGGCACCCTCAACCTCAGCATCACGATCCAGGCCTCGTGCACGGTCGTATCGGCCACGGCCATCAACTTCGGTTCGATGGCAACGATCGCCGCCAACGTCGACCAGACCAGCACGCTCACCGTGAACTGCTCGAACACCACGCCGTACACGGTCAGCCTCGGCCTCGGCGGCGGCACGGGCGCGACGGTTGCCTCGCGCAAGATGATGTCCGGCGCGAACCTGGTGAACTACACGCTCTATCGCGACGCGCTCCGCACCCAGCTTTGGGGCACGACGATCGGCACCGACACGGTTGCCGGCACCGGCACCGGCGCGAACCAGACGCTGACGATCTATGGCCGCGTTCCGGCCCAGGCGGTCCCGCCGCCCGGCACCTACAACGATGCCGTGACGGTCACTGTCACCTACTGAGCGTGTTTCCGCTTTGGCTTCAGGATCCGGGAGGGGCCCCGCGCTCCTCCCTGTTCTGCATTTCCTGACAAAAATTAGAATCAATTGCCGTTACTTCTGAATATTTATCGTCAAATTTATGTTTATGACGTCCTGAAGAGACTCTTTTTGTTAATAATAACCCTCATAACAATAGACAAAACAATTGTTATTAACCGAAATTATTATTGGACTATTTAATTTATTGGCACACGATGACAGGGAAACCTCAGAAGGGAGGCTTTCATTGTCTTGGAGAACCAAAAAATGAGACTCAAGTCAGCCCTGCTTGCCGCAGGTCTCGGCCTGGCCCTTGTGCCGGCCACCCATGCCGCCACTGCCACCGGCACCCTCAACCTCAGCATCACGATCCAGGCCTCGTGCACGGTCGTGTCGGCCACGGCCATCAACTTCGGTTCGATGGCCACGATCGCCGCCAACGTCGACCAGAACAGCACGCTCACCGTGAACTGCTCGAGCACCACGCCCTACACGGTCAGCCTCGGCCTCGGCGGCGGCACGGGCGCGACGGTTGCCTCGCGCAAGATGATGTCGGGCGCCAACCTGGTGAACTACACGCTCTATCGCGATGCCGCCTTCACCCAGGTCTGGGGCCAGACCATCGGCACCGACACGGTTGCCGGCACCGGCACCGGCGCAAACCAGACGCTGACGATCTATGGCCGCGTTCCGGCCCAGGCGGTTCCCCCGCCCGGCACCTACAACGATGCCGTGACGGTCACCGTCACCTACTGAACCACCATCGCGGGCTGGCCTTTCGGCCGGCCCGCTTCACGCTTCCCCCCCTGAAATTGCAAGCCGAAACCCTGCCGGACAATGCGGCAGCCCTGGAGGATTCGATGAAGAAGACCGCTATCGCATTGACTTCAATGGTCTTTATTGCACTGACAGGAGGGCTCGCACCGCAAGGGGCCCAGGCGGCCTCCCTGCAGGCTTCGCCGGTCCTGATCGAATTGCGGCAGGACAGCCCGAGCGCCACGGTCCAGATCCGGAATACCGGCCAGGCCCCGATCGCCGTCCAGACCCGCGTCTTCCGCTGGACGCAGGAGAACGGCCAGGAAAGCCTCGACGAGACCGACGACCTGACCGCCTCCCCGCCGATGACAACGCTTCAGCCCGGCACCACCTATTCGGTCCGCCTCGTCCGGGTGAACCGCCAGCCGGTCGCGCAGGAACAGGCCTATCGCGTGCTGGTCGACGAATTGCCCGATCCGAACCGCCAGCAATCCGGCACGATCGCCATGGTGGTGCGCCACTCGATCCCGGTCTTCCTGCTCGCCGACGAAGGCAAGCCCGCCCAGATCACGTGGTCGACCGGCACCCGCAACGGCCGGCTGGTCCTGCGGGCAACGAATGCCGGCGACCGCCGGGTCCGCCTCTCCAATGTCTCGGTCCGCCTGCCCGGTGGCCAGAATGTCAGCTTCGGCAATGGCCTTCTGGGCTATGCCCTCGCTGGCTCGACCATGGAATGGCTCTCTCCCGGCCGCGCTTCCGGCGCCGGCGGCACGATCACCGCAACCACCGAGCGCGGCACGGTCACCGGCCAGGCCTCGGGCCTGCGCTGATCGCACCAGCAAGGCGCAACCGCATCGGTTGCCATGGCCAGAGCCTCGCCTCGCCCGGAACAGCACCTGAAAGGCATGCGGCCCGCCCGCATGATGACCCGGCTCTGCCGGGTTTTGGTGCTTTTGCTGGGCCTGGTGCTGCCTCTTGCCGCCACCGCTGCGATCCATCCGCCCGAGGGCAGCCAGAAGCTGATGCTCGAGGTCTTCATCAACGAGGACCCGACCAACCTGATCGCGGAATTCCATCGCCGTCCGGACGGGCGCTTCCTGTCGAAGCGCTCGGAGCTCCGCGAGGTCGGCGTCGCCGTGCCCAAGGGCAATGACCAGGACCTGATCGAACTGGAGGGCATTCCCGGCTTCGGGCTGCGCTATGACGAACCGGCCCAGAAACTCTATGTGAGCCTGTCGCCGGAGATGCGGCTGGCCAAGGAATATGCCGCCAACGAGGCTGTCGGGCATGTGACACAGGAGAAGGTCGGCATCTCGAGCGATTTCGGCTCGGTGCTGAACTACAATCTCTACGGCACGTCGACACGCGGCTACACGCAATCGACCAAGATGTTCAATACCGGTTCGGTCACGCTCGACCATCGCGCCTTCTCGCCCGTCGGCGTCCTGCAGAACACCGCGATTGCCGGCACCACATTGGCGAAGAAGGGCATCCTCCGGCTCGATTCCTCCTTCGTCTATGCCCATCCCGAGACCATGACGATGGCGACAGTGGGGGATTCCATCAGCGGCGGGCTGAACTGGACGCGCCCGATCCGCTATGGCGGGGGGCAGATCAGCCGGCAATTCTCGCTCCGCCCCGATCTCGTCACCGCGCCGCTGCCGAGCGTCGGCGGCAGCGCGGCTGTGCCCTCGACGGTCGAGGTCTATGTCGACAATATCCGCGTTGCCAGCCGCGATGTCGGGGCCGGTCCGTTCCGGCTGAACAACATCCCGGTCCCGGGCGAATCCGGCACGGCGCGGGTGGTTGTCCGCGATGTGACCGGCCGCGAAACGGTGACGACCGTGCCCTTCTTCACCTCGTCGAAGCTGCTCGCCGCCGGCCAGTTCGACTATTCACTCGATGGTGGCGTGCCGCGCTACAACTACGCGATCGAATCCTTCGATTACGGGCGCAAATGGATCGGCATGGGCACGCTCCGCTACGGGCTCACCGAGAAGCTGACGCTCGAAGGCCATGCCGAGGCCACGCCCGGTCTCGTCAATGGCGGCGCGGGCGTCACCTTCGGGTTCGAGAAATTCGGCCTGTTCAGTGTCGCCGGCGCGGCCAGCTGGCACCGCGACACGCTGGGCGGCCTGTTCCATGCGAGCTGGCAGAACACGATCCGCGGCGTCTTCATCGGCGTCGGCACGCAACGCACATTCGGCCGCTACGAGGATGTAGCCTCGGTCACCGCACGGCCGGTCAATCCCGACACGACAGGCGATCTTGCCGATTCCGGCTTCTTCGTTCTCAACCGGTCGGCCCGGATGCCGAGGGCGATAGACAGGCTCACCATCGGCGTGCCCATCGCGAAATGGAACGCCTCGATGGCGGCGAGCTTCGTCAATCTCGAGCGCGCCGATGGCGAAAGGTCGCATCTGCTGAGCCTGACCTATTCCCAGACCTTCAAGAAGAAGTACAACGTCTTCGTCTCGGCCTATTCCGACTTTGCCGATAACCGGCAGGCCGGGATCAGTGCCGGCCTGTCCTTCTCGCTCGGGGATGACATCATCCTCACCAGCTCGATCACCGGCGGCCGGGACACGCGCAGTGCCGGTTTCGAGGCAGTCCGGCCGCTCGGCACCAAGACGCATGATTACGGCTGGCGCGTCTACACCAACGAGGGCACGAACATGCAGCGCGGGGCCAGCGGCACCTACCGCAACCCCTGGGCGCAGATCGGCGCCGGCATCCGGCAGGATGCGAGCTTCATCGGCGGCTTTGCCGAACTCGACGGCGCTGTCGTGGCCAATACCAGCGGTGTCTTCCCCAGCCGCCGCGTCAACGATGCCTTCGCCATCGTGGATGCCGGCGCCGCCGGGGTCGAGGTGCTGCATGAGAACCGCCCGGTCGGGAAGACGAACTGGTTCGGCAAGGCCGTGATTCCGGATCTGCGCTCCTTCCAGCGCTCGAAGATCGCCATCTCGCCCGAAACGGTGCCGGCCGGCAACCATGTCACCCTCACCGAGCAGGATGTCATTCCCGGCTTCCGCGGTTCCAGCACCGTGCGCGTGAAGTCGATCGCCGCGCAGGACACGGCGCGCGTCCAGCTCCATGACGAGAAGGGCGAGGCCATTCCGATCGGCGCCATCGTGACGCATGGCGAGACCGGCACGAACTACACGATCGGCTATGGTGGCATGATCTTCATTCCCGGAATCGGGGATTCGAACACACTCGTGGTGCAGCATGGCGACAAGACCTGCCAGGCCAGCTTCAGCCGCGACGATCGCAAGGGGACGACCGGACGGGTCGGCCCGCTGGTCTGCAAGGGAGGATGAGATGCGGCGCCAGATCTACGGCATCCTGGTTCTGGGCCTGCTGGCCCTGACAGGCGCGGCCCAGGCCCAGACCTGCACGATCACCCGGCCGGCCACGATCAATTTCGGCACGGTTGACGTGCTGCTCAATGCCGCCGTGGACATCACGGCCACGATCTCGGTCAGCTGTACCGGCCTCGCCAACCAGACGGTGCGTGTCTGCCTCAATCTCGGCGATCCCAATACCGGCACGGTGGGAGGCGTCCGCCGGGCGTTGAGCGGCACCAACCTGCTGACCTACCAGTTCTATTCGGATGCTGGCCGGACGGTGAAATGGAGCAGCTGGGTGACCGGCGGTGCCGGCGTCGAGGTGCTGGTCCCGCTCAATGCCTCGGGCACATCGACGCCCGTGGTCCGCACCCTCTATGGCCGCGTCTTTGCCGGCCAGCAGACGGCCAGGGCCGGCACCTACACCGCCAATTTCTCCGGCGCCTTCACCCATCAGCGCAGCCGCTACACGTCGACGGGCCAGCTCTGCCCGACCATGACGACGGGCGCCCTGCGCTGGAACTTCACGATGAGCGCAACGGTGCCGGCGAAATGCGTCGTCACTTCGGCAACATTGAACTTCGGAAACCCCACCGCCTTGACGGCGAATATCGACGCCTCGACCAATCTCGGCATCGCCTGCTCGACGGCGCTGCCCTATCAGGTCCAGCTCAATGGCGGCCTGTCCGGCGCCACCAACCCGACCCTGCGGCGCATGACCAAGGGTGCCGAATTCGTGACCTACGGCCTCTACCGCGATGCGGCGCGAACACAGCCCTGGGGCGCGACGCTGGGCACGAATACCCTTTCGGGCACGGGCACCGGCAATACGGTGGCGGTGCCGGTCTATGGCCGCGTCCCGGTCCAGACGACGCCGACGCCCGGGGTCTACAACGATACCGTGGTGGTGACGGTGAATTACTGACCGGAACCCGGGTCGCCGAACATCATCCAGCCCAGCCGCCAGCGCATCACCGTTGTCACCAGGCAGGCCAGCGCGAAGAACAGCGCGAGCAGTGGAAAGGCCTGGGGCCATAGGCACATGGCGACGAAGACCGCGATGGTCTCCGCGCCTTCCGTCAGCCCGCCGAGATAGTAGATGCCCTTGCGCGGAAAGGCCGTGCTCGCCATGCCCCGCCGCTCCGCCAGCACGGCAAAGGCGAGAAAGGACGAACCCGTCCCCATGAAGGCCGCCAGCAACAAGGCGGCCGGCAGGGCATTGCGCACCGGATCGGCGAGGGCAAAGCCCAGCACGACCAGCGCGTAGAAGGTGAAATCCAGCGCAATGTCGAGGAAGGCGCCCCGATCCGTCGGGCCCTGCAGCCGCGCCACGGCGCCGTCAAGGCCGTCCGCGACCCGGTTCGCCAGGATGAAGCCGAGCGCGACACCATGGGCGCCGGCTGCCAGCGCCGGTACGGCCAGCAGGCCCAGGGCAAAACCGACCAGCGTGATCCGGTCGGCCCCGATGCCACGCGCCGCGAGCAGCCGCGCCGGCGGCCGCAGCACCGGCTGGAGGAGTCCCTGCAGGCGGGCATCGAACATTATGTTGATCTCCCGGTTGATTGACCCTGCGCTCCTACCATATCTGGACGCAATGGAACCTCATGGCCCCGCCCTGTCATGCTGCCGCCACGATCAACAGATCGTGTACCGGCGTCCGACTTCGCCACGCCGGCATGCATCCACCGCACGAACCCTCACCCCGGGAGGACCCGATGATCCGCTTTTCCGTCAACGGGCAGCAGCAGGAGCTTGATCTCGAGCCCGACATGCCGCTGCTCTGGGTCCTCCGGGACGGAATCGGCCTGACGGGAACGAAGTACGGCTGCGGCCAGGCGCTTTGCGGTGCCTGTACGGTGCTGGTGGACGGCCAGCCCGCGCGATCCTGCCAGCTCAGGCTGATCGATGTCGCGGGCCGGCAGGTCACCACGATCGAAGGCGCCGGCGGCAGGGTGGCGGAGGTCGTCCAGCAGGCCTGGGCCCGGCTCGACGTGCCGCAATGCGGCTATTGCCAGTCCGGGCAGGTGCTGGCGGCGATCGGCCTGCTGACAGAGAACCGGCGGCCCACCGACCCCGATATCGATGCCGCGCTCGCGGGCAATCTTTGCCGCTGCGCCACCTATTCCCGCATCCGCGCCGCCGTGCACGAAGCCGCACGCGCCCTCGCCTGACCAACGGAGCCACCCATGATCCCGCGTTTCCTCGCCGACCGGACCATGCCCGGCCCCGCTGTCTCGCGCCGGGGTTTTCTCCTCGGCGCAGCGGCGGTCTCCGGCGGATTGATGATCGGCTTCGGCCCCCGGGCGGCCAGGGCGCAGGCCGGCGCGGCACCGAATCCTTTTGCCGGCTATATTCGGATCGGCACCGACAATACGGTGACGATCTATTCCGCCCATATGGATATGGGCCAGGGCATCTATCACGGCATCGCGACCCTGGTGAACGAGGAGCTGATGGCCGACTGGGCCCAGATCCGCGTCGAAGGCGGCTGGGGCAATCCCGGCCTCTATGGCAATGTCGGCTGGGGCGGAACCATCCAGGGCACCGGCGGCTCCACCGGCACACCCTCTTCCTTCGACCGCTATCGCAAGGCGGGAGCTGCGGCACGCCTCATGCTGATCCAGGCGGCGGCCCAGGAATGGAACGTGCCGGCCGCCGAGATCGAGGTCGAGAAAGGCATGCTGCGCCACAAGGCGCGCTATATGAGCTTCGGCAATGTCGTCGTCCGCGCCGCTGCCCTGCCGGTGCCGCAGGACGTGCCGCTCAAGAAACCCGAGGACTGGATCTATATCGGCAAGGACCGGCAGACGCTCCGGAAATATGACAGCCTCGCCAAGACGACCGGCCGTCAGAATTTCACCATCGATGTCCGCCTGCCGGGCCTGCTCACCGCCGTGATGATCCATCCGCCGCGCTTCGGCGCGAAGGTGCGCCAGGTTGACGCGACGCGCGCGAAAGCCATGCGCGGCGTGGTGGATGTGGTGCAGGTGCCGCGCGGCGTCGCGGTGGTCGCCGACAACATGTGGCGCGCCCTGAAGGCGCGCGAGGCCGTCACGGTCGAATGGGACGAGAGCGGCGCCGAGACGCGCTCCACCGCGGAGATCATGGCCAGCTACCACGCCCTGGCCCGCCAGCCGGGCAAGGCCATCGCCACCGATACGGGCAATGTCGGGACCGCCCTGGGATCGGCCGCGAAAATCCTCGAAGCCACGTTCGAGTTTCCCTATCTCGCCCATGCCGCGCTCGAACCGATGAATGCCATCGCGCGGATCGAGAATGGCCGTGTCGAGGTCTGGGGCGGACACCAGATGCCGGATGTCTATCAGGCGATCGCGGCCGGCATTGCCGGTGTCGCGCCGGACAAGGTGACGCTCCATGTGATGAAGACCGGCGGCGGCTTCGGTCGTCGCGCGGTGATCGATGGCGATGTCATTGCCGAGGCTGTTGCCGTGTCCAAGGCGATCGGCGGGCGGCCGGTCCGGGTGCAATGGACCCGCGAGGATGACATGCGCGCCGGGCGCTACCGGCCGGCCTATGTCCATCACCTCAAGGCCGGGCTCGATTCGGCGGGCAATATCGTCGGCTGGCAGAACCACATTGTCGGCCAGTCAATCGTCGGCGGCACGCCTTTCGAGGCCGGCATGGTGCGCAACGGCGTCGACATCACCTCGGTCGAGGGCGCGGCAAAGCTGCCCTATGCCTTCCCGAACATGCGGGTGGAACTGACCACAACGACCACCGGCGTGCCGGTGCTGTGGTGGCGGGCGGTCGGCTCGACCCATACGGCCTATGCGGTCGAGACCTTCCTCGACGAACTCGCTGTCGCCGCCGGCAAGGATCCGGTGGCCTTCCGGCTTGACCTGCTGAAGGATCATCCCCGCCATGCCGCCGTGCTGAAACTCGCGGCCGAGAAGGCGGGCTGGGACCAGCCCCTGCCGCCCGGCCGGTTCCGGGGCGTGGCTGTGGCGGAATCCTTCGACACGATCGTGGCGGAGATTGCCGAGATCTCGCTCGAGGGCAACCAGCCGAAGGTCCATCGCGTCATCTGCGCCCTGGATTGCGGCATTGCCGTCAACCCGGACAATATCCGCGCGCAGATGGAGGGCGGGATCGGTTTCGGCCTGGGCGCCATCCTCAAGTCCCGGATCACGCTGGATCAGGGACGGGTCGTCGAGGGCAATTTCGATGGCTACGAGGTGCTGCGCATCGACGAGATGCCCATGGTCGACGTGCATATCCTGCCCTCGGCCGAGGCACCGACCGGCGTCGGTGAACCGGGCGTGCCGCCGATCGGCCCGGCCGTGGCCAATGCCTATTTCGCAGCAACGAAGCGCCGGATCCGCGCCCTGCCCTTCAACCGGCCGGAAAACAGCTGAAGCAGGGGCGCCGCGGCGCCTCGCTCAGGCGTCATGCCCGATGAATCCGCCGGACTGCCGTGCCCAGAGATCGGCATAGATGCCGCCCTTGCGGATCAGTTCGGCATGGCTGCCCTCCTCGACCACCCGCCCCTGGTCAAGCACCACGAGCCGGTCCATCGCCGCGATGGTCGAGAGGCGGTGGGCGATGGCTATGACTGTCTTGCCATGCACGAGAAGGCCGAGGCTTTCCTGGATCGCGGCCTCGATCTCCGAATCCAGCGCCGAGGTTGCCTCGTCCAGCACGATGACCGGCGCATCCTTCAGGAAGACGCGCGCAATGGCGATGCGCTGGCGCTGCCCGCCGGAAAGCTTCACTCCGCGTTCGCCGACCTGCGCCTCGTAGCCGCGCCGGCCCTGCGCATCGACCAGGTCGCGGATGAAGCCATCGGCATGGGCGGCCCTGGCGGCGGCGATCACGCGGGAATCCGGCGCCTCCGGCCGGCCATAGCGGATGTTCTCCGCCACCGACCGGTGCAGCAAGGCCGTATCCTGCGTCACCACCGCGATCTGCGCCCGCAGCGATTCCTGCGCAACACCGGCAATATCCTGACCGTCGATCAGGATCCGCCCGGATGTCACATCGTAGAGCCGGAGCAGCAGCGCGACGAGCGTGCTTTTCCCGGCGCCGGACCGGCCGACAATCCCCACCTTCTCGCCCGGCCGGATCTGCAGCGAGAGCCCGTCGAGCGCATTCCGCCCATTGCCGTAATCGAACGTCACCGCCTCGAAGCGGATTTCACCGCTGACCGGCGCCAGCGGCTGCGCGCCGGGCCGGTCCAGCACGGTCAGCGGCTGCGCGAGCAGCCCGGCACCGTCGCGCACGGTGCCGAGCGCCTCGAAAAGGGCCGAGGTTTCCCAGAGGATCCATTGCGACATGCCCTGCAGGCGAAGGGCCAGCGCGATGGCCACCGCGATCGCGCCGATGCTGACAATCTCCGCATGCCAGAGCAGCACCGACAAGCCGGCCAAAGCTGCGAGCATCACGAAATTCTGCAGGTGCAGCAGTGAATTGAGCACGGTCACCAGCCGCATCTGGCGATGGACCGTGCCGAGGAAAGGCGTCATGCTCTCGCGGGCATAATCCGCCTCGGCGCGGGAATGCGCGAACAGCTTCACCGTGGCGATGTTGGTATAGCTGTCGACGACGCGCCCGGTCATGCGGGAGCGTGCATCGGCCTGCGCTTCGGAAATCCGCCCGAGCTTCGGCACGAAGACAACCAGCGTCACCATATAGGTGCCGGCCCAGAGGAACAGCGGCACGGCAAGCCGCCAGTCCGCGCTGGCGAGATAGACAAGGGCCGCAAGAACATAGACGGCGAAATAGACCAGCACGTCGCACATCTTCGTTGTCGCCTCGCGCACGGCAAGCGCGGTCTGCATGACCGTGGTGGCGATCCGGCCGGCCATGTCGTTCTGGAAGAAGGTGAGGCTCTGGTCGAGCAGGTAGCGATGGGCGAGCCAGCGCACCCGCATCGGGAAATTGCCGGCCATGCCCTGATGGAAGACCAGCTCCCAGATCAGGTGCAGGGCCGGTGCTGCCACCGCGATCAGCACCAGCATGCCGGCGAGGGTCCAGCCGTTGCGCTCGAAGAACCCCTCGCGGCTCTCGCGCGCCAGCCAGTCGACCAGGGTGCCGATCATCGAGAAGATCGACACCTCCACCACCGCGATCAGCGCGGACAGGAAGGTGATGATGGCCAGCAGCTTCCAGACCGGCCGGATATAATGCCAGAGGAAGGCCGCCAGCCCGGTTGGCGGCATGCCGGGCCTTTCGGCCGGGAACGGATCAAGCAGGGTTTCGAACCAGCGGAACATGCCGGCAGGCTTACCCGCCTTTCATGTCCGCTCAAAGACCGCGCATCGCCGCTGCTGTCAGGAAATGTCAGCGGCCATGCTCCGTCCGCCAGGCCTCGAACTCGGATTTGGTGCCCGGATCGGTCGGCGGATAGAGCCCGAGGACCGAGCGGCCGCCCTGTACCTTCTCCAGGACGAAATCCTCGAAGGCCGTCATCTCCACGGCCTCGTCGGCAATCTCGGCCGCGATTCCCGCCGGAATGACGATCACGCCCTCGCGGTCGCCCACCACCACGTCGCCGGGCCAGACCGGGACGTCACCGCAGCCGATCGGGACATTGATGTCGAGCGCCTGGTGCAGGGTGAGATTGGTCGGCGCGGAGGGCCGGTTGTGATAGGCCGGAAACGGCATCTCGGCGATTTCCGGACTGTCGCGGAAACCGCCATCGGTGACGACACCGGACACGCCGCGCACCATCAGCCGCGTCACGAGGATCGAGCCCGCCGAGGCGGCGCGCGGGTCCTTGCGGCTGTCCATGACCAGCACGGCGCCGGGCGGGCATTCCTCCACCGCCTTGCGCTGCGGATGCGCCCGGTCCTGGAAGACCGTGATGGGGTTGAGATCCTCCCGCGCGGGAATGTAGCGCAGGGTGAAGGCCTCGCCGACCATGTTCGGCAGGTTCGGGTTGAGCGGCCGCACATCCTGCAGGAACTGGTTCCGCAGGCCGCGCTTGAACAGGGCGGTGCAGAGCGTCGCGGTGGAAACACCGAGGAGTTTCTTGCGGGTGGCGGGGGTGAGTGCGGACATGGCAGGCCTCAGAAGATCACCGGCTCGCTGACAGGCGCGCCGAATTCGGTTTCCAGGAAGTCGAAATCGCAGCCCTGATCGGCCTGCTTGATATGGCGCGAGAACATCCAGCCATAACCGCGTTCGTAGCGCGGTGGCGGCGGCACGAGCGCGGCCCGGCGGGCGGCGAGTTCCTCATCCGGCACGTCGAGCGAGATCGTCCGGTTCGGCACGTCGATGCTGATCCGGTCGCCCGTCTTCACCAGCGCCAGCGGCCCGCCGATATAGCTTTCCGGCGCGACATGGAGGATGCAGGCGCCATAGGACGTGCCGCTCATCCGCGCATCGGAGAGGCGAACCATGTCGCGCACGCCCTGCTTGAGCAGCTTCTTCGGAATCGGCAGCATGCCCCATTCCGGCATCCCCGGCCCGCCGAGCGGCCCGGCATTGCGCAGCACGAGGATCGTGTCCTCGGTGACGTCGAGATCCTCGCGGTCGATATTGGCCTTGAGCGCGGGGTAATCGTCGAAGACGAGGGCCGGTCCGGAATGCGTGAGGAATTTCTGCGCGCAGGCCGAGGGCTTCATCACGCAGCCATCCGGCGCGAGATTGCCCTTCAGCACCGCAAGCGCGCCCTCCTTGTAGATCGGGTTGTCGAGCGGGCGGATCACGTCGTCGTTGAAGACCTGCGCCCCCTCCAGGCACTCACCCCAGCTGCGGCCGGTCACGTTGATCTGGGTCAGGTCGAGCATCGGCTTCAGCCGCGACATCAGGCCCAGCAGGCCGCCGGCAAAATAGAAATCCTCCATCAGATAGGTGCTGCCGGAGGGCCGGATATTGGCGATGACCGGCACATGCCGGCTCGTCGCATCGAAATCCGCGAGGCCGATCCGGTGCCCGGCCCGCCGCGCCATGGCGAGCACATGGATCACCGCATTGGTCGAGCAGCCCATCGCCATCGCCACCACGATGGCATTCCGGTAGGCCTGCTCGGTCTGGATCTTTGCCGGCGTGAGGTCTTCCCAGACCATGTCGACAATCCGCCGCCCGGCTTCGGAGCACATGCGGATATGGTTCGCATCCGCAGCCAGGATCGCCGAGGCGCCGGGCAGCGTCATGCCGATCGCATCGGCGAGCGCCGTCATCGTCGCCGCCGTGCCCATTGTCATGCAGACGCCATAGGACCGGGCGATGCCGGTCTGCATCTCGTTCCAGTCTCGATCGGTGATCGTGCCCGCGCGGCGCTCGTCCCAGTATTTCCAGAGGTCGGAGCCCGAGCCCAGCGCCTTGCCCTGCCAGTTGCCGCGCAGCATCGGCCCGGCCGGCACGAAGATGGCGGGCACGCCGGCGCTGGTCGCGCCAAGCAGCAGGCCGGGCGTGGTCTTGTCGCAGCCGCCCATCAGCACCACACCATCGACCGGTTGCGAGCGGATCAGCTCCTCCGTCTCCATCGCCAGGAAATTGCGGTAGAGCATGGTCGTCGGCTTGACGGTGCTTTCCGACAGCGAGATCGCCGGCAATTCCACCGGGAAGCCACCGGCCATCAGCACGCCGCGCTTCACATCCTCCACCCGCGTCTTGAAATGGGCGTGGCACTGGGCGAAATCCGACCAGGTATTGATGATCCCGATGACGGGGCGGCCTTTGAACTCGTCATCGGCAAAGCCCATCTGGTTCATGCGGCTGCGGTGACCGAAAGAACGCAGGTCATCCGGGGCGAACCAGCGTTGCGAACGCAGGTCCTTGAGTGTCTTGCGGGTCATGCCTGTCTCCGGCGGGTCATTCGGCTGCGGCAGCGCGGGCGCGCCAGCCCTCGAGGATGCGCGCGAGATCGGCCCGCTCCTGCGGGTTGAGCTCGGGCAGGCCCGGCAGGCGCACCGGCCCGACCGTGCGGCCCATGAGCCCCATGGCTTCCTTGACCACCGTCACATTGGCGCCGTTGCCGTATTTCGTCCGCATCGCCTCGAACCCGGCAATCGCATCGACCAGAGCCCGGGCCTTCGGATAATCGCCCGCTTCCAGCGCTGCCCAGATCGCCAGCGAGCGCGCGGGCGCGACATTGACGAGGCCCGAGGTGAAGCCCCGCGCCCCCAGCGCATGGAACGGCGCGGCCCAGCCCTCGGCCAGGCCACAGATCCAGACCGCCTTGCTGCCGGCACTCGCGCGGATGCACTCGGCCAGCAGCATCAGGTTGGTCGAGGCGAACTTGACGCCCGCCACATTCGCATGCGTCGCCACCCGGACGAGATCCGCCACGCCGATCGCATCGGAGCGGATATAGGCGACGACCGGCAGCGGCACGGCATCGGCAATGGCGCGGATATAGTCGGCCTGGGATTGCGGCGCCGCGAAGGGATCGAGCGGGTGATGCACCATCACCGCATCGCAGCCCGCCTTCGCTGCCGCCTTGCCGAGCGCGACGGCCTCGCGCAGCGAGCGGCCGATCCCGGCCGTGACCTTCGCCATGCCGGCCGAGGCTTCCGCCGCGACGGCATGGCTGCGCTCGATCTCCGCCATGGTCATCGGATAGAACTCGCCGGTATTCCCCGCCGAAACGATATTGTGGATGCCGGCCTCCGCGATGCCGCGCACCACGGCGGCGACGCCGGCCCAATCCGGCTCGCACTCGGCATTGTAGGGCGTGACATGCACGCCTGAAATGCCGCGCAGTGCAGCCACCATCGTTTCACTCGACATAGTCACGTTCCTCTAGGCCGGTGCCAAAGACATGGTTCAGGAAATGCCGGGCGGAACGGAGGATATGCTGGCGCATCTCGCGCTCGGCCGGCTCCGCATCCCGCGCCGCAATCGCCCGGAAGATCGCCCGGTGCTCGCGGAACCCGGCGCGTCTTTCCTCGAGATCGCCGAGCACAGCCAGCCGCCGCGCATGGTCATACATGCGCTGGCTGTCGAGCCGGCTCTGCAGGTAATCGCATTGGGCGATGGTCGAGATCGCACCATGGAACCGCTCGTTGAGCGCCACGATCTCCTCGAGATCGCCATGCTCGGTCGCATGTTCCATCGCCGCGACAAGCCGGGAGAGATCGCCGGCGGCGGCATCGTCGATGCGGCGGGCGGCAATGCCGGCCATCACGCCCTCGACGGCGGCACGGGCGAGCGCCATCTCGTAGGCGCGGCGGGGGCCGAACAGCACGAAGACGCCGCGGCGCGCCTCGATCCGCACCAGCCCTTCGCCTTCCAGCATCCGGAGCGCATCCTTCACGGGCGTGGTGCTGATCCGCAGCAGGTCCGCCAGCTCGCGCTCGTGCAGGCGCTCGCCCTCGCGGAACCGGCCGGCAATGATCAGCCCGCGCAGCCTTTCATGCACATGCTCGCGCAGGCTCCGGAGCAGTTGCGGGTCCACCGGCTCGATGCCGGCCGCCGGCTCGCTCGCGCCTTCGCGATGATCCCTGTCCATGCCTGCCTCGCTGACTTCCTCCGGCAGAAACAGCATGTTTCACACCAAACTGCAATCTGAAATTTCAGATTTCAATTACCGCCGAGGCATGATACGGACGGGGCCGGAGCAAATCACAACCGCCGGTCGAACGGCGGATCCGATGAGGAGGAACGCGGATGAAAGCCCTGTCGAAAGCCCTGTTCGGCCTGATGGCCATGGCAATCCTGCCCGGCACTGCCCTGGCGCAGGCGGATTACCCCTCGAAGACGGTGACGATCGTCGTCCCCTTCGCAGCGGGCGGAACCACGGACATGCTGGGGCGCATCCTGGCCGACCGGCTGGGCCAGCGCCTCAAGGGCACCTTCATCATCGAGAACAAGGCCGGCGCGGGCGGCAATATCGGCGTCGCCTCGGTCGCGAAATCCACGCCGGACGGCTACACCCTCGGCATGGGCACGGTCTCGACGCATTCGATCAATCCGAATGTCTACAAGGCCATGCCGTATGACCATGTGAAGGATTTCATCCCGCTCTCGCTGGTCGCCGCCGTCCCGAACATCCTGCTGGTCAACCCCGAGGTGAAGGCCAACACGGTCCCCGAACTCGTCGCCTTCCTGAAATCCGAACCGGGCAAGCATGCCTTTGCCTCGTCCGGGGCCGGCACCTCGATCCACCTTGCCGGCGAATTGTTCAAGCTCGCCTCGGGCACGGACATCATCCACGTGCCCTATCGCTCCAGTGGCCAGATCACCAATGACCTGCTCGCCGGCAAGATCCTGATGACCTTCGACAACATCACCGTCGCCTGGCCGCATGTTCAGGCCGGCAAGCTCAAGGCGCTCGCCACGGCCACGCCGGAGCGCCTGCCCTTCGCCAAGGACATGCCGGCGATGAGCGAATTCTATCCCGGCTTTGCCGCCACCTCCTGGCATGGCATCTTCGCCCCGGCCGGAACGCCCAAGGCGATTGCCGACAAGCTGACGGCGGAGATCCAGGCCATCCTGCGCGAGCCGGAAACGATGGAAAAGCTGACCAAGGTCGGCGTCACGCCCATCGGCTCGAACCAGGCCGAATTCGCCGACCATATCGCCAAGGAAACCGCGCGCTGGAAGGACGTGGCCAGCAAGGCGAATATCAAGCTCGACTGAGCCGTCTCTCCGATACGCCGGTTCTCTCCCCTCCGGCGCCAAAAGCCCCCGCATCCTCGCCGGATCGCGGGGGTTGTCGTTTCAGCCCTCGGCAATATCGGCCACGCGGCCGCCCGTGAGCCGGGCGAGATCGTCGAAGGTCAGGCGGAACACCGCATTCGGCGTGCCGGCTGCAGCCCAGATCTCGGCATGCTGCCCGAGCGTCTCGTCGAGGAGGGTCACCAGCGGGCGCGCATGGCCGACCGGCGGGATGCCGCCAATGGCGAAGCCCGTCACCTCGCGGACGAAGCCGGCATCGGCCCGGCTGATCGGCTCGCCCAGCAGGGCAGTGACCTTCGCCTCCGACACCCGGTTCGGGCCCGAAGCCACGACCAGCACCCCATGGCCGCTTGCCGCGCGGAAGACCAGCGACTTGGCGATCTGTGCCACCGTGCAGCCGACAGCCGCCGCGGCATCGGCAGCCGTGCGGGTGGAGGCCTCGAATTCGAGCACGGCATAGGCCGGCCCGAGAACGGCCTGGACGCGCAAGGCGGTGGGGTTGGTGGCGGGCTTCATCGCGAGGAAGCGGCCTCTGGCTCAGCCCGCCTTGCCGGCATTGCTGAGCACCACATCCAGCTGCGGCTTGGTGTTGATCGTCTGGAAGACGACGCAATAGCGCTCCGTCAGCTTGAGCAGCGAGGCGAGCTGTTCCTCGCTGGCCTCGGTCTTCACCTCGAAACGCAGCCGGATATTCCGGAACCCGACCGGGGCATCCTTGGCAACGCCGAGCGTGCCCCGGAAATCGAGATCGCCCTCGGCGAAGACTTCCGCCGAATCGAGCGTGATGCCGAGCGCTGTCGCCACTGCCTTGAGCGTCACGCCGGCACAGGCGACAAGCGCCTCCAGCAGCATGTCGCCCGAGCAGAGTTCGAGGCCCGACCCGCCGGTTGCCGGGTGGAGGCCGGCCTCGACCATGGCCTTGCCGGTTTCCAGCTTGCAGGTAATGCCCTCGCCGACGGTTCCGCGGGCCTTGAGGGTGATCACGGCCGCATCCGGCGCCTCGCGGTATCTTGCCTTGATCGGCGCCTGCAGGGCACGGAGGGCTTCGGCATCGAGACTCATATTCCAGCACCTTGGATGAGGCCGTCCTCCTGCGCGGGCGGTTCGGCCAATGTTGCATTCAACGCTTTGAGGATGCGCCGCTTTTCCGCATCGAACGCCTCGGAATGGCGCTGGCGCGGCCGGGGCAGGGCCACCTCGAAGCTCTGGGCGATCCGCCCCGGATTGGGGCGCATGATGACGATTCGGGTGGCGAGGACAAGCGCCTCCTCGATGTCATGCGTCACCAGCACCAGCGTGGGGCGATAGCGCTCCCACAGCGTGATCAGGTGATCCTGCAGGTCGGCGCGGGTAAAGGCATCGAGCGCGGAAAAGGGCTCGTCGAGCAGCAACACATGCGGCTCGGTCACCAATGCCCGGGCCAAAGCCACGCGCTGGCTCTGGCCACCGGACAATTCGCGCGGCCATTTCGCGCCGTAGCGGCCGAGGCCGACCCGATCGAGCGCCTCGGCGACCTTGGCGTTCCGGGCGTCCGGCGCCAGCCCGGACAGGCCGAAGCCGACATTCCCGGCCACGCTCAGCCAGGGCAGCAGGCGCGGCTCCTGGAACACGATCCCGACCAGCGGATGCGGATCGCGGATCACCTCCCCCTCCACCTCGACCGTGCCATGACTGGCCTGGTCGAGCCCGGAAATCAGGCGCAGCAGGGTGCTCTTGCCGCAGCCGGAGCCGCCGACCAGCGCGACGATCTCGCCCTGCTGCACCGTGAGGTCGATGCCCCCGAGGGCATGCGCGCCATTGGGATAGGTCTTGCCGAGATTGCGGATATCGAGCACGGCTCAGCGCCCCCCGGCATAGACATCCTGCCAGCGCAGCAGGGGCGCGAACAGCGCCGAAAGGATTCCGTCGGTGATCTTGCCGAGCACGGCGAAGAGCAGGATGGCCGCGACGATCTGGTCCGGCTTGCCGAGCTGCTGGCCATCGACCAGCAGATAGCCGAGGCCCTCGGAGGCGCCCATGAATTCGGCGGCCACGACGAACATCCAGCCAAGGCCCAGCCCGCCGCGGAGGGCCAGCACGAAGGACGGCAGGATCGCCGGCAGCAGGATCCGCCGCACAAGGCCGAGCGGCGTCAGCCGGAACACGCGCCCGACCTCGACGATCTTGCGGTCGATGCCGAGAATGGCACCCATGATGCCGAGATAGACCGGAAAGAACACGCCCACCGCGATGAGGGCGACCTTGGAGGCCTCGAAAATTCCGAACCACAGGATGAAGAGCGGCACCCAGGCGATGGAGGGCACCGCCCTCAGGCCCTGCAAGGCGGGGTCCATCAGCCGGCGCGTCAGGGTCGAATAGCCGCAGAGCGCGCCGAGCAGCGTCCCCGCGAGCACGCCGAGCGCGAAGCCGCTGAAGACGCGCGCGGACGTGGCGATCACGTGCCGGAGCAGCTCGCCGCCTTGCGAAAGCTCCATCAGCGTGCCGGCAATGCGCGATGGCGGCGGCAGCAGCCGGCCGCTCACCAGCCCCTGCCGGACCAGCACTTCCCAGAGGATGGCGACAAGGATCGGCACCACCAGCCCCAGCCCGTCCGGCAGGCGACGGCCCCAGGCGCCGGGCACCGCAGCGGGCCGGTCAGCCTGCCCGCCGGTCTCGCGCGCGGTGATGCTGGAACTGCCGATCTCGAGATTGCTCATGGGGCCCCCTGCCCTCGCCCTGCCACAGCACAACGCGGCCCGGAAGGGGCCGCGTCATCGATCCGATATGGGGCGTTCAATGCGTGGCGGCCAGCAGGCTGCCATCGACCAGGTCGGCAACGACGGCCCGGACATTCACATCCGGCTTGATGACGCCGGCTTTCTGCAGCGCGATCCCCGCTTCGGTGATCGAATCGATCTGGGCCTGGCCGATCTTCGAATGGCTGAGATCGGTCCGCTCGGAAAGCTGCTTCGCGATGACCGCTTCCGGCAGCCTGGTTGCGTCGACGAGATAGGCCTTCACCTGGTCCGGATTGGCGAGCGACCAGGCCCGCGCCTTCTCGTAGCTGGCGAGGACGCGGCGGACCAGCGCCGGGTGATCCTTGGCAAAGGCTTCGCGGACATTGAGGATGCCCCAGGTATTCGCCTCCTTCTTGCGGAAGAAGATGCTGGCCTTGTCCTCCAGTTCGGCGGCGGCCATCAGCGGATCGAGGCCGGCCCAGGCATCGACATCCTTCCGCGCCAGCGCCGTGCGGCCATCGGCATGCTGGAGCAGCACCAAAGTGATGTCCTTCTCGGTCAGGCCGGCTTCCTGCAGCGCCCGGACGAGAAAGATATGCGGATCGGTGCCTCGGGTGGCGGCGACGCGCTTGCCCTTGAGATCGGCGACGCTCTTGATGCCGGTGCCCTCGCGGGTCAGCAGGGCGGTCCATTCCGGCTGCGAATAGACATAGATCGACTTGATCGGGTTGCCGTTGATCTTGCCGATCAGCGCGGCGGCGCCGGCGGTCGAGCCGAAATCCAGCGAGCCGGCATTGAGGAATTCCAGCGCCTTGTTCGATCCGGCCGACTGGACCCAGCGGATGGCGATGCCATCCTTCTCGAATTCCTTCTCGAGCAGCTTCTGCTCCTTCAGGGCCAGCGAGACCGGGTTGTAGGTCGCCCAGTCGATCCGGATTTCCTTCGGCGGCTCGGCAGCATGGGCCGAAGCCAGGGTGAGGCCGAGGGCGGCGGCAGCGAGGAGCGGGAAAGAGCGGCGGGAAATCATCGGTGGAACCTCCATATCGTGCGGCAAAACATACGGATCGTTCCGTTATTCCAAACGAAGATTTTGGAATAACGATATTCCCAATCGTGAAATGCCCTGCCCGGCCTCGGAAATCGAACGCGCCTTCCTGCCGCCGGCCAGCCCTGCAGAAATCCTTGCTCCGGCCGGGCGGGAATTTGGAAAGCCCGCCCCCGCCGGAATACCGCAAAAAAGCCCGTGCTCTGGCATTGCCCGCGCCGCATGCTTGGCCTTAGCCTGACCCCGATCGCAGGGTGCGGCCGGATGGAGATAGGAAATGGTGACCTGGTTTCAAAAGGTAATCCTCTTCATCCTGGGCTTTGTCTGGTGCCTCCTGGCACTGGCCGGGCTTCTGGGCTTCCCGGTGGTCAGCGTGCTCCCGGTCTGGATGATCGTCGCGGTCGTCATCGCCGGCCTCGTGGTCGGGCTGGTCCCCTTCCTGTTCTGGTGGCTCATCCGCCGGAACAGCCCCGCCTACGGGGCCAGACGCTCCTTCCTCGCCTTCGCGCTGGCAGGCATCCTGAGCGCGATGGGTCTCGCCGCCTTCCCGGTCTATTATTTCGCCTACTGGGTCGATGCCGGCCCCTCGCATATGCCGCTCGCCACGCTCTCCAACGGCAAGAAGACGGTGGTCTTCCAGGGCATGCAGCATGTTGGCTCGGAGGATTTCTACAAATCCGTGGTCTTCGATCTCGAGAAGGCGCTCGCCGATGGTTACACGCTTTTCTACGAGGGTGTGCAGCCGGTTGCGGACCGGCCTGACCTGAACGAATGGTTCAACAAGACCCTGCGCGGTACCGACAAGGACCTCTCCGCCGGCTACCAGCAGCTGGCCGATGCCTGCTCGATGAAATTCCAGCTCACCTATTTCGAGCCGCTGCTGGCCGACAAGACGGTCAATCCCAAGCGCCATGTCACGGCCGATGTGACCTATCTCGACATGAAGAACGAATATGATCGCCTGCTGAAGGACGATCCGTCTTTCGTCGAGGCCCTGCGCAATGCCAATGCCCGCAAGGCCGCCTCGAAGGGCGACGACGACCCGCTGATGAAGATCATTGCCAATATCGGTTCGGCCACGCCGGAGCAGAAGAACCTGATCGGCATTCTCTGCCGCGGCATCATGAGCCAGGCGATCAGCGGCGCGGCTTCGGATGATCCCATCGAGCGGATCATCCTCGATTTCCGCAACCGCGCGCTGGCGCGCTTCATCCAGGATTCCGAGGCCACGAAAATCTACATCACCTACGGCGCCAAGCATTTCACCGGGGTCGTGACGGATCTGAAGAAGCTCGACCCGGCCTGGACGGTCCAGTCCATCCAATGGGGCCGGGCGATGAGCAACCCGCGGGCGCCCTCTCCGCCATCCTGGGACTGGCAGGCCATGCTGCGCCCCTCCGCGCCGAAATAGGCCCGGGCGACGGGCTGGCGGCGCGGGAACCGTAGGAAGAGAATTCGGGGCGGAGAAAAGCTGGCAGGAAATGGTGGGCCCGGCAGGACTCGAACCTGCAACCAGACCGTTATGAGCGGCCGGCTCTAACCATTGAGCTACAGGCCCCTTGCCAGCGAGGGGCCCTTCTTTTTGCGTGACGGCGGCAACATTGCAAGCCCCGGCCTTTGCCCGTCCCCGCGGCAAGGACTTGCCAAGACCATTTTCCCTGTCCGGCATTGAATACGATATTTGTCCTATGATTGGGACAAAATACTCCATTTCCGGAACGGGAGCCCTGTTTTTCGCCTCGCCGCCGCTTTCTTGCCGCATTGCAACATCAGACGGGCCGGCCCTGCGCCGGATATCGGGTCTGGCGCGCAACATGATGGAGATGCCGGTTTTGCGGATCATCCTCGGAACAGCGCTGATGGCGGGCCTTGCAACCCCGACCCTGGCGCAGAATGTCTGGCATACCAGCTTTTACGGGCAGGAACTGGCCGGACGGAAAACCGCCTCGGGCGAGCGATTCAACCCCGGCGCGCTGACGGCAGCGCATCGGTCACTGCCCTTCGGCACCAAGCTCAGGCTCACCAATGTCCAGAACGGCCGCACCGTGATCGTGCGGATCAATGATCGCGGCCCCTTCGTTCGGGGCCGGATGCTGGATGTCTCGCGCGGCGCGGCCTCGGCGCTCGGCTTCGTGGGACAGGGCACGGCCCGGCTCAGGGTGGAGCCCCTTTCGGCGAAAACCAGCCTGTTCGAGCCGGCCCCGGTTGACAGGGCTGCCCCGGTCCCGGCATCGGAGGAGGTGGAATCCATCCCCGAAACCGACGGCCTGATCCATCGTGGCGACCGAGCCCTTTTCAATTAGCGACATTCCCTGTCCGTCCGGACGGCTCGGCATCATGCCGCTGCCCGGCCGGACAGGGACCCCTGCGGCCGACCTCGCCATCATCCGCGCCTGGCGGCCTGACCGGATTGTCTCGCTGGTCGAGCCCGGGGAATGGGCCGCTTCCGGCCTCGCCAGCCTGCCGGCCGAACTCGCCGCTGCAGCCCGGGCCTACACCGCCTTCCCGATCCCCGATTACGGCATCCCCGCGCCGGGCAGCCAGCCCGGGGCGATGCTCGACGCGGCAGCGGCAACCCTCGGCGCCGGCGGCGCCGTCCTGCTGCATTGCCATGGCGGCAAGGGCCGGTCCGGCATGATTGCCGCGCGGCTGCTCGTCATGGCCGGCGCGACGCCCGAAGCCGCGATCCGCCAGGCCCGCGCCGCTCGCCCGGGCGCGATCGAGACGGCGGAACAGGAAGCCTGGATCGCGACTGGCGGTTGAGGCAGGCCGCCCCGGCATGATACGAGGCAGCGCAGCTGGAGGCGAGATGAGCGAGATCCTGAGCCTGTTCCCCACCCGTCTCTACCGCGCCGAGATCGAGGATCCGGCTTTGGTCGAGGATCTGGCCCGCACCAGCCAGGCCCTGTCCGTCGATGACGAGGCCGGCCTGAAATGGTGCCGCAAGAACGGCTATCCGGGCTATACCTCCTATGCCTCGCTCAACGATCTTCCGTGGCGCTTTCCCGAATTCAAGGCGCTGGCGAAGCAGATCGACCCGCATGTCCGGGCCTTCGCGCGCCTGCTCGAATTCGATCTGGGCGGCGGCAAGCTGGCCATGGATTCCTTCTGGGTGAACATCCTGCCCGAAGGTGGCTTCCACGCTGCCCATATCCATCCGCACAGCGTGATCTCCGGCACCTTCTACGTGGCCGTGCCGAAGGGGGCGAGCGCGCTCCGCCTCGAGGATCCGCGCCATCCCATGATGATGGCCGCCCCGCCGCGCAAGGCGAAAGCCGCCCTCGAGAACCGCGCCTTTGTCAGCATCGAGCCGCTGCCCGGCACCCTGCTGCTCTGGGAGAGCTGGCTCCGCCATGATGTGCCGATGAACCGCTCCGCCGAAGACCGGATCTCGGTCAGCTTCAACTACAACTGGGTCTGAACCCGCCGCGCCCGGGCCGCAGGGGCCGGATTGACTCCGAAAACTAAACCATACAGTATGGTATTGTTATTGACCGGAGTTTGCGATGAACCCCTTCCTGACCGGCGCCGCGATCGGCGCCCTCGCCATCTGCCTCGTCCATGTCATCCTGGGCGGGCGCCATATCGTCCGGCCCCTCCTGGCGGATACGCACCTGCCCCGCATGTCGAAATGGACGCTCTACATGTGCTGGCATTTCGTGACGATCACGCTGGTCGGAATGGCCCTCGCCTATCTGATCGCAGCCCGGCCCGACGGGGATCGCAGCCTCGCGCTTTTCGCCACCGGCGCCGCGGCGCTTTACGCGCTGACGAATATCGGCATGAATGTCGTCCTGGGCTTGCGGCATTCCCGCCACCCGCAATGGATGATGTTTGTGCCGCTGGCCGCCTTGGGCGCTGCGGGGCTCTGGATCTAGGAATCATGCCGGGAAGCGGGCGGCTGAAGAAGGCGGATTGGCTCGACCTCGGACTCGCCCTGCTGGCCGAATCGGGACCGGATTCGCTGACGATCGAGACCGCCTGCCAGAAGGCCAATCGTTCCAAGGGCTCGTTCTACCACCATTTCGAGACGATCGACGCCTATCTCCTTGCCATCGCCGAGGCCTGGCAGGAAAGGCATACCGAGGCCGTCATCCGGCAGGTCGAGGCCGCCGGCACGCCCGAGGAGCGGCTCGAGGCCCTCAATATCGCGACAAGCCTGCTGGACCAGCGCATCGGTCAGGGCATGCGGGGCCTTGCCACGCGCCATCCCGGCATCGCGGAACTCTGCGCAGCGGTCGACCGGCGCCGGACCGCTTTTCTGGCCGGGCTGCATGCCATGGCCGGCATCCCGCCGGAAACGGCCATGGTGCTCGCCCGGATCGAATATGCGGCCTTCCTCGGCCTCTCGATCCTCGAGCCGCAATCGACGCCCGCCGAAAGGCAGGCGCTCTACCGGCATTTCCTGGCCCTGCTGAAGCGCTGAGGCTCAGATCGTCGGCACGGGCCGTG
Source organism: Hyphomicrobiales bacterium (assembly GCA_027484605.1). Lineage (GTDB taxonomy): Bacteria > Pseudomonadota > Alphaproteobacteria > Rhizobiales > Beijerinckiaceae > Rhabdaerophilum. The sequence goes on along the minus strand of JAIXSR010000122.1, from coordinate 6,974 downwards.
GCCGACCTTCCTCGTCGATCGCCACGAAGGTGAAGGTGGCATCCGTCACCTTCTCGCGCTGATGCGTGATGAAGCGCTCGGCCCAGGCCTCGATATGGATCTTCATCGAGGTCCGGCCGATCTTCTCGACCTCGGTATAGACGCAGAGGACATCCCCCACCTTGACCGGACGGATGAAGGTCATCGCATCCACGGCCACGGTGACGACACGCCCGCGCGACCGGCCGACGCCGCAGATCCCGCCGGCCTGGTCCATCCGGCTCATCACCCAGCCGCCGAAAATATCGCCATTGGCATTGGTATCGGCCGGCATCGCGATGGTGCGGACGGTCAGCTCGCCGCGCGGCGTTTCCGCATCCCCGGCCTCAGCCATGTCCGAGTTCCTCGCAGATGATCCGCGCCCCGCGCGACAGGGCTGCCAGCTTGCCATAGGCGACAGCGGCCGACATCGGCGCCATCCCGCAATTCGTGCAGGGGAAGAGCTTTTCCGGCGCGACGAATTTCATCGCGGTGCGGATCGTCTCGGCCACCTGCTCGGGCGTCTCGACCACATCCGATGCGACATCGATGCAGCCGACCAGCACATCCTTGCCATCCAGCAGCCGGATGAGATCCATCGGCACGCGGGAATTGCGGCATTCGAGGCTGACCTGGTCGATCTTCGACCGCGCGATGACCGGGAAGGTTTCCTCGTAATGCCGCCACTGGTCGCCGAGGCCGGCCTTCCAGTCGATATTGGCCTTGATGCCGTAGCCGTAGCAGATATGGACCGCCGTGGTGCAGGTCAGGCCCTGCGCCGCGCGTTCCAGCGCCGCCATGCCCCATTCCGCCACTTGCGGCATGTAGACATTCCAGGCTGGCTCGTCGAACTGGATGACATCGACGCCCAGAGCCTGCAATTCCAGCGCTTCCTCGTTGAGCACGGCAGCAAAAGCCATGGCGAGATCCTCGCGCCGGCCGTAATGCACATCGGCAATCGTGTCGACGATGGTCATCGGCCCCGGCAGGGTGAATTTCAGCCCGCCCTTGCGATGGGCCCGCGCCGCCATCGCCTCGGCCCGATGGACCGGGGCCCTGCGCCGGATCGGGCCGACAACCGTGGGCACCTCCGCATTGTAGCGGTTGTTCCGGATGCCCATAATGGTCTTCCGGTTGAAGTCGATCCCGTCGAGATTGGCGAGGAAGCCATGCACGAAATGCACGCGCGCCTGCTCGCCATCGCCGACGATATCGATTCCGGCATCCTCCTGCAGCTTCACTGCGAGGATGGTTGCATCGAGCTTGCCCTGCTCGAGCATGGCGCCCTCGAGCCGCCATGGGGCCCAGAGCTTTTCCGGTTCGGCCAGCCAGCCCGGCTTCGGCAGCGAACCGGCAATCGTGGTCTTCAGCATCTCGTCCCCCCGGGAATCCTCAAGCGGCCAGACCTGTCGCGCCCGGAGGCATCCGTCAAGGTCAGGCCGGCGGGCGCCGGACGATTCCGTCCTTGATGAAGACCCGGAATGGCGTCGTGCCTTGCGCCGATCCGTCCTTGGCACGCCAGCGACCCTCGGTGCAGAGGATGCCGCCCGCCACCGGAACCGCCGTGAACTCGGCCTCGTTGAGGAAGGTGCCACCCTGCGGCCCGGGGATGATGACCGTGAAATCGGTGGTGCATTTGCCGGCGGCCACGACGGGCTGATAGCGGTCGATCATCACGCCGCCCCCGCCGGTGCTCTCGAAGGGATTGGTCAGGACCGGCCAGCTTTCATAGGCTTCCGAGGCGGAAACGGCCTTGCCGACCATCATCGCGAGGATGAGGCCGAGCAGGATGACGGAACCGGCATAGATCAGGCGAAACATGGGATACCTCCTGTTGCTCCTGATGAAACACGCGAGCAGGCCCGCTGGATGCACCGCTCAGGCGGCAGCCATCCGGAGGGCGGCCCGCTGCCGCCAGATCAGGTAGCCCACGACAAGCAGGTTGACCGCATTCCACGCCACGCCGTTGAGGAAGGCGAGCCGGTAGGATTGCGTCCAGTCATAGATCGCGCCGGAAATATAGCCGCCGAACGCCATGCCGAAAATCGTGGCGGAAACCACGAAGCCGATCCGCGCGCCCGCTTCGCGCGGCGGCAGGAATTCCCGGCAGATCACCGCATACATCGGCACGATCCCGCCCTGGAACAGGCCGAATATGCCCGAAATGATGTAGAGCGAGGAGAGCCCGTTGAAGAACAGGTAGAGCAGCAGGGCCGTGCCCTGCATGATCGATCCGATCAGCAAGGTGGCGGCCCCGCCGATCCGGTCGGAGACGATCCCGGAGCCCACCCGGCTGATGATGCCGAGGAAGAGCATCAGCGACAGCATTTCCGCCCCGCGCGCCGCGCCGTAGCCGAGATCGCCGCAATAGGCGACGAGATGCACCTGCGGCATGGACATGGCGACGCAGCAGGCGAAGCCGGCCACGATCAGCAGGGCCTGCAGCATGCCAGGCGACATGCCGAGATCGGCCCGCGCGACCTCGGTGGCGGATTCGGCCGCCGCATAGACCTTCTGGGCCGGGCGCCGCTTGAACAGGAAGGCCAGCGGGATGATTGTCAGCCCGACAATGATCCCGATCACGATATAGGTGTTGCGCCAGCCGATCTCGGGGATGGCATAGCGGATGAAGAGCGGCCAGATCGCCCCCGCCAGGTAGTTGCCGCTCGCGACGACCACCACGGCAAAGCCCCGCCGCTTGACGAACCAATGCGAGATATCCGCGATCATCGGCGCGAAGCCGGTGCCTGCGCCCACGCCGACCAGCAGCCCGTGCAACAGGGTGAAGAGCGTGAGGTTCGGCGCCAGCCCGCCGAGGATGAACCCGGCACTCAGGCAGCCGCCGGCGATCAGGATCGGCGGGACGATGCCCAGCCGGTCGGACATCCGCCCGAGCACGATCGTGCCGAAGGCGAAGCCGAGCATGGTGAAGGTATAGGGCAGCGAAGCCGCGCTTCGGTCGACGCCGAATTCCGCCTGCACCTGCGGCAGCACGACGACAATCGCCCACATGCCGACGCCGGCAAGGGTGGCGACCAGCAGCGCCAGCCAGAGCCGCACCATCGCATAGGCGCCATCGGGAGCGAAACGGTCGGCGGCGGAGGCAGCGGCAGGGGAATCCATGATGCGCCAAACCTGCGCCCGGGCGATGGGGGAAGTCAAATGCCGAAATGTGATCCGTCCATTCCATCCGGTGATCCCGGACGCCCTCGGCGATTGCCTCGCCGCTCCGAATTGCCCATATGTCGGCTATGGCTTGGGATTCGGAAGACCCCGCGAAGAAGCGGGGCTATCACCATGGCAATCTGCGCGAGGCGCTGATCGATGCCGCCCTCCGCCTGATCGGCGAGAAGGGCCCCGGCGGCTTCACCGTGGCCGAGGCCGCGCGCGCGGCTGGCGTTTCCCCGGCAGCGCCCTACCGCCATTTCCGCGACCGCGACGAATTGCTGGCCGATGTCGCCAAGCGGGGGTTCGAGGCCTTTACGGCCCGGCTGCAGGCCGCCTGGCAGGATGGCCTTCCCAACCCGCGCGAGGCGCTGATGCGCGTCGGCCATGCCTATCTCGCCTTCGCGCGGCAGCAGCCGGCCACCTATTCGGCGATGTTCGAGTCGGGCCTGCCCATGGGAAGCCATCCGGGCCTGCATGCCGCCGGCGAGGCCGCCTTCGCCATCCTGCGCGAGGGATGCGAGGCGGTGCTGGCCGCCCTGCCGGCTGAACGGCGCCCGCCGACGCTGATGGTCGCGCTCCATGTCTGGTCGATGTCGCATGGCGTGGCCAGCCTCTTCGCCCGCGGCGATGCCGCGCGGCGCCCGGTGCCGATGTCGCCCGAGGACCTGCTGGAGGCCGGCGTGCTCGTCTATTTCGACGGGCTCCGCAGCGGCCAGGCCTGACCCGTCAACCTTTCCAACTTGTCATGAAAGCCCCCCTTGACGGAAAGCCCTGGCAATCGCATTTATGTGAATGTGATTTACATTCACATTGAGGAGAGACGAATGTCTGGAATGGTGGCGCGCCTCGACGATTGGGGCAAACCGGCCTGGATTGCCGCGATGATCGCCGGCTTCGTGCTGTTCTGGCCCATCGGGCTCCTGATTCTGGGCTACATGATCTGGAGTGGTCGCATGGGATGCAACAGCCAATGGAGCGCGTGGGGCGAGGATCGCCGCACCCGCTGGGAACGCAAGATCGAACGGATGCGCGAGAAGATGGACCGCTGGTCGGCCTATCGCGACAGTGCGGCCGGCGCGGGCTTCAGCCCGACAGGCAACAGGGCCTTCGACGAATACCGGTCGGAGACGATCCGCCGGCTTGAGGACGAGGCAACGCAGTTCCGGGATTATCTCGAGCGGCTGCGCCATGCCAAGGACAAGGCCGAGTTCGACCGCTTCATGGACGAACGCCGGAACCGCCAGCCGCCGGAAACGCCGGATGCGCCCGAGCCGCGGCCCGCCGCGTAACGCGAAAGCCCCGGCTTCGGCCCCGTCGAGACAGACGAAGGCCCGGCAGCGAACGCTGCCGGGCCTTTTTGCGTCACAGCCGGGCTTCCGGTTCCGCCGGTCTCGTGGCGCCGTCAGCGTGCCTTGACGGCATGGTCCGGGAAGTCGCTGAACAGGCCATCGATGCCGAGCGCGTAGAAGGCCTTGTACTCCGCCGCCGGGTCGCCCTTGAAGTTCGAGGCGAGGCGGCGCGCCTCCGAGCGGAACGTCCAGGTATGGACGAACAGGCCGAGCGCATGCGCGTTCTTCACGAGGTCGGTCGGCGGCAGCAGCACGCGGTCCTGCTCGTCGATCTTGCCATCGCCGTTGAGATCCCGGGGCTTGCCGTCAGCGCCGATTTCCTGCTTGCCGGCCATGATGAAGGGCTTCCACGGCCCGACACCGTCGGCATAGGTCCTGATCTCGGCAAGACCTTCCTTGGTCACGAGATCGGCAAAGGTCTTCGGGTTGCCGGTGATGACAAAGTCATACGGTTTGTCATAGGGGGCGGCGAGAACGATCTTGCCATCCTTGTCCACATCATCGGCATCCACCAGCTGGACCAGCCGGACATTCGTGCGGGTGCGCAGATACTTGAGGTTCGCCACCTCGAAGCTCTGGATGATCACCGGCGAGGTTTTCTCGGTCCAGCCGGCGGCCTTGATCTGGTCAACCAGCCGGTCTTCCAGCGGCAACCCGACAGCCGAATGCAGGCTGGGATGCTTGGTTTCGGGATACACGCCGATCACGCGGCCGAGGCGCGCGCTCTCCGCCTTGGCGAGGTCGATCACCTCCTGGAAGGTCGGCACCGCATATTTGCCGTTATGGCTCTGGTCGCGCTCCTTGAGCGGCTGGATCGCACGCAGGGTCTTGATCTCCGCGAGCGTGAAATCGAAGGCGAACCATTCCTCCGTGTCGACCCCGTCGACCTTCACCTTGCGCTTGCGGCTGGCGAATTCCGGCTTGGCCGAGACATCCGTCGTCCCGCCGAGCATCGGCTCGTGCCGGGCGATCAGCACGCCATCCTTGGTGGCCACGAGATCCGGCTCGATGAAATCGGCGCCCATCTCGATGGCCTTCCGGTAGCCTTCGAGCGTGTGGTCCGGCAGGTAGCCGGAAGCGCCCCTGTGGCCGACAACCAGCGGCGGCTTGCCGTCGAGCGTCTTTTCCTGGGCGAGGGCCGGCGGAACCGCCATCGCGGTCATCGCCAGAAACACGGTCGCAACCATGCGGGTCAGGGTCATTGCATCCTCCATCGGGTCAATGACACCTTTCTTGGTCCTGCCGCATGACAGACCGATCACACGGAGATGACCATGAAGCGACAGGGGCATCAGGCCGGCCGGAAGGCGAAGGCGGCGGAAAGCCGGAATTCCGGCGCGGTTCAGCGCTCCTGCACGGCGAGCCGCGCGCCCAGCAGCACGAAGGCCGCCGCGAAGCTGCGCCGCAGCCAGGCCATCACGGCCGGCCGGCTGACGACATGGTCACGCATCGCCGCGGCGAACAGGCCATAGAGCGCGAAGACCACGAAGGTCATCGCCATGAAGACGCCGCTCAGCGCCAGCATCTCCACCATCGGGCTGGCGGCATTCCGGTCCATGAATTGCGGCAGGAAAGCCACGAAGAAGATCGAGAGCTTCGGATTGAGCAGGTTGAGCGCGATCCCGTCGACCAGCACCCGCACGGTCGAGCGCGGCGTGGCATCGGCATCAACCCGCATCGCGCCCTTTTCCTGCAGGGTCTGCCACGCCATCCAGAGCAGATAGGCGACACCCGCATATTTCACGAGATCGAACAGAAGCGCCGAGGCATGGAGCAGGGCCGTCAGCCCCGTCATCGCGGCGGCGAGATGCGGCAGGATGCCGAGCGTGCAGGCAAAGGCCGCGACGACGCTGGCCTTCCCGCCCCGCCCGAGGCCGGTGGCGATGCTGTAGACCGCGCCCGTGCCCGGCGAGGCCACGACGATGAAGGTGGTGATCCAGAATTCGAGGGTCATGGGAACATCTCTCGTAATCAATGCTGTTGACCACGCTTCAGGACTTGGCGCCCGAGGTCAACCCTCCGGAGCGCCGACGAAGGCAGCAGACCCTCGGCAAAGCGCAGGCGACTGGCGGCTAGATCCCGTCGATCATCCCGCCGATCACCGAGCCCGCAATGTCGAGGCCGGCCGCACAGACCTCGCCGACGGCATCGCCAACCGAGTGGCCGAGAATGTCGAGTTTCGAGTTCGGATGGCCGTTCCGCTCTTCATCCTCCGCGGCAGGCTCAGCGGGGTCGAGCGCCGGGGGAGCCTTTGGATCATCGATCATGGCATTCTCCTTCGCCCCGGATTTCCGCAAGCAAAAAGGGCGGGTTTGCGGCCCGCCCTTGTCAATTGAATGTCGGAGAGACCTAGCCTCAATTATCCAGGAAGCTCCTCAGCTTCCGGCTCCGGCTCGGATGCTTGAGCTTGCGCAGGGCCTTCGCCTCGATCTGGCGGAT
>JAIXSR010000007.1 GCA_027484605.1 Hyphomicrobiales bacterium | reverse complement strand
GTCAGCAGAGCCTTGCCGGATGCCCGCGATGGCCTGAAGCCCGTGCATCGGCGCATTCTGTTCTCGATGCATGAGAATGGCTACACGCCGGACAAGGCCTATCGCAAATCCGCCCGCGTCGTCGGCGACGTGATCGGTAAATATCACCCGCATGGCGACCAGTCGATCTACGACGCCATGGTCCGGATGGCGCAGGACTTCTCGATGCGCCTGATGCTGATCGACGGGCAGGGCAACTTCGGCTCGGTCGACGGCGATCCGCCCGCGGCGATGCGCTACACGGAATCGCGCCTGTCCAAGCCCGCCGTGACCCTGCTCGAGGATCTCGACGAGGACACGGTCAATTTCCAGCCGAACTATGATGGCTCGGAACACGAGCCGACAGTGCTGCCGGCGCGTTTCCCGAACCTGCTGGTCAATGGCGCGGGCGGCATCGCCGTCGGCATGGCCACGAATATCCCGCCGCACAATCTCGGCGAGGTGATCAACGCCGCTCTGGCCCTGATGGCCAATCCGGAACTCGAGATCGAGGAACTGAACGAGATCATTCTCGGCCCGGATTTCCCGACCGGCGGCTATATCCTCGGCCGCTCGGGCATCCGCTCGGCCTACCATACCGGCCGCGGCTCGGTGGTGATGCGGGCCCGCGCGACGATCGAGGAAATCCGCAAGGACCGCGAGGCGATCATCGTCAGCGAAATCCCCTATCAGGTGAACAAGGCGACGCTGATCGAGCGGATTGCCGAACTGGTGCGGGAAAAGAAGCTCGAAGGCATTGCCGATCTGCGCGACGAGAGCGATCGCCAGGGCATGCGCATCGTCATCGAACTGAAGCGCGATGCCGTCGGCGATGTCGTGCTGAACCAGCTCTACCGCTACACCGCGCTGCAATCGAGCTTCGGCGTCAACATGGTCGCGCTCAACGGCGGCCGGCCGGAGCTGATGAACCTGAAGGACCTGCTCTCGGCCTTCGTCGCCTTCCGCGAGGAGGTGATCAGCCGCCGGACCAAGTTCCGCCTCAACAAGGCGCGGGACCGGGCACATGTCCTGGTCGGGCTGGCCATTGCGGTCGCCAATATCGATGAGGTGATCGCCACGATCCGCACCTCGCCGGACACGCCGACGGCGCGGGAACGCCTGATGTCGCGCGACTGGCCGGCCGAGCAGGTGGATTCGCTGATCGCACTGATCGACGATCCGCTCCATCGCGTCACGGAAGCGGGCACCTACCGGCTCTCCGAACGCCAGGCCAATGCCATCCTCGAACTGCGCCTCAACCGCCTGACGGCGCTCGGCCGCGAGGAAATTGCCGGCGAGCTGGAAAAGATCGCCGCCGAGATTCGCGATTTCCTCGACATCCTCTCGTCGCGGGTGCGGATCCACGGCATCATCAGCGCCGAGCTGACGCAGATCCGCGATGCCTTCGCCACGCCCCGCCGCACCGAGATCACGGATTCGGACTCGGATATGGAGGACGAGGACCTCATCGCCCGTGAGGATATGGTCGTCACCTTCTCGCATTCGGGCTACATCAAGCGCGTCCCGCTCTCGACCTACCGCGCCCAGAGGCGCGGCGGGAAGGGCCGCTCCGGCATGTCCACGCGCGACGAGGATTTCGTCTCGCGCCTGTTCGTCGCTTCGACGCATACGCCGATCCTGTTCTTCTCCTCGGCCGGCCAGGTCTACAAGGAGAAGGTCTGGCGGCTGCCGATCGCGCCGCCGAATGGCCGCGGCAAGGCGCTGATCAACATGCTGCCGCTCGACAAGGACGAGCGCATCACCACGATCATGCCGCTGCCCGAGGACGAGAGCACCTGGGACGCGCTGGACGTGATGTTTGCCACGGAATCCGGCAATGTCCGCCGCAACAAGCTGTCGGACTTCATCCAGGTCAACCGCAACGGCAAGATCGCGATGAAGCTCGACGAGGGGGACCAGATCGTCGATGTCGCGACCTGCTCGGAAGCCGATGATGTGCTGCTCACCACCGCGCTCGGCCAGTGCATCCGCTTCTCGGTCGACGAGGTGCGCGTGTTCAAGGGCCGCGATTCCACCGGCGTGCGCGGCATCAATCTCGGCAACAAGGACCGCGTGATCTCGCTCACCATCCTTCTTCACGCCGAGGCATCATCGGAGGAGCGCGCCGCCTATCTAAAGATGCGCAGAGCCATGAATGGCGAGATTGGCCCGGACGAGGCATTGGACTCGGAGGCTGAGGAAAATTCAGGCTTCGCCTTGCCGAATGATCGCTACATCACGATGAGTGCGCAGGAGCAGTTCGTCCTCACCATTTCCGAAAACGGTTATGGCAAGCGCACCTCGTCCTTCGAGTACCGGATCACTGGGCGCGGCGGGAAGGGGATCGTGGCCATGGCCGTCAACGAGCGGAACGGCCACCTTGTCTCCTCCTTCCCGGTCGAGGAAACCGACCAGATCATGCTCGTCACCGATGGCGGGCAGCTCATCCGCTGCCCGGTCAACGGCATCCGTGTCGCCGGCCGCGGCACGCAGGGCGTGATCGTATTCGACACGGCTGATGGCGAGAAGGTTGTCTCGGTCGAGCGCGTCTCCGAGCCGGAAGGCGACGAGGGCGAGATTCAGGACGGCGAAGGCGAGGGCGCGGGCGAGGGCTGATCGCCCCGCCTGATCACCCTTGCTCCCAGATCACCCTTGCCGCCTGATTGCCCTTGCCCCCTGATCACCCTTGCCCCGGCCACGGAATCCGATAAGCTTTCCGGCATCCGAGGGGCGTCGCATCGGCGGCTGAGATTGGGGGAATGAACCCAAGCACCCTTAGAACCTGATCCGGGTCATGCCGGCGAAGGGACGGGTCTGGTGCTGCAACACCGCTTTTCCTTTCCGGCATGATCCTCGTTCCGCCCGGATTTTCCCCGCAGGGAAGAACCGGCGCGGGATCTTTCGAAGGCCGAACGGCCGCCGGGCGGCCAGCCCGGAACCGCGCGGCCCTGCCGCGGCAAGGAAGGAACCCCATGAACAAGCCCGTTTCGCCCAAGAATGTGCAGCCCGCGCCGGAAACCGTCACGACCGGCCCGATCATCGGATCGCGCAAGGTCTATGCAGCGCCGGCGGCCCATCCGGAGATCCGGGTGCCGTTCCGTGAGGTCACGTTGACCGACCCGCTCGAGCCGCCGGTCCGGATCTATGATCCCTCCGGCCCCTATACCGAGACCGATGCCCGCATCGACCTCCGGAACGGCCTGACGCAGGTCCGCGAGGGCTGGATTGCCCGGCGCGGCTTCGACGCCATCGCGCCGCGGGCGGTGAAGCCGGAGGATAACGGCAACATCCCGGTCGACAAGCTGGTGCCGGAATGCCCGGCCAGCCGCACCATCCGCGCCGCGAAACCCGGCCAGATGGTCACCCAGTTCGAATTCGCGCGGGCAGGGATCATCACCGAGGAGATGATCTATGTCGCCCATCGCGAGAATCTGGCGCGCGAAGCCGCTCTGGCCGGCGCGAAGGAACGCATGGCCGATGGCGAGAGCTTCGGCGCCAGCCTGCCCGAATTCGTGACGCCGGAATTCGTGCGCGAGGAAATCGCCCGCGGCCGCGCCATCATCCCGGCCAATATCAACCATACCGAGCTGGAGCCCATGGCGATCGGCCGGAATTTCCTGGTCAAGATCAACGCCAATATCGGCAATTCGGCCGTCACCTCCGGTGCTGCCGAGGAAGTCGAGAAGCTCGTCTGGGCCATCCGCTGGGGTGCGGATACCGTGATGGATCTCTCCACCGGCCGGAACATCCACAATATCCGCTCCTGGATCATGCGGAATGCGCCGGTCCCGATCGGCACGGTGCCGATCTACCAGGCGCTGGAAAAGGTTGATGGCGACCCGGTCAAGCTCGACTGGGAAGTGTTCAAGGACACGCTGATCGAGCAGGCCGAGCAGGGGGTGGATTACTTCACCATCCATGCCGGCGTCCGGCTGCCCTATGTGCCGCTGACGGCCAACCGCGTCACCGGCATTGTCAGCCGCGGCGGCTCGATCATGGCGCGCTGGTGCCTGGCGCATCACAAGGAAAGCTTCCTCTACGAGCGCTTCGACGAAATCTGCGACATCATGCGGAAATACGATGTCTCGTTCAGCCTCGGCGATGGCCTGCGCCCGGGCTCGATCGCCGATGCGAATGACCGCGCGCAATTCGCCGAGCTTGAAACCCTCGGCGAGCTCACCAAGGTGGCCTGGGACAAGGGCTGCCAGGTGATGATCGAAGGCCCCGGCCATGTGCCGATGCACAAGATCAAGGAGAACATGGACAAGCAGCTGCGCGAATGCGGCGAGGCCCCGTTCTACACGCTCGGGCCGCTGACGACGGATATCGCGCCGGGCTATGACCACATCACCTCCGGCATCGGCGCGGCGATGATCGGCTGGTTCGGCTGCGCCATGCTCTGCTATGTCACGCCGAAGGAGCATCTCGGCCTGCCCAACCGCGACGACGTGAAGCAGGGCGTGATCACCTACAAGATCGCCGCCCATGCCGCCGATCTCGCCAAGGGCCATCCGGCGGCGAAGATCCGCAACGATGCCCTGAGCCGCGCACGCTTCTCCTTCCGCTGGGAGGACCAGTTCAACCTCGCGCTCGATCCCGATACTGCGCGGTCCTATCATGACGAGACCTTGCCGAAGGATGCCCACAAGGTCGCGCATTTCTGCTCGATGTGCGGGCCGAAATTCTGCTCGATGAAGATCACGCAGGACCTGCGCGACGAGGCCCGCAAGCTCAATGCCGGCATCGAGGACATGCAGGCGGCGGATGCCGCGAATGTCCTGAAGGCGGCGGAGGTGGGCATGGCGGAGAAATCGAAGGAATTCCTCGCCACCGGCGGCAAGCTCTATGTCGAGCAAACCTGACGGCACGGGAGGGGCTGGCCTTTTGCCGTGAAATGCGGCAAGGCCATCCGCCGGAAGTCAGGGAGACAGGAATGGGACAGCCACTGGTCCTGCGCAGCGTGGCCGCCCTGCGGGCATGGCGGCAGCAATGCCGCCGTGCCGGCGAGACTGTGGGCCTTGTGCCCACGATGGGCGCGCTGCATGTCGGGCATCTGAGCCTCGTCAATCGCATCCGGCAGGAAGCGGACAAGGCGGTCGTCTCGATTTTCGTCAACCCGACGCAGTTTTCTCCAAATGAAGATTTCTCGAAATATCCCAGAATGTTCGAGCGCGATCTTCAACAATTGTCTGAAATCGGTGCCGATGCGGTCTTCGCCCCCACCGTTCCGGAAATGTATCCGGATGGCTTCGCGACCACGATTACCGTAGCCGGGCCGGCCAAGGTCGGGCTGGAGGATGCCTTCCGCCCGACGCATTTCGGCGGGGTGGCGACCGTGGTGAGCAAATTGCTGCTGCAGGCCCTGCCGGAATGCGCGATTTTCGGCGAGAAGGATTACCAGCAGCTCGCCGTCATCCGGCACATGGCGCGCGATCTCGACATCCCGGTCGAGATCCTCGCCGGCGTGACCGTGCGCGAAGCCGACGGCCTCGCCATGTCCTCGCGCAATGTCTATCTCTCGCCCGAGGAACGGGCGCTGGCGCCGAAGGTCCATGACGTGCTGAAGGGCTGTGCGGAAAAGCTGCGCAAGGGGTCGGCCATCCTCGCGGCCGAGACCTGGGGCCGCACCGAACTCGCCATTGCCGGCTTCGAGGTGGATTACATCGCCATCCGCGATGCCGCGAGCCTCGCGCCGGTTGACGAGCCCCGGCCCGGACAGCCGCTTCGCATTCTGGTGGCAGCCAAGCTCGGCCGGACCCGGCTCATCGACAATATCGCCGCCGGCTGAGGCCGGATCAGCTTGCCAGCAATGCCTTGCGGGCCTCGGCGAGCTTCTTCGTCGCCTCGGCGGAAAGGGCCGGGAAGGCGAGGTCGAGGCTTTCCATCTCGGCGATGATCGCCTGCATCACCGCAAGGCGCATGAACCATTTCCGGTCAGCCGGGATGACATACCAGGGCGCATGCGGTGCCGCGGTCGCGCGGATCGCCGCCTCATAGGCCGCCATGTATTCCTCCCAGTGGGCGCGTTCGCTCACGTCGCGTGCATTGAATTTCCAGTTTTTCGCCGGGTCGTCGATGCGTTCGAGCTGGCGCTCCTTCTGCTCGTCCTTGGAGACATGCAGGAAGAATTTCATGATCCGCGTGCCCGCCCGTGCCAGATGCCGCTCGTGATCGGCGATCGCCTCAAGCCGCTCGACCCAGAAGGCCTCCGAACCCGCTTTCTTGGAGAATCCGTTCCCGGGCAGGCGCTGCGCACCGAGAAATTCCGGATGTACCCGGACGACCAGCACCTCCTCGTAAAAGGAGCGGTTATGGATGCCGATCCGTCCGCGCTCGGGCAGGGCCTTGGCCGTGCGCCAGAGGAAATCGTGATCGAGCTCCTCGGGCGAGGGCGCCTTGAAGGAATGGACCTGGCAGCCCTGCGGGTTCACCCCGCTCATCACATGCTCGATCGTTGAATCCTTGCCGGCCGCATCCATCGCCTGGAGGATCATCAGCACCGACCAATGGTCGGCAGCATAGAGCAGTTCCTGCAGCTTCTTGAGCTTGACCTTGCCTTCCTCGAGCAGGGCCTTGCTTTCCTCCTTGTCGATCACGTGCCCGCCGAGGCTGTCGCAGGCATGGTCGGCCAGCATGAACTTGCGGCCATTCGTCACCCGGAACGGCGCGACGAACTTCGCGGCATTGTCGATCGGCATCGGAACCTCCCCCGTTTTCCGCAGTTCACGGGCCTTCGCGGCAAAAGGCAAGCCCGGACCGCATGGTCTTTTGCCTTTGAAACTGCCGGAGGATCGAATAAGGCACCCGGATGGAACATGCGATCATCTACGATTGTGACGGCACGCTGATCGACAGCGAGCATATTGCCGGGTCGGTCTGTGCCGAGGCACTGAGCTCGATCGGCTACCCGATCACGATGGAAGGGTTCAACACCCGCTTCAACGGCATCCCCGTCGCGGCGACATGGGAAATCCTGCGTGCCGAGATCGGCCGGCCGCTGCCCGATGGTTTCAACGAGGCGATCAATGCCGAGATCTATCGCCGCATGGCCCTCGAGCTGAAGCCGATCGAAGGCGCGGCCGAGGCTATTGCCACGATCGGCGGCAACCGCGCGGTCGCCTCCTCGACCAGCATCGAGCCGCTCTGGCGCAATCTCCGCAAGACCGGCCTCGCGGATCTTTTCGAGCCGCATATCTATTCGGCCACGCAGGTCGCGCGCGGCAAGCCGGCGCCGGATGTGTTCCTTTTCGCGGCCAGCCAGATCGGCGTCGATCCGCATCATGCGCTTGTCATCGAGGATTCGGTGGCCGGGGTCACGGCCGCAAGGCGGGCCGGGATGCGGGTGATCGGCTTCTCCGGCGCCAGCAACGGCATCGGCGACCTGCATGACCGGCTGGAAAAGGCCGGTGCCGTCTCGGTCATCCGGCACATGGCCGGCCTGCCGGATGCGGTCGAGGCGGTGCTGCGGACGCTGCGCTGAGCCCGCGCGGTTTGGCTTGAGTTTCACCGGAATTCCCGATAGCTGGCTTCATCGCCCTGCGGATCGCATCCCATGCCCCATATCGCCTTCTATGCCGGCTCCTTCGACCCGCCCACCAACGGGCATCTCGATGTCATCCGCCGTTCCTATGCGATCGCGGACGAACTGGTCATCGCGATCGGCACGCATCCCGGCAAGGCGCCGATCTTCACGGCCGAGGAGCGCACCGCAATGCTCCAGGCCGTGGCCGCGCCGCTCGCCATGGGCAAGCCGCTGACCATCACCACCTTCAGCGACCTCACCGTCGATGCCGCCCGCCGCCATGGCGCCAACATCCTGATCCGGGGCCTGCGCGACGGCACCGATCTCGATTACGAGATGCAGCTTGCGGGCATGAACGGGCAGATGGCGCCGGATATCCAGACTGTTTTCCTGCCGGCCTCGCCGAATGTCCGCCCGATTACCGCCACGCTTGTCCGCCAGATCGCGGGGATGGGCGGCAATATCAGCAGCTTCGTGCCCGAACAGGTGCGCGTTGCCCTTGCGGCCAAGTTCCGCCGGCCCTGATCCGGCTTCCACCCCAAGAAGAACCCGAGGAGATCCCATGCTTCGCCGTACGCTGCTCGCCGGTCTTGCCGGCCTGATCCCGGGCCTTGCCCTGGCCCAGAATGCCGGCCTCGACCCCAACAACACGCTCGCCATCGATCTGAAGGATGGCCGCGTCCTGATCCAGCTCCGGCCCGATCTCGCGCCGAAGCATGTCGAGCGCATCAAGACCCTGGCCAAGCGCGGCTTCTATGATGGCATTGTCTTCCACCGCGTCATCGAGGGCTTCATGGCCCAGACGGGCGATCCGCGCGGCAACGGCACCGGCGGCTCCGACCTGCCGGACCTGCCGGCCGAATTCACACGGGAGCCTTTCGTGCGCGGCACGCTGGGCATGGCGCGCTCGCAGAACCCCAATTCGGCCAATTCGCAGTTCTTCATCTGCTTTGCCGATGCCCAGTTCCTGAACAACCAGTACACCGTCTTCGGCAAGGTCGTTCAGGGCATGGAATTCGTCGACCGCATCAAGCGCGGCGATCGCAACAACAACGGCTCGGTGACCAATCCGGACAAGATGGTTCGCGTCCGCCTTCTTGCCGATATCAAGTAACGAAAACCCCGGCTTCGGCACCGCCGAAGCCCAGGAGCAAATGCGACGCCGAGCAGGGCTGCCCAGCAACGCGTTGCGAGGGACAACAAAGGAAAACCCCGGCTTCGGCACCGCCGAAGCCCAGGAGCGAATGCGACGCCGAGCAGGGCTGCCAGGCAGCCCGTTGCGAGGGACAACAAAGGAAAAGACCATGGCTACCGCAGAGAACACCCTGATCCTCGACACCACCAAGGGTGTCGTCACCATCGAGCTCCGCCCGGATCTCGCCCCCAAGCATGTCGAGCGGATCAAGCTGCTGGTCCGCGAGGGCTTCTATGACGGCGTCACTTTCCACCGGGTGATCGATGGCTTCATGGCCCAGGGCGGTTGCCCGCATGGCACCGGCACCGGCGGTTCGGACCATCCGGACCTGCCGGCCGAGTTCAACGAAGAGCCGCATATCCGCGGCGTCTGCTCCATGGCACGCGCCCGCAGCCCCAATTCGGCCAATTCGCAGTTCTTCATCTGCTTCGACGATGCCACCTTCCTCGATGGCCAGTACACGGTCTGGGGCAAGGTCACCTCGGGCATGGAAGCGGTCGATCAGTTCGCCCGCGGCGAGCCGGTGCGCAATCCGGACCGGATCAACACGGCGACCATCGCCGCCGATCAGGCCTGAAACGGGCAGGGCGCGTGAAGCTTTCGGATTTCGATTTCGAGCTTCCGGAAGACCGGATCGCGCTCCACCCCGTCTCCCCGCGGGATTCAGCCCGCATGCTGGTTGTCCGCCCCGGCGGGCAACCCCTCCTGGCCGACAGCCACTTCAGCGACCTGCCCGACGCGCTGGAGCAGGGCGACCTGCTGGTCTTCAACAACACCCGCGTCCTGCCGACGCGGCTGCTCGGGCGGCGTATCCGCGGCGAGAATATCGTCGCGATCGAGACGCTCCTCATCCGCCGCCTCGACGAAGCGTGCTGGGAAGGCTTTGCCAAGCCCGGCAAGCGCCTCGCGCCCGGCGATCGCGTGGCCTTCGGCAGCGCCAACCCGGCCTGCCAGCAGGGCAGGCTCGAGGGGGAGGTCATCGCCAAGGGCGAGGAGGGTCTCGTCACCTTCCGGTTCGACCTGGCCGGCCCGGCTCTCGACGAAGCGCTCGCCTTGGTCGGCGCCATGCCGCTGCCACCCTATATTCTCGAGGCGCGCCGCCGGCTTGGCGATGCGGCCGAGGCCGATGACCGCGCCGATTACCAGACCATCTTCGCCGAACGCGACGGCGCCGTGGCTGCGCCGACGGCCTCGCTGCATTTCACGCCAGGGCTGATGGCGGGCCTTGCGGCGCGTGGCGTCGACCATTGCTTCGTCACCCTCCATGTCGGCGCCGGCACCTTCCTGCCGGTCAAGACCGACAATCTCGACGAACACCGCATGCATGCCGAATGGGGCGAGATCACCCCCGCCGCGCGGGACCGGATCCGCGCCGCGAAAGCCGCCGGCAAGCGCGTCATTGCCGTGGGCACCACCGCCTGCCGCCTGCTCGAAAGTGCCGGCCGCGCCGGCACAATCGAAACCTGGCTTGGCGAGACCGACATCTTCATCCGGCCGGGCTTCCGCTTCCGGGTGATCGACGGGCTGATCACCAATTTCCACCTGCCGAAATCGACCCTGCTGATGCTCGTCTCGGCCTTTGCCGGCATGGACACGATGCGCGCGGCCTATGCCCATGCCATCGCCTCGGGCTACCGCTTCTATTCCTATGGCGATGGCTCGCTGCTGTTTCCGGCTGTGCAGCGCTGACGGCAGTTCCCATACCGGCGCTTTTCTCCTAGGGAAGCCGGATGACAACACCCGATTTCCACTTCGAGATCCATGCCCGCGATGGCAAGGCCCGGCAGGGCACCATCACCATGCCGCGCGGCGAGATCCGCACGCCCGCCTTCATGCCGGTCGGCACGGCCGGCACGGTGAAGGGTCTCTACATGGATCAGGTCCGGGGCACCGGGGCGGATATCATCCTCGGCAATACCTATCACCTGATGCTGCGCCCCGGCGCCGAGCGCGTCGCGCGGCTGGGCGGCCTGCACACCATGACCACCTGGGCGGGGCCGATCCTCACCGATTCCGGCGGCTTCCAGGTCATGTCGCTCGCCGCCTTGCGCAAGTTGACCGAACACGGCGTGACCTTCCAGTCGCATATCGACGGTTCGAAGCACGAACTGACACCGGAACGCTCGGTCGAGATCCAGGTCCTGCTGGATTCGAACATCATCATGCAGCTGGACGAATGCATCCGCCTGCCGGCCAGCCTCGAGGAAACCCGGCGCGCGATGGAACTCTCGCTCCGCTGGGCCGAACGTTCGCGCAATGCCTTCCGCACCATGGTGAAGCCGGGCGAGGGCAGGGCCTTGTTCGGCATCGTGCAGGGCGGAACCGAGCCGGCGCTTCGCCGGCAGAGCGCCGAGGCTCTCGCCGCGCTCGACCTGCCGGGCTATGCCGTCGGCGGGTTGGCCGTGGGCGAACCGCAGGCCGACATGCTGCGCACGATCGAGGCGACCGAGCCCTTCCTGCCGGCGGAAAAGCCGCGCTACCTCATGGGCGTCGGCACGCCGGACGACCTGATCGAGAGCATTGCCCGCGGCATCGACATGTTCGATTGCGTCATGCCCACCCGCGCCGGTCGGCATGGCACGGCCTATACGCGCTTCGGCAAGTTCAACCTGCGCAATGCGAAATTCGCCGAGGATACGCGCCCGCTCGATGCGGAATCGCCCTGTCCGGCCACGCGCGACTATTCCCGCGCCTATCTGCACCACCTGACCAAGGCCGACGAGATGCTCGGCCAGATGCTGCTGACCTGGAACAATATCGGCTTTTACCAATGGCTGATGAATGCGGCCCGCGCCGCCATCCGCGCCGGCCGTTATGCCGATTTTGTGGCCGAGACCCAGGAAGGCTGGCGCCGCGGCGAGGGGTGATCAGGGCAAATCCCTCACCCGACCTCGCTCGGCTCGGCTCCCTCTCCCGCCGGGGAGAGGCCGACGCCGCCATTCGGCGACGGGCGAGGGGCCCTACACCGCCCGCACCCTTGCGGCGGCAAACTTGAATTCCGGGATCTTGCCATACGGGTCGAGCGCCGGGTTGGTCAGCCGGTTCGCGGCCGCCTCCTCGAAGGCGAAGGGCACGAAGACCATGCCCTCGGCCACGTCGCGGTCGGCGCGCAGCCGCGCCTGGATCGTGCCGCGCCGGGTTTCCACGGTGATCAGCCCGCCCGGCACCAGCCCCATCCGCGCGATTTCGGCAGGGTGGAGGGCGGCAAGGCCCTCGGGCTCGATCCGGTCGAGCACATCGGCGCGGCGCGTCATCGCGCCGGTATGCCAATGCTCCAGCAGGCGCCCGGTGGTCAGGACCAGCGGAAATTCCGCATCGGGCACCTCGTCCGGCGGCAGCAGCCCGGCCGGCACGATCCGGCCCTTGCCGCCCGCCCGCGGGAAGCCATTCCGGAACAGGATATCCTCGCCCGGCGCCTCGGCCGAGGGCGCGGGATAGGTGGCGGTGCCATCCCGTTCGATCCGCGCCCAGGGCAGGCCCGAGAGCGAGGCCATGTGATGGCGCATTTCCTCGTAGATCCGCCCGATCTCCGCGCCGGTTTCCACCCCGTCCGGCTGCAGGCTCTGGCCGTAATCCCAGCCGAGGCCGAGACGGTTGGCCAGCGAGACCAGCAAATCGACATCCTGCCGCGCGGCACCGGGCAGCTTGAGCGCCGGCCGGCCGAGCTGCACCTGACGGTTGGTGTTGGTGTAGGTGCCCAGCTTCTCCGCATGGGCCGAGGCCGGCAGCACCACATCGGCATGCCAGGCGGTCTCGGTGAGGAAAATGTCCTGCACCACGAGATGGTCGAGCTTCGCCAGCGCCGCCCGGGCATGGTGCTGGTCCGGATCGGACATGGCCGGGTTCTCGCCCATGATGAACATGCTGCGGATCGTGCCCGCGAGAATGGCATCCATCACCTCGACAACGGTGAGGCCCTTCTTCGCATCCAGCGGCCGACCCCATTCATCCTCGAAGCCGGCGCGGATCGACGCATCCTCGACCGAGCGGTAATCCGGGAAGACCATGGGGATGAGCCCGGCATCGGAAGCGCCCTGCACATTGTTCTGGCCGCGCAGGGGGTGGAGCCCCGTGCCCGGACGGCCGACCTGCCCGGTCACCAGCGCCAGCGCGATCAGGCAGCGGGCATTGTCGGTGCCGTGGACATGCTGGGAAATGCCCATCCCCCAGAAGATGATCGAGGCGCGGGAGCGGGCATAGAGCCGCGCCACCTCGCGCACCTTTTCCGGGGCGATGCCGGAAACCGGCGCCATGGCCTCGGGCGAGAATTCCGCGACACGGGCCTTCAGCGCCTCGAAGCCCTCGACGTTCCGGAAAATGTATGATTGATCATACAAATCTTCGGAAACAATGACATGCAGCATGGAGTTGAGCAAAGCCACATCCGTGCCGGGCTTGAACCGCAGGGCATGCGTGGCATGGCGCATCAGCCCGGAGCCACGCGGATCCATGACGATCAGCGTCTTGCCGGCCCTCGCCGCCTGCTTGAAATAGGTCGCGGCAACCGGATGGTTCTCGGTCGGCCGCGCCCCGATCACCAGGATGCACTCCGAATCCGCAACCGCCGTGAAGGGCGCCGAAACCGCCCCGGAGCCCACGCCCTCCATCAGGGCCGCCACGGACGAGGCATGGCAGAGCCGCGTGCAATGATCGACATTGTTCGTGCCGAAGCCCTGCCGCACCAGCTTCTGGAAGAGATAGGCCTCCTCGTTCGAGCATTTCGCGCTGCCGAAGCCGGCAAAGGCCTGTCCGCCATGGTTGTCGAGCACGGCCCGGAAGCCGCCGGCAGCGACGCCAAGCGCCTCGGCCCAGCTCGCCTCGCGGAAATGCGTGAACGGATTGGCCGGATCGACCCGGTCGCCGCCGCCCTTCGGCGCATCGCTCCGGCGGATCAGCGGCACGGTGAGCCGGTGCGGATGGCGGACATAATCCTGGCCGAACCGGCCCTTCACGCACAGCCGGTTCTCGTTGGCCGGTCCGTCGCGGCCATCGACCCGGACGATCCGGTCATCCTTCACCGCGACGCGGGTCAGGCAGCCGACCCCGCAATAGGGGCAAACCGTATCGACCTCGCGATCCGGCACCACGACACCGCGCGTGGCGGTCGGGTCCATCAGCGACTTCTCATAAAGCGCGCCGGTCGGGCAGGACTGCACGCATTCCCCGCAGGCGACGCAGGTGGAATCGCCCATCGGATCGGCAAGGTCGAAGACAGGCCGCGCCGCATGCCCGCGATAGCCCATGCCGATCACGTCATTGACCTGCACTTCGCGGCAGGCCCGCTCGCAGAGGCCGCAGGCAATGCAGGCATCGAGATTGACCGCGATGGCGGCATGGGAGGCGTCATGCAGGGAAAGCCCGGCTTCCTGCGGGCTCCCGTGGCCCTCCCGGCGCGGCAGACGGCCCTCGCGCGGCCCGACCGCCTCGTGCCAGTGCCAGAACGGCGCTCCGGGGTCCGGCGCGGCCTCGCGCGGCGGCATATCGGCCGCCAGCAGCTCGAACACCATCCGCCTTGCCGCCTCGACACGGTCGCCGCCGGTCTCGACCACCATGCCCGCTTGCGGCTGGCGGATGCAGGAAGCGGCCAGCACACGCTCGCCCTCGATCGCACAGAGGCAGGCCCGGCAATTGCCATCCGGGCGGTAGCCCGGCTGGTCGAGATGGCAGAGATGCGGGATGGCGATGCCCTCGCGCTGCGCGACCTGCCAGATCGTCTCGCCCGGCCGGGCCTCGACCATGCGGCCATCCAGCCGGAAAAGCACAGGCGCGCTCATGACAGGGCCTCCGGAAAGAAGCGCAGCAGGGAGCGGACCGGGTTCGGCGCGGCCTGGCCCAGCCCGCAGATCGACCCGTCGCGCATCACCTGGTCGAGATCGGCGATCAGCGCCCGGTCCGGCGAAGGCTGGTCGAGCAGGGTGGTCATCTTTTCCGTGCCGAGCCGGCAGGGTGTGCATTGGCCGCAGCTTTCATGGGTGAAAAAGGCCAGCAGGTTGCGGGCAATCGCGCGGGGATCGTCGCGGTCGGAGAAGACGATCACGGCATGCGAACCGACAAAGCATCCCACCTCGTCGAGCCGGCCGAAATCGAGCGGCAGGTCGGCGAGGCTGGCCGGAAGCATCCCGCCCGAGGCGCCGCCGGGCAGGTAGCCCCGGAAGCCATGCCCCTCTTCCATGCCGCCACAGGCCTCGATGAGCTCCTGCGCCGTGCTGCCGGCGGGCATCAGCCGGATTCCGGGCTCGCGGACGCGGCCCGAAACCGAGAAGCGCCGAAGCCCCTTCGCGCCCCGCACGCCTTGCGCGGCGAACCAATCCGGCCCGCGCGCGAGGATTTCCGGCACCCAGGCGAGCGTCTCGATATTGTGGTTCAGCGTCGGCCGGCCGAACAGGCCGCGTTCGGCGATGAAGGGCGGGCGATGCCGGGGCAGGCCGCGCTTGCCTTCGAGGCTCTCGATCATCGCGCTTTCCTCGCCGCAGATATAGGCGCCCGCGCCCCGGCGGAGATGGATGGGAATTCCTGCCGAAAGGCCGGCTGCGGCAATGGCGGCGATCTCCGCCGCCAGGATGGCAAGGACGGCGGGATATTCATCGCGCATATAGAGATAGATCGCCTCGGCCTCGACGGCCCAGGCGGCGATCAGCGCGCCTTCGAGCATGGCATGCGGTGTTGTCTCGAGGAGATGCCGGTCCTTGAACGTGCCCGGCTCGCCCTCGTCGCCATTGATCGTCATCAGGCGCGGGCCCGGCTGGCTGCGGACGGCTGCCCATTTCCGCCCGGCCGGAAACCCGGCACCGCCAAGGCCGCGCAGCCCCGCATCGGAGAGCATGGCCATGGCCTGCTCGCGGCTGATACGGCCGGAGCGGCAGGCCTCGAGCATGGCATAGCGCCCCTGCGCCCGGGCGGCGGCCAGTGCCTCGTAGGGCGGCAGGACAGGCCCGGGAATGGGGCCATCCGCCATCGCGGCCAGAGCTTCCGCTTCGGCATGGCCGACAAGACGCCGCCCGGCAAGGGCGGCCGGGGCCTCGGCACAGGCGCCGATGCAGGGCGCCGCCATCACCCGGACACGGGCAGGATCGACCAAACCGGCGAGCCGCGCGCGCAAAGCCTCGCCGCCGGCCATCATGCAGGACACGCTGTCGCAGACGCGGATCGTCAGCGGGGCAGGGGCGGCCCCGCCCTCCTTCACGATGTCGAAATGGTGGTAAAAGCTCGCCACCTCGAAAATCTCGGCTTCAGACAGCCGGAGCCATTCCGCCAATGCCCGGAGATGCCGCGCATGGAGCGCGCCGAACCCGTCCTGCAGGCGATGGAGCATCTCGATCAGCAGGTCGCGCCGCCTGGGCAGGTCCGAGACCAAAGCCGTGATCTCGGCCAAAGCCGCCTCGTCCAGCGGCCGGCCCTTGGCCTGGAAGGCCCGGCCTTTCTTCGCGAACGCCTTCGCCATCGAATCCGTCATCCCTCTGTTGCCGACAGTTCTAAAGAAGCCGCCGTCCGGCGCAAGGCAGCCCGGCACGATGCGACGGCAGGACCCGCCGCATCGAAAGCCCGCCGGATTGCAGACGCTGGATTCTTCGCAACGAGCCCGCTAGGCATAGGCGCAGGAGACTCAGGACGTGAAGTTTTCGCTCTTTTCCCTTCTGCATCAGGGCCTGACCGGCAATCAGGGCTGGCAGCCGCAATGGCGCGACCCCGCGCCGAAACCCGCCTATGACGTGATCATCGTCGGCGCGGGCGGCCATGGCCTCGCCACGGCCTATTACCTCGCGAAAGAGCACGGCATCCGCAATATCGCCGTGCTGGAGAAGGGCTGGCTCGGCGGCGGCAATACCGGCCGCAACACCACGATCATCCGCTCGAACTATCTCTGGGAGGAGAGCGAGGCGCTCTACGAGCACAGCGTGAAGCTCTGGGAAACGCTCTCGCACGAGTTGAACTACAACGTCATGTATTCCCCGCGCGGCGTGATGATGCTGGCCCATTCGGTCCATGACGTCCAGGTCACGAAGCGGCATATCCATGCCAACCGCCTGGCCGGCATCGACAATGAATGGCTGACGCCGGAACAGGCACAGGAATTCTGCCCGATCCTCAACATCTCGCGCGATATCCGATACCCGATCCTCGGCGCGGCCCTGCAACGGCGGGGCGGGGTGGCGCGCCACGATGCCGTCGCCTGGGGCTATGCCCGCGGCGCCGACCGGCTGGGCGTCGACATCATCCAGAATTGCGAGGTTACCGCGATCCGCCGCGACGCCTCGGGCCGCGTGACCGGCGTGGAAACCTCGCGCGGGCCCATCGCGGCCCGGAAGATCGGCGTCGTGGCGGCCGGCCATACCTCGGTCGTCATGGGCATGGCCGGCATCCGCATGCCGCTCGAAAGCTTCCCGCTTCAGGCGCTGGTCTCGGAACCGGTCAAGCCGGTCATGCCGTGCGTGGTCATGTCGAACACGATCCACGCCTATATGTCGCAATCGGACAAGGGCGAGCTGGTGATCGGCGCCGGCACGGATCAATACACCTCCTATTCCCAGACCGGCGGGCTCCATATCAGCCAGCACACTCTGGATGCGATCTGCGAATTGTTCCCGATGACGCGGCGGCTGCGCATGCTGCGCAACTGGGGCGGGATCGTCGATGTCACCCCCGATCGCTCGCCCATCCTCGGGCAGACGCCGGTTCCCGGCCTGTTCGTCAATTGCGGCTGGGGCACCGGCGGCTTCAAGGCGACGCCGGGTTCGGGCCATGTCTTCGCCGCCACGATCGCGCGGGATGAACCGCATCCGATCGCCGCGCCCTTCACGCTGGAGCGGTTCACCACCGGCCGGTTGATCGACGAGGCGGCCGCAGCCGCCGTCGCCCATTGAGGAGGGGCCCATGCTGCTGATCCGCTGCCCCTATTGCGGGATGGACCGCCCCGAGATCGAGTTCCGCCATGCCGGCGCGGCCCATATCACGAGGCCGGGCCCGCCCGACCGCGTGACGGACGAGGAATGGGCCGCCTTCCTCTACCTGCGCGACAATCCGAAAGGCCGCGTGGCCGAGCGCTGGCGCCATATCCATGGCTGCGGCCGCTTTTTCAACGCCGTGCGCGACACCGTGACGGATGTCTTCGTCGTGACCTACAAGGCCGGCGAGCCAAGGCCGCCGGAGAGCCTTGCGCCGGAAGCCCTGACGCCGGAGGCCCGGCCATGACCGGTTTCCGCAGCCCCGCCGGTGGCCGGATCGACCGGTCGAAGCCCGTCCGGTTTACCTTCGACGGCCGGCAGATGCATGGCCATGCCGGCGACACACTGGCCTCGGCCCTGCTGGCCAACGGCATCCATCTCGTCGGCCGCTCATTCAAATATCACCGGCCGCGCGGCATCCTCTCCGCCGGCGCGGAGGAGCCGAACGCGCTTGTCACGATCGATCGCGGCGGCGGGCGCGAGACGCCCAACCTGCGCGCCACCCAGGTCGAGCTCCATGAAGGCCTCGTCGCGCGGAGCCAGAACCGCTTCCCCGGCCTGCGCTTCGATATCGGCAGCATCAACAATGCCTTCTCGCGCTTTCTCGGCGCCGGCTTCTACTACAAGACCTTCATGGGCCCGCGCGCCCTCGGCGGCGCGAAACTCTGGGCCCGGCTGTTCGAACCGGCAATCCGCCGCGCGGCAGGCCTCGGAAAAGCCCCCGCCGGGCCGGATCCGGACCGCTATGCCAACCGTTTCGCCCATTGCGAGGTGCTGGTCATCGGCGGCGGAGAGGCCGGTCTGGCCGAGGCCCTGCGCCGGTCGGAAGATCCCGCCTGCCGGGTGATGCTCTGCGACGAGCAGGCGGAATTGGGCGGCTGGATGCTGGTCGAGGCGCCGGAACGGGCCGACGAAATGGTCGAGGCCCTCGCGGCCCGCCCGAACGTGACCCTGCTGCCCCGCAGCCAGGCTTTCGGCGCCTATGCGCAGAATTTCGTCGCCATCGCCCAGCAGCTTGCCGATCCCCTGGCCCTGCCGGATCCGGATTCCCCGCGCGAGCGGCTCTGGCAGGTGCGGGCGGGCGAGGTCGTGCTCGCCAGCGGGGCCATCGAGCGCCCGCTCGTCTTCCCGGACAATGACCTGCCGGGCATCCTGCTCGCCGGCGCGGCGGAAACCTATCTTCGCCGCTATGGCGTGCTGGTCGGCCGGAAAATCGCGGTGCTCACCGCCTGCGATTCCGCCTATGGCGCGGCCTTCGCGCTGCAGGATGCCGGGGCGGAAATCGTCGCCATCGCCGAGACGCGCGCCGCGCCCGGTGCCGGCGAGATGGCGGCCTGCGCGATCGCGCGCGGCATTCCTGTCCTGCCGGCCACCACGATCATCGGCACCACCGGCCATCTCCGCGTCTCGGGCATCCTGCTCGGCCGCCTCCGGCCCGACGGGACGGCGGAACCGTCCGGCGGCTTCCCCGCTGATACCGTGCTGATGTCCGGCGGCTGGACGCCCTCGATCCATCTCTTCTCGCAGACGAAGGGCAAGCTGCGCTGGGACGAGGCCCTGGGTGCCTATGTGCCGGCCGCACCGGCGCCGGGGCAGGCGATCCGCGTCAGCGGCGCGGCGGCGGGCGAGATGCCTGCCGGGATGTGCTCGCGCGCGCTCGGCGCCCTTCCGGTGCCGGGATCGCCGGACAGGGTGAAGGCCTTCGTCGATTTCCAGAACGATGTCACTGCGCGGGACCTGCGCCTCGCGACGCGCGAGGGGTTCCGGTCGATCGAGCATGTGAAGCGCTACACCACCACCGGCATGGCGACCGATCAGGGCAAGACCTCGAATCTCAACAGCCTTGGCATTGTCGCCGCCGAAACCGGCCGTTCGGTGCCGGAAATCGGCCTGACCACCTTCCGTGCGCCCTATACGCCGGTGACATTCGGCCTCTTCGCCGGCCAGGCGCGCGGCGACCTGTTCGACCCCGTCCGCCGCACGCCGATGCATGACTGGGCCGAACGGAACGGCGCCGTCTTCGAGGATGTCGGCAGCTGGAAGCGCGCGCATTATTTCCTGCCGCGCCGTCCGGTGGATCCCGCGGCGTCCGGCCATGCCGCCATGCACGAGGCGGTGCAGGCCGAATGTCGCAAGGTCCGCGAGGCTGTCGGCCTGTTCGACGCGTCGACCCTCGGCAAGATCGAATTCGTCGGCCCGGATGCGGCGGAATTCCTCGAACGCGCCTATGTGAACCCGGTCAAGGGGCTTGGGATTGGCCGCTGCCGCTATGCTGTGCTGCTCAACGAGGCCGGCTTCATCATCGATGATGGCATCATTGCCCGGCTTGCCGAGGACAGGTTCCACGTCACCACGACCACCGGCGGAGCCGCCCGCGTCTTCGGCATGTTCGAGGATTATCTCCAGACCGAATGGCCGGAGCTGAAGGTCTGGCAAACGTCGGTCACCGAGCATTGGGCCGTGATTGCCGTGCAGGGCCCCCGGGCCCGCGAGATCATCGCGGATCTCGTCGAGGGGATCGACCTCTCCGATGCCGCCTTCCCGCATATGGCGGTCCGGGAGGGACGGATCGCCGGAATGCCCTGCCGCCTCTTCCGCGTCAGCTTCACCGGCGAATTCGGCTACGAGATCAACATCCCCGCCGGGCTGGCCCTGCCGCTCTGGGAAAAGCTGGCCGAGCGCGCGGCTGAATTCGGCGGCGGGCCCTATGGCACCGAGGCGATGCATATCCTCCGGGCCGAGAAGGGCTACATCATTGTCGGGCAGGAAACCGACGGCACGATGACGCCGGACGATGTCGGCCTCGGCAAGGCCATTGGCCGCAAGAAGCCCGATTTCATCGGCAAGCGCGGCCTGATGCGGCCCGACCTGGTTGCACCGGGCCGCAAGCAGCTGGTCGGCCTCGTGGCGGAGGACAGGAGCCGCGTGCTGGAGGAAGGCGCTCAGATCGTGCCGGATTCGCTGGCACCGGCCGGCACCCATGCGCTTGGCCATGTGACATCGGCCTATGCCAGCGCCGCGCTCGGCCATGGCTTCGCGCTGGCCGTGGTCGAGGATGGCCGCAGCCGGCTCGGGCAGGTCCTCCATGTGCCGATGGAACGCGAGACGATTGCCGTCCGGGTGGTCGAACCGGTCTTCCTCGATCCGGAAGGGAAGCGCCTCCATGGCTGACGGTTTCACCGATACACCCCGGTTCCGCCTTGTCGAGGCGCCGCCTCTGGCCCGCTTCGTCCTGCGCGCGCCGGACGCCGCCCTCAAGGTCACCGGCAAGGCCTATGGCCTGGCCCTGCCGGAAGCGCTGAACCGCGGCGCCAGCCATGGCGAGCGCGGCAAGCCCGGTGCCCGCGTGGCGCTGCATCTCGGCCCGGACGAATGGTGGCTGATCGTGCCCGAAGCCGAGGGGCCGGATGTCGCCGCTGCGCTTGAAAAGGCACTGGCTGCCCATCCGCACAGCCTCGTCGATGTCTCGCACCGGCAGGTCGGTTATGTGCTGGAAGGCGAGGGCGCGGCAGGCCTCCTCAATGCCGGCTGCCCGCTCGACCTCTCGGAAACGGCCTTCCCGCCGGGCATGGCGACACGGAGCCTCTTCCATCGGGTCGGGCTGATGATCTGGCGGATGACGCCCGGCCTGTTCCGCCTCGAGATCGACCGCACGCTGGCGCCGTATTTCGTCGCCGCGCTGGCCGAAGCGGCAAAGGACCACAGCTGATCGCGGAACAACGCCCTCTGGCGGGTTCCAACCCGGCGAGTCGGGGCGTATAGAGGCGCCATCGCGACAAGGCGACCGGGTCGGAGGGCAGGGCATGGCAGCAGCATTGATCGATGGCAAGGCGATCGCGGCATCGCTGCGGCAGAGCCTCGCCACCCGCGTTGCCGGCTGGACCGGCAAGGGCCACCGGGCACCCGGCCTGGCGGTTGTCCTTGTCGGCGAGGATCCGGCCAGCCAGGTTTATGTCGCGTCCAAGGCCCGCCAGACGGTCGAGGCCGGCATGCTCTCCTTCGAGCATAAACTGGCGCTCGACACGCCCGAAGCGGCGCTGCTGGCCCTGATTGCCCGCCTGAATGCCGATCCGGCCGTGGACGGCATCCTCGTGCAATTGCCGCTGCCGGCGCAGATCAATCCGGAACGGGTGATCGAGGCGATCGACCCGGCCAAGGATGTCGACGGCTTCCACCCGGTCAATGTCGGCCGGCTCAGCATCGGCAGCCGGGCCTTCATTCCCTGTACTCCGCGCGGCTCGCTCCATCTGATCCACAGCGTCCGGAAGGACCTTGCCGGCCTCAATGCCGTGGTGGTCGGCCGGTCGAACATTGTCGGCAAGCCGATGGCCGCGCTGCTTCTTGCCCAGAGCTGCACCGTGACGATCGCGCATTCGCGGACGCGCGACCTCGAGGCCGTCTGCCGCGCGGCGGATATCCTTGTCGCCGCCGTGGGCCGGCCTGCCATGCTGGATGCGCGCTATGTGAAGCCGGGCGCCATCGTCATCGATGTCGGGATCAACCGCATCACCGATCCTGCCACCGGCAAGAACCGGCTCGTCGGCGACATGGATTTCGCTTCGGCGCGCGAAGTGGCCGGGGCGATCACGCCCGTGCCCGGCGGTGTCGGCCCGATGACCATCGCCTGCCTGCTGGAAAACACGCTGGATTCCTACGAATCGCGGATCGGCTGAACCGGGCCGGCATCATCGGCCGGCCTGTCCTTCGCCAGAAGGGCCAGGCGCCGCGGCAATTCGGCCATCAGGGCCAGCCGCTGGGTCGTGCCGAGGAACAGCCAGTCGCCGATTTCATTGCCCGTCCGGCCACAGCCGATGCACCAGCCGGTCGCGGGATCAAGCTGGCAGATCCGGATACAGGGGCTGGGGGGCGGTTGCGGGGGCATGGGATCCGGAATGGGGAGGAAAGGGTCGGACTGCCGGTAGCATCGCACCCCGCCGAGGCATCCTTGGTGAGCTCGGTGGGATTCGAACCCACGACCCCATGATTAAAAGTCACGTGCTCTACCGACTGAGCTACGAGCTCTCACCTTGGATGGAGCGCGCCTGATAGAGGCTCCCGGTGCCGGGGTCAATGCGTCAGAGCGCGAGCGGATGATTTTCCGGTGCCCGCCGGCCAGGGCATGGCGCAAAAGAAAAGGGCCGGGTTGAACCCGGCCCCGGATCGGCGTGGCGGCGGCCTCAGGCCAGCGGCGGAATCCGCAGGATCTGGCCCGGATAGATCTTGTCCGGATGGGTCAGCATCGGCTTGTTGGCGTCGAAGATCATGTCGTATTTCGCGCCCTTGCCCTTGCCGTAATGCGTCTCGGCGATCTTCCAGAGCGTATCGCCCTTCTTGACCTCGTACATCACGGCCGCAGGCACTTCCTCGCTGACGATCAGCTTGGATTCAACCTCAGCCACGCCCAGCGTGTTGCCGAGCGCGAGGATGATCTTCTCGGCCTCTTCCGTATTGGTGGTCGCACCACCGACGGTCACCTTGTTGCCCGAGACCTGGATATCCAGCCCGTTGACATTGAGGCCGTGCTTGGAGACCTCCTTGGCCAGGGTGTCGGCCGGCGCGGCCTGCGCTTCGCTGGCGCCGAAAACCTTCTCGCCAACCGATTTGATGAATTTGAACAGTCCCATCGACTTCTCCCCAAGGCTTGTCATGTATTGACGGTATCTAACCTAGCCGCAAGCCGGAGCCGGAAACAAGGACAACCTGCATGCCCACCGGCATGGATTTGCCCGGGGCAAGAAGAGATGACGATTCCGCCCGGCGATTGATGGCCTTGAAAGGATTTTCGGTTAGATCGCTGGCAAACGAGGGATCTTTCCATGA
Organism: Hyphomicrobiales bacterium; assembly: GCA_027484605.1. Lineage (GTDB taxonomy): Bacteria > Pseudomonadota > Alphaproteobacteria > Rhizobiales > Beijerinckiaceae > Rhabdaerophilum. Next base: position 4,495 of record JAIXSR010000007.1, on the reverse strand, counting down.
CATCTGCCGCTTCCCGTCTCGCCATCATCCTTGCTGCCGGCGAGGGCACACGGATGAAATCGGCCCGGCCCAAGGTGCTGCACGAAGTGGCCGGGCTCAGCCTGGTCGGCCATGCCATCAGCGGCGCCCTCGCGGCAGGCATGGATCACCTCGCGGTCGTGATCGGACCGGACAGGCCGGATGTCGCCCGCGAGGTCGGCCGTCTCGCGCCCGATGCCACCGTGCTGGAACAACGCGAGCGGCGCGGCACCGCCCATGCTGTCCTGCAGGCCGAGGCGCTGATCGCGAGGGGCCATGCCGCCGTGCTGGTCCAGTTCGGCGATACCCCGCTCATCCGCCCGGAAACCCTCCGCGCGCTGGCAGAAGCGGTCACCGGCGGCGGCAATGCGCTGGCCGTGCTCGGCTTCGAGGCAAAGGACCCGACCGGCTATGGCCGCCTGCTGACGGGCAAGGATGGCGTGGAAGCCATCCGCGAGCACAAGGATGCCACCGAGGAGCAGCGCCGCATCACGTTGTGCAATGGCGGTCTGATGGCCTTGCGCGGCGATATCGCCCTGTCGCTGCTCAAGGCCGTGAAGGCCGACAATGCCCAGAACGAATTCTACCTGCCCGATTGTGTCGGGCTGGCCCGCGCCGCCGGCAAGCGCGTGGCTTTGGTCCAGGTCGAGGAAGAGGAGGCGCTCGGCGTCAATGACCGCGTCCAGCTCGCCGCCTGCGAGCGCGTCATCCAGCAGCGCCTGCGGGAGCAGCATCTGCGCAACGGCGTCACCATGATCGCACCGGAAACCGTCTTCATGGCGCTGGATACGCAAATCGGCCGCGATGTGCTCGTCGAGCCGCATGTCGTGTTCGGACCGGGCGTGACGGTGGGCGAGGGGGCCGTGATCCACGCCTTCAGCCATCTCGAGGGCGCCAGCATCGGCAGCCGCGCCAGCATCGGCCCCTATGCGCGGCTCCGCCCGGGCAGCCGGATCGGCGCGAAGGCCAAGATCGGCAATTTCGTCGAGATCAAGAATAGCGAGCTCGGCGAAGGCGCCAAGGCCAGCCACCTGACCTATCTGGGCGATGCCCGGATCGGGGCGGAAGCCAATATCGGTGCCGGCACGATCACCTGCAACTATGACGGATTCCTGAAATTCGAGACGGTGATCGGCGCCAACGCCTTCATCGGCTCGAACTCGGCCCTCGTGGCCCCGGTGACGATCGGCGACGGCGCCTTTGTCGGTTCCGGCTCGGTGATCACCAAGGATGTGCCCGCCAACGCGCTCGCCGTGGCCCGCGGGCGGGAAGTCGTCAAGGAAGGCTGGGCCGACGCCTTCCGCGCCCGGCCGGAAAATGTCGAGAAGGCCCGCAAGGACGCCGCGAAGAAGGGCGGCGGCGCCTGAAGCCGCCCGGTCGCGGCACGCGGCTTGCGCGGAACCCGGTCACAAACGGTTTCGCAAGTTGATTTGTGCCAAATGGGCCCGGCTGGCATCCATCCGGCGACAGGAATCGGAACAGGAAGAACGAAATGTGTGGCATTGTCGGAATTCTGGGACAGGAACCGGTGGCCTTCCAGCTGGTCGATGCCCTGAAGCGGCTCGAATATCGCGGCTATGATTCGGCTGGGATCGCCACGATCGAGGGCGGGCAGATCGTCCGCACCCGGGCCGAGGGCAAGCTCAGGAACCTCGAGGCGAAGCTGCGCGAGGCGCCGCAGCAGGGCCTTGTCGGCATCGGCCATACCCGCTGGGCCACGCATGGCCGCCCGACCGAGAACAATGCCCATCCGCATGCGACCGGCCATCTCGCCGTCGTCCATAACGGCATCATCGAGAATTTCCGCGAACTGCGCGAGGAACTGATCGCCGCCGGTGCGGAATTCGTCACCCAGACCGATACGGAAGTGGTGGCGCATCTCGTCACCCGCTACATGAAGCAGGGCCAATCCCCGCGCGAGGCCGTGGCCTCGGCGCTGCCGCTGCTGCACGGCGCTTTCGCCCTCGGCTTCCTCTTCACCGGCGAGGACAATCTCCTGATCGGCGCCCGCCGCGGCGCGCCGCTCGCCATCGGCTATGGCCAGGGCGAGATGTATCTCGGCTCCGATGCCCTGGCGCTGGCACCCTTTACCGACACGATCTCCTATCTCGACGAGGGCGACTGGGTGGTGCTGACCCGCGAGGGCGCGCAGGTCTATGACGAGGGCAACCGCCCGGTGAAGCGGAAGATCCAGAAGAGCCAGGCCGGCGCCTTCCTCGTCGACAAGGGCAACCACCGCCATTTCATGCTCAAGGAGATCTACGAGCAGCCGGAAGTGGTGGGCCGGACCCTGGCCCATTATGTCGATATGAGCGCTGCAGCCGTGAAGCTGCCCTTCGATCTGCCCTTCGACTGGGCGAAGATCGGCCGGCTCTCGATTTCGGCCTGCGGCACTGCCTATCTCGCCGGCCATATCGCGAAATACTGGTTCGAACGCATCGCCCGCCTGCCGGTCGAGATCGATATCGCCTCGGAATTCCGCTATCGCGATGCGCCGCTGACACCGGGTGATGCAATGATCGTCATCTCGCAATCGGGCGAGACCGCCGATACGCTGGCCACGCTCCGCTATGCCAAGGGCTGCGGCAACAGGATCCTCTCGATCGTCAATGTCCCGACCTCGACCATCGCCCGCGAGAGCGATGTCGTCGCCCCCACTTTGGCGGGGCCGGAAATCGGCGTGGCCTCGACCAAGGCCTTCACCTGCCAGCTCACCGTGCTGGCCAGCCTCGCCATCGCGGCGGGCCGCGCGCGCGGCGCCATCGATGCGAAGCGCGAGGCTGAACTCGTCAACCAGCTGATCGCCCTGCCGGGCCTGATCGCCGAGGCCTTGCGCCACGAGGAGCCGATCGAGCAACTCGCGCGGGATCTCGCCAAGGCGACGGATGTCCTCTATCTCGGCCGTGGCACCTCCTTCCCGCTGGCCCTGGAAGGCGCGCTGAAGCTCAAGGAAATCAGCTATATCCATGCCGAGGGCTATGCTGCCGGCGAACTGAAGCACGGCCCGATCGCGCTGATCGACGAGATCCTGCCGGTCATCGTCATCGCCCCGCAGGACCATTGGTTCGAGAAGACTGTCTCGAATATCCAGGAAGTCGCGGCGCGCGGCGGCGAGATCGTGCTGATCGGCCCGAAAGGCGTCGGCGCGGCGGCCGCCATCCGCACGATGGCCGAGATCGAGATGGCACCGATGGCACCGGATTTCGCGGCCATCGCCTATGCCGTGCCGGTCCAGCTGATCGCCTATCACACCGCCGTTGTGATGGGGAAAGATGTCGACCAGCCGCGCAACCTCGCGAAAAGCGTCACGGTGGAGTGATGGATGACCGCGAACTGGCTACGGCCTCGGGCCCGGAAATCGGCCGGACGCTGACTCCGTTCGGGGTCAACCTGCTGGTTCGCGATGGCAAGCGCACGGCCGCTTTCCTCACGGAGGTCCTTGGCTTCACGCAGATCCGGCTCGGTGATGGCTATGGCCTGTTCCGGCTGGGCTCGATCCTGATCCAGATCCACGAAGATGCCGCTTATGCCGGGCATCCCCTGCCGTCGCTGCTGCCCGAAGCCGGGGCACGCGGGGGCGGCATCGAGTTGCGGCTCTTTGAATGTGATCCGGACGAAGCCGAGAAGCGAGCTCTGGCACGGGGCGACATGGTGCTTCGGGAAACGCTCGACCGGCCGCACGGATTGCGGGAATGCTTCATTCTCGATCCGGACGGCTATTGCTGGGTGCCATCGAAGCGGCTGCGCGCATGAAAAAGGCGCCTCGCGGCGCCTCTCGCAATCGACATCGATGCAATCTCAACAGCCTTCAGGGACACGCTGACCCTGCCGAAGCCCGAACGGTCGCCCGAGCTTATGCGCGGGAACCTGCGCGGCAACGCCGCGCAAGAAAAACGAACCCTGCAACCTGCGCGGCAAAGCTGCGCAAGCCGGAAAGCAGCGCTTCAGCGCCGCTGCGCCATCGGGGTGTAGTCGCGGGCCGGCTCGCCGGTATAGAGCTGGCGCGGACGGCCGATGCGCTGGCTGGGATCCTCGATCATTTCCTTCCACTGCGCGATCCAGCCGACGGTGCGGGCCAGCGCGAACAGCACCGTGAACATGTCGGTCGGGAAGCCCATCGCCTTCAGCGTGATGCCCGAATAGAAGTCGATGTTCGGATAGAGCTTCTTCTCGATGAAATAGCTGTCCGACAGCGCGATGCGCTCGAGTTCCACCGCCACGTCGAGCAGCGGATCATCCTTGATCCCGAGTTCGTTCAGCACCTCGTGGCAGGTCTTCTGCATGATCTTGGCGCGCGGATCATAGTTCTTGTAGACGCGGTGGCCGAAGCCCATCAGGCGGAACGGATCGTTCTTGTCCTCCGCCTTGGCGATATACTTCGGAATATTGTCGACCGAGCCGATTTCCTGCAGCATCTGCAGGGCGGCCTCGTTCGCGCCGCCATGGGCCGGACCCCAGAGGCAGGCAATGCCGGCGG
>JAIXSR010000156.1 GCA_027484605.1 Hyphomicrobiales bacterium | reverse complement strand
TGCTGGTCTACAAGTATTTTTCGCATAATGCGAGGCGATGTGTGCCTCAACCGTGCGGCGGGCGGTCGCAAGGCCCTGCAGGGCCCTGCGACCGCCCGTCAGGCTCAGCGCTTCAGGTCGTTGGCGGTCTGCAGCATCTGGTCCGCGGTCTGGATGACCGTGGCGTTGGAGCTATAGGCGCGCTGCGTCTCGATCAGGTTGGTCAGCTCGGTGCCCATGTCGACGTTGGAGGCTTCGAGCGAATTGCCCGTCGTGGTGCCAGCCGAGCCTGTCCCGGGATTGAGCAGCCGGACCGAGCCTGCCGCGGGTGACATGATATAGGCATCGCCATGCACCGGGGTCATCTGGTCCGGGCTCGGCATGGTGGCGAGCTTGAGCTGATAGATCGGCCGCGACTTGCCGTTCGAGAAGGTGGCCATGACCAGGCCATCGCTCTGGACGCCGACACCCTGCAGCAGGCCGAAGGCGGAGCCATCCTTCTCGATCTTGGTCTCGGTATAGGCGCCCTGCATCTGGGTGATGCCGGAGGTGCTGTTCGGGGCGCCGATATTGACCGAGATGGTTTGCGCCGCGCCGACCGCCTTGATCGTCAGGATGCCGGTGGTCGCGTTGTAGGTCGCTGCATTGGCGGCCGAGGGGATGGTCGTGCTGGGCGTCGCCGAGATGAGCGTTCCGGCGGTCTGGGTCGCGGTCGTGGTCGGCGCGAAGACCAGGGCGACGCTGCCGACCTGCCGGGCCGCGGCCGTGGTGGCACCGGTACCGGTGGCACTGTCGAAGATGTCCATCGTCCAGCTATTGGTCTGGGCGGGTGCGCCGACGGTACCCTGAGTCGGCGTAAACTGGTAGGTCAGCGTCTGCGCCGCGCCGAGCGCGTCATAGTAGTCGACGCTGCTGAGCGAGGGTGTCGGGACGGTGGCGGAATAGGCTGTCTGGGCGGCCTCGAGGTTCGACCACATCGTCATCTTGGTGGTGGGCGAGGAGGCGACCGCGACGCTGTTGATATTGACCGTCTGCAGGCTGTCGATATTGGTGCCCAACCCGGCGACCGCGGCGCCAGTCGCATCGACCGGCACGCCCTGCAGGTAGTAGCCGGCGGTATTGACCAGGTTGCCGTTCTGGTCGGGCCGGAAGGAGCCGGCCCGGGTGGCGAGGTACTTGCCGGTGCTGCCGGAATTCTCGTTCACCACCATGTAGCCGTCGCCGTTCACCGCGATGTCGGTGGCGGAGGTGGTGGTCTGCACCTGCCCGGCCTTGCTGATCTGGACGCGATCCACCGCGGTGGTCCCGGCCATGACCGCCTTGCTGGTGGCGGAGCCTTCCAGCACCAGGCTTTCGAACTGGGTATCGACGCGCTTGTAGCCAACGGTCGAGCTGTTGGCGATGTTGTTGGAGATGCCCGCCAGCTTCTGGGACTGGGCATTCATGCCGGACACGCTGGTCCGAAGGGCGTCTAGGGCAGACATGCGATATCCTGATGCTGGGGGGTGGACTGACGGCCGCGGCGCTTCATTGGGCGCGCGCGGTCGGGGTATTCCGCCTGGCCGCGGCGCGTGCGGCAGCGACGACCCCGGTGCGGAGGACGGTGATGACGATGCGCCGGTTGCTCGGATCGTTCGGCAGTTCCGCCACCAGCGGCTCGGAGGCCGCCTTGCCTTCGACGCGGAAGATCCGATTGGCGCCGAGACCGGCCCGCTCCAGGGCGCGACGGGCATTGTTCGCGCGGTCGACGGACAATTCCCAGTTGCTGTAGCCGGGCCGCCCTGAGGGCTGCGCATCGGTATGGCCGGCCAGGACGACCTCATTCGGCAGCGTCGCCAGGACGCCGCCCACGACCGATAAGATGCGGGCGAGCCGCGGCGAGGGCTCCACCGCGCCGGGATTGAACATCGGCGCGCCGTCGCGGTCGGTCAGTTGCAGGCGCAGCCCTTCCGCGGTGATCTCGACGCTGATGTTCTGGGCGAATTCGCGCAGCTCGCCGGTCATGCTGTTCATCATCCGCTCGACTTCGGCCTTCATCGCCTCGAAGCGCTGCCGTTCGATCGGGTTCTGGATTGCTGCCGCGCCGGTATTCGTCTGGGCCTCGGTATTCTGCACGGGCACGCCGCCATCCTGCTCCGGCTGGGCCTCGACGGCGGAGGTGGGATCGGTGCGTTCCCGCGGCGCTTCGCCGGCGGTCAGGACCGATCGGCCACCTTCGAGCATCCCGGTACCGGCCGGCATGTCCACGGCATTGGCCGAGGTAAAGAAATTCGCAATACCGGCCCGCTGCGCCTCGGTGGTGCTGGAGAGCAGCCACATGATGAGGAAGAAGGCCATCATCGCCGTCACGAAATCGGCGTAGGCGATCTTCCACTGCCCGCCGTGCTCGTCGTCATGCGCCCCATGCACCTTCTTGATGATGATGCGGCGAGGATGATTGTTGTCGTTGCTCATGCGACGATGGGGGACCTTCGGATCGTATCCGGTATGCCTTAGGTATTTTTCGCAATCAAGTCCTATAGCGGTGGCTCGTGCCGCCGATGGTCAATTGCCCGGTCAGCCGGAGTTGCTGGAGCACCGCGTCGAAGCTTTCCACCATCTCGGCCGTGGTGCGCCGCGGCAGTGCGCGTTCGGTTTCCATGACGGCATCAAGCCGGCCGTCTTCCAGCCGCCCACGGATCTCGATCCGCCCGGTCGTCGGCAGCGTCAGGCGAATGGCGAAGCCACCCCGGTCGAATTTGCCGGAAGCCCTGGCAGGCTGGCCTTGGCCGCGGTCGGGCCGCCAGAAGATTTCAATCCATTCAGCCCTGCCATCGAGGCCGAGCAGCGGTACATTGCGGCCAGTCCAGGGGCCTGCCTCGCTCAGGGCCGCGGGTGGCTGCGGCACCGCATCGAGCAGTGCGGCGAGCGCCCCATCCTTGAGCCGCAGCGCGGCTGCGAGCCGCGCCAGGCGATCCGGCCCGAGCCAGCGCCGCGCATCCGGCCGCAGCGCCGCCAGCAGGAAGGGCAGCACGAAATCCCGCGTGAGGCTCGGCAGCAGGAGATCGGCGCGCCCGCCACCAAGCTTCGGCGTACCGCCGCCGGGCAGGTTGGCTGCCCGCGCCGCCGCATAGACGACATCGGCTTCACGCGCGGACTTGCCTTCCCCATCCTGCCCCGCCATCGGTCAGCGTCTCACCGCGGCGTCCTGCGGCATCAATCCGACGCCACCTCATCCTCCTCGAGGATGAAGATGCGGCCCTCATCGGCCAGCCGCTTGGCAATGACGATGATCTCGGCCTGCGCATCCTCGACGGTCTTGCGCCTCTGCGCCGGCATGGTTTCGATTTCATCGCGCAGGATCGACGCAGCGCGTTCCGACATGCTGCCGAAGAAGAGGTCGCGCAATGCCGGGCTGGCAGCGGTCAGCGCGATCTGCAGCTTGTCGGTCGGGCAATCGGCCACGAGCGTGCCGAAGGTGCTGCGATCGACGCGGATCAGGTCGTCGAAGGTGAACATGATGCGCCGGATGCGCGCCGCGCTCAGCGGTTCGCGGGCATCGATATGCCCCATCAGCCGCTCCAACGGGCCCTTGTCGGCGCGGTTGAGGATCTCCGCCACGATCTGCGAGCTGTCCCGCTCGTAGGAACGCGACACGTTGGTGATGAATTCGCGCTGCAGGGTCGATTCGATATCGTTCAGCACGTGCTTCTGGATACTGTCCATGCGGACCATGCGCAGCACGATCTCGTCGACCGCCGTCAGCGGCAGCAGGGCCAGCACGCGCGCCGCATGCTGCGCCGGCAATTTGGTCAGCACGACCGCCGCGGTCTGCGCCAGCTCGGTGCGCAGGTATGTTGCCAGCACTTCCGGCGAGATATTCGCCAGCTTTTCCCACATCGTCTTGCCATCGGGACCACGGATCTCGTCCATGATCTCGTTGACCTTGTCGTTCGGCAGCAGCCGACGCAGCAGACGCTCGGTGCTTTCAGCGGTGCCGACGACCGTTCCGGTCTGGCCGACCTCATTGCGGAAGCGCTGGATGACGCGCTCGACCTGCTCCACATTCACCTTGCCGAGCGACGCCATGGCCCGGCTGACACGCCGGATCTCATGCTCGTCCAGCCGGCTGAAGATGCTTTGGGTGCGCTCCTCGTCGAGCGCCATGAACAAGATGGCCACGTCCGCGACCGGATCCGCCGTGGCGCCGTTCACCGGGCGAAGATCACGGCGCGGTTCAGGGGCTTTCATCGGTCATCGGTCCCGGGCAGAGTGGGTAGGCGAAGGATCGGCAGCAGGATCGCCACGAAGGCGGCGCATACTTCGGCCGGCACCGGACCGGCGGTGGCGATGCGTGCGAGCAGCTCGGGCAGGTCGGCATCCGCTTCAGCCGGCACCCTTTGCTCACTGGCGATGCTGCGCAGGCGGACGGCAACCGGGTCCTCGGTGCGCCGCGGTACCCGCCCGGTCAGCGTGCCGGCAAGGCTGGATGCGAGGCCCGCATTGGTGGCGTTCAACGCCGCCTCCTGCGCGACCAGCGCCCGCACCGTCGCCGCCAGGCGGCGCTTGCGCCGGATGCGGGCGGGCGGCGCAACGACCAGGGCAATGCTCATGTGGCGAAGCCCCGGACCAGCGCGCCGCAGACCAGCGACCAGCCATCGACCAGGACGAAGAAAATCAGCTTGAACGGCAGGCTGATCGCCACCGGCGGCAGCATCATCATGCCCATGCCCATGAGGATCGCACTGATGGCGATGTCGATCGCCAGGAAGGGCAGGAACAGCAGGAAGCCGATCTGGAATGCCTTGGAGAGTTCCGACGTCAGAAAGCCGGCGGCGAGAATGTGCAGCGGTACCGCCTTGCGGCCTTCGCGTGACAATGACGGCTTGGCGGCGGTCGTGGCCGGCTCCTGCGTGCCGGACCGCTCGGCTTCGGGCCGCCAATGGGCGATCTCGATGAACAGGGCCAGTTCGCGCTCGCGTACGTTCGCCTCCATGAAGCCGCGGAACGGCCTGAGCGCACGGTCCGCGGCCTGTTCCTCGGTGATGTTGCCGTCCATCAGCGGCTTGGCGGCATCGCGCCAGACCGCCTCCAGCACCGGTGCCATCACGAAAGCCGAAAGGAACATGGCAAGGCTGACGATCACCGAGTTCGGCGGCGATTGCTGCAGGCCGAGTGCGGTGCGCAGCATGGAGAGCACGACGACGATCCGGGTGAAGGCGGTTGCCACCACCAGCAGGCCGGGCGCGATCGCCAGCAGCGTCGTGGCGGCGATGAGCGCGACGAGGTTCGTCGTAAGGCTTTGGCTGCCGCTGCCGGCCGCATTGGGGCCGGTGGTACCAAGGTTGATCGAGACACTCTGCGCCGAGGCCGCCCCGGCCGCCAGGACCAGGGCAGCGAGCAGCAGTGCGGTGAGCAGGGCAGCACGCGGCAGGCGGCACAGGGCAGGCGGCATTCCGCAGGCTCTCCTCGACAGGGGCTTCAATCGCTGGAGGAGACGATCTCGGTGATGGAAATCGACAACCTGCCGTCATCCGTCACCTGGATCTCGCCACGGGCGATCAGGCGCTCGTTGGCGAGGAGGTCGACAGGTTCGCCGACCTTCTTGTCGAACTCGATGACCGAGCCGCGGCTGAGGTCGAACAGCGCCGCCATGGGCAGGCGCTTGGAGCCGAGGACCACCTGGACATTCACCGGGATGTCCATGATCCGCGGCTTGCGCTCTAGGCCGGCGGCAAATTCGGAGCCCATCGGATCGTTGCTCAAGTCGCATACTCCTGCGCGGTGGGGGGCCCGGCCGGCACCTGGCCCAGGATGGCGAGCACACGGGCGTTGAGGGATTCGGCATCGAACAGCAGGCCGCCGCTGCTCCAGCTGGCTTCCGCCGTGCCGGCGGGCATGGCCGGGTCAGGCACCAGCCGCAGCTGTTCGGGCGGGTCATAGGGATCGTTCTGCTGGATCGCCGCCAGGGTTTCTGGCGCGGCGCGCAGCACGACCACGTCGCTGCCGCGGCTTTCAAGGGCCTCGGCGATGATCGCCATCAGCTCCGCCCTGATGCTCCCGGCCAGCAGGGTCGGCGCCAGCACGCCGAGCGCCGCCGCCAGGGCGGCACGGGCTTCGGCATCGACGCCGCGCCGGTCCTCCACCCGGGCGGCGAGGAGCGCGGCAAGCGCCGCCTCGACCACCTTGATGCCGTTCTGATCACGCAGGGCGGATGCGGCCTGCGCCTTGGCCTCCGCCTCCTCCCGGGCGGCGGCGGCACCTTCCTGGCGGCCGCGGGCGATGCCTTCGGCTAAGCCGCGGGTATGGCCGGCCTCGAAGGCCGCGGCCGAGATCCGTTCCTCGGCAAGGGCCCGCGCCGCAGGCGCGCCGTCACCCTCGATGAGCGATTCAAGCGAGGGCGGCAGGAAGGGCCGCGTCATGTGGGCGTCCCTTCCTCGATCCAGGCACGAACCACGGCCAGCGTCTCGTCAGGGTGCTGGTCGACGATCTCGTTGAGCGCGGTGAGGGAAGACAGCCTGACCTGCAGGTCGGGCCCGATCGAGGCGAGCTGCTCCTCGGTGACCAGTTCTTCGGTGGCCCGCATGCTGAGCGCGATGGCCGCCGCGGCCTTCTTTTGGCGTACCACCATCCAGCCGCCACCGGCCAACGCAAGCAACAGCAGCAGCACCAGGCCGAGCCAGAGCGGCGAGATCCCGCCCGCCGCGGCGTCGCGGTCCGCGAGCGTGCCGAGCGGATCGTCGGCGAGGAAGCGCATCCCATCCACCGTCACGCTGTCGCCACGACGTTCGTCGAAGCCGACGGCGGCGCGGACCAGCGCGGCGAAGCGATCCAACTCCTCGCGCGGGCGAGGCTGGATGGCGCCCGAGGCATCGGGCACGCCGTCGACGATGACGGCGACGCTCAGGCGGCGCACCGCGCCGGGCTCGCGGGTGGTCTCCTCGGTGCGCGACGAGATCTCGTAGTTGACCGTGTCGTTGTTGCGCTGGTTGCTGGAGGTGGTCTTCTGGCCAGGGGTATTGTTGGCCTGCTGGTTCGGCAGGTTCTGGCCCACCGTCACCGGCTCACGCGCCCGCTGGTCCTCGTTGTTTTCCTGCTCCACCGCGGTCTGGCGGCTGCGCTCCACCTGGCCGAGCGGGTCGTATTTCTCCTCGCGCGCCACCGAGCGGGTGGCATCGATCTCCACGGCGGCGATGGCCCGTACCTTGCCCTGGCCGACGATCGGCTCCAGCAGGTTGAGCACGGCCTTCTGGTAGGCCGCTTCCTGCAGGGAGCGCAATTCGCCGACCCGGCCGGCGACGGCGCCGCTGCCGCCATCGGCCGCCAGGACGATGCCGGAGGGATCGAGGACCGAGACGCCTTCCTGCTGCAGGCGCGGGACCGCGCCAGCGATCAACAGACGGATGGCCGAAGCCTGGGCACTGCTGAGCCGCTGGCCGGCATGGGTGGTGACCGAGACCGAGGCGGTCGGCTGCGGCGCGTCGCGGGAGAAGCTCTCGCGCTCGGGCATGACGATATGGACGCGGGCGGTGCGCACCCCATTCATGCTGACGATGGTGCGGGCCAGCTCGCCCTCGA
>JAIXSR010000153.1 GCA_027484605.1 Hyphomicrobiales bacterium | reverse complement strand
GGGCTCCTCTCGGCGCCCGCCCGCGTGATGCAGGCCATCGCCCCGCTGCTCTTCGGGATCATTCTCGAACAGTTCGGTGCCCAGGCGATCTGGCTGACGACCGGGCTCGGCCTGCTGGCCTTCCTTTGCCTTCTCCTGCTGCGACAAAATCGCTGAAGCCGGCGCTTGTCGATCTCGTTGAGTCGAAAGAGATTGCGGCTGCGCGGGTGAATGGTAACGCCGTGTGGCGGCACACATTCCGCGCGGGGATATCCGGCTAGGGTTGAACCCGCTATCGAAGCAGCGGGTTCGGAATGGGAGATCGGCATGGAATTGCCTTTTGCCGATCGTCGACGATACCGGGCAAGCCCTTGCTGCGCGGCAGCAGGCACACGATGCCAATGCCGCAACCCCTTTAGGCCAGCGCCGCCTCGAGATCCGCGAGCCGGGCAGTCCAGCCGACGATCCCGCCCTGTGCCCGGATCATCTCCAGCGTGGTGGCCTTGAAGGCGGGGAAGTAGCTCTCGGTCGCTTCCTCGACGAGCAGGCATTCATAACCGCGATCATTCGCCTCCCGCATCGAGGTCTGGACGCAGACTTCCGTGGTCACGCCAGCAAAGACGAGATGGGTGACGCCGCGCGCCTCGAGGATCGTCTGAAGGTCGGTATGGTAGAAGGCGCCCTTGCCCGGCTTGTCGATCTCGATTTCGCCGGGAATCGGCGCGCAGGCCGGCAGGATGGCATTGCCGGCCTCGCCCCGGACGAGGATGCGCCCCATCGGCCCGTCATCGCCGATCCGCAGGCCGGGCTTGCCGCGCTGGCGCTTGGCCGGCGGGCAATCGGACAGGTCGGGACGGTGCGATTCCCGCGTGTGGATCACCAGCCAGCCGCGCTTGCGGAACAGCGCCAGAAGGCGCGCCACCGGTTCGATCGCGGGGACGAGCGTGGAGACATCATTGCCGAGCGCCGCCCCGAAGCCACCGGGCTCGATGAAGTCGCGCTGCATGTCGATCACGATGAGCGCGGTGCGGCCGGGCGGCAGCGGAAACGGATAGGGCTGGGCCGGAATGGCCAGGCTGTCGCTCAATGTCCACCTCCCGCCATATGGCTGCCGATCGTGGCGCGGTCGGTCTTCTCGATGGCCTCGACATAGGTGACCTTGCCGCTGCTCATCACCGCGACGCGGTCGGACAGGCTGAGGATCTCGTCGAGATCCTCCGAGACCAGCAGGATCGCGGCGCCGCGGTTGCGCTGGTCCATGATCTGGGCGCGGATCTCGGCCACAGAGGCGAAATCCAGCCCGAAACAGGGATTGGCGACAACCAGCACATCCACCTCACCCGACAATTCGCGGGCTAGGATGGCGCGCTGCACATTGCCGCCTGAAAGCGTGGCGATCGGCGCTTCCGGCGCCGGCGTCTTCACACGGTATTTCGCGATCAGCGCCTCGGCCTGAGCCCGGAGCGGCGCCTGAGAGAGCCACCAGCCGAGCCGCGCGATGGGCGGCCGGTCGAAGGTGCGGAAGGCGATGTTCTCGGCCACAGACATGGTCGGCACGGTGGCGTTCTTCAGCGGCTCCTCCGGCAGGCCGAAAACCTTGAACGCGGCCATTTGCTTCCGGCCTGGCATGAAGTCCTGGCCATGGATGAACATCTGGCCGAGGCGCATCGGGCGCTGGCCGGAAAGGACCTCGACCAGCGCACTCTGGCCATTGCCCGAAACGCCGGCAATGCCGACGATCTCGCCGGCATGGACCTTGAGATTGATCGCCTCGATCGCCGGGCGGCCATCATCGGCATCGGCGAACAGGCCGGCAAGGTCCAGCACGACCGGCGCGTTCTCGCGCGGCAGGCGGTCTGCCCGCTCCCGGATGGGCGTATCGCCGATCATCATCGCCGCCATGGTCTCGTGGCCGGTTTCGGCCACCCGGCCGGAGCCGACCCAGGCGCCCTTGCGCAGGACGGTGAGATCATCCGCGAAGGCGGTGACCTCGCGGAACTTGTGGCTGATCATCAGCACGGTCACCTCGCCCCGGCGCGTCATATCCCGCATCAGGCCGAGAACCTCGTCGGCTTCGGCCGGGGTCAGCACCGAGGTCGGCTCGTCGAGGATGATAAAGCGCTGGTCGAGATAGAGCTGCTTCAGGATTTCCAGCTTCTGCTTCTCGCCGGCGGAAAGCTGCGCGACGGGGCGGTCGAGCGGCACCCGGAACGGCATGCGGGCGAGGAAGGCTTCAAGCGCCGAATTCTCCTTGCGCCAGTCGATCACGGCATCGCCATGCGGATTGGCAAGAACAAGGTTCTCGGCGCCGGTCAGCGAGGGAACCAGCGTGAAATGCTGGTACACCATGCCGATCCCTGCATCGGCGGCCTCGCGCGGATTGCGGATGGCTCGGGCCTCGCCATCCACGAGCACCTGGCCGGAATCCGGCTGGTAGAAACCCATGATGCATTTGACGAGGGTGGATTTGCCGGCGCCATTCTCGCCCAGGAGGGCATGGAAGGTTCCGGCCGGCACCTTGAGCGAGACATTGTCGAGCGCCGCCAGCGCGCCGAAGCGCTTCGACATGCCGATGACATCGAGGCCGATGGCCCGCATGGCCTTCATGAGGCAGCCCTCCTTGCGATCAGGGCGACGGGACCGCCACCATCCGGACCCTGATGTTCCGCCCCGCCTGAAACGAAGATCTCGGCATGGCCGACGAGCGCGGCCAGCGCGCCGGCAACGAAGGCGCGGGCATGGCGCGTGGCGGAAATGTCGGAATCGTCAAGCATCGTGTGCCGCGCGCCGCGCAGGCGGCCGGATTGCCCGGCTTCCGCCTTGGCCAGCAGCGCGACGAGGCGGCCGCGCTCGCCTGCGGGGAGCTGGCCCTCTGCCGTGAAGCCGAGCCGCTTCAGCCCGGCCCGAACGGGCTCGATATCGATCTGGTCCGCCATCACGGCATGATCGATGACAAGGTCACCGCTCCAGTGGTTGCTCATGCCGAGAACGAGAATTTCGTGGTTCATCAGCTCGATCCCCGCCGAGGTGCTGGCCCGGCCGGACCAGAGACCGGGATCGGCACCGATTGCACTGCCGACAAGGCGATCCGCCGGGATCTCGCCCAGGGCGAGCGCGACGCCGAGCGCCGAGGCGGCACGGGAGAGGCCCATGGATTTCAGCGTGTCGCGGGTGGCCGTCCGCGCCCCGCGCGAGGCCGCTTCGGCCACGCGGTCGGCGGTCAGAAGCGGGCATTTGATCTGGACGAAATGGACATCCCCCGGCCGGTCGATTCCGGCATCGGCCATGGCCGCAGCGACGCCTTCCGCCACGGCCCGGATCTGGGCCGGCGTGCCGATCTCCTCCGGAAGCAGGTTGCGGCCATGGGCAGCGCCGATGGCAAGGGCCGGCCCGGCCGGGGCCGGATCCGCCGCCTCGATCCGCTCGAAGACGAGGAGATGCGGCGAGAGCGCGCCTTCGGTGCCGCCGGACATGACCATCGTGATGCGATCGACCGAAGCGGCCGGCAGGTGGTTCCGCAGCGTTGCCTTCAGCGCCGCCACTGCGAAAGCGCGGGTGAAATCATTGACGCAGCCATTGCCCTCGGTCTTGCCGACGATCCCGACAATCGCGGCGGGATCGACCTGCCCCCGGGCGATGGCAGCGACCAGCGGTGCCGTATCGTCGGGGCCGGCGACAAGCAGGCGATGGATCCGCGCCTGCCTCATGCCGGCAACCCGGCCAGAAGGACGCTGGATGAACTCACGGCGCCGAAAACCCCGCCCTGCATTTTCACCATCCTGATTGCGGCATCATGGTTGCTGCGATCCGTGGCGCCGCAGCAATCCTCGAGCAGCAGGCATTCGAAGCCGCGATCATTGGCCTCGCGCATGGTTGTGTGGACGCAGACATCGGTGGTGATCCCGGTCAGGACGAGATTGTCGATCCGTCGCTGGCGTAGGATCAGCTCGAGATCGGTGGCACAGAACGAGCCTTTGCCGGGTTTGTCGATGACGATCTCGCCAGGGAGCGGGGCGAGTTCGTCGATGATCTCCCAGCCGGGCTCGCCCCGCACGAGGATGCGGCCGCAAGGTCCGGCATCGCCGATGCCGGCGCCGATGCGCTGCGAGCGCCAGCGCTTGTTGGCCGGCAGGTCGGAGAGGTCCGGCCGGTGGCCCTCGCGGGTATGGATGATCGTGTATCGGCCGCCGCGCATGGCCGCGAGAACGCGGCGGATCGGCTCGATCGGAGCGCGCGTGAGCGAGAGATCATAGCCCATCGCATCGACATAGCCGCCCTTGCCGCAGAAATCGGTCTGCATGTCGATGATGACCAGAGCCGTGTTCGCGGGCGCAAGCCGGCCATCATAGGGCCAGGCATAGGGATCGGCGGGAACAGTGGGCATGGAGGCTCCTGCGATGCCCTAGCGGGTGAGCGACAACTCGCCCGGCGCATCCCGCAACGCCTTCTTCGAACCGGCAGAACCGATCATCAGGAACAGCGTGAGGATGTAGGGCGCGGCGTTGAAGAAATAGTAGCCTTGCGTGATCCCGATCGATTGCAGGGCAGGCCCGATGGCGCCGGCGGCGCCGAACAGCAAGGCGGCGAGCATGCAGCGGATCGGGTGCCAGCGGGCGAAGATCACCAGCGCCACCGCCATGAGGCCCTGCCCGGAAGATAGGCCCTCGTTCCAGCTGCCGGGATAATAGAGCGAGAGGAAGGCCCCGCCGACCCCCGCGAGGAACCCGCCGAAACCGGTTGCGGCAAGGCGGACCAGCCCGACGGAATGGCCAAGGGCCCGTGCCGCGACCTCGCTGTCGCCCGTGACGCGAAGGATCAGGCCCGCGCGCGTGTTCTTCAGGGCCCAGGCCAGGAAGAAGGCGAGCGCGATGCCGATGATGAAAAGCGGATTGATCTTCAGCGCCTCGACAACCTGCGGGTTGTCTGACCAGCCCCCCAGCGGAATGGAGGGCAGGCGCGGGGCGCTCGGCTGGATATAGGGCTTGCCGAAGAAGAACGCGATGCCCGTGCCGAACAGCATCAGTGCGATGCCGACCGCGATGTCATTGACCTTGGGCAGCCGGCAGATCGTGGCATGGAGCATGCCCATGCCCATCCCGGCGAGACCCGCCACCAGCACGCCGAGCCAGGGCGAGCCGGTCTGGTAGGAGGTGGCATAGGCGCTCATCGCACCCAGCACCAGCGTGCCTTCCAGGCCGAGATTGATCCGCCCTGCCCGTTCAGTGATCATCTCGCCGAGCGCGACGAACAGGAACGGCGTGGAGACGCGGATCGCCCCGCCGATCATCGCCATCAGCACCATGAAGAAGGCGGAACCGGGTTCCATCAGGTGCGCTCCGTTCGCAAGGCGGGGTTGAAGAGGCGCAGCCGGCCATAGAGCGTCTCGCTGGCCAGCAGCACCACGAAGCACAGGCCCTGCAGCAGCAGGACCGAGGCATCGGGCAGGCCCATCCGGCGCTGGATGATGCCTCCGGCGGCGGCAATCCCGCCGAACAGGATGGCGACCGGGATGATCGCCAGCGGATGATGGCGGGCCAGGAAAGCGACGAGGATGCCGGTGAAGCCATAGCCGGCCGCCAGCGAGGCATTGGCCTTGCCGTGCACGGCAGCGACTTCGAAGAAACCTGCGAGACCGGCACAGGCGCCGGCAATCATCGAGGCGATCACCACAAGCCGCCCGACCGGCAGGCCCTGCGCGAGAGCTGCGCGCGGATTGCCGCCGGCCACGGCGCAGGCAAAGCCGAAAGTGGTGCGGAGCATCAGCACATAGAGGAGGATGCAGGCTCCGACGGCAAAGGCGAGGCCCCAATGGACATCGATGCCGGGAATCTTCCCGATCATCGCTTCGGCGCCGATATTCCGGGTGGAGGGCTTGTTCGGATCGGCCGGATCCCGCAGGGCGCCCTCGACGAAAAAATTCATGATCGCGATGGCGATATAGGACAGCAGCAGCGTCGAGATCGTCTCGTTGACGCCGCGATAGCGCCGCAGGCTGCCAGCAAGCCCGGTCCAGAGACCGCCGACCGCGATGGCGGCCAGCATCATGGCCGCATTCATCAGCCAGGGATTGGCTATGCCGATCATCGGCAGGGCGATGGCCGCTGCCGAGAAGCCACCGAGAACCAGCGCGCCTTCCGCGCCGATCATCGTCATGCCGAGGCGGGCCGGAATGGCCACGGCCAGCGCGGTGAGCATCAGCGGGGCGGCGCGCAGCAGGGTGTTGGACCAGGAAAAGGCGGTGCCGAACCCGCCGAGCCAGACCAGCTGGAAGAACTGGACCGGCGATTTCCCGAGCATGAGCAGGAAGACCGAGAACAGCAGCGCCGATACCAGCAGCGCCAGCAACGGAATGGCGAGAGCCTCGGCATGGCCAAGCCAGAGCAGGGCCCGGGCGCGGGAAGCCCCGGCCGGCGGCGCGGAAGGAAGAGAAGCCGAGTCAGCAGCCATCATGACGGGCCCGGCCGCAGGGCCGGCCGGGCCTCCCCTGCTAGCGTTCAGGTGATGGAGCCGACGACGCCGTCGGCGAGGAAGTTCATCCCGTCGAGAACGCGGTCGAAATTGTCATAGCTGGCATTGGGCAGGACCACATTGCCCTTGTTGTCCTTCACCGGGCCCTTGAGGATCGGCTTGTTGGCCTTGAGATCGGCAATGGCTGCCTCGGCCGCCTTGCGGGCCGCGGCATCCGCGCCGGCCCCGAAGGCCGTGTTGCGGACCATATCCTTGTCATAGCCGCCGAAGACCACATTCGGCACAGGCTGACCCTTGGCGATGGCATCGGCGAAGATCTTGTAGATCGTCTCCCATTTGTATTCAGCGCCGGTGATGAACCCCTTCGGCGCGAGCGAAGCCTGGCTGGCATTGTGGCCGAGGCTCTTGATGCCGCGGCGCTCGGCCGTCTCGATCACCACTTTCGGGCTGTCGACATGGCAGGTCAGGACATCGCAGCCCGCGCCGATCAGCGCATTGGCGGCTTCCGCCTCGCGCACCGGAAGAGCCCAGTCACCCGTGAAGATCACCTGCACGGTGGCATTGGGGTTGACCGAACGCGCGCCCCACAGAACCGAATTGATATTGCGCAGGACGCTGGAGATCGGCTTGGCGGCGACGAAGCCGATCTTGTTCGACTTGGTCGAAAGGCCAGCCGCGACGCCATTCACGAAATGAGCCTGATCGAGGTAGCCGAAATAGCTGCCGGCATTGTCCGGATGCTTGCCCTTCTCCCAGAGCGGCGCGGCATGACGCAGGGTCACCTTGGAGTACTTCTTGGCGACATCGACCATAAAGGGGTTGAAATAGCCGAAAGAGGTGGCGAGGATCAGATTGGCACCCTCGAGATTGATCATGGATTCCATGGACTTGGCCACGGCAGCCGTCTCGGGGACATTCTCTTCCTCGATGATCTTGACACCCGGCGTCGCCTTCAGCGCACCGATCGAGACGGCATGGGCCTGGTTCCACCCGAAATCATCCTTGGGGCCGACATAGACGATGCCGATCGTGACATTGGTCGCGGCACGAAGCGCACCCGGGAAGCCGAAGGAGGCGGCGGCGACGCCGGCAGCCGTGCCTTTGAGCAGGGAGCGGCGGGACAGAAGGTCGAAGGTCATGCGAGGCTCCTGAAGCGAGTTTCTGGCCTGATCGAACAGGCGCAGGACAGCTTCAAGCAACGGCCATGCCATGCGATCCGGGCGGCAGGAACCGGGTCCGCGCGGCAACAATTGCATACAACCATGCGCATCTGCCTATTTATTAGACGGAACTGACGCGGGTTGCATCAATCGCCCTTGACCAAGGCAAAGCCGGGACGGACTCGGAGATCGTGTTGCGACGAAATTCGCCCGGGGGATGGCGGCACGATCATGGCATGGCGCTTGCTCGTCTTTTGTGCAGCCTGCCCACCCCTTCTTGCCTTCAGGAGCGCCGCGTGAACCCGTCGGATCCCCCCGATTTCGAAGCCCTCGCGGCGAGCCTTGCCAAGGTACTCGGTCTGCCCGTGGATGCGGCCAACCTGGCCGCCGTTGCCATGAATCTGGCGCTGGCCTACCGGCTTGCCCCCGGCTTTGTCGATTTTCCGCTGCCGGATACGCTGGAGCCCGCGCCGGTCTTTGACCCTCGGCCAAGTTTCGTGGCGCAGCCATGACGAACTGGACCCATGAAAGCGGCACACGCATCGCCAGGGCCGTGCGTCAGGGCGAGGTTACCGCACGATCGGTGATCGAGCAGCATCTCGACCGGATCGAGGCCCATAATCCGCGGCTGAAGGCCTATACCGACATCACCGCCGGGCGGGCCCTCGCCGCAGCAGAGCGGATCGATGCCCGGTGGCGGCGCGGCGAGACGCTGCCACCGCTGGCCGGCATGCCTTTCGCGGTCAAGAACCTGTTCGACATCGCCAACCTGCCGACGCGGGCCGGGTCGAAGATCAACCGCGACCGCCCGCCCAGCGAAACCGATGCCACCGCCATCACGCGGCTGGAAGCGGCCGGCGCGATCTTGCTGGGTGGCTTGAACATGGGCGAATATGCCTATGATTTCACAGGGCGAAACGCCCATGATGGCCATTCACGAAACCCGCATGATCCGGAGAGGATGACCGGCGGCTCGTCCGGCGGATCAGGTGGCTGCGTCGCGGCCGGCATGGCCCCGGTTGCGCTCGGCTCGGACACGAATGGTTCGATCCGTGTGCCGTCCTCGCTCTGCGGCCTGTTCGGCCTGAAGCCGACCTATGGTGCCTTGTCCCGGGGGGGCAGCTTCCCGTTCGTGACAAGCCTCGACCATGTCGGCCCGCTG
Source organism: Hyphomicrobiales bacterium (assembly GCA_027484605.1). Lineage (GTDB taxonomy): Bacteria > Pseudomonadota > Alphaproteobacteria > Rhizobiales > Beijerinckiaceae > Rhabdaerophilum. The sequence goes on along the minus strand of JAIXSR010000153.1, from coordinate 90,928 downwards.
GCCCGCAGCGTCGAGGATCTCGCCCATGTCCATGACGCGATGCGCGGGCCGGACCCGCGGGATCCGGCCTGCTGGGGTGGTTCGTCCGCACCTTTGGTCCCGGAGATCGAGACCGGCATTGCAGGCCTGCGGATCGCAAGGGCGGGCGGCTATTTCGGCCGGATGGCTTCACCCGAGGCGCTGGAGGCGGTGGAGACCGTCGCCGGCGCGCTCGGGGCAACACGCATGGTGGAGATCCCCGAGGCGCAGCGCGCACGGGCAGCCGCCTTCGTGATGACAATGACCGAGGGCGCCGCCCTGCATCAGGAAAGGCTGCGCAAGCGCGTCGGCGATTTCGACCCGGAAGTGCGCGACCGCCTGCTGGCCGGGGCGATGCTGCCCGGCGCCTGGTATCACCGGGCGCAGGTCTTCAGGGCGTGGTACAAGGAAGCGGTAGCCGAGCTGTTCCGGCAGGTCGACATCCTGATCGCGCCGGCAACCCCGGTTTCCGCGCCGCTTGTCGACCAGCAGGTCTTCACCGTTGATGGTCAGGACCTGCCGGTCCGTGCCAATCTCGGCATCTTCACCCAGCCGATCTCCTTCATCGGGCTGCCGGTCGCGGCCGTGCCGGTCTGGCCCGACAGGGGCATGCCGATCGGTGTGCAGGTGATCGCGGCGGCGGGGCGGGATGACCTCGTCCTGCGTGTCGCCCGCCATCTCGAACGCGAGGGAATCTGCGAGGCCCGCATCGCGCCGTAGCGGCAAGGCCGGGCGCCTGCCCTCAGGTGATCCGGCGGATGCTCTCGGCGATCTCGTCCTGCTCGAACACCTTGAGCCAGTCCTCCCGCATGAGGCGCGGCTTGCCGAAGGTGATCGCCTTGTTGCAGGCATCGGAGAACTGGCCCTCGATCTGCCTGAACGTCACGGCGGCGAGGATGGTCATGTGGCCGAGCAGGAAATCCCGTGCGCAATCCGGTGGCACGCCACGGCGCACCACCTCGTCCATCGCCTCGCGCATCACGTCGAGCAGGGTGGCGCAGACCGTCTCGGACAGGCCGGGCTCGAGCAGCGCCATCTGCTCAACCGTGACCCGGTAGGATTTCACGATCGGCTTGTAGATCGTCCGGGCCACGGCCTCGCCCAGCGCATAAGCCTCTTCGGGGCCTTGCATGAGCGCGCAGACGATCGATTGCGGCGCGCTGACACCGCCGAAATAGTCGGGCTTGCCGGGCCCGTGCACCGCCGCATCGAAGATCACGGGGTGACAGGGATGGGTGACGAAATAGGTCAGGTCGGGGTTTTCCGGCAGATGACCGGCATAGGGCGCGGCGGCATCGAGCACGATCACCATGGTCCCCGGACGCAAAAGCGGCGTGATCTCGCGCGCAACACGCCCGATCAGCGTATCGGGCACGGCGAGGATCACGACCTCGGCGCCATCGATGGCCTGATCGGCAGGAACCGTCTCGAGGCCAAGCGCATCCCGGAGCCGTTGCTGGCCGGCCGGGCTGGGTTCGACATGGCGGACCTCGAAGGGCGAGCCCACGAGATTGGTCGACAGGCGCACGCCCATCTTGCCCCCGGCGCCGAACAGCGCGATGCGCGTTGTCATGGATAGTCCTCCTGCTCCTGACGGCGTTCGGCGCATTCGCGCCTCGCCGGTCCTGTCCTGATGCCGGGACTATGCGCGAACTCGGATGGCAGGCCAATCACCGGAGCGAAAAAGGCAGGGCACAAGATCCGTCGCGTTTTCTGCAGCGCTGCCATCGGAAAAGAACTCTGCCCTGACCGGCCGAGACCTGCTAAGGGGCTCGCTCTGGCCCCGTGCCGGTTGCGCGATCGTCGCGCCGCGAACCAAGAATGCCTCCTCGATGTCCGATTCCCCCGCCCTGCCCCATGCGCTGCATCCGTTCCTGGCAGCAGCCCTCGCGCGGAAGGGCTATACGAGCCTGACCCCGGTCCAGGCAGCGGTGGCTGATCCGGCCCTGACCCGCCGGGACCTGCTCGTTTCCTCCAAGACCGGCTCCGGCAAGACCGTTGCCTACGGGCTGGGCATCGCGCCGGCGCTGCTGGGCGAATCCCTGCCGCCGGCCGGCAAGCCCCTGGCCCTCGTCATCGCGCCGACGCGCGAACTGGCGCTGCAGGTGCAGCGGGAATTGCGCTGGCTCTACGAGGATGCCGGCGCGATCATCACCTCCTGCGTCGGCGGCATGGATGCCCGGGCGGAGCGCAAGCATCTCGAACGAGGCGTCCATATTGTCGTCGGCACGCCGGGGCGGCTGGTGGACCATCTCACGCGGCGCGCGCTTGACCTCTCCAGCCTGGCCGCGATCGTCCTGGACGAGGCCGACGAGATGCTCGATCTGGGCTTCCGCGAGGATCTCGAGACCATTCTCGCCGCCACGCCAGAGGGCAGGCGCACCCTGCTCTTCTCTGCCACCCTGCCAAAGGGCATCGTGGCTCTGGCCACCCGCTTCCAGCGGGATGCCGCCCGAATCGAGGTGGCAAGCGATGTTTCGGGCCATGCCGATATCGAACATCGCGCGGCAATGGTCCGGCCGCATGCGATCGAGCATGGCGTCGTCAATCTTCTCCGGCAGAGCGATTCACCGGCGACGCTGGTCTTCTGCAACACGCGCGATGCGGTCCGGCATCTCCATGCGACGTTGACCGAACGCGGCTTCGCGGCCGTCACCCTGTCGGGCGAACTCGGCCAGCATGACCGGAACCAGGCGCTACAGGCCCTGCGTGACGGGCGCGCCCGCATCTGCATCGCCACGGATGTCGCGGCGCGCGGCATCGACCTGCCGCATCTCGGCCTCGTCATCCATGCCGACCTGCCACACGATTCCGAGGTTCTGCAGCATCGCTCGGGGCGGACGGGCCGAGCCGGTCGCAAGGGGATCAGTGTGATGCTGGTGCCGCCGAGCCGGCGCCGCAAGGCCGAGCGGCTTTTCGCCGAGGGCGGCATCCAGCCGCGCTGGGTGGGTCTGCCGAGCGCGGATGAAATCCGCCAGCTTGACCGGGACAGGATGCTGCTCGACGAGAGCGCGTTCCAGGATCTCAGCGAATTCGACTGGGAAATGGCCTCGGCCTTCCTGTCGAAGCGCTCGCCGAAGGAAGTCGCCGCCGCCCTGGCCCGCGTTTTCCGCCAGCGCCTGCCCGAGCCGGAGGAGATCGATCCGCTGCCCGTCGAGGAAACGCGCCCGCCGGGCAAGGGCAGGCCGGCTGATGCCGCTGCTGGCCCGATGGCCGGCCGCTGGTTCGAACTGTCGATCGGAAGGGCGAACAAGGCCGAGCCCAAGGGCATCCTCAAGATGCTCGTGCGCCGGGGCAATCTCGAGCGGCACATGATCGGCGCCATCCGCATCCATGACCGTACGACCGAGGTCGAGATCAGCCTCGAAGCCGCCGAGAAATTCGAGCGGCGCATGGCGAAAGCCAAGCCGGACGAGGTGGCGATCCGCCCGCTGGCCGAACCCGCGCCGCGGCAGAAGCGGAAGCAGCCGCCCCGGACCCGGACGCCCGAGCTGGCAAAGGCCAGGCCGGAACATGCCAAGCCGCATCGCAAGGGGCAGCGCAAGGGCTGAGCCCGGATGAAACCGGCTTGCCAGAGTGCATCCGGGCCGATAGACAGCGCCTCCCGCCATCAACCCGAGCGTCCCATGCCGAGCGACAAGCCCGCCGTCTCGATCGGCATCGATTTCGGAACGTCCAACACGGTGGTCGCGCTGGCCAGCGCGGACAATGCCGTACGGACCCTGTGTTTCCGCCATGACGGGCTGGACCACGATGTCTATGCCTCCGCGCTCTGCTTCTGGCAGGACAGGCCCGGCAGCAGCGTACCGGCCAGCATCGAGGGAGGACCCTGGGCCCTCGAGCAGATGCGTGAAGGCCTGACGGCGTTGCGCTTCATCCAGTCCTTCAAGACCTTCGCCGCCAGCCGCAGCTTCCAGCAGACGACGATCTTCCGCCAGCGCTACCGGTTCGAGGATCTGCTGGCCACGTTCCTGCGCACCCTGGTTCGCCATGCCGGCCCCGATCTGGACCTTGGCTCGGCCCGGGTGCATATCGGCCGGCCAGTGCGCTTTGCCGGCGGGAATCCCGATGACGCGCTGGCCATGCAGCGCTATGGTGAAGCCTTCGGCCGCCTCGGTGCCAAGGCACCGCGCTACATCTACGAGCCCGTCGGCGCGGCGTTTTCCTTTGCCCGCCAGATCGACCGCGATGCCACCGTTCTGGTGGCGGATTTCGGCGGCGGCACCAGCGATTTCTCCGTCATGCGCTTCTCCCGGCGCGGCGGAACCCTGCGGGCGGAACCGCTGGGGCATGCCGGGATCGGGGTGGCCGGCGACACGTTCGATGCGCGGATCGTCGACCATGTGGTCGCGCCGCGGCTGGGCAAGGGCGGCCTCTACCGCTCCTTCGGCAAGGTGCTGCCGGTTCCCGTCCATTACTATGGAACCCTTGCTCGCTGGAACGAGCTGGCCCTGATGAAGGGCAGCGCCGATCTGCGCGAGCTGCACGAACTGGCCCGCGCCGCCATCGAACCCGGGCCGCTGGAGGATTTCATCGCCTTGGTCGAGAATGATCTCGGCTTCGCGCTGTACCGGGCCGTCTCGGCGGCCAAGGTCGGGCTTTCGCGCGAGGAAGCGGTCGAGTTCCGCTTCGCCGATGGCGCGCTCGAACTGGCCTCGACCATCCGCCGGACGGATTTCGAGGCGTGGATCGCCGAGGATCTCGCGCGGCTCGACCGGACGGTGGATCAGGTTCTGACGCAAGCCGGGCTCGAGCCGGCGGATATCGAGCGCGTCTTCCTGACCGGGGGCACATCCTTCGTGCCGGCGGTGCAACGGCTCTTCGCCGCGAGGTTCGGCGAGGCCAGGCTCACGGCGGCCGACCAGTTCGAATCCATCGCGCAGGGGCTCGCGCTGATCGGCCATGCCGAGAACCCGGACCAATGGGCGATGGCGGCCTGAGCCCGCGTTTCCGCGCCGATCCGGCGCGACACTCCGTCACTTGGCAAAGCCGCGGCGTGTTGTATTTTCAGAAATGTCTGAAAATTCAGGATTACGCCAATGTCCGTGCCGCCCCTCTGCGAAGCCTTTGTCCTCCATTTCGGCGAGATGGGGAGCCGCTGGGGAATCAATCGAACGGTCGGGCAGATCTATGCGGTGCTCTTCATCGCAGAACGCCCGCTCTGCGCCGATGACATTGTCGACCGGCTGAACATTTCCCGGTCGAATGTCTCGATGGGCCTCAAGGAACTGCAGAGCTGGAACCTGCTGCGCCAGCGCTCGGTTCCGGGAGACCGCCGGGAATTCTTCCACACGCCGGATGACATCTACGCCATTGTCCGCACCCTGGTGGACGAGCGGAAGAAGCGCGAGATCGACCCGACCCTCTCCGTCCTGCGTGAGTTGCTGATGCGCTCGCCGGAAAGCGAGAGCGAGCGCCATGCGCAGGGGCGCATGCGGGAAATGCACGACCTCATCGAATTGCTGACCGGCTGGTATGCCGAGGTGCAGAAGCTTGAAACCGAGCGTCTGATCCAGCTCCTGAGCCTCGGCTCGCGGATCGTGAAGGTCCTGGACATGAAGGACCGGCTTTTCGCCCTGCCGGGCGGCAAGCGGAACGCCCAACCGGAGAAAGGAACCTGAACCATGGACCCGATCCTTCTCGCGCGTATCCAGTTCGGCGCGAACATCTCCTTCCATATCCTCTTCCCGACCATCACCATCGCGCTCGGCTGGGTGCTGCTGTTCTTCAAGCTGCGCTTCGTCGCCACCGGGAACGAGGCCTGGATGAATGCCTACCGGTTCTGGGTGAAGGTCTTCGCCCTGTCCTTCGCGCTGGGCGTCGTCTCCGGCATCACCATGAGTTTCCAGTTCGGCACCAACTGGCCGGGTTTCATGGAGCGCGTCGGCAATATTGCCGGCCCCCTGCTCGCCTATGAGGTGCTGACGGCGTTCTTCCTCGAAGCCACGTTCCTCGGCATCATGCTGTTCGGCTTCCGCCGTGTCCCCGGCTGGGCGCATACCACGGCGACCTTCCTCGTTGCCTTCGGGACGACGATGTCCGCCTTCTGGATCCTCGTGCTCAATTCCTGGATGCACACACCGGCCGGGTTCGAATTGCGCAACGGGGTTGCCCATGCGACCGACTGGATGGCCATCCTCTTCAACCCGTCCATGCCCTACCGGCTGGGCCATATGCTGCTGGCTTCGGGCCTGACCTGCGCCTTCCTGATTGCCGGCCTCTCGGCCTGGCGCTGGCTGCGGCAGGATCGCAGCGAGGATGTCCGGCTCGCCCTGCGGGTAGGCATCTGGCTCGCGGCCGCCCTGATTCCGGCACAGATCCTCGTGGGCGACCTGCACGGCCTCAACACGCTGCAGCACCAGCCGGCCAAGGTGGCGGCGATGGAGGGCAACTGGGAGACGCGCGGCAATGTCCCGCTGGTCCTCTTCGCCGTGCCGAACGAGCGTGAACGCCGGAACGACTACGCCATCGAGATCCCGAATGGCGCGAGCCTGATCCTCAAGCATCAGGCGGAAGGCGTGGTGCCCGGGTTGAACGACTTCATCGGCAAGCATCCGCCGGTGGCGCCGGTCTTCTATGCCTTCCGCATCATGGTCGGCACGGGCATGGCCATGCTCGCCCTGAGCTGGCTCGGTGCCTTCCTTCTGTGGCGGAAGGGCGAGATTCCGCGCCTCCTCGCCTGGGGTTTCGTGGCGATGACCTTCTCGGGCTGGGTGGCAACGCTCGCCGGCTGGTATGTGACCGAGATCGGCCGGCAGCCCTGGCTTGTAACCGGTGTCCTGACGACGGCGCAGGCGGCATCCAGCGTGCCCGCGGGCATGATCGGCATGACGCTGGCCCTCTACCTCGCCATCTACGCGCTGCTGATGATCACCTATATCTCGGTCCTGTTCCACCTCGCCCGGAAGGCGGGCGGAGCGGGAGCGGCACCGCCGCCGGCCTATGCGCCGCGTCTCCAGGCGGCGGAGTAAAGCCATGGAGCTGATCTCGAACAACCTGCCCATCGTCTTTGCGGCGCTCATGGCCGTCTCGATCCTCGCCTATGTGATCCTCGACGGCTACGATCTCGGCGTCGGGATGCTGATGGTGCAGGGCGACCGGAGCGAGCGCGACCGGATGATCGCCACGATCGGCCCGTTCTGGGATGCGAACGAAACGTGGCTGGTGCTGGGGATCGGCCTGCTTCTCGTCGCCTTTCCGGCCGCGCATGGGCTGATCCTGACCGAATTGTACCTGCCCGTGGCGCTGATGCTGCTGGGGCTGACGCTGCGCGGCGTCGCCTTCGAGTTCCGGGTCAAGGCGCAGGCGCGCTATCAGAATGCATGGGATGGCGCCTTCATCGGTGGTTCCCTGCTGGCGGCCCTGATGCAGGGCTATATGCTCGGCCGCTACATCATGGGCTTCCAGACCGGCTTGTGGCAGGAAATCTTTGCCCTTGCAGCCGGTTTCGGGCTGGCAGCGGCCTACACGTTCGTGGGTTCGACATGGCTGATCGCGAAAACCGAGGGCGCCCTGCAGGAACGTGCGGTGCGCTGGGCCCGGGCCTCGCTGATCCTGACGCTCGCCGGGATGATCGCCGTCTCGATCGCGACTCCGCTGGTCTCGCCCCGGATCTTCGACCGCTGGTTCAGTTTTCCCAACATTATCGGCCTTGCCGCGATCCCGCTGATGACAGGCGCCCTGTTCCTGGCACTGTGGATCTTCCTGCGCCGCATGCCGCGGGCCGACCACAGCCTGGACCTGGTGCCCTTCCTCGGGGCGATGGCACTGTTCACCCTCGGCTTTCTCGGCCTCGCCTATTCGTTCTACCCCTATATCGTGCCGGAGCGGCTGACGATCCGCGCCGCGGCAAGTGCCACCGAGAGCCTCTGGATCATCCTCCTGGGTGCCGTGTTCGTGCTGCCGTTCATCGCCGGCTACACCGCCTTCAGCTATTACGTGTTCCGGGGCAAGGCGCGCGAATTGCGGTATGACTGACCGGCTGGCCAGCGGCATTCAGAGGTCAAGATCGAATTGATCCGAGGGCCTGGCGGGCCCCGCTTCCGGCTTTGCCGGTCTGGAAGCGACCTCCATCGCCCGGGCATCGGACGGGTGCCGTTTCCGGCTGCCATGGCGTTGGTAGACGCGCCGGGCCTCGCCACCATAGCCCTCCATGCGGCGCAACTCGGTCAAACGTGCGCGGGCCTCGCGGGCCGCGATCTCGTGGTCGACGATCCGCACGGGATAATCCTGCCCGAGCCGGCAGCCGCTCGCCGCCTGCTGCACGGCATCCATGCGCCAGGGTTCCTGCAGAAGGGCCAGCGGCACATGGGCGAGTTCGGGCACCCATTTCCGGGTGAACAGGCCGTCAGGGTCCTGATCGAGACCCTGTTTCACCGGATTGTAGATCCTCGGCGTGTTGATGCCGGTCTGCCCGGATTGCATCTGCACCTGCGGCCAGTGGATGCCCGGCTCGTAATCCGTGAAGGACCGCGCGAGATGCAGGCCCGTGCTCGCCCAGTCCAGAGCCAGATGATAGCTGGCAAAGGCCTGCACCATCGCCCGCATGCGGAAATTCAGCCATCCCGTGGCGGCCAGTGCGCGCATGCAGGCATCGAGGAACGGAAAGCCGGTTCTCCCCTCGGCCCAGGCCAGGAGATGGGGGTGATCGGGCGCGGTCGGCCGGCGGCCCGCCTCATGCAGGCGATGCTGCGACCGGAATTCCAGCTCGGGCTGGCTCTCCAGCTTCTGGATGAAATGGCAATGCCAATGCAGGCGGGCGATGAGGGAATCGACAGAGCGCAGCTCGATCGGTCGCAGCTCGCGCGGCAGCCGGGCAAGCGCCGCCCTTTCACCGAGGGCGCGCTGCAGCGTCTCGCGCAGTGAAATGGAGCCTGTCGCCAGATGGACCGAGAGCCGCGAGCAGCTTCGCTCGCCTGCCAACGGGCTCGACATTTCCACCGTGTATCGCCGGCCACGCCCGGCGAAGAAGCTGTCGAGCAGGACCAATGCGGATTGGCGCCCGCCCGGCTGCCGGCCGGGACAGGGATCGTCGGCCAGCCCCAGATCGGCCGCTTCGGGTACGGGGCCGGGATCGATCCCCTCCAGCGCCGGCAGGCGACGCGGCGGAACGGCGCAGGGTTGGCGCATGAAGGCCTCGAAGGCCTTCGACCAGTGATCGCGGGATTTCAGACGGCGGACAACGCCGAACTGGGGCAGCTCGGTCCAGGGAATGCCGGCCTCGCGGCAGAAGGCACCCACTGCCCGGTCCCTCGCAAAGGTCCAGCCATTGCCGGTTTCCTCATGCGACCAGAGATGAGCGATGCCATGCCGTGCATTCAACCGCCGGAGGAGCTCGACCACCTCGCCCTGCCGGATCACCAAGGGCTGGCCGAGCCGAGCCAGAGCCTTGTGCAGGTCGAGCAGGCCGTCCCGGAACACCGACCATTGCCGCGCCGAGGTGTCGGGCAAGGCCCAGTAGCCGGGTTCGGCAATGTAGAGAGGCAGGACGGGCCCCTGCCGCGCAGCCTCGGCCAAAGGTGCGTGGTCGGCGATCCGCAGATCCCGCTTGAACCAGACAACCTGGAGCATGCCGGCGCCCCCGCAGGCGGGGCTCGCCCCCCGGCGGGCCCCTTGACACCCCGTAGATGGGCCCTGCCCCGCCCCTTGCAAGGACTGCGACGGTTTGCCACCGGAACAGGGCTAGCGCCCCATGCCGAGTCCCATCACCAGGAAGGTCTTGGCAATGATCGCCAGATCCGTGCGCAGCCAGGCCAGCGGTGACTGCACCTTCAGGGCATAGCTGTGATCGAACAGGATCTTCAGCCGAACATCGTCGATCGTGGCGTCATAGCCGGTCGAGACCTGCGCAAGGCCGGTCACGCCCGGCTTCAACCCGAAGGTCCGCTCGACATAGAAGGGGATTTCCGCCTCGAGCCGGCTGAAAAAGACCGGTCGTTCCGGCCGCGGACCCACAATGGACATCTCGCCGCGCAGAACATTGAGGCATTGCGGCAATTCATCCAGCCGGGTCTTGCGGAGGAAGCGGCCGAGCCGCGTCACCCGCGGATCCCCCTTGGCCGCCCAGACGGCTCCCGTGCCGGCCTCGGCATCGACGCGCATGGTGCGGAACTTGATCAGGTGGAACAGGTCGGTCCGGTCCGGCAGGGCCCGTCCGACACGCAACTGCCGGTAGAAGATCGGCCCCCGGGAATCCAGCCGGATCGCGAGGGCAATCAGCGGACCGACCAGCAGGAGGCCGAGGAAGGCCAGGAGCGCGATCGTGATGTCGAAGACCCGCTTGAGGCCGCGGGTTACCGGGCTCAGGACGAGTGCTGTGCCTGCCTCGCGCCGGTCGGCCTTCCGGCGGTCATCGTCAAACCGGCCGATGGCAAGGTCGAGGATGCCGCGGGCCATGGCGAAATAGCTGCCGAGGGCATAGCGCAGGGCCCCGGCGATCATGCGGAGCCGCCCCTGCGGCAGCCGATCCGCCAGCAGGGCGAGGATCCCGATGGCTTCCGCCGCGATGAGGGGCACCAGATCGAGCCGGCCGGTGGAGGTTGCCGCAAGGCCGACAGAGGCCACGAGGGCGGCCAGAAGCAGCAGCGGCGCCATGGCGCGCAGGGCCTTCCCCGATGCGAAGAGCAGGCCCATCCGCCAGCCGGAGGCCCAGAGCAGGCGATGGCACAGCAGGACCTGCTGCAGGTTGCCCGCGCCCAGGCGGCGGCGGCGGCGGCGATCGATGCCGGCGCGCGCGACCTCCCGGTCACCGATCACGATGTCCGGGCGGTCAACCAGCCGGAAGCCGGCTGCGACGATGCGCATGGGCAGGACGAAATCGTCGTTGATGGTCTGGGGCGGAAGCGGCGCCCAGGCCGCCTTTCGGAAAGCATAGCCGGCGCCATGGGCCCCCATCGGGACGGCAAAGGCCGCCTCCCGGCGACGAATGCCCTGCTGGTAGCGCCAATAGGCATGCTCGCCCGGGGCCGATCCTTCGGCCAGGCCATAGGCCGGGCAGACGACACCGACACCGGGATCGCGGAATTCCGGCACAAGACGCAGGAGTGTATCCACCGGGACGATGCTGGACGCGTCGAAAAGGACCACAATGCTGGCATGCAGCGCCGCGATGGCATCGTTGAGCACGGCCACCTTGCCGCGATTGACCGGATGGTCGATCAACCGGATCGCATGGTCCTGTCCGGCCAGGGAGGCCAGGGCACCGCGCGCCCGTTCGGCCGTGTCATCCGGTGAGCCATCACAGACAACAAGGATCTCCAGCCGGTCCCTGGGGTAGTCCAGGGCGGCGAGTTGCCGGATCATCGCCTCGATATGTGCCGCTTCGCGATAGGCCGGAACAACGATGCCGACGGTCGGCCACAACCCGTCCGCCAATGCCGGCTGCGGGGGCCGCAGCGGTACGGCGCGGAGCCAGAGCGGATAGACCAGGTGGTGATAGGCCAGCAGCGCGAGGCTGATGGCGAGCAGGATCCAGAAAAGGGACATGGGAAACTCCGGAGAGATCAGGCAGCGAGCAGCGCGCGGTATTGCGCGGCCATCTCGCGATGGGAGAAACGGGGATCGACGAAGGAACGCGGGCTGGTGACGGGCGGCATCTCGGCCACGAGGCGGATGCATTCCGCCAGCGCGTCGGGATTTTCCGGTGGCACGAGATAGCCGGTCCGCGGGCAGACGGCCTCGGCCACGCCGCCGACCTTCGTGGCAATGACCGGCAGGCCGGCCGCCTGCGCCTCGATCAGGACACGCGGGAAGCCCTCGGCCCGGGACGGAAGCGCCAGCAGGTCGAAAGCGGGAAACAGGCTCTCGGGCGCCTCGACATGCCCCAGGAAATGGATGCGGCCAGCAAGGCCCAGGGCCTCGGTCCGGGCGCGCAGGGCCTCGGCCTGGCTGCCCTGCCCCGCAAGAACGGCATGCCATTCGGCCGGCAGCCGGACGAGCGCATCGATCAGGACATCGTGGCCCTTCACGGTCTCGAGCCGCCCGATGCAGCCGATCAGCCGGGCCTCGAGGGGCAAGCCGAAGCGCAGGCGTGCATAGCGGGCGGAACCGGGCTGGAACCGGTCGAGATCGACGCCATTGGCAATGACGATCTGGTGAACCACGCCGATCGCCTCTGCCACCTGGCCGGCCGTGGCATGCGAGACTGCCACGCGCTTCGGCGCCACCAGCCATTCCAGCGCCCGCGCGAGGCGCCGGCGGCGGTCATTGGCGTAATGCCAGCCATCATGCTCGACATGAATCCGGCGTGCGATGCCGGCCAGCCGCGCGGCAAGGCCACCATAGAGCAGCGGGCCGATATGATGCGTGACCACGGCCTGCGCGCGCCGCTTCCGCATGAGGGCCGCCAGCGCCGGGACCAGCAGCCAGGCCTGCCCCGCCGGCTTGCCGAGGCCGACCAGCTGCCGGCCGAGCCCGGCAAGGGCCGGCCAATGGGCGACGAGGCTTTCACGCGTGCCTTCGAGGGAGACAATCACGATTTCGGGGTCCATGCGGGCGAGGTCGAGAACGACGGTCTCGATCCCGCCGGGGGCCATGCGCTGGACGATATGGAAATGGGTCGGCATCGACGGAGCCTTTCTTGGTCAGGGTCTGCCCCTGTCCAGCAAGGCCCATGCCCGGAGCCGCAGCCGCGATTCTTTCGAATTCGCAACGGAAACCACCCCGTGTGGTGTCGCTTTTTGCAATTCCGGTTTTGCGAACTGGGCCGCCAGACCCCGCAAATTGACGAAACATGCCGGATTTCCGCGTGTTTGCGACTGGCACCCGCCTTGCTGCCTTCCATGCCGGAACGGCCGCCATGGCCGGAAGAAGGAGCCCATAATGACCCGTAGATTGCGCATCCAGGACGACCTCGACGCCGGCACGATGACCACCGTGCGGGTGCTGTTCGAGGAATTGGCCGCAGCCGAGGAAGACATCGCGCTGGATGTCTCCAATGTCAGCTTCATCGATTCCAGCGGCGTCGGCGGGCTCGTCTTCCTCTACAAGCGACTCAATGCCCGTGGCCGCCGGCTGGAAATTGCCGGGCTGAGCGGCCAGCCACGCCAGCTTCTCGACCATCTGAAGCTGACCCCGATCCTGGCGCCGGATCTGGTCCGGAGCGCGTGATGCCGCGACTGGCCATCCTGCTGCTCGTTGCCAGCCTGGCCGGGGGCTGCGCCACCTGGCCCGAACCCGGGACAGGCGGCTTTGCCGAACGGCGTCCGGTCGAGGATCCCGGCCTGCAGGGCCTGACGGCCCGCTACGAAGGCCTGCGCCAGCGCGGTGCGGAACGCTGGGCGGCCGGCCTCGCGGACGAGGCCCGGCTGCTCCTAATCCGCGCCCAGCGCAACCACCAGGCCGGCCTCGACGACGATCTCGCCGAAGACCAGCGTCGCCTTGCCCGTGTGCTCGACGCGATCGAGCCCCATCTGCGGAGCCCCTGACCATGAATGCCCTCGCCGCCTTCTCTCCGGCCCGTCCTGGCCGGCTTGCCGGCCTGATCGTCGCACTTGCGGCCTTCCTTGTCGCCACGGCAACGATGGCGCTTGCCGCAACGGCCGGTGACGCGCTGCGGATCGGGGATACGGTCGCGCTGCGCGTGCCGGGCGAAGCTGCCTTGTCACAGGATTTCAAGATCGACCGGCAGGGGCAGATCATCCTGCCGGAAGTCGGCGCGGTCATTGTCGCGGGGCTCACCACCCGCGAGGCGGAGGGCGCGATCCGGACCAGCCTTTCGCGTGTCTACCGGGATCTCGACCGGCTGACGCTGGCGCTGAAGGACCGGCGTCTGCTCGTGACCGTGCTCGGCTATGTCAAGAATCCCGGGCCGGTGGAGATTCCCGGCGATGCCTCGGTGCAGATGGCGATCGCGGCGGCCGGCGGCCTGAACCAGGGTGCGCAGCTCGACCGGTTCCAGCTGAGGCGGAAGGATCGCGAGATCGCCTTCGACTACAAGAAATATCTCGATACCGGCGATACCCGCCTCTTGCCCGCGCTCGAGCCGCTTGACACGCTGTTCGTGCCCGCCTCGCCCCGGACAGGCAATGTCCAGATCGATTTCGACGGGCGGACCCTCGCGGAAGCCGGGGATGGCGGCGAGGACCGCTCCTCCATCAAGGTGTTCGGCGAAGTCAACAAGCCCGGCATCTTCGCCTTCAAGCCGGGCTCGAACGCGATCGACATGATCATGCGCGCCGGCGGCGTGACGCGCTATGCCTCGGTCGAGCAGATCCGCATCATCGCCAAGGGCCAGCCGACGATCTTCAATCTCCAGACCTTCCTCGACAGCGGAAAGGCGCATCTCCTCCCCGACCTCGCCGAGGGCGCGACGATCTTCGTGCCCAAGCAGCTCGAGGAAATCCGGTCCGGCAAGAACACGGTCTACATCATGGGCGAGGTGGCCAAGCCGGGGGCCTTCGACTCGAAGCCGGGGGCCGGGTTCATCGATATCCTCGCCAATGCCGGCGGCCCGACGCGCTTCGCCGATACGCGCCAGATCCGCCTCCTCCGGGCCGATGGCACGGTGGCCCTTGTCGATCTGCCGCTCTTCACCGAGGGCAAAGGCGGAACCTTGCCGCCGGTCAGCGCCGGCGACGCGATCTTCGTGCCGGAAAAGACCGATACCAAGGAACCGTCCTGGCTCAAGATCGCACCCGACCGGGCCGTCAAGCTGATGGGCGCCGTGACGCGGCCGGGGCGCTTCGAATGGTCGGACGAGATGTCCCTGCTCGACCTTCTGGCGCAGGCCGGTGGCCCGACCCAAAAGGCGGACCTTGCGCGGATCCAGATCCGGCTCGGCGAGACCGACAAGGGCAAGCCGGTCCTGTTCGACATGACCGCCTATCTCAACGGGCAGGCCACTTCCCTGCCCCGCCTGCGGGCCGGTGCGGTCATCATGGTGCCGGACCTGCCTTCCAGCCCCGTCGACATGAAGGGGCAATGGGTCCAGCAGGCGCCGGAAGCCTCGATCTACGTGATGGGACAGGTCGGTTCGCCCGGGCGCTACGCGTTCAACACGCAGATGAACTTCCTCGACATCATCGCGGCGGCAAACGGCCCGACCAGCGCGGCGGATCTGCGGAATGTCCGCGTCTCGCACCGGCATGGCAAGGGTTCGCGGATCAGCAAGGTCAATCTCGCGCGGTATTTCGAGACCGGCGACGACAAGCTGCTGCCGCGTGTGAAGCCCGGCGATGTCATCTTCATTCCGGACCGGAACAAGGAATGGCTCGATGATCCGAAGGAGCGGACTGTCCGCGTCATCGGGGCTGTCGGCAAGCCGGGCCGCTACCGCTTCGCCGATGACATGACCCTGCTCGACCTCCTGGCCGAAGCCGGGGGTCCGACCAGTGACGCGCTCCAGACAAAGATCGTGGTGATCAACATCACGGCCCAGACCGAGGGGGCACGCCTCTTCGACCTCGTCGGTTTTGCCAAGTCGGGCGACATCGCGCGGCTGCCCGCCGTGCGGGCCGGTGACACGGTCTATGTGCCGAACATGGCGCAGAGCGACTGGAAGATCTTCATGGACGGCGTCCGTGACGTGATCCCGCTGATCTCGCTGGTCGCGCTGCTGGGAGCCCTGTAATGGCCAAGCCGGAAGCGGGCGGCCTGACCGCCAATCTCCACACGCTGCTCGAGCGGATGCGCCATGCCACCTTCACCCAGGGTGCACGGGTCATCGCCCTGACCGCCCCGCATGCCAATGCGGGCAACTCGCTCATCGCGGCGCTCTTCGCGCGCCGGCTGCACGAGACCGGCCTCAAGGTGCTGCTGGTGGATGCCTCCCTCCCGCCGGACCCGCGCACCAGCCCGGGGCGCTGGTCCCCGGGGGATGGCGGAGGGCTGGACCTCGTTTCGCGCGAGGCTGACGGACCGGACCGGCTCTGGATCGCGATCCACCCGGATGATGCCGGCCGCTTCAATGATCCGGCGCGCATCCGGATGCTCTTCGAGACCGAGCTCGCGGCCTATGGTGCGGTGATCGTCGATTGCGCGCCGGCACGGATCGGCTCGGGTGCAGCGATCGAGGCCATGACCATCGCGGCGGTTTCCGGGGCCACGCTGGTGATCGGCAAGGCCAACCGCACATTCGGTCATGAGCGGGATGCCGCTCTGGCGCTCCTTGCCGAATGCCGGGCACCTCTCGCCGGGTTCGTCATCAATGACATCATCGCGCCGAGCCTCGGCTCGGAGATCGCCCGCGAGGTCCGGCGGTTCCGCCGTTTTCGTCCCCGCTGGGCCGATCGTCTGGCCGCCTGGGCCGAATCCCTTCCGCTCTTCAACCTTCCGGCCTGACATGACCCGCATCCTGCTTTTCCTCGACAGCTCCGGCCTGGGTGGAATCGAATCCCATATCGCGACCCTGGCCGAGGCGCTGCCCGAAGCCGGATTCCCGGCGGAAATCGTGTTCTGGCGGCGTTATCCCGGCAATGCCTTCGAGGATCGCCTCCGCGCGGCCGGATTGCCCTTCTCCGACCTCGGGGGGCGGATCGACCGCCTGCTCGGGCGGCTGCGTGGCGGGGAGCCACTTCTCCTGCACAGTCATGGCTACAAGGCCGGCATTCTCGGCCGGCTGGCAGCACGGATCGCGCGGGTGCCGGTCGTTTCCACCTATCATGCCGGGGAAACCGGCCCATTCCCCATCAACCTGTACCAGGCGATCGATGCCTGGACGGGCTGGATGGCGGAAGGTCTTTCCGTTTCGGCCGCCATTGCGAACCGCCTGCCCTTCCGGACCGCGATCGTTCCGAACTTCATGCGCTTCCCTCCGCTGGAGACCGCCAAGGGGCGACAGCCGCAAATCGGTTTTGTCGGGCGGCTCTCGCCCGAGAAGGCACCCGACCGCTTCGTCGATCTGGCCTGCCGGATGAAGGGCGAGGCCAGTTTCCATGTCTTCGGCGATGGGCCGATGCGCGCCGAACTGGCGGAACGGGCCGGATCCAGCGTGATCTGGCACGGGATGGTCCGCGAACCCGGCGCAATCTGGCCCGGGCTGGACCTTCTGGTCATCCCCTCGCGGGCGGAGGGGCTGCCCATGGCGGCGCTGGAAGCGCTGGCGCAGGGCATTCCGGTTGTCTCGACCCAGGTCGGGGCGATGGCCAGCGTCATCGGAGACGGCGCGGCGGGCTGGCTGGTCGAACCTGGATCCGAGGCGCAGATCCTCGATGGCCTTTCAAAGCGCGTCCGGGACTGGCTGGCGCTGCCGCCGGCCGGACGCAATGCCCTCCGCATCAGCGCCCATCACCATGGCGAGACGGAATTCGGGCTGGGGAAAGGCCTTGCGAGGGTTGTCGAAGCCTATCGGCGGGCGGGGGCCTGACGCGATCAGGCCGCAGCCTCCAGCATCACCAGAGTCCAGTCATCCTCCGGTGCGAGGGAAAGCGTCGCGCGGATCTCGGCTTCAAGGCGGTCGCCGGCCGTCTCGATATCCTCGCCACCAACCGCCAGCATCGCCCCGGCGAGCCATGCCGGCACCTCACGCCCGACCTGTTCGGAACGGGCATCCAGCCCGTCGGTCGGAAGATAGAGCCGCTGCCCCGGCCCGAGCCGCAGCTGGAGAACAGGGTATTCGACCTCCTCGAACAGGCCCAGGAAGGGGCCATCGACCTCGACCATGGTGATTCCATGCGCGTCGCACACGAAAGGTCGCGGATGCCCGGCGGCCGAAAGGCCGATAAGGCCATCCTCGTCGATATCGGCCACGACCAGAGAGAAAAAGGCCTCCGGCAGCAGCAGGTCCTTCGACATGGCCCGCGACAGGGCGGAGAGGAAGAGATTGCAGGGCAGATGTGGCATGGCGCCATGCACGCCTGCCATGGCGGCACGGAACCGCATGGCCGCAAGCTGCGCGGCAAGGCCATGGCCCATGACATCGGCGAGGACGAGCCGGTGCCCGCCCGGCCTCCGGAAAAGGCACAGGAAATCGCCGCGGCCGAACCCGGCCCGGGCATTCCGCGAGAGCACCCTTACCGGACCGATCCGCTCGGGCAGGTCATCTTGGCCTTCCCGGTCGATCGCGGCGCTGAAGAAGCGGAACATCCGGGCATTGTTGCGGGCGCTCCGCGTCAACATCGCCGCCACGGCATTCCGGAGCGCATCGGAACTGACCGGCTTGCTCAGGACCTGCTCGACGCCGGCATTGAAGACCGTCCGCAGCCGGTCGGGATCACGCTCGCCCGTCAGCACGAGCACGGGAACGGGCGGACGATCCGCCTTCCATTCGAGGGCGTCGATCAGGGCACTGCCATCACGCCCCTCCAGATGGAGGTCGGTGACGATGCCGTCGATCGACTGGCTGGCCGCAATGCTGATGGCGGCATCGAAGCCCGGTGCCCTGAGGATGTCATACTGGCCCCGGAGCATCGCAGCATAGGTTTCCAGAAGGACAGGGCTGTCCTCGACGATCAGGATGGTCGGCCTGTCCCCCGCAAGACGCTTGGTGGCCTGAAGGCGGTTCGGCATGCCCGGTGCGTAGGACAGCCCGTCGACCATGGACTGGATGATCGCCAGGCCACGGCCGCTTTCGGCGAAGAGATGGTCCTGCTTGATAAGCGAGCGTGCGCAGGCACCGTCGAAATCATCGAAGCCACCGCCATCATCCTCGATATCGATGGACAGCGAAGCCCCGTGAAGACTGAGCCGGACGGTCACCGTTTCCGGCGCCGGATCCGCGTGGAGGATCGTGTTGGCGCCGATCTCGGACAGGGTCAGCAGGATCGCCTGGCGGACAGGATCGGCCGGGCACAGCGTGTCCAGCCGGGCCGAGAGGTCCTTGCGGAGCGCGCTGAGCGCCAGCAGATCGGGCGGGATGGAGGCCTCGAACAGGATCATGGTCGCCTCGCCCGTCAGATCCGGGCCGGGGATGGCTGCAGCCCGCGCACCAGATCGGCGGCGGCAGCCCGCAATCCCGGACGGGAAGGCGCGGCGCAGCAGGCGCGTAATTCAGCCATGGCAGCCGAGAGATGCCGGTCATCCTTCCGCGCGATCTCGGCCCGGGCGCGGGCGAGGCGGGCATCGACCTTGCGCAGAGCCTGGCGGATCGCCTTGTCCGGGCGGCTGCGATAACGGGCGGCAATCGCCTCGATGGCGCCGAGCCGATCCTGCAGGCGTGAGGTGAGGCTACCCGGCCGCATGAGATAGCTGGTCATGATCATCGTGCTTGCCGCGACCGGGGCCATCGCCGCGAGGCGCAGCCAGAGATCCCAGTCCTCGGCCGAGGCAAAGTCCGTTGCGAAGCCATTCGCATTCTGCAACAGCGATTTGCGAACCGCTACGGTCGAGGTCCCGACAAGGTTGTGCCCGAGCAGCATCGCCTCGGCGTCCTCAAGGGCGAAGAAATGCGTCGGCGGCTGGTTCCGGAAGGCCGGGCGCCAATAGTCGAAGCAGGTACCGCGATCCTCGCCGGAGGGGCCGATATGGCGGTAATCGGTGAAGCTCATCCCGATTTCCGGGTTCCGTTCCAGATGCTCGACCTGCACGCGCAGTTTGCCGCGCAGCCAGACATCGTCGGAATCAAGGAATGCGATGATCGGGGCGGAAGCCTCTGAAATTCCGAGGTTTCTGGCGCCGGAAGGTCCGACGGATTCGGTATGCAGCACGCGCAGTTGCGGCAATTCCCGGGCCATGGCCGAGAGCCATTCGCGGGAGCCATCGGACGAGCCATCGTCGATCACGAGGATCTCGACAGCCTCGAGTTGCTGGAGCCCGATCGAATGGATCGCGGCCGGGAGCGTATCGAGATTGTTGCGGTTCGGCATGATGACGCTGACACGAGCATCGAAAAGGGGTCGGGACATCGCAAACTCCACTGCTTGGGGCGGGGCCTGGCCCGCATGGCATCTCCCTTGCTGATTTCATGCCGCAACCGATTGTCCGGAGTTCCCATGAAGCGCCTTGCCTATGTCCTTGCCGAGTTTCCTGTCCTGTCGGAAACCTTTGTCGGAAACGAGATCCGCGCCATGCAGCGGCAGGGGCATGCCGTGCTTCCGCTGATCATGCGCCGTGGCGCGGGCATGGCCCAGCCGGAGGATCTCGGCCTCGCGGACCGGGCGACCTGCCTGAAAGACCTGCCGCGCGGAAATCAGGCCGTCTTCCCGCCCGCGCCCCGGGCCCTCGCGCGCGGATTGGGTTTCGCCTTCCGGCAGAAGCGTCTGCCGCGCGCCTCGCTCGTCTATCAGGGCTGGCGGATCGCGCATTGGCTGCGCCGCGAGCGGATTGACCATGTCCATGCCCATTTCGCCGGTGGCGGGGCGGCCCATGCCATCCTCGGGGCGCGGCTGGCCGGAGTCAGCGTGTCGTTCGTCTGCCATGGCCATGATGTCTATGCCGAAGCCGAAGACCTGCCGGAGAAGCTCGCGGCCGCCG
This sequence comes from Hyphomicrobiales bacterium, assembly GCA_027484605.1. Taxonomy (GTDB): domain Bacteria; phylum Pseudomonadota; class Alphaproteobacteria; order Rhizobiales; family Beijerinckiaceae; genus Rhabdaerophilum. The sequence goes on along the minus strand of JAIXSR010000153.1, from coordinate 70,564 downwards.
ACCGCGTGATCGCCGTCTGCGGTGATCTCGCGGAAGACCTGCGGAAGACGGAACCGGCCTGCAACCTGCGGATCGTGCCCTGTGGCATCGATCCGGAACGCTATGCATGGCGGCCGAAGGCGCATTCGAACGGACGGCTGCTCTTTGTCGGACGGCTTGTGCCGCAGAAGGGCCTCGATGACCTTTTCGCGGCCCTCGCCCTGCTGCCCCCGGAAATCCGGCCCGGGCTGGACCTTGTCGGCGACGGGCCGCTGCGACAGCGCCTCGAGGCCGAAGCGAACCAGCTTGGCGCGGGCCCGGAGGCGGTCCGATTCCTCGGGGCGCAGACGGCCAGCTGGTATGCCGGGAACGGGCCGTATTACCTCGCGCTTGTCGCCCCCTTCAAGACCGCGCCGGATGGCGCGCGCGATACCGGGCCGCTCGTGGTCAAGGAGGCGATGGCCATGGGCCTGCCGGTGATCTCGACCGCCTATATGGGCGTGAAGGAAATGATCCTGCCCGAGATGGGCACGCTGGTCGCCCCCGGCGATGTCGGCGCCCTCGCCGAGGCCATCCGCCGGATCGGAGAGCAGAGCGAAGCGGCCCGGATGGCCCAGCTCGAGGCGGCGCGGCGGCATGTCGTCGGCGCCTTCTCGCTCGACCAATGCGCGGCCCGGCTCTCGGCCACATTCGAGACACTGGACCTGCCATGACCTCCCCGGTTTCCGCCGTCCTGCTCTATGCCGTCAGCGTGGCCTTCGGCAAAGGCCTCGTGCTGTTCACCCTGCCTTTCCTGACCCGGACCCTCCCGCCGGAGGACTTCATCCGGCTGGACATGGCGGCTGCGCTTATCGAACCGGTCGGGTTGATCGGCTGCCTCGCCATCGCCGACACGCTGTTCCGCTTCGCGGCAGGCAACGCGGAGGAACGGGCACGGCTGGCCCGCATGCTGGCTGGCCTTGCCGCCGCGCTCGGCCTGCCACTGGCGCTGTTCTGCCAGATCGCAATCGTGCCGGCTGTGGCGCCATGGCCGAACATGCCGGGCGAAACCGCATTGCGGCTTGCGCTGCTCTCGGCCTGCCTTGGCGCCTTCATCGAACTGCCCCTCGCCTATTGGCGGCTGATGGGCCAGCCGCTGCGTTTCACGGCTTTCGTGGTCGGGCGATCCCTGTCGCAGGCCGCGGTGCTGATCGGCGGGCTCCATGCCGGGTTCGGCGTCGATGGCGTGCTGATCGGCAATGCCGCGATCGATGGCCTCGTCATCCTGATGCTCTGGCGCCTGATGCCCGGCCGGGGCCTGCCCCGGTTCGAGATCGGGCTCCTGCCGGCCCAGTTGCGCTATGCCGGTCCGATCATCGGCGGCGGCCTCGCCATGTTCGCGCTGGGCTCGCTGGACCGATGGTTCCTGGCCGGTGCGGTCGAGCCGGCGGCCATGGCGCATTATGCGCTCGCGACCAAGCTGGCCATGGCGCTGGCGCTCGCCATCCAGCCTTTTGGCCTGTGGTGGTATCCGCGCCGTTTCGCCGTGCTGGCCGGCCCCGGCGGCCCGGCCGAAACCGCCCGGTTCTGGCTGGTCGGGCTGGCCCTGCTCTGTCTCGGCGCGCTCGCTGTCACCGGGGCGGCCCGGCTCTTCTTGCTGGGGCTGTTCCCCCCGGCCTATCACGGCGCGCTCGGCTTCCTGCCCTGGCTCATCCTGCTGATCCTGCTCAACGAACTCGCTTCGCTGTCGAACGGCCCTGCCTATGCCCGGGCGGCGGGGTGGCGCGTGCTCGCCGTCAACATGTCTGCGGCGCTGATCGCCACCCTGCTCTATGCGCTGCTGATCCCGAGGCTCGGGCTGGCCGGCGCGATCCTCGCCACAGCGGCGGGGCAGACCTGCCGGCTGGTCCTGTTCTGGTCAGACCGGGGCGCCGCGGGCCGGATCCCCTACCCTCTCCCGCTCGGCATGGCGATGATCGGCGCCACACTGGTTTCGATGATGTCGCTGGCTGATGGCGCGCGTGAAGGCTGGGCCTGGCCCCTCGCCACCCTTGCTCTCCTCGTCCTTGTGCTTGCCCGCGCCTTGCTGCCGGTGCGCGGCCGCCCACTGCTCCCGGCCGGGCGAGGCTAGGATGCGCCCGGTCTCGAACCGCATTCCCGTCGAGGGGCGGCAGGACAGTTCGGTCTTCGCCCTCGCCATCTGCCTGCTGGTGTTTGTCATCGGCACGGCAAGCGGCTTCCCGCTCGGCGTGGCGCTCGTGGCGATGGCGATCGGTCTTGCCCCCTTCGCCATCCGCTTCTGCATGAACCATCCTTTCCTGCTCTGCCTCGGCTTTGTCGCCTTCTCGTTCTTCCGGCTGCACGAAGTGTTTCCCGTGCTGATGCCGCTGCGGATCCCGCAATTGCTGGCGATCCCGACCCTCGGTGTCATCGCCTGGCATGCCCTCGGCTCGAAGGCCCTGAAGCCCTTCCTCTCGCGTGAACTGGTCTGGTTCGGCGCCTTCTTCCTGCTTGTCACGCTCGGCGTGCCATTCGCCACCGACCGCCCGACAGCGATCGCCTACTGGACCGCCACCTATGTGAAGATCGGCATCATGACGCTCGCCATCGCCTGGCTGGTGCGCAAGCCCGACGATTTCCTGCTCTTCATGCGGGTGATGGTGCTGGCGGGCATCGCGGTGGCCGCTGTCGCGCTGTCGAACAAGGCGCAGGGGATCGGGCTTGTCGAAGGGACGCGCGTCACGATCGGGCGCGACATCCGATCCGTCCTCGGGGATCCGAATGACCTTTCGCTGGTGCTGCTCTTTCCGCTGAGCTTCGCCGTCGGACTGACCGTTTCGCCGACCGGACGCATCGACCGGTTGATGGGTCTCGTCGGCGCGGCCGCCATCATTGCCGCGATCATCGCCACGCAGAGCCGGGGCGGCCTCCTCGGGATGGTCGCTGTCTTCGGAACGGTCGGCTGGCGACTCGTGAAAAACAAGATGCTGCTGGTCACGGTCGGCCTGATTGGCCTCGGGATCCTGTTCGCCGTCGCCGGCATCTCCTCGCGCGCATCGGGCGGCGCACACGAGGAGGGGATCGACGAGAGCGCCATGGGCCGGATCTATGCCTGGGAGGCCGCGATCAAGATGGCGACGCAGCGGCCGCTGACGGGTGTCGGGCTCGACAACTTCGTGCCCAATTATTTCTTCTATTCAGACCATTGGGACGGCATGAACCATGCGGTTCACTCGACCTGGTTCGGCGTACTCGGCGAAACCGGCCTTCCCGGGCTGATCGTCTTCGTGACGATGATCGCCGTCACGGCGCGAAGCCTGCTCCGCGCCCTGCCCCGGATCGAGCCTGGCCCGGCGATGGCACCTGTCCGCGCAGCGGGGCTCGGCCTGCTCTCGGGGGTTGCCGGCTTCTGCCTGTCCGGCACCTTCCTGACACAGGGCTTCACCTGGCCGGTCTATGTGCTTGTCGCATTGAGCGCAGCGCTGTCGCGTTCTGCGAATCCGGTTCGGGATTTGCAAATCCGCATACTCGCGGCCTCGAATAAAAATCCATAATATTCAGATACTTAATCTGCGGCTGCATATGGCAAGCGCTATGCAGGTTCTCCCGCAGGCCCCTCGGGGTGTCGCCAAAGCTGGAGAAAGCCATGTGCGGGATTTTCGCTCGAATTGCCAATGAACCGGTGGCCCCGGCCCTGATCGAAGGGCTGAGGCGCCTTGAATATCGCGGATATGATTCCGCCGGCATTGCCACGATCGAGCAGGGCGGGATCGAGCGCCGCTGCGCCGTCGGCAAGGTCGATGCGCTGGAGGCTGTTGTCCGGTCAGGCCCGCCGGCCGGGACGATCGGCATTGCCCATACCCGCTGGGCCACCCATGGCTCGCCGAGCGAGCGCAATGCCCATCCGCATGTCGCCCCCGGCCTCGCCATTGCCCATAACGGCATCATCGAGAACCACCGCGAATTGCGCCATGCCCTCAGTGATCGCGGAGCGCGGTTCCGTTCGGAGACGGACAGCGAGGTGATCCCGTGGCTGATGCACCAGCACATGGCGAATGGCGTCAGTGCGAAGGATGCGATGCACCGGGTCGGCGAAGAGCTGCACGGCGCCTTCGCGATCGCCGCGATTTCCGAAAACGAGCCGAACGTCCTGCGGGCCTACCGCCGCGGCTCGCCGCTCGCTGTCGGATTCGGCGAGGGCGGCGGCGTCCTGGCTTCGGATCCGCAGGCCCTGGCAGGCTATGCAACCGAGGCGATGATCCTCGAGGACGGAGACAGCGCCGAGATCACCCGGGACGGTGTCACCCTGTTCAACCGGACCGGAGAACGCGTCCAGCGCCAGACCCTGGCGGTGGATCCGTCCGTCTTTGCCTGTGAAGACAATCCCTATGCGCATCACATGCTGCGCGAGATCCATGAGCAGCCGGACGTGATCGCCCGCATTCTCGGGCAATACCGCGTTCCGGCTGATGTGCTTGCGATGGTTCCGGTGGATTTCCGCCGTGTCTCGCGAATCACGCTCGTGGCCTGCGGCACCTCCTACTACGCGGCAGCGCTGGCCCGCCGCTGGTTCCAGGAATTTGCCCGGGTGCCGGCCGAAGTCGCCATTGCTTCGGAATTCCGCTACGAGGCCTTCGCGCCGCCGCTGCCGGGCGAACTCGCCATCGTCATTTCCCAATCCGGTGAGACCGCCGATACGATCGGCGCGATGGAGGTGATGCGGGCCCGGGGCATCCCCGTCATCGCGCTGGTCAACCAGATCGGCAGCACGATTGCCCGCGAGGCCGATGGCACCATCCCGCTTCTCGCCGGCCCGGAAATCGGCGTCGCCTCGACCAAGGCCTTCTCGGCACAATTGACCGTGCTCGCCATGCTGGCTCTCGCGGCCGGCCAGCGCCGCAACCAGCCCGGGATCGGGCAGTTCCATGCCCGCCTGCAGAAGCTCGGCGACATGGTCACAGCGGCCCTGCATAACGAGCCGGCCGTGATCGCGGTCGCCGAACGCATCCACAATGCGCATAGCATGATCTATGTCGGGCGCGGCTCGCTGTTCCCGGTGGCGATGGAAGGCGCGCTGAAGCTCAAGGAAATCAGCTACATCCATGCCGAGGGCTTCGCGGCGGGCGAATTGAAGCACGGCCCGATCGCGCTGGTGGATCCGCAGACACCGATCATCGCGCTGGTCGCCTCGGGCTCGCTTTTCGAGAAGAGCGCTTCGAATATCCGCGAGATCGCCGCCCGCAATGGCCGGATTATCCTCGTCGGCGACCGCGCGGCCCTGCTCTCGCTCTCGGATGTCTCGACGCATTCGCTGACCGTGCCGCAGGGTTGTGACCTGCTGCAGCCGATCGTCTCGACGGTCCCGCTGCAGCTCCTCGCCTATCATGTCGCCCGGCTGCGCGGCCTCGATGTCGACCGTCCGCGCAACCTCGCCAAGTCGGTGACGGTGGAATGAGCGGCGCCCTCTCGCTCCGACAATGGGTCAAGGCGCGTCAGCATCCCGTCGCGCGCGTGCTCCATGCCGGCTTCCACACCCTGCGGGCCAGCCGCCTGCCCGTTGTTCCGGGCCTCCATGCCGCGCTCTACCGGGCGCGGCAGGGCGGGCTCGGCCTCTGGCAGTCCCTGCGGCGCATGTTTTGGGATACGCCGCTTTTCCTCTCGCAGACCAGCAACCCGCCTACCCGCCTTTATCTCTATGGCGGTATCCCGCTGATCCTGGGCCCGCTCCGGCTCGCCATCGGGGAGGATTGCCGGATCTCGGGCCAGGTGACGCTGACGGCGCGCCCGACCTCGCAAGAGCCGACGCTGATCGTCGGCCGCAACTGCGATATCGGCTGGCAGACCACGATTGCCGTGGGCACCAGGGTTGTGCTGGGCGACAATGTCCGCATTGCCGGCCGGGCCTTCCTCGCCGGCTATCCGGGGCACCCGCTCGAGGCGGCAGCCAGGGCCATTGGCCTGCCTGACCACGATTCCCAATGCGGCGACATCATCCTCGAACCGGATGTGTGGCTTGCCACGGGCGTCACCGTGAATGCCGGCATCCGTATCGGGCGCGGCACGGTGGTCGCTGCCGGGTCTGTTGTGACGAAAGACCTTCCCCCGAACGTCCTTGCCGGCGGCGTGCCGGCACGGGTGATCCGTTCCCTCGCAGACAAGGAGCCTGACCATGGCCCATGACCTGATCGTTTTCGGCGAGGACTGGGGTGCCCATCCCAGTTCGACGCAGCACCTCATCCGCGCCATGCTGCCAGAACGGCGCATCATCTGGGTCAATTCGCTGGGCCTGCGCGCACCGCGCTTCACCGGCAAGGATGGCGTCCGGCTGCTCAGGAAGTTCGGCAGCCTCGTTTCCTCGACTTTTGGCCTTTCCGAGCCCAGGCCGGAGGACGGGCTCAGGAAGCCCGATGTCATCATCTCGCCGGCGGCCATTCCGCTCCCCGGCAACCCGGCCGCCGCGGCCGTCACACGGCGCATGGTGGCCCGCCAGGTCCGGCAGGCCATGGCCGGGCTCGGCATGAAGCGACCGGTCGTCTGGTCGTCCCTGCCAACCTCGGAACCTCTCGTCGGGGCCTTCGACGAGCGGGCGCTGGTCTTCTATGCGGGCGATGATTTCAGCGCGCTCGACGGTGTCGACCACGAGCCCGTCGTGGCGCTCGAACAACGCCTCGTCGAGAAGGCGCAGCTTGTGCTGGCCGCCAGCCCGGAGATTGCCGGCCGTTTCCCGGAAAGCAAGACGATGATCGTGCCCCATGGCGTCGATATCGATCTTTTCGCCCGACCCCAGCCCCGCCCGGACGACCTGCCTGACGGGCGAGGCATTGTCGGCTTCTACGGCTCGCTTTCGGGATGGATTGATGTCGAATTGATGATCAAGGCGGCCAAGGCCTTGCCTGCGGTGAATTTTGTCTTCATCGGCCCGGTCAACACGGATACGCAAGGGCTGGAGGCCCTGCCGAATGTCTTCCTGCTCGGCCCCAAGCCGCATGAAAAGCTTCCGGCTTATGTCCAGCATTTCCGCGTCGCGATGCTGCCCTTCCGGGACACACCGCAGATCCGGGCCTGCAACCCGCTGAAGCTGCGCGAATACCTCGCCTCGGGTGTCGCGATCGCCTCGACGGATTTTCCCGCGCTGGAGCCCTATCGCAGCCTGATCCATGTCGGGACCACGCCGGCCTCCTTCGTCGAGGCGATCCGGCAGGCCCTGCAGGATCAGGGGCGAAAGACGCTGCGCCAGCGGGCGGTGGCCAACGAGACCTGGCAGCGGCGGGCCGAGGATCTCGCGGCAGTGATCGATCTGCTCTGACATTGCAAATCGCGAGGCCAAAACAGGCCGGCCTCGCGATCCGGCCTTGCATTTCGCGAAGGCAACGCCGTCAACTCTTCCCATAATGCAGTTATTTCAATGAATTAAGCCTCGATGCGGCACAACCGGGCGCTGGCATGAAACTTGGTGGTTCGTTGGCAAGACTTCGTCAGGAGTGCCCCATGAAGATCCATCGCCTCGCTCTCGGCTTCGCCCTGCTCCCCCTGATGGCGGGGTGTTCCGCCTTTCTCCGCCCGGCAGGCGAATTTCCGGCGCTGGCCGAACCTCTCGGACAATTGACGGCGCGGACGCAGGCCGCTGCACCGCCGGATGTCGCGCTCGAGCGGGCACTGCAGGCCAAGGCTGCTGCCATGCTCGCCAAACGCGATCCCAATCCTGCCGCGTCACCCTTGCCCCAGCCGACGGCACCCCTGTCCGTCGCCGGAGCACAGGCGGCGGCTCCACCTGCGGGGGCCAGAACCCCTGCTGCCCCCCCGCAGGGCGGAGCCGCCGGTCCAGCCCGCAACGATGCTGTCTCGGCCATGCTGGCCCGGGCGCGCCAGACATTGCCAGCGCCGGCCGCGAACCGGCCCGCCATTGCCGAACCACAGCCCGCCAAGGTCCAGGCACGCCTGTCGGATCCGCTTCCGGCCAAGGCGGCCGCGGCGGCAACGATCCGCTTCGCGGCCGGACTTGATGATCTTGATGGCGAAGGCAATCGCGCGCTTGCCGAACTCTCCCGCCGGACCGGACTGGAAAGCGGCAGGAAACTCGTCCTCACCGCCGGCCTGTCCGGCACGGCCCCGGCCTGGGAACGGCTGCAACTGGCAAGCCGGCGGCTGGAAAGCATCGCCCGGCATGTTCCCCCGCCCCTCGCCGTGGACCGGCGCTTCGATCCCGCGCTCGACAGCAATATCGTCCGGGTGACGATTGCGGGAGAGGGATCGTGATCCGCACCCCGTTCGAGGTCCTGGCGCTGTTGCTGGCCGCCGGCTGGCGCCGGCGCTATCTCATCTGCGTGCCTATTATGGTCATGCCCTTCCTCGCGCTGGCGGGCGGCATGATCGCGCCGAAGCGCTACGAGGCCCGGACGACCTTGCTCGTCCAGGAACCGGCCAAGCTCAACCCTTTCCTCAACGACCTCGCGGTCGGGACGAATGTGAAGGATCGCATGCCCGCGCTTTCGGCATTGCTCCATTCACAGCATGTGCTTGACAAGGTGCTGACCGATACCGGGCAGATCACGGAAGCAACCGGTCCGGGCGAGCGACAGCAGCTCATCGCGATCCTTTCGGCGGCCATCTCCGTCAAGCTGACCGGCTCGGACCTGATCGAGATCAAGATCAGCGGTCGCCGGCCTTCGGGGCTGCTGCAGAGCCTGACCGCTGTCACCAACCGCTTCATCGAGCGGCTGGTCTCGCCCGAACAGGGCGCGATCGTGGCCAGCCAGAACTTCCTCGAGATCCAGTTGGCCCAGCGGCGGGAAGCGCTTGCCAAGGCCGAGCAGAGTTTTGCGTCCTTCAAGGTCCGCAATGCCGACAAGCTCCCTGCCCTCTATGCCGCCAATGTGACACGCCTCGGCCAGCTTCAGCAGAAACTGCAGGAGCGCGAGATGGAACTGGCCACGGCCCAGGCCGGATTCGAGGATATCAGGGGCCGGATCGCGGGAGCGAACCCCGTGATCGGCAAGCTCGAGGACGAGATTGTCCGCCTGACCAGCGAACTGACCTCGCTTCGCTCGCGCTATACCGATGAACACAGCGAGGTGCAGGGTGCCGAGCGACGGCTCCGTCGAACGCAGGCAGAGCGTGTCGCCCTGCTCGACGCCAGCGCCGCACTGAAATCGATGGATCTCGACCGGCTCTGGCACATCGCGGCCAATATGGCGAGCGGCGAGGACGGCAAACCGCCAACCACGCTGCTGATGTCGCAATTGCAGCGGTTGCAGGACGCGCAGGCGCGGCGCGTGACGATCGAGAATGACGTGCACGAACTGCGCAGGATGATCGCTGACCTGCAGAGGACGATCGGCACCTTCGCGCCGATCGAACAGGAGCAGCAGCATCTCGAACGCGAGATCGCCGCCGCCCGCGACATGTATGACACCTTGCTCAAGCGCAGCGAGATGGCCCGCGTTACCGGGGCGCTGGGGCGCTACGAGGCGCCGGAGCGCATCAAGATCATCGATCCGCCCTCGGCGCCGACAATCCCGGTCGGGCCCGGCCTTCTGATTTTCCTTCTGGCAGGCATTGTCGGCGGGATCGTGCTCGGTCTCGGGCTGGCCGCGATCACGGAATTCGCCGACCAGCGCCTGCGGTCGGAAGAGGATTTCACGCGGGAATCGGGCTTGCCGGTTCTGGGGCGTGTCCCGCCGAAGACGGCAGCCATCTGGTAGCGATCAGGCCTCGCCATTCTCCCAGGCCTGCAGGCGACGATAAAGGGTCGAGGGCGCGACATCGAGCGCGGCAGCGGCCCGTGGCACCGAGCCGCCGCATTGCGCAATGGCGGCCTCGATGGCGCGCCGGATCGTCGTCTCGAGCGGCTCGATCGGACCGGAGGCGAAATCGGCAACGGATGCGGCCGGGACCAGGGCAGCCATGACCGGCGCGACAACCGCGGCAGGCGCCAAAGCCGCCATCGGGCGCGGCGCGGACCACGACGGCAGGACCTCGCGCGGAAGATCCGACAACTCGACACCGGGGCCCTGGCTGAGCACCACGATGTTGCGGATCACATTCTGGAGCTGCCGGACATTGCCCGGCCACGAATAGTTCCGGAAGGCGAGTTCGACATCCGGGCTGAAGCCGGTAAAGACCTTGCCGTCCTCCTTGGCGAAGCGGGCCAGGAAGTCGCGGGCGATGAGCAGCACATCATCCTCGCGCTCGCGCAGGGGCGGCAATTCGACCGGCACGACATGCAGCCGGTAGAACAGATCCTCACGGAATCGCCCGGCGGCGACTTCGGCCTGCGGGTCGCGGTTCGTGGCGCAGACGATCCGGATATCCACCGGCCGGACCTGATCCTCGCCGACGCGCTGGACGGTCATGGTCTGCAGGAAGCGCAGCATCTTGGCCTGGAGCGAGAGATCCATCTCGCAGATCTCGTCCAGGAACAGCGTGCCGCCATTGGCCTGGAGCACTGCCCCCTTGCGATCGGCCACGGCGCCGGTGAAGGCGCCCTTGGCATGGCCGAAAATCTCGCTTTCCAGCATGTCGCGCGGGATGGCGGCGCAGTTGATGGCCACGAACGGCGCCTTGGCGCGCCGGCTCAGCCTGTGGAGGGCATCGGCGCAAAGTTCCTTGCCGGTCCCGCTTTCTCCGGTCACGAAGACCGTTGCATTGGACGAGGCCGCACTCTGGATAATGCGGTACGTCGCCTGCATCGGGAGCGAGCGACCGATAAAGCTGGCGAAGCGCTCGCGATCGAAGGATTCGGAAATCGCGGCGATGGTGTTGGCAAGGCTGCGCCGATCATGGGCATTCCGGACTGTCACGCGGAGGCGGTCCGGCGAGAAAGGCTTCATGACAAAGTCGAAAGCGCCCTGCCGCATTGCCTCGACAGCGAGCTGGACGGAACCCTGGGCCGTCATCATCACGACCTCGACCGGCATCTCTTTCTGCCGCACATGCTGCAGGATCTCGAGGCCGTTGCGGTCCGGCAGGTTCACATCGACGAGCAGCACGGTCGGCAGGAAGACTTCAAGCCTGGCCAGTGCCTCATCCACCCGGGTGACAAGCTCGACCTGATGGTCATCGCCCAGCAGCATGGCCTTGTAGGCCTCGCCGAGCGAGGTCGAATCCTCGACGATCAGGACTTTGGCGTTCTTGGACACTATCCGGCCCCTCTTGGCATTGCCCGACATTGCTAGGACAAAAAGCTTGTGAAACCGTTGTCTCCCCCGGGGCAATTCGGGAGGCACGGGAGAGACCCTGTTCAGTGCCCCCGGTTCCGGCGGCGCAGAATTCACGCAGCGATGCGGGTCAGACGTGCCTCGAGCGCCATCAGGACGGCGCGGGTCACGGCATCGAGCATGGCGAGGTTTTCGTCCAGTCCGTCGGCATCCGCGGTCTCGACCGCCGCCGCGATCCTTCCGGCCTGGAAGCTGTGATACTGGCCGAGAATGCCGGCGAGCTTGTGCGCTGCCCTTTGCAGAACGACCGTATCCCCGGCCTCCCTCGCAGCGGCGATCCGATCCATTTCCTCGCGGATATTGTCGATCGCGGTTTCCAGAAGCGGCCGGAACACATCCGGCGTGCAGAGCGATTCCAGCTCGCCGAGGGGATCCTGCTCGTCGTCGTGCCAGTCAACCGGCAACAGATCCAGCCCGGCCGGAGCAGGCGCGGGGGAAGCCTCTTCGGGTTCGCTTTCGCTGCCCGGACGCCCCACGAGCCCCTGCGCCACGCGCTCCAGCAGATCGTTCAGTTCCGCAGGGCGGATCGGCTTGGCCAGGTGGTCGTCAAAGCCGGCCTCGAAGGCCTTTTGCCGGTCGGTCTGGAATGCCTGCGCCGACAAGGCCACGGCCGGCATGCGCCCGGCTTCCCCGGGCAGGCTGCGAAGGTTGGTCACGGTCTCGTAGCCTGTCATGCCCGGCATCTGGATATCGAACAGCGCGAGATCGAAACCGCCCTTCCTGGCCTCGACAAGGGCCATGCAGCCATCCTCGGTAGCCACCACTTCATGCCCCCGCTTCTCGAGCATGGTCTGGATGACCAGCCGGCTGGCCGGCGTATCCTCGGCCACAAGAACACGCATCCGGCGCAAGGCCGGGCTTGTGGCGATCCGCTCGTTCCGGCGCGCCGCGTTCCGGAGCGGCGCCTCGACGACAGGCACCGTCAGCTCGAAGGCGAAGGTTGTCCCCGCTCCGTCCGTCGGCATGAGCCGGATCTCCCCGCCCATCTCGGTGACAAGCCGCTGGGTGATGGCGAGGCCGAGCCCGGTTCCTGCAGCCTTCTGGCTGTCCGGCAGCCGCGCGCGCTCGAAGGGCTCGAAAATGGTCGGGCGAAGCGCCTCGGGAATCCCGATGCCGGTATCCGAGACGCCGAAGGCGAGCCGGGCCATGCCGGCCTGCTCCGCGGGCAGGATGTCGACAACCAGGCGGATCGAGCCGGATTGGGTGAATTTCACGGCATTGCCCATCAGATTGATCAGAACCTGCCGCAGATGGCCGGGATCGAGCTGGACATGGCTCGGCACAGGCTCCGCCAGTGTCGCCGACAGGTCCAGTCCCTTGTTGCGCGCCAGGACGCCGAGCATCTGCTCGACCGAGCGGACGACGGCGCGGATATCGGTCGGGACCGGCGCCATCTCGACCTTGCCGGCCTCAAGCCGCGAGAAGTCGAGGATATTGTTGATGAGTTCAAGCAGGTGCGCACCGGATTCGCTGATTCCGTCGACGAAGCGGAATTGTTCTGGGTCGAGACGGGTTTCCTCCAGCAGACTCGACAGGCCGAGAATGGCATTCATCGGCGTCCGGATCTCATGGCTGATCATGGCCAGGAAGTCCGATTTCGCGCGGTTCGCGGCCTCGGCGACTTCCATCAGCGAACGCATGCGCTCGGCCTGCGCCTCGAGATCGGCCCGTGCCGCGATCAGCGCGAGTTCGCGCGACTTCAGTTCGGTAATGTCGTTGAAGACCGTGACGACCCCGAGAGACGCTGTCAGCCGGTTCGAAACCTGCAGCCAGCGGCCATCGCCGAGCTGCTCGATGAAGGTGGCCTCCTTGCGTTGCCTGCGGCGGCGCTTGCGGAGCTGGATCGCCTCCTCGACATTGCCCTCCGCCGGGAGAGCTCCGGCCTCGAAAGCCCTGCGGAGGAAATCCTCGAACAGCACGCCCTTGCGGATGGATGGCGCAACCTCGCTGAAGAACGACCGGTAGCGCGAATTGCACATGACCAGCCTGTCATCGGAATCGAAGAGGACAAAGCCCTCGCCGATGCTCTCGATCGCATCCCGCAGCACTTCGCGGGCGCGCTTGTTCTCCTCGGCGAGATCGGCCATCCGCTCTGCCTGCTGGCGCATGCTCTCGCGCGCCCGTTCGAGATCGGCGAGATGCTTCTTCAGGTCGGTGATATCGGTCCGGATCCCGACACGCGCGCCGTTGCTGGTGATGCGGTCGGAGACCATCAGCCAGCGGCCATTGCCGAGCGCCTGTTCGAAGGGCGCGGACGGATTGCGATGGCGCGCCAGACGCTCTGTGATCCAGCCTTCTGGATCGGCTTTCGCATCCTCGATCTGGCCCCGCTCGACACCAAAACGCAAGATTTCCTCGAAGGTTACGCCAGGGCGTAGCTTTTCGGCGGATTGCGCGTAGAGCTCCCGATACTTGCGGTTGCAGCGGACCAGCCTGTCCTCGGCATCGTAGAGGACGAACCCCTCGCTGATGTTCTCGATCGCCTCGTCCAGCTGCCACCAGGCGGCGTCGGCTTCCTTCCGGGCGGCCACGGCCTGGCACAGCAGGTAACTGGCCCGACGCTCGGCGCGCATGAGATAGATCACGATGCCGCCGATGGTGATCAGGAACCCCGCAACGAGCAGTGCCAGCTCGCCCTTGATCGAATCCTGCGAGGCCACGATTTCCTGACGTTCGAGCCGGTCGGCATCGAGGGCCGCGGTCGTGAGGTCGCGCATCGGAGCGATATGCTTGCGGAGGCGATCCCGGATGGCATGGGCCGCGTCATGCGTCAGCGGTTCCTGGAGTTCGGAATCGATCTGGACCAGTTCGGCTTTCAGTGCCGCAACTGTCTGCGGCAGGCGGGAATGCCGCGCGAGCATGCGCGCGAGGACACCCGCCTGGTACAGATCAACCCGGCTCCAGAGGAGATCGAAGCGCTCGCCGAGGCGTGCCTTGGCCGTCTCGTCCGGTGTCTCGGCCAGATCGGTCAGGGCCGCCAGGAATAGATGCAGCTCGATTTCCGTCTGGGCTGCCGCCCAGAGCACATTCTCGGAGATCGTGTAATCCAGCCGCCGCTCGATGCTGTGATAGCGGGAAACCGAGAGGCCCGTCATAAGGATGAAGGCCGCCACAAGCGCGGCGACCAACACGGGAACCCTGGGGTTCGAACGGGGCGGATCGTGAACCATGCCTCGACTTTACCGGGAAGGCGAAAAGGAAGCCTTACTGGATCTCAAGGCTCCGCAGCTGCCAGATCCACTTGAAGTTGTGCTTCTCGTCAGCCAGTTCGGGATAACTGTCGCGCGGGTAGACAACCCAGAGCGGTCCACGATCCCGCCGGCGGAGTTCCTGCCCGTCAGCCTTCATCGCGAGGATGACGGGGTATTTCCGGACTTCGGCGATATCCAGTTCCACAGCATAGTTGTTGATCGCCACGGCGCGGATCTTCGTACCCTGCGCACCGACGGCATCCAGCACGCTGGCGAGGGAAACGCCCTCGAAGGTCGTGACCCCATCCGCCCAGGAATGGCGGGTCTTCGTCTGTTTCACGCCGAGCGCGACCAGCATGTCGCGATCGAAATCGGCCCGTCCGGCCTGATTGGTTGCCTTCACCTTGCCGGCAACCGAGAGGATGACTTCCCCCTTGGGCGCGGACAGCCCCTGCGCCTGGGCCATTCCCGGGCCCGATACCAGCATCAACATCACGAATAGGGCCTTGAGAGCGCGCATCATCATCCTCCTGCGTCACAATGCCCTGACCCTGCTGCAAGAACCGGGCGAGGCCGGATCGGCCGCATGGCGCGAAAAAGCGGCTCCAAACCCATGCTGTTTTGCGATTTGCAACGAAGCGATTTGCGAATCGCAACAAAGGACCATGCAGTTTGCAATCCTGACCGGCACTGGCCCCGGCATCCGGCTTGACGCTTTTTAAACCCAAGAACGGGAATTCCGGCCCGGTTTACCGGATCATCAGGGAGAAGGCGTTCAATCGGTCACTGACAGGGCGGAAGCCGTTACGGAAAAACCAGCTTCGGGGATTGGCATGCGGAGCCTTCTTTTCATCGGCGCAATCGCAATAGCCGGAACGGTGATCGGCAATTCGCTGGCCGGCAAGATCGCGGAACCGTCGCCAGCCGCCAAGCCGGCACAGGTCGCTTCCATGCAATCCTCCCCCGCCGCGCCCCGCGTGGTGGCCCTCCGCGCCGATGCCCGCGGCCATTTCGCGACGGACATTCTGGTCCAGAACCAGTTCGTCAAGGCGCTGGTCGATACCGGGGCGTCGGTCGTTGCCTTCTCGCACGAAGACGCGAAAAAGGCCGGCATCGTGCCGGCCAGTTCCGCCTATACGGTCCGGATGCAGACGGCGAACGGCGTCGTCATGGCGGCGCTGGTCCGAATCCCGGAACTCCGCCTGCAGGGGATCACAGTCCGCGATGTGGAGGCCACCGTGATGCCGCCGGGAGCATTGCCCATTACCCTGCTGGGCATGAGCTTCCTCCGACGTCTCTCGAGCTTCGAGATGAATGGCAACACCCTGCTGCTCAAGCAATAGCCCGCCCGCACCGCCTGCGATTGCCTATCTTGGTCCGGAATTGAGCCTTTCGCTGCGAAAGGCGCGGGTGATCCAGTCGATGAAGGCAAGAAGCTCGGGATGGCCATCATCCTCGCGGCGAAAGACGAGGCGGTGGGCCACCACCGGAAATCCCACCTCGCCGAACGGCATGACGATCCGGCGCTGGGCCAGGAAGGGATTCGCCTGGAGGGTCGATTCCAGCACGATACCGAGCCCGTCCGCCGCCGAGGCGAGCGCGAGATGGGCCCGATCGAACTGGAAACCCCGGGGATTGAGCGTCAGGCCCGGGGCAAAGCGCGCCGACCATTGGGGCCATTGCACCACGCAGCGGAGCGAGTGCAGCAATGGCACCCGGCCGATATCCGCGATCGCGCCGACATGGTGTTCCGCCACGAAGGCGGGGCTGGCCATAGGCACGATCATTTCCTCCGCAAGGACGATCGCCTCGCAGGTTTCCGGCACAGGGCGGGCATATTGGATGTCGATCAGGATGCCGTCCTGTCCGAGCCGGGCCGGCTCATGGCTGGCGAAGAGCGAGATATCGATATCGGGATGCTCGCGCATGAAGTCCTTGAGCCGAGGCACGAGCCAGAGGGTTGCGAAACTCGGCGAGCAATGGATGGGCAAGCGCCTTGCGCCGGTGCCCGTCGCCAAACGGTTCGTCGCGGCCATCAACCGCGCGAAACTCTCGGAAATCGTCGTGGCGTAGGCCAGGGCCTCCTCGGTCGGCGTGACCTGGCGCTTGTCGCGCAGGAAGAGGCGCTGGCCGAGCATGCCCTCGAGGGCCCGCATCTGGTGGCTGATGGCGGAGGGGGTCAGCCCAAGGCGCTTGGCAGCACTGGCGAAGCTCCCGGTTTCGATCACGGCCTGGAAGGTCGCGAGCCATTGCAGCGGGGGCATGCTGTTCAGCAATGATGAATTCTCCTCATGGGTTGCCGCATACTATTTCGCTTTTCGCTTGGTGGAAACGTGTTAGCGTTTGTTTTGAGGAATGCTGCTCATGAAACAAGAAGCAGCATCCGGTTGGGAAGAAACGAAGGCCGGGAGCGGCAAGGCAGAATCGCATGATTCCCGCCAAGGCACCCTGTGCGTTCTTCCAACCCTGATGTGGAATGGTTCGGCCTTGTGCCGAAGGGACAAGGGAAGGCCAGGACCCATGAATCTTCACCGCAAGCTGCTGGAGCGCCAGTCTGCCGGGAAGCCGATCACGATCGGCATCATCGGCGCGGGGAAATTCGGAACGATGTTCCTTTCGCAGGCGCGGCAGACGGCCGGCATGCATGTCGTGGCCGTGGCCGATCTCAACACGGCGCGTGCGCGATCCCAGCTCAAGCTGGCCTGCTGGCCGGAAGAGCAATATGCCGCGACCTCGCTCGACGACGCGCTGAAGAACGGGGCGACGCTGGTGACCGAGAATGGCGACAGCCTGGTCACCCATCCGGGCATCGAAGTCATCATCGAGGCCACGGGTGATCCCGGCGCGGGCATTCGCTTCGCGCTCAAGGCCATCGACAACGGCAAGCATATCGTCATGGTCAATGTCGAGGCCGATGCCGTCGCCGGCCCGCTCCTCGCCCGCAAGGCCAGGCAGGCGGGCGTGGTCTATTCGCTCGCCTGGGGCGACCAGCCGGCGCTGATCGCCGACCATGTCGACTGGGCCCGCGCGGCCGGTTTCCGCGTGGTCTCGGCCGGCAAGGGCACGCGCTATCACCCGACCTATCACCAGTCGACGCCGGACACGGTCTGGGACATTCTCGACAAGTACATGAAGATCCGCGACCGGAACTCCATCAATCCGAAGATGTTCAATTCCTTTGTCGACGGAACCAAATCCGGCATCGAGATGACGGCGGTGTGCAACGCAACCGGACTCGAGAGCCAGAGCGAAGGCCTGTCCTTCCCGCCGGCGACACGGTTCGAGCATGCGGAAGTGTGCAAGCCGAAATCGGATGGCGGCACGCTGGAGCGCAAGGGCGTGACGGAAGTGACATCTTCTGTCTATCGCGATGGCACGGATGTGCCGCATTCGCTGGTCATGGGCACCTATGTCGTGTTCGAGACCGACAGCGCCTATTCGGAGGAATGCTTCCGCGAGTACTCGATGCTGCAGGACAGGTCCGGCAAGTATTCCTGCCTCTACCGGCCGACGCACATGATCGGGCTCGAACTCGGCATCTCCGTGGCCTCCGCAGCGTTGCGCAAGGAGCCGACCGGCGCGCCGGTCTGCTTCAATTCCGATGTGGTTGCCACATCGAAGCGCGATCTCAAGGCCGGCGAGATGCTGGATGGCGAGGGCGGCTTCTGCGTCTGGGGCAAGCAGACCCCGGCCAAGGCTTCGCTGTCAGAGGGCTATCTGCCGCTCGGCCTTGCCCACAAGATCAAGCTCAAGCGCGACATCGCGCAGGGCACACGGCTCAAATGGTCGGATGTCGATTTCGACCCCAATGATGCCGCCATCAAGGTCCGGCGCGAAATGGAGACGACATTCGCGCGCTGAGATGCCACCATCTGCCGGCGGCCATTCCGGCCGCCGGTTTCCACCGCCAGAGCCCGGAACGGGCCAGCGACTTGTCCAGGGAGGAAGTCATGACCAAGTCTTTCGATATGCCGGCCAGCCGCCGGTCCGTGCTTCTGGGTGCGGCGGGCCTCGCCGGAATGGTGGCGATGCCCGCCATCCTGAGGGCCCAGACGATCAAATGGATCGGCGCTTCCGCCACGGCGCCGACGGATTTCATCGCGCAGAGCCTTGATACCTTTTCCGCGCGCGTGAAGGACCTGACCAAGGGGCAGATCGATATCGCGACGCACCATGCCGGTTCGCTCGGTGGCGAGCGCGAACATGTCGAAGCCCTGCTCCAGGGGGCGGTTCATGTCGCCTCGCCGGGCGCGGCGATCCTGGGCGGCTGGTACAAGCCTGCGGAAGTCTGGACCTATCCTTTCATGTTCAAGGACGTCGCCCACAAGGACAAGGTGATGACCACGATCATGAAGGAATATGGCGACGAATGTGCCGCGGCCTCCAAGCTGCGTCCCCTCGCCGCGATCCCGCGCATGCCGCGCCAGCTTTCCTCGAACCGGGTGGTGAGGACACCGGCCGACATGAAGGGCTTCAAGGTCCGGGTCCCGGAAACCCAGATGTGGCTCAAGACCTTCCAGCGTTTCGGTGCCTCGCCGACGCCGATGGCCTGGCCGGAAGTCTTTGCCGCGCTGAAATCCGGCGTGATCGACGGGCAGGAGAACCCGACGGCGCTGAGCTTCAATTCCGGCATCTTCGACGTGAACAAGAACCTCGCGCTTACCGAACACATGATGCAGGACAACATGATCGTCCTCGCCGACTCCGTGTATTCGCGCCTCAATCCCGAGCTTCGCAAGGCAGTGGACCAGGCTGCCCGCGAGATGGAAGACATCATCCGGGCCAAGGTCATTGCCGATGACAAGGACATTCTGGGCAAGGTGAAGGCCAAGGGAATCGCGGTCAACGACGTGGACAAGGACGCGTTCCGTGCTGCCATCAAGGGCCTGGATGCCGAGTTCCCGCAGGTGAAACGTTGGGTCGATCGCATCGCACAGATCACTTGACCTGCGTCCGGGCTGGATGGAACCTCCCCTCCATCCAGCCCGTTTTTCCGCTCTGACCGGACTTTGGCCATGACCCGATTGATCGTCTTTGTTTCCGACAAGGTCACTGCCCTTGCCAAACTCCTGCTCGGAGCCTCGGTCGCGGCCATCGTGCTCGTGACTCTTGCGGCCGTCTGGTGGCGCTATGTCGTCGACAATCCGCTTTCCTGGGTCGAGCAGGTCTCCAACATGATCTTCATCTGGATGGTGTTTCTCGGCTCTGCCGTGCTCTACCGCCAGAACTTGCATATCGGCGTCGACATTTTCCTCGGAATGCTCGGCGAGCGGAACCGCGAGATCTGGAAATGGGTGGTCGAGCTCGGCAACCTGCTCTTCATCACCGTTCTCTTCATCTACAGCCTCAAGCTGACGATCAATGTCCTGCCCAATACGGCCGGTGCCCTGGACATTTCTCCGGCCTATTATTACGCGGCAGCGCCGGTCTCCTGCGCGATGATGATGCTGTTCTTCATCGAGAAGATCGTGGACCCATCCAAGCGCGTCCCCCTCGGCGAGGTCGGGGAGTTCTGACGGCATGAGCGCGGCAATCCTGATCGGAAGCTTCTTCCTCCTCATCATGCTGGCCTTTCCCATTGCCTTCGCGATGGGCCTGTCCACGATGTTCGCCATCGCCATGCATGACACCCTGCCCATGACGCTGCTGGCGCAGCGCGCCCTGGTGGGTGCTGAATCCTATGCGCTCCTGGCGATCCCGTTCTTCATCCTGGCCGGCAACCTGATGAATGGCGGCGGCCTGACCAACCAGATCGTCCGGCTGGCCATGGCCATGGTCGGACGCTTCAAGGGTGGCCTGGCGCTGACCTCGGTGCTCGCGGCGATGATCTTCTCCGGCCTTTCCGGTTCGGCTGCAGCCGATGCCTCCGCCCTCGGCAAGGTCCTGATCCCGACCATGAAGCGGCAGGGCTATGGCGGCGGTTTCGCGGCCGCGCTGATGGCGGCGGCCTGCGTGAACGGCCCGATCATTCCGCCTTCCATTCCGCTGGTCATCTACGGACTTTCGGTCGGCAAGGGCGCGCCCATCATCGACCTGTTCCTCGGCGGTGTGATTCCCGGGCTGCTGCTGGGCATCGCGCTGATGATCGCGGCCTACATCATCTCGGTGAAGCGCAACTATCCGACCACGGAACGCGTGCCGCTTCGGGAAATCCCGACCTATATCAGGAATGCGGCCTGGGGCCTGCTGATGCCGGTTATCATCCTTTCCGGCGTCGTCGGCGGCATCGTGACGGTCACGGAAAGCGCAACGATCGCCGTGCTGTATGCCGCTTTTGTGGGGTTCTTCATCTACAAGGAACTTACTGTCAGGGCGATCTGGCCGATCCTCGTGCAGACTGCGATGGATACGGCGCTCGTCATGATCATCATCGCGCTGTCTGCCGGCTTCGGCTGGTTGCTGGCGGTATCCGGGCTGCCCAAGCAGCTTGGTCTCTGGATCGCCTCGGTGTCGAAGGATCCGCTGGTCATCCTGATGCTGATCAACGTGCTCCTGCTCATCGTCGGCATCTTCATGGAGCCCCTGCCCGCGCTGCTGATCCTCATCCCGGTTCTGGTGCCCGTGGTCAGTGCTGTCGGCATCGATCTGGTGCATTTCGGTCTGGTGATGGTCTTCAACCTCTGCATCGGGCTGATCACGCCGCCTGTGGGCATCCTGCTCTACATCTGTGCGAAATTCGCCAATGTGAAGCTGGAGGAGGAATCCCGGGAACTCACGCCCTTCCTGATCGCGGCGATCATCGTCCTGATCATCATCACCGTTTTCCCCTCGACGGTGCTCTGGCTGCCCCGCGCTGTCCTGTAACGGAAGGGTTTGATCGTGGCGAACATAATCTGGCACGGCCTCGCCATCGGAATCGGGGCGACTGTCCTCTTCGATCTGTGGAACCTGCTGCTGAACCGGCTCGCCGGGATTCCGCTGCCGAACTGGGCCCTTGTCGGCCGCTGGTTCCGGCATCTTTTCCGAGGCCGCCTCGTGCATCAGGACATTTCCCGCGCCGAGCCCGTCCCGCAGGAACTGGCCTGGGGATGGGCTTTCCACTATGCTGTCGGGGCCTGTTTCGGCCTTGCGACGGTGCTGCTGGGCGGGTCTGGATGGCTCAAGGCTCCGACGCTGGCCATCCCGATGGCCGTGGGGATCGGCACGGTTCTTTTCGGCTGGCTGGTCCTGGCGCCCGGGATGGGGGCCGGCATCGCGGCCCGCCTCAAGCCGAACGCGACGCGGATCCGCATGCTGAACCTCATGGCCCACACGATTTTCGGCCTGTCCATGTATGCGCTGGCGCGGCTTCTCAACTGACGCCCCTCCGGGGCCGGGCGTCCGTCCCGGCCTCTCGCCGGTTCAGGCCGCCTGCGGCCGTGCCGGGATGAATTCTGTGCCGGGAACCTTGCCGCCGGCAGAGCCGGTGAGAGCTGCGGCGTGTTCCGGCGTCATCGGGCGGCCGAGCAGATAGCCCTGTGCCTGATGGCAGCCCAGCTGCTTCAGGAATTGCAGGTCTTCCAGCGTCTCGACACCCTCGCCGGTGACTTCCATCGAGAACTGGCGAGCCAGTTCCATGATCGTATGCAGCGTTGCGGCCTTGGCCCCCGGCATGATCTCGGCGCCCTTGACCAGGCTGCGGTCAAGCTTGATCTTGTCGAACGGGAATTTCCAGAAATAGCTGATCCCCGAATAGCCAGCCCCGAAATCGTCGATCACGATCCGGATGCCCTGCTCCTGGATCCGGCGGAGATCGGCCATCACATGCTCGTTCTGGTCGAGCAGGATGCCTTCGGTGATCTCGAGCTCGAGCCGGTTGGCCGCCAGCCCGCTGGCCTTGAGCGTCTGCTCGACAAGATCGGTCAGCCGACGGTTGGTCGTCATCTGGGCCGGCGAGATATTGACGGACAGCCGGACCGGCGCCGGCCATTTCGCGGCGAGTGTGCAGGCCTTGCGCATCACGATTTCACCCACCTTGTTGATCTGGTGATTGTCTTCCGCGATGGGGATGAACAGCGCCGGCGAAATCATGCCTCCCAGCGGATCGGCAAGGCGCGCCAGGGCCTCGAACCCGATCAGCAGGCCTTTCTGGATGTCCCAGATCGGCTGGAAATGCACATCCAGCGTTTCCGATTCGATGGCATTGCGCAGCACGGCCTCGATCCGCTTGATCTGGGCCTGGGCCTCGTCGAGATCCTCGCTGTACACCGCATAGCGTCCGCGCCCGCCGATCTTTGCCTTGTAGAGAGCGAGATCCGCACGCCGGATCCATTCGTCGGCCGTCTCCGCCCGGTCGCGCCCCATTGCGATGCCGATGCTGGCCGACAGGATCACCTGCTGGTCCCGGTAGCCCGTCGGTTCCGCCAGCGCGCGAAGGATCGCATCCGCGTGTTTCTGGGCACTCCCGCGATGGAGAGCCACGATGAATTCGTCGCCGCCGAGCCGTCCGACCAGCCCGTCCTTGCCGATTGTGCCGGTCAGCGTCGTGGCCAGGCGGCAGATCATCGCATCGCCGAATTCATGCCCGTACTCGTCGTTGATCCGTTTGAAATGATCGAGGTCGACGAAGAAGATGGCCTCGATCCTCGGATCGGGCTTCTCGATCAGGGCATGCAGTCTCTCATGGAAAGCAATCCGGTTCAGCACGCCGGTCATCGCATCGTGATGCGCGAGGAAAATCAGATCCTGATGCGCCTTCTGCTTGGCGAGTTCCTTCCGGCGGACGGTCGCCATCGCAATCAGCATCAGCATTGTCGTGAGCGAACAGGTTGCCCAGAGCCAGATCTGGATCAGGCGGGCACGCTCGCCCGCCTCGACAAAGGCATGCCCGACCTTCGTGGCCACGGTGAGGATGCCGCGCACATCGCCCTGGCGCCATGTCCGGATCGGCGAGTCCCGGTGCTCGTTATGGCACTGGACGCAGGTCGGACTGGAGAGGCGATCGGCCATGGCCACCCGGTAGCGCGCATCCAGCCCGGTCCCTTCCCGCATGGCGATGATCCGGTCGGGATCGTCCCGGAACTGCCGCCAGGCCTCGTTGAGGAAGCCATCCATCGGTGCGGGCGGCTGCCCCGGCCAGGGAAACGGGCTCACGATCCTGACCTCGATGTCGCGACCGGACATGCGCTCGGTGATGCCGCGGATGAATTCAATTGGCAGCGGCACATGTGTCGGCTCGGCACCCCGCATGGCCGAACGCGGGCTCTGACCCGGCTTCCCCTTCGCCACCGTCTCGGCATAGGTGTCGCGGATATCCTTGATCTGGTTCAGCGTTTCCCTTGATGTGAGATCGATGAACTCGAGCGTGGTCTGCTCGACCATCCGCGGGATCTGCACATTCATGAAATAGGCGCCGATCCAGATCCCGAGGATCGCCAGCATCGCGATACGCGACAATGCGTGCCCGGCATAGAAGGATGCCGCGCTCCGGATCTCCCGATAAAAAGCGTTGGCGGTTGTGGCCAATGACACGCGTCAGCTCCCGTTCAAGGGGAGTCTGGGCCGAAGAGTTCAACATTCCTTTATCGGATGCCGTCTCGCCCAGAGCAGAGATCAAAACCGCCATCCATGTATAACGAACGATTATGCTGCGCCTTTTGGGGCAAAAATCTGCATAATCTTTGAGCAATTGCGGAAAGGATTGCCGGCTTGTTCCGGTATATGGACCGTGCGAAGCCGGAAATCTGCCGGCGGGATCGATAACTTCAGAGGATTTCCGGCCATGGCAGATCGACCCGTTGTCGGCCCCCGAGATCAACGCGCCCCCTCCTGGTGCAGCCTGTCGAAGGGCCGATCAACACGTCTTCCGTTCCCGTACGGTGATCGTCGTTGACAGGGTCCGGGCGGTGACCAATACTGGAACTCTGTTCCGCTATTGAAGGCAATGGCCATGAACCAGTCCGCTGCCAAGCGCGCCCTGCTTGTTCTGGAACATCTCACGGGACGCCCCGACGGCGTCGGCCTGACCGAAATCTGCGAAGCGCTCGATCTGCCCAAGAGCATCGGACACCGGTTGCTCATCCTGCTGATCGAGGCTGGTTTTGTCGTGCAGCACCAGGCCAGCGGACGCTATGGCCTGACGCTCAAGCTTACGATGCTCGGCCTGCGCCATTATGTCCGGACCGGCCTCGACGATCTCGCCCAGCCGATCCTGGATCGCCTGGCCACCGATACGGGAGAACTGGCCCGGCTTGCCATTGTCGAGGGTGACCGGCTGATCTGGGTCGCCAAGGCGCAGGGTGCACGGTCCGGCCTGCGTTACGACCCCGATCTCGACCACGATACCGGCCATGATGTCGTGCTGCATGCCACAGCAACCGGGAAGGCCTGGCTCGCGACGCTTCCCGAAACCGAGGCGATGCGCATTGTCGAGGGCACAGGGCTCAGGACGCCGCAGCGTTTCGGGCCCAATGTGGTCCGGAACCTCGAAGCCTTCCGCGGCATGCTCGCGACAACGCGGCGCGCCGGCTTCGGCGAGGCTGTCGAGGAAGGCGAACCCGGCACGGCAGCCGTGGCGGTGGCGGTCGTCGATGCCTCGGGCGTCGGCATTGGAGCGACGGTCGGCACGTTGAGCCTTGCCGGTCCGCTGCTGCGCTTCGGCACGGACAGGCGGAAGCTCCTCGCATCGCGGATCGCGCGGGCGGCCGAGGAACTGGGCGGGATCTGGCCTTTGCGCAACCGGCTCGGCGGACTTGAACTTCAAACCAGAAGGCCGGCCCAAGCCGGCCCGGATCCCAGGGAGAAGCCCCATGCAAGAAAACGCATCTCCGCATTATGAAGGTCCGCTGAGCCTCGACGCCGCGAAGTCGAAGTTTGGCCTCCTGCCCTATTCAGATGCCGATTTCACGCGCGACGGCCCGCGGGCAGATGTCGAATACCGCGACCTCGGCCTGGCTGCGGCCACGGGCGGGCGCATCGGCGCCAGGCATATCCGCGCCTTCGCGTCCTTCGGGAAGGAAACCGGCTGGCACTGGCACGATATGACCGGCCATTTTGTCTATGTGCTCCGGGGCTGGATCCGCTTCCGGTTCGACGGTGTCGCCGATCCCGTGACCGTGGAGGCCGGCGGCTGCCTGTCGCAACCGGGCGGCGTGGCCCACAATGTCATTGCCCGCTCGGACGACCTGGAACTGATCGAGATCAACCTGCCCGCGACATTCGGGACATTCGATCTCGAGGCCGGAAAGGCGGGTGCCGCTTGATCAGCCGCGCCATTCCCCGTTCCGCAGCGGCAAGAGCGGCACGCTGGCTCCGGCGGCGGACAGGCATGATCATTGCCTTCATCGTGCTGTTCCTGCTTTGGGAATTCGCGGTGAAGCTGTTCGGCATCAAGGAATACCTGCTGCCGCCGCCCAGCAAGATCTGGTCCGAATTTCTCAAGCGGCAGAATACCGTGATGGCCAGCGCCTGGACCACGATGACCGAGATCATCGGGGGCTATCTTCTCGCCGTGGCCGTCAGCATCCCGCTGGCCATGGCCATCGCCTATTCGCGTTTTGTCGAGAACTCGATCTACCCGATCATCGTGTTCCTGCAGATCATCCCGAAGATCGCCATCGCGCCGCTCTTCATCATCTGGTTCGGTTTCGGCCTGTTCCCGAAGCTGCTGATCGTGTTCCTGCTGTGCTTCTTCCCGATCGTCGTCTCGAGCGTGGCCGGGTTCAAGTCGGTCGATCCCGATGTCATGGATTTTGCCCGTTCGACCGGCGCGAGCCCTGCGCGGATGTTCTTCAAGATCCGGCTGCCGCAGGCCCTGCCCGAGATTTTCACGGGGCTGAAGATCGGCGCCGCCCTCTCCGCCACCGCGGCGGTCGTGGCCGAATTCGTCGCCTCGGACCGGGGCCTTGGCTACCTGCTCCAGCAGTATAACGGGCAACTCGAGACGCCGATGGTTTTCGCGATCATCGTCCTGCTCAGCCTGATCGGGCTGGCGATCTACTACCTGGTCGAGTTCGTCGAACGCCTTGTCATCCCCTGGCACGTCTCGCAACGCCCGACGGAGATGACCGGCCTCTAGAGCCTAGGAAGCAAAACAACACAAAAGAACGGGAGGAAACCATGACCACAAGACGCATTCTCGGAAAGGCCGCACTCGGGCTTGCCGCCGCATTGCCCCTGATGATCGGGGCGGCCGCGCAGGCGCAGGACAATGTCTCCCTGCGGCTCAACTGGTATCTCGGCGGGCTGCATGTGCCGTTCTATTACGGGGTCGACCGGGGCTTCTACAAGGAAGAAGGGATCAACCTCACGATCAACGAGGGTCGCGGCTCGGCCAATACGGTGCAGGTTGTCGGCGCGGGCACCGATACATTCGGCCTCGCGGACAGTTCCAGCATCATCAACCTGATCTCGAAGGGCGGCGAGATCAAATCCGTCATGAACATCCTGAGTTCGACGGGATTCTCCGTTGTCTCGGCTGCCTCGGCCGGCATCCGGACACCGAAGGATATCGAGGGCAAGACGCTTGCGGTTTCGCCCGGAGATCCGATCCGCGGGCTGCTGGAAGCGCTCGCCGCGCATAACAAGGTCGATATCAGCAAGGTCAATTTCGTGCAGGTCGATCCGGCAGCGAAGGTCGTGACCGTGCTGGAAAAGCGGGCCGACGGCCTGCTGGGCGGTGCCGATGACCAGTATTTCCTGCTGAAGTACCGGGGCGTAGAGCCGCATGCGCTGCGCTTCGCGGATCACGGCGCCAACATTGTCGGCATGGCGATCTTCACCGGCAACAACACGATCAAGAACAATCCGGACCTCGTGCGCCGTTTCGTGAAAGCAACCAAGCGCGCCTGGGAAGAAGCGAAGAAGAACCCGGATGCGGCGGTAGACGTGGCGATGAAGGTCAAGCCCGACCTCAACCGCCAGTCGACAAAGGACCAGATGATCGTCGATTTCGAACTGATGGACTCGCCCAATGTGAAGGGCCAGATCGGGTTCGGCCACGAGAAGGACTGGATGCAGACGATCGAGCTTCTGAAGAAGTATCGCGGCCTCGAGACCAACCTCACATGGACGGCATTCCACACGAACGAATTCCTGCCGAAGTGAGGCCGGCCACCGTGAGGTCCGAAAGCCCATCATTGCCCGAGGCGGCGGGGCAGCCCCCGCCCCGCCAAGGCACTGGCGTGCCCGTTGAGATCTCGGGCATTGCCCAGATCTTCCGCCGCGCCGATCTGGAGACACGGGCGCTGGAGCGCATCGATCTTTCCGTGAAGCCCGGCGAATTCGTCGCGGTGGTCGGTCCCTCCGGCTGCGGAAAATCGACGCTGCTGAAGATCATCGCCGGATTGCTGGAGCCCAGTTCAGGCACGGTCGGGATTGCGGGAAAGCGGGTATCCGGACCCCATACGGATCTGGGCATTGTCTTCCAGAGCCCGGTCCTTCTCGACTGGCGGAACATCCTTGACAATGTGCTCGTCCAGATCGACCTGCGGGGCGGCAATCCCGCCGCCTACCGGGACAAGGCCAGGACCTTGCTTGCCAAGGTCGGCCTCGCCGAATTCGAAAACCGCATGCCGCGCGAATTGTCGGGCGGCATGCGGCAGCGGACCGCCATCGTCCGGGCGCTGATCCACGAACCGCCGCTGCTGTTGATGGACGAGCCCTTCGGCGCACTCGATGCGCTGACGCGCGAACAGATGCGGATCGATCTCGAGAAGCTCTGGCTGGAGCGCGGCCAGACCACGTTCTTCATCACGCATGGCATTTCGGAGGCCGTTGCGCTGGCTGACCGCGTCATTGTCATGACGCCACGCCCCGGCCGGATCGAGCGCATCCTCGAGATCGACCTGCCGCGTCCGCGCCACAAGGATGTCATCACCAGCCGTCGCTTCGCGGATTACTGCGACGAAATCACCGAATGTTTCATGCGCCACGGCGTCATCCAATATTGAGGCTCCATGCTGAACCGCCCCTGCCACGGCGTCATTGCCGCTCCCTTCCTGCCGATGCATGCCGATGCCAGCATCGATTGGTCCAGCCTCGAGCGCTATATGGATTGGCTCGCCGGCCAGAGCCCTGCCGGCATTGCCATGAACATGGATGCCTCGGAGGTGATCGCCCTCACGGAGGACGAGCAGGACCAGGTGATCCGGACCTGTCTCGGTGTCCTGAAGGGGCGCGTTCCGTTCCTGTCGGGGATTGTCGCCGGTTCGACCCTGGCGGCCGCCGCCAAGGCCGAGCGCTATGCACGGATGGGCGTCGAGGGATTTCCCGTCTTCCCGCCCTTCCCGACCTTTTCGGGTGCACCCGTGCCCGGCGAGATGATCTATCGCTATCACAAGGCCATTGCCGATGCGGCGCGGCTGCCGATCATCTGCTTCCAGTTCCCCAAGGGCTGGGGGCCGGACTATACGCCGGATATCCTGCGCCAGGTGGCCGAGATCCCGGAAGTTGTGGCGATCAAGGAGGCCTCTTTCGACGTGGCGCAGACGCTCTCGACCATCGAGGTGGCTGCGGGCCTGCCCCGGTCGATCGGCGTTCTCACCGGCAGCGACACCTTCATCTTCGAGGCGATGATGATGGGCTGCAACGGCGCGCTGATCGGCTTTGCCGGCAGCTTCACCCGCGAGCTGGTCGCAATGAATGACGGCGTGCAGGGCGGCGACATTGTCGCGGCGCGCGCGATCTGGAAAAGGCTGGGTCCGATCGCCCGCTATTGCTGGCGGCCGCCGATCCGCGATTTCCGCCCGCGCATGAAGGAAGTCCTGCGCCTGCAGGGGCTGTTCCCGGACGCCACCGTGCGCGAGCCCCAGCTTGGCATCCGTGATGAGGAACGGGCCGAGATCCGCCGGCTGATGATCGAGAACGGGCTTCTGCCATGAGCGGGGCCGTCGCGATCTGGCACGACATCGCGGCCGAGGGTCTGGCCGAGTTCTATGCCTGGCATGGCGAGGAGCACATGCCGGAGCGGGTCTCGATCCCCGGCTTCACCTGCGGGCGGCGCTTCATCGCGCGGAACGCGGATCTGCAATTCTTCAACCTCTATGAAACACAATCGCCCGAGGTCGTGCGCAGCCCGGACTACAAGGCGCGCCTCGACAGCCCGACGCCGCGGACCCTTTCCGCCGTGCGCCATTTCCGCCATGTCGCCCGCTCGCTCTGCCGCGTCGTCGCGATGCATGACGGAGCCGAACGGGGTTCTGCGCAAGGCGGGCTCGTTGCCACCCTGCGCTATGATATCGACGAGGCGCAGGAAGCGACCGATCTGGCAATCTTCCAGGATGCGGTCATGCCGGCACTCGCCGCCAGCCCGGGGATTGCCGCGATCCGCCTGCTGGCCGCCGATCGCGCGGCCAGCGGCTATGTCAATGCCGAGCAACGCGCCCGCGGTGCGGCCAATGCGGTTCCGCCCGTCTTGCTGGTGGTGGAGAGCTGGGCCGACGAGGCTGCTTTTGGCGCCCTGCTGGAGGCCCGGCTTTCGCCCGATGCGCTGGCACGACACGGGCTTGGCGGCGTTGCGGTTCTCGGCCTCTATGCCCATCAGTTGACCGTGCTCGCCCAGACCGGCGCGCTGAGGGCGGAGGATCAGCGCTTCGGTTCCGGACGATAGCTCGCCAGCGGGCCATGGCCGCGGCGATAGACCATCAATGTCCGCCGGAAGCTGATGACGATATCCCCGTCCTGATTGTAGCCGATGGTCCGGATCGTCACGATGCCGGTTTCCGGGCGCGAAGCCGAGGCGCGCGCTTCGAGCACCTCGGATTCTGCATAGAGCGTATCGCCCTCGAAGACCGGGTGCGGCAGGCGGACCTCGTCCCAGCCGAGATTGGCGAAGACATTCTGCGAGACATCCGTGACCGATTGTCCGGTCACCAGCGAGAGCGTGAAGCAGGAATTGACCAGCGGGCGGCCGAAGCTGGTCTTGCTGGCATAGTTCGCATCGAAATGCAGATGCGCGGTATTCAGCGTGAGCTGGGTGAACCACGCATTGTCGGTTGCCGTGACCGTTCGGCCCAATGGATGCTTGTAGATGTCACCAGGGGCGAAATCCTCGAAGAAGCGGCCATTCCAGCCGGGCTGTACGCTCATCGGAAGGCTTGCCCGCCATCCACGTCCAGCACCGTGCCGCTGACATAACCGCAAGCGGGCGAAGCGAGGAAGGCGGCCGCGCGGGCAATCTCCTCCGGTTCGATCAGCCGGTCGAAGGGCAGGCCTGTCAGCATTTCCTCCCAGCGGCTCTCGTCGCCGAAAGCGTCGCGCGCCTTGGTCTTCGACAGGGCGATGATGCGGTCTGTCCGGGTCTGGGAGGGGTTGATCCCGAAAACCCGCACCCCCCATTCGCTGGACTTGCCGCCGACAGCCCCCGTGAAGGCCATCAGCGCCGCGTTGCCGGTGGCGCCGCAGACGTAATTGTAGCGAGGGCTGCGCCCGGCAGCGCCGATGATGTTGACGATGGCGCCGGAATTCCGCGCCTTCATGCCGGCGAGGTAAAGTTGCGTGAGATGAATATACCCCATCACCTTCAGCGCCCAGGCCGCTTCCCAGGTGTCCATGGTGAGGTCAAGCAGGCCGCCGGCCGGGATCGCGCCGGCATTGTTGACCAGGATGTCGACATCGGGGAATTCGGCGGCAACGCGCGCCCGCTCCTCCGGGCGGGACATGTCCGCCGGGCAGAGGGTGACGGCATTGCTCGGGCCAAGGCTCGCGCCGGCTTCGGCCAGGCGGATCGCATCCCGCGCCACCAGGATGACCCTGCATCCTTCCTCGAGAAAGACGCGGCCGCTGGCGAGGCCGATGCCCTTCGAGCCGCCGGTGATGAGGACCGTCTTGCCTGCAATCCTGAGGTCCATGGTCAGTCTCCCGGCTGCTGATGTTGCGTGAACCAGTCGCAGATCGCGCTTCCGGTTGTGAAGAGCACCCTGTCCGAGGCCTGGAGCAGGTCGAGCATATGCACCAGTTCGTGCATGCGATGCGGAACCGAGATCAGATGCGGGTGGAGGCCGATGGCAAGAACCCGCGGGTTCTGCGCGCTCTCGGCCTCGAATTGCTGAAGGGTGAATTCGAGCCGGCGCGCCATTTCCCCGGTGGCATGGCGCTCGATGGCGTAGATGATCGAGTCATTGATCTCGACATTGTACGGCATCGCGACGAGCGGACCGGCCTTCGTGGTCATGTAGGAGGGGAGATCGTCCACCACCCAATCGCAGACATAGTCGAGGCCGGCCGCCTTCAGCAGGTCCGGCGTCTCCACCGTCTCGCGCAGGCCCGGCGAGAGCCAGCCCCGGACCTTCCGGCCGATGAAGCCCTCGATCTTGTCGAGGCAGGCCCGGATCAGCGCACCCTCGCCGCCCTCGACATGGTTCATCGCCTTCTGGTGCATGCCATGACCGATGAATTCCCAGCCTGCATCGCGCATGGCCCGGGCGGCCTCGGGATAGGCATCGATCACGCCGGCATTGAAGCTGGTCGAGGCGGGCAACCCCCGCGCCGCGAACAGATCGAGGATGCGCGGCATACCGGCCCGCATGCCATAATCCGCCCATGAAAAATTCGGCACATCCGGGACGGTCTCCCGGCCATGCGGCGGCGTGATGATCGTCCGCGGCATGGCGTGGTCGAACTGCCAGTGCTCCACATTCAGCACGAGATGCACGAGGATGGTCTTTCCATGCATCGGCGGCAGCTTCGGCCGCGACGAGGTCATCCGGTAGGGAATTCGGGGATTGGCCATGGATTGCTGCCTCAGGCTCGGTTCAATGGTGGCCGCCGCGCATCTCGGCCATGATCATGGCCTTGAAGCGGTTGAACTCGGCCGAGGTGAGATCGTCGATCGAGCGCGGACGGTTGAGGGTGATCGGGATGGTGCGGGTGATCCGCCCGGGGCGCGCCGTCATCACGCAGATCCGGTCCGCGAGGAGGATCGCCTCGTCGATATCATGCGTCACGAAGAGGACGGTGGTTTTCAGCGTCTGCCAGACATCGAGCAGGAGTGCCTGCATCGAAAGGCGGGTCTGGGCGTCCAGCGCGCCGAAGGGCTCGTCCATCAACAGGGCGCGCGGTTCCATGACCAGCGCCCGGGCTATGCCGACGCGCTGGCGCATGCCGCCCGAAAGCTGGACCGGCAGGGCTTCATGGAAGGCCTCGAGGCCGACCACGCGGAGGATCTCGCGGGCACGCGGCTCGTAATCGGACCGGGCCAGCTTCTGGACCTTCGGGCCGAAGACGACATTCTCCCAGACCGACAGCCAGGGCAGGAGCGAGGCTTCCTGGAACACGACGCCGCGATCCGGGCCCGGCCGGGTGACGGGCGCGTTGTCGAAGGTCAGCGTGCCGTCGGTCAGCGTCTCGAAACCGGCGACGAGGTTCAGCAGGGTGGATTTGCCGCAGCCCGACGGCCCAAGCAGCGCGACGAACTCGCCCTCGGCCACGTCGAAATCGACCTGGTCGAGCGCGACGACCTCGCGCGCGCCACCATAGACCTTCGAGACCGAACGAAGGGAAATCGTGCCCATGTTGCGCCTATTGGTTGAAGTTCTGCAGGCGGCGCCATTTCAGCACCCAATGTTCCAGCCGGACGATGGCCCAGTCGGAAAGGAAGCCGAACAGCCCGATCGAGACCATATCGGCGATCACGATATCCATCCGGCCGACATAGTAGGCATCCCAGAGGACATAGCCGAGGCCGGATTTGACGGCGACCATCTCGGAGACAATCACGGCCGTCCAGCCGATTCCGAGGCCGATCCGCAAGCCTGTAAAGATGGACGGCAACGCCGCCGGCAGCACCACGCGGCGCAGGACGTCCCATTGGCTGGCACCCATCATGAGCGCCGCGCGGATCCAGTTCTTGTCGACGTCGCGCGCGCCCTGTGTCGTGTTGATCACGATCGGGTAGAAGGCACCGATGGTGATGAGAAAGACGGCACCGAAATCGGAAATGCCGAAGATCGCGATCGAAATGGGCAGCCAGGCCGTGATCGGCACCGGACGCAGCCACTGGATCGTCGGATCGACCACCGACGCGGCGAGGCGCGACCAGCCGATCATGATGCCGAGCGGCACGCCGACGAGAACGGCCAGGCCGAACCCCTTGGCGACACGCCCGGCCGAGAAGTAGATTGCATCGGCCCAGCTGCCGACATAGGGCGAGAGCGTCATCGGCCCGGGCTTGCCGAAGGCCCAGACGAGCCACGCCTTCCAGACACGGTCTGGCGTCGGCAAGGCCCCGCCGGCAACGGCCCCGTTCGTGCCCGAGGCCTGCCAGAGCACCAGCACGCCCAGCGGCAGCAGCAGGGCCAGGATGGCCTTGCCGAGACGGGAGCGCACGATCTGACCGAGGATCGAAACCTCCGGCCGTCTTGTCCGGCTGCCGATTGTCGCATCGGTCATGACATTGCTCCCCCAGGGTTGGACCCGGCCGGCTGACCCGGCCGGGTCCTAATGGCCGTGCTTATTTCTTCATCGCCGCAGCGAGATAGGAGCCATCCCAATAGGTCTCGATCTCACCCGAGACGTCCTTCGGAATGACGTTGAGTTCGGCAAAGGCCTTGGCCTGGCGCTTGATCTGGTCCGGCGTGATGACCGGGCCGAGCTGGATCACCTCGGCGATCTTCATCGAGACCTCGGCATCAAGGCCGGTCAGGGTGGCAATCGCCTTGCCGAAAGCCTCGCGGGAGCCTTCGAGTTCCTTCATCTTGGCGACATAGGCCGAGACGAAGCGCTCGACCGCTGGCCGCTTCGCCGTGGCTGCCGCCTTGTTCGCCGCCAGCATGCCCAGTTCGGCGCCCACGGATTTCGAGACCGAATAGTCGAGGTTCTTGGCGAATTTGCCATAGCCCTTCATGACGGGGATCGATTCAAACGGTTCCCAGGTGACGATGGCATCCACTTCGCCCTTCTCGAGCGCCGTGTTGAAATTCGCTCCGCCGCCCTGAATATTGACGGCATTGAACGAGGAATAGGGAATCCCCTTCTCGACCAGCGTGGCCGCGAACTGGAACCAGACGGCGGAGCCCGGCGCGATGGCGATCTTCTTGCCCTTGATGTCGTCCCAGCTGTCGAACTTCTTGTCCTTGCCGGCAATGACATATTTCGGCGATGAGCCGACGCCCATGATCCCGACCATGCTGGTCGAGCCATTGGCCAGCGAGATGGCGAGATCCGCCGGGCCGACCGACGCGACGTCCAGCGAGCCCGCAAGCAGCGCCGTCCGGGCATCGGCGTAGCGGGCGAATTCCACGAGCTTGATCTCGACGCCCTGCGCCTTCAGCGTGTCGGCGATCAGGATCATCGGGGCGAGATGCCCGACCTTCTGGTAGCCCACCGTCAGGGTGACCGGCGGGTTGAGCGGGGCGGCCTGCGCGCTGGCCTCGCTCGTCAGTGCGAATCCGGCCAATGGCAGGGCGGCGATGGTTCCGATAAAGTCACGACGCTTCATGTCCCTCTCCTTCTTGCGCAGGGCATGTCCATGCCGGCGCGTTTCGCTGCAAAAGTCACTGTCTAGCTACCGCCCCCGGAACTCCGGACGACGTTTTTCCAGGAAGGCCTGCTGGCCCTCGCGGTAATCCTCGCTGGCAAAACAGGCCGCAACCAGGGCATCCACCGCCTCGGGCGACCGTTCGGCCTCGTGCTTCGTCAGTTCGATCAGGCTCCGCTTCGCAGCCTGCATCGAGAGGGGCGCATTCCCCGCCATGTCCGTCAGATAGGCCTCGGAAAGCGCTGGGAAATCCTCGCCCGACCAGAGGCGATGGATGATCTGGTAGTGATATGCCTCGTCGCCATTCAAGATTCGCGCCGAAAGCAGGAGCTCGGCCACAGCCGGCATGCCGATCCGCCGGACCATCGTCTCCACCCCGGCATGGCCATAGCCGAGCCCGACCCGCGCGGCGGGAATCCGGAACCGCGCATCCGCACGGGCAAGGCGCAGGTCGCAGGCCATTGCGAGGCCGAAACCGCCGCCGAAGCAGATGCCGCGGATGAGTGCGATTGTCGGCTTGGTCGCAGCAGCCAGAGCCGCATTCGCCGCTGCAACGGCGGAATTGTAGCGCTCGATCTGCTCCGTAGAGGAGCGCTGTTCGCCGAATTCAGAGATATCCGCACCGGCGCAGAAGGCTTTCTCGCCCTCCCCGGTCAGGGCGATGACGCGGATGTCCGGATCCGCTTCCGCCCTGGCAATGGCTTCCGGCAGAGCCCGCCACATGCCGAGCGTCATGGCGTTGAAGCGGGCGCCATGGGCGAGGGTCAGCCGCGCAATGCCGGCCTCGCCTTCATAACGGATGGTCGCGCCCGAACCCGCCATGCTAGATCACCCCGTCCGCGCGGAACCGCGCGATATCGTTGGGCGAATAGCCGGCCGTGACCAGAATCTCCTCCGTATGCACACCCTTGTCCGGGATCGGCGTGACGATCGCGGCCGGTGTCCGCGTCAGGACAACCGGCTGGCCGATCAGCTCGATCTCGCCTGTGTCCGGATGCGTGACCTTTTCCGCAATGCCGAGGTGGCGCACCTGCGGATCGGCGAAAACCTCGTCCATCCGGTAGATCGGGCCGGCGGGCACGCTATGCACCTCGAAAAGGTCGAGCCATTCCGCCGAAGGGCGGGTCTTCATGACGGGGGCGAGAACGGCCGCAAGCTTGGGGCGATTGGCAAATCGCTGATCCTGCCGGGCAAAATCGGGGTGGCTCGCCAGTTCGGGATGGCCGATGGCCTGGCAGAAGCTGATCCACTGCCCTTCCCCGCCAACGCCGATATTGATGAAGCCATCTGCGGTTTCGAGCACGCCCATCGGCGTCGAATAGGGATGGTCATTGCCGGCTTGCGGCGGCACCGCCCTGTCGACGAGATAGCGTGCAGCCTGGAAATCGCACAGGGCAATCTGCGCCTGAAGAAGCGATGTGTGGACCCATTGCCCGCGTCCTGACTTCTCCCGCTCGGCAAGGGCCACGAGAATTCCGACCGCCGCGTAAAGTCCGGCGGTTGAATCCGCCACGGCGGCGCCGGCCCGCATCGGGCCCTGCCCCGGCTGGCCGGTGATCCACATCAGCCCGCCCATGCCCTGGGCAATCTGGTCGAATCCGGCGCGGGTGCGGTAGGGCCCGTCCTGCCCGAAACCGGAAACCGAGGCGAGAATGATGCGCGGATTGATGGCGGCCAGTGTCTCGTAGGCCAGGCCGAGACGATCCTTTACATCGGGGCGGTAGTTTTCCACCACCACATCCGCCTGCTCGACCAGCCGGTAAAGGACTTCCCGCCCCTGCACTTCCTTGAGGTTGAGCGTGATCGACCTCTTGTTGCGATGCAGGTTCTGCATGTCATAGCCGAGGCGTGGGCCGGACATGCCCTCGTTCGGATCGACCCCGTCCGGTGCCTCGATCTTGATCACATCGGCGCCGAAATCCGCGAGAACGCGGCAACAGGTCGGGCCGGCGCGCACCCGCGTCAGATCCAGCACCCGCAGATGATCCAGTGCGCTCGGTTTCGTCATGGGGCGGGCCCGCGGATGGTGGAGAAACGGATCGGCAAGGCCGCGGCGAGCCGGGCGGCAAAGGCGATCAGATCGGCATCGCGGCCCTGCCGCGCGACCAGTTGCAGCCCGACCGGCATCCCCTGGCTGTCGAGGCCCACCGGCAGGCTGACGACGCAAAGGCCAAGGCCATTCGCAAAACGCGTATAGGCCGACAGCGCGTAAAGCGCGCGGGGCGAGAAATCCGGGCTGGCCGGATCACACAGCGCGACGCGCGGTGTTTCACAGGGCATGCCGGGCAATGCGAGCACCTCGTCCTCTGCAAGGACCATGTCGAGCGCGTCCTGCGCAAGAACCGCGAGTTCCGCGCGGGCAGCCGCCAGATCGGCTTCGGAACTGGCCGCCCCCTTCGCAAGCCGGCGCGCGAGTTCGGGATCCAGCCCACCGGATGTGATCCGGTGCCGGTTGGCCTGATACGCTTCGCCCTGCAGAAGGGCGAAAACCGGCTGGTCGCAGGCGCGGACAAGCGGCAACGCCTGAACCTCGCGGATCGGCATGCCGGAGGCCCGGATCGCCGCTTCGCAGGCCTGTCGGATAGCCGGCGCGGATTCCGCCAGCGCATCGACCGCCAGCGCGACGGCCTTGAACGGCAATTCAGGCATAACCTCGATTGCCGCCGCCACCCGGGCCAGCAGATCGACTTCGCTGGCGAGGATGCCGACGCAATCGAGGCTTTCCGCCAGCGTCATGACGCCGGCGCGCGGCAGGATGCCCGGGCCCGGCTTCCATGCCGCGATACCGCAGCAATGTGCCGGAATGCGTACCGACCCCGCCGTGTCGGTGCCAATGGCCAGATCGGCGAGGCCGGCCGCCACCGCCACTGCCGAGCCCGAGGAGGAACCGCCGCAGACAAATGAAGCGTCGCGCGGATTGAGCGGGCGGCCCAGAACCGGGTTGTCGCCGGAGGGCTCGAAAGCCAGCGGGGTCATCTGCGCCATGCCGACCAGCTCTGCGCCGGCGGCGGCCAGTTGCCGGATCACGGCGGCATCTTCGCCCGGAGCCGGGCCCGGGCCCCGGCTGGCCAGCCCGCAACCGGGCGCGCGGCCTTTCAGATCGAGGCAATCCTTGGCGACGAAGGTCAGGCCTGCCAGAGGCCCCTGCCCGGCGGCGTGAGGTTCAATCCGTTCCACCAGGGCATGATGCCTGTCCGGCGGAGCAGGCTGCGCAGCCATTCGTGCTGTCGTGCCCCCCGCCGCCGCCATCATGCGGCGCTCGCAATCCCGGCGGTGCTTGCCGGTTCCGGAAACAGGTCATTCACGCGGAAACATGTCTGCATGCGATTGATTAATGCGCATTTCCCGTCTTTTAGGAATTGGAATTCTACGCAATCTCTTTTCGCGATTAGCGAAATCAGTCAGCAGGCAACCATTGGCTTCCGCAAGGTCCGGATCAGAAGGCTGGTGGCCTCGTTCGGCTCGCGATCTGCAGCGGTCACGAGATCAAGATCCCGCTCTGCCCAGGGTTCATCCAGACGGACCAGCGCGATGCCAAGCGCCTCGGCCAGTGGCCGCAAGGCGGCTTCGGGCAGGATGCCGATGCCAAGGCCATGCGCCACCATCTGGCACATGACCTCGAAGCTCCGGACCTGCACCCGGACCTTCAGGATCCGCCCCAGCGCACGCACCTTCTCGTCGATCAACCGATGGACGGCCGTGCCCACATCCAGCGCGACGAAATCCTCGTCGAGCAGGTCGCCGAGGGTGACACCCTCAGCCTTGGCGAAGCGGCTTGCCTTGTGGACGGCCACGCCGAGCCGGTCCTTGGTGTAGGGGTAGGTGACAAGCCCGGTCAGGGGCGCGCCCCGGACGATGACGCCGATATCGGCAATCTTCCGATCCAGCGCCTCGAGCGTATCGGCGGTCGGCCGTTCCTCCAGATCGATCCGGATCTCGGGATGCTCGCGGGCAAAGGCGGCAAGGTCTGCGGCCAACCGCTGGACCAGCGCCGAGCTCGACGCGAAGACCCGGACACGGCCGCGCACGCCGGCTCCGAGATCGGCAATGCTGGCGCTGAGCTGATCGCCGAGATGCAGAACCATCTGCGCATAGCGGAAGACCGAAAATCCCGCGGCCGTCGGCTCGAAGCCATGGGGCAGCCGCCTGACCAGCGGCGCACCGACCTCCTGCTCCATCAGCTTCAGTCGACGGCTGGCGGCCGAAAGGGCGAGATTCATGCTCTCCGCCGCGCGCGACAGGTTTCGATATTCGCAGATCGCCACGAAGAGGCGCAGGGACGTCATGTCATGGCGCAGCATGCGGAAAGGAGCCTGGCTGATGGGAGTCCGGTCTGCCGGCACTATCCCCGATTGCCGCGGAATGCGAAACTCCCCCCAACGTGTAGGGGCACAGTCTTAAACTCTGAACCTTACATACAAGCGCTTGACGCGATCCTCATTCTGGCAAGAATGGGCTTCCGACTTCGACGGGAGCCCCTGCGTGAACGCGCCAGTCCTTCAGCCCGCTGAATTGCCGACGGCCGTGACCGGCGCGTTGAAGGCCCTTCTCGGACCGCGCCTCTCCATGGGACTTTCCGAACGCGAGCAGCATGGCCGCGGAGAATCCTATCATCTGGGCTTGCCGCCCCAGGCGGTCTGCCATGCTCGGACGACCGATGAGGTCGCGGCCATTGTCCGGCTCTGCGCCAGCCATCGCATTCCGATCATTCCCTTCGGCGCCGGCACATCGCTCGAGGGGCATGTAGGCGCCCCCTATGGCGGTGTCTGCATCGATCTCTCGGGAATGAACCGGATCATTGCCGTTCGCCCGGATGATCTCGACGCCACGATCGAAGCCGGGGTTACCCGCCAGCAGCTCAACGCTTTCCTCCGGGATCAGGGCCTGTTCTTCCCGGTTGATCCCGGGGCGGAATGCACGATCGGCGGCATGGCAGCCACCCGGGCATCCGGAACCAACGCCGTTCGCTACGGCACGATGCGCGAGAATGTCATCTCGGTCACGGCCGTAATGGCCGATGGCACAATCATCCGGTCCGCGAGCCGTGCCCGAAAATCCTCGACCGGCTATGATCTCACGCGGCTGCTCGTCGGTTCCGAAGGCACGCTGGGGATCATCACCGAACTGACCATCCGACTCTACGGTATCCCCGAAGCGGTTTCGGCTGCGACCTGCACATTTCCGGACGTGGCATCGGCCGTCGCAACCGTCGTCTCGGCGATCCAGTACGGAATCCCGGTCGCCCGGGCGGAGTTTCTCGATGGCCGGACGATGCTGGCGATCAACCGCTACTTCAAGGTGGCCTTCCCGGAGACGGCGACCCTGTTCTTCGAGTTTCACGGAACGAAGGCCGGCGTCGAGGAACAGGCGCAACAGATGCAGGAGATTGCCGCGGAATTTGGCGGCACCGGCTTCCAGTGGGCGGCCGGCCAGGAGGAACTCAACAGGCTCTGGCATGTCCGCCACAATGTCCATTACGCCATCCAGGCCATGCGCCCGGGAGCGCGGGTCTGGGGCACGGATGTCTGCGTCCCGATCTCCCAGCTGACGGAACTGATGCGGACGACCCATGCCGATACCCAGGGGGCGAGCTTCTTCGTCACCATGGTCGGGCATGTCGGCGACGGGAATTTCCATGTCGGCCTGATCATCAATCCGGCTGATCCGGCCGAAATGGCCGAGGCCACGGCCATCAATGACCGGCTGGTCGCCCGGGCGATCGCGCTCGACGGCACGGCCAGCGGCGAACACGGAATCGGCTCGGGCAAGCGCAAGTTCATGACTCTCGAACATGGCGCGGGCATCGGCGTGATGCGTGCGGTCAAACAGGCGCTCGATCCACTCGGCATTCTCAACCCGGGCAAGGTTCTGCCCGATCCCTGACCACCAACCGAACCAAAACCCATCTCGCCGAAGAAGCGAGTTCCCATCTGAAGGAGGAAACCATGATCCGATCCCGAATGACGCGCCGCGTGCTGCTTGCCGGAGCGACTGCCCTCGCCCTCGGCTCTGCCCTTGGCAGTGTCCAGGCCCAGACCTGGCCGAGCCGGCCAATCACCGTCAT
This sequence comes from Hyphomicrobiales bacterium, assembly GCA_027484605.1. Lineage (GTDB taxonomy): Bacteria > Pseudomonadota > Alphaproteobacteria > Rhizobiales > Beijerinckiaceae > Rhabdaerophilum. The sequence continues at coordinate 29,743 of JAIXSR010000153.1, read as the reverse complement.
TGTCCCGTGGGGTGCAGGCGGGGGCACGGATGCGACGGCGCGGATGATTGCGTCAATTCTGGAAAAGCAGCTGGGCCAACCGGTACCGGTGGTCAATCGCACGGGTGGCTCCGGCGCCGTGGGCCATCAGGCCATCGCCTCGGCGGATCCCGATGGCTACACGATCGGCATCGCCACGCTCGAGATCGGCACCATGCACCATCAGGGCCTCACGCCGCTGACGCATGAAGCCTATGCGCCGATCGGGCTCTATAATTCCGACCCGGCGGCGCTCTTCGTGCGCTCGGATTCGCCCTACAAGAGCGTCAAGGAGCTTCTGGATGCGGTGAAGGCCAGCGCCGACCGCAGGTTCAAGGCCTCGGGCAGCGCGCAGGGCGGGGTCAACCATCTCGCCCTGGCCGGCATGCTCAAGGCGGCCGGCATTCCGGTCACCCGGGTTGCCTGGGTGCCGAGCGAGGGGGCTGCGCCGGGCCTGCAGGATCTGGCAGCGGACGGTGTGCAGATCGCCACCGCCTCTCTGCCGGAAGCGGCGGCGCTGATCTCCGCCGGCCGGATCCGCCCGCTGGCGATCTTTGCTCCGAAGCGCGATGAGGTGATGAAGGACGTGCCGACCTTCAAGGAAGCCTCGGGCTTCGACTGGTCGATCGGCTCCTGGCGCGGCATCGTGGCGCCGAAAGGCACGCCGGCGGATGTGGTCGTCCGGCTTCAGGCCGAGATCGGCAAGGTCGTGACCAACCCGCAATATCTCGAATTCATGAAGAGCAAGGGTTATGCAACCGGCTGGACACCCGGTGACGGTTTCCGCGCCTTCATGGTCGAGAGCGACAAGGGCCTCGGCACCACGCTCGCCGAAGTCGGCCTCAAGAAGTAAGGTCCCGCGCCTGCAGGCCCGGCCGCTTTCGCCGAGCCGGGCCTGTTCCTCCCCGGCGGCACCGCACGGCACCCTGGCCATGCGGAGCCGCCTTGCCGGATGCCCGCATGAAGATCCATGATTCCCTTCTCGGCCTGCTCTTCGTGATGATCGGTGCAGCCATCCTGTTCACGGTGGCCGGCTATCCGAAAATGCCCGGGCAGGATGTCGGCCCGGCAATGTTCCCCGGCGTGATGGCCGCAGCCCTTGTTGTCTTCGGGGGAACGCTCGCCCTCCGGGGCCGCATGCTGCCCGGCTCCCATCGCCTGTTCGAGCTTCGGGAATGGTCGCAGTCGCCCCGCCATATCCTGGCCGGCCTCAGCGTGGTTCTCGGCTGCGCCGCCTATGCCCTGTTCTCCACGGCCTTCGGTTTCCTGATCCTCGCCCCGATGCTCCTGTTCGTCTGGCACCTCGCCTTCGGTGTCAGCGCCAGAACCTCCCTTGTCTCGGCCCTGCTGACGACGATCGTGACATGGGGGGTGTTCTACAAGGGACTCGGCGTGCCCCTGCCCTGGGGCCTCCTCAAACAATACGCCTTCTGAGGATCACCATGGACGCATTTTTTCTTGCCTTCACCATGGTCTTCAACCTCGAGACGATGCTGATCATCATCGCCGCCTCGCTGTTCGGGCTGTTCGTCGGCGCCGTGCCGGGGCTTTCCGCCACCATGGCACTGGCCCTTCTCGTGCCCATGACCTTCTTCATGGAGCCCATCCCGGCGCTCGCGGCCATGGTGACGACCTCGGCCATGGCCATCTTCGCCGGCGATATCCCCGGCTGCCTGCTGCGCATGCCCGGCACAGCCGCCTCGGCCGCCTATACCGACGAAGCCTATGCGATGTCCCGGAACGGCCAGGCCGATACCGCTCTTGGATCCGGCCTGGTCTTCTCTGCCGTCGGTGGCCTGTTCGGTACAGCCGTCCTCATCGTCGCGGCGCCGGTCCTGGCGGAATTCGCCCTGAACTTCACCTCCTTCGAGTATTTCTGGCTGATCCTTCTCGGCATCACCTGCGCCATCGTGATCTCCTCGGATCGCCCGCTGAAGGGCGCGATCATGCTGGTGGCCGGCTTCCTGATCGCCTCGATCGGCATGAACAATCCGGCGGCTTTCCCGCGCTTTACCGGCGGCAATACGGATCTGCTCGGCGGAATCGGCTTCCTGCCCATGCTGATCGGCATGTTCGCCGCCTCCGAAGTGTTGAGGAGTGCGCTCGACCGATCGCCGAAGGCCACGATTGTCGATCAGCCGATCCACAATGTCTTCAAGGGCATGTGGGCGCTGACGGTGAAGTATCCGGTGCAGATCCTGCGCGGCAGCACACTCGGCACGATCGTCGGGGCCCTACCGGGCGCCGGCTCCGACATTGCGGCCTGGATGAGCTATGCGCTGTCGAAGAAATTCTCGAAGGAGCCGGAGAAATTCGGCACCGGACATGTCGAGGGCATCATCGAGTCGGGCGCGGCCAACAATTCGGCGCTGGCCGGCGCGTGGATTCCGGCTCTCGTCTTCGGCATTCCGGGGGACACGCTGACGGCCATCGTGATCGGGGTTCTCTACATGAAGAACCTCAATCCGGGCCCGACGCTTTTCACCAACAATCCCCAGAACATGTATGCGATCTACATCCTCTTCATCTTCGCCAACCTGATCATGATCCCGCTGGGCTGGGCCACGATCAAGGTGGCCAAGAAGCTGCTGAATGTCCGCCGCGAGATCCTCCTGCCGATCATCCTGCTTGCCTGCATCGTCGGCACGTTCGGCATGAACAATTCCGCTTTCGATGTCGGCATCATGCTGGTGGCCGGCGTGGTGGCCTATATCCTCGAGGAGAACGACTTTCCTGTCGCCCCGGCCATTCTCGGCGTGGTGCTGGGGCCGATGCTCGAGGAGAATTTCGTGAAGTCGATGATCAAGGCGGATGGCGAATTCGCGTTCTTCTTCGCGCGGCCGGTTGCGGGGATTCTCGGCATCCTCACATTGATGGTCTGGACCTATCCCCTGCTGCGTATGATCTGGCGGCGCCGCAGCGCGCGAGGTAAGGCAGCCTGATGCGCACCGACATGAAAATCGAAATGCCGAAATCCCTGACCGAGATGGTCATGGCCCGGCTGGAACAGGCGATCGTCGACGGCGAGTTCGGCCTTGGCGAGGCGATTTCCGAGGATACGCTGGCCAGGACCTTCGGCGTCAGCCGGACGCCGGTGCGCGATGCGCTCACCGCCCTGCAGCGCTCGGGGCTGGTTGTCGTCATGCCCAAGCGCGGCAGCTTCGTCTTCCAGCCATCGCTCGCCGACACCGCAGCCCTCTGCGCTTACCGCTTCCTGCTGGAGCGGGAAGGGCTTCGCCTTTCCCATGCGGTAGCGCGTGCCGGAACGCTGGCCGCCATGAATGCCGCGCTTTCGGCGATGGAAGCATCCCTGACGGCCGATGCCGTTGCCTATGGCCGTGCCGATACCCGGTTTCACCAGGCCTTTCTCGATCAATGCGGCAACCCGTATCTCGCCGAGGCGTATCGCCTGGCCTCGGGAAAGGTGGCGGCCATGCGCACGCATCTGACTGCCCATGTCGAGGAAAGGCGGATCCATTCGCTGGACGAGCATCGGCGCATGATTGCCCTGTTCGATGCCGGCAGGCTCGATGCTCTCTTCGCCCTTCTGGCGGAGCATATCGACCGGACCCGGCAGGTCTATGAGGATGCCCTCTCCGCCGACCGGCCCGAGCCGCGCCGGCTCGCGCTGACCGGAACGACCGACAGGAGAATGCCATGACATCGAATGCGGCGCAGACCCTGCGCGATCTGCTTGCCCGGGGCTCCATCATCCAGGCCCCCGGAGCACCGGACAGCCTGGCTGCGCGCCTCGTCGAGCAAGCCGGCTTCCCCGCACTCTACATGACGGGGTTCGGCGCGACGGCGGCCCGCCTCGGGAGGCCGGATATCGGCCTGCTGACCCAGACCGAAATGACCACGCATGCCCGCGATATGGTGCGGGCGGTCTCGATCCCCGTCATCGCAGATGCCGATACCGGCTATGGCGGCCCGGCCAACATCGCCCGGACGATGGAAGAATACACACAGGCCGGCGTGGCGGCGGTCCATTTCGAGGACCAGGTCTCGCCCAAGCGCTGCGGACAGCTTGCCGGTGTCCGGGTCATTCCCGCCGACGAGGCAGTGCGGCGGCTGAAATGCGCGCTCGCCTCCCGGCCAGCTGGTGGCCCGCTGGTGATCGGCCGCACCGACGCGCTGGGCGCCGATGGCATAGACGAGGCCATCCGCCGGGCGCGGCTCTATCAGGATGCCGGCATCGACCTGGTCTTCGTCGACGGCATCAAGAAGATCGCCGATGTCGAAAGCGTCGCCCGGCATGTGCCGGGGCCGAAGATCATCAGCATTGTCGACGGTAATGAAACCGTCGCCCTGACGGCTTCGATGCTCGGGGAGATGGGGTTTTCGGTGGCGTTCTACGCGGTCACGGCGCTGTTCGCGGCCGCCCGTGCCATGCAGGAGGCCCTCGGCATCCTCAAGGCGGACGGGAGGCCGCAGGCGCTCGCCGACAAGATCATGACCTATGCGGAGTTTTCCACGCTGGTCGAGCTGACGCGCTATCAGGAACTGGACCACCAGTTCGGCTGATCACCGATAGCTTTCCCCTTGCGCGGTGACATGCCGGCATCGCGGCGCCCAATGCAAAATCTGCATTGACGCCCGCAGGTGCGGGCCCCGTTTCGTGCTGATGGCTCATGCCCGCCTCGCTGGACAGTCGGGCAAAATGCGTGATGCCCGCCTGAACCGCCGCCCATCCGGCGAATTGGTTGTGCATTCACAACCGCAGGGTGGCATCGGCGCGCCGATGGCCGCAGCGCCGGAAACGATGCCCCCCACATCCCGTTCCGGCTCCAGGCGTTGCAATCTTTGCATTGGCCCGCCGGATGGGGATTTGTTTGACTGTCAAAGCCGGATCATTCGGGCTGGAAACGATCCGGCGCGAGACCGGAAACGGCAGCCAAGGCAGCCGGAAGAAGGCCGGAAAGGCCTCGTGCGATACCCGGGCTGACGATGTCCGGGCACGATTCATGCTTCTTCGGGAGCGACTTGCTGCAAACGGGAGATACTCGATGAAATTGCTTGGAATTGCCGTCGCGCTGCTGGCGCTCCCGGGGCTCGCCTCGGCGCAGGACCTGACGGGCACGCTGAAGAAGATCAAGGAAACCGGCACGATCACCCTCGGGCATCGGGAGAGCTCGGTGCCGTTCTCCTATATCGACAACAATGCCAAGGTGATTGGCTACTCGATGGATATCTGCGGCAAGATTGTCGAAGCCGCAAAAGCCGAACTGAAGATGGACAAGCTCGATGTCCGTCTGCTGCCGGTGACGTCCTCGACGCGGATCCCGCTGATCGCAAACGGGACGATCGATCTCGAATGCGGCTCGACAACAAACAATGCCGAGCGGCAGAAGCAGGTGGCCTATACCAATACCCATTTCCTGACCGCCTCGGCCTTCGTGTCGAAGAAGGCCAAGAACCTCAAGAAGATCGAGGACCTCAAGGGCAAGACCGTGGTTTCCACGGCCGGCTCGACCAACATGAAGCAGGTGGTTGAGGCCAATGCCGCGAAGGGCCTCGGCATGACCGTGCTGCCGGCCAAGGACCATGCAGCGGCGTTCCTGCTGGTCGAGCTCGACCGTGCCGATGCCTTCATCATGGACGACATCCTGCTGGCCGGCCTTGTGGCCTCGGCAAAGGATCCGGGCCTGTACCAGATGTCCGACGAAGCCTTCTCGCTGCCCGAGCCCTACGGGATCATGCTGCGGAAGGACGATGCGCCGTTCAAGGCCCTGGCCGACCGGACAACCGCAGCCCTCTTCAAGAGCCCGGAAGGCGAGGCGCTCTACAGGAAATGGTTCATGAGCCCGATCCCGCCGAACGGGATCAACCTCAATGTTCCCCTGAACGCGATGCTCAGGAAGATGCTCGAAAAGCCGACCGACTCGGCCGATCCCGCCGCCTATTGATCATCGCGCGGCAAGGGCATGTGTCTCTCCGCATGCCCTTGCCACCCTGCGGGAGATGACCATGAACTATAACTGGAACTGGGGAATCTTCCGGGAACCCAATCCCGAAGGCTCCGGCACCTATCTCGACCTGCTGCTGATGGGCCTCAACTGGACTCTGGCAACGGCGGCCCTTGCGGCCGTGATCGCGCTGGTCTTCGGCGCCACGATCGGCGTCATCCGCACCCTGCCCTCGCGCGGGCTGGTTCTGGCCGGCGATGCCTGGGTCGAGTTCTTCCGCAACATCCCGCTGCTGGTGCAACTCTTCCTCTGGTATTTCGTCCTGCCCGAACTCCTGCCGAAAGCCGCCGGGATGTGGCTGAAGACGCTGCCGAACGCATCCTTCTGGACGGGGGCGATCGGCGTCGGCCTCTTCATGTCATCCCGCGTGGCAGAGCAGGTGAAGGCCGGGATCCGCTCCCTGCCACGCGGCCAGGCCATGGCCGGGACCGCGCTCGGCCTGACGACAGCGCAGACCTATCGCTATGTCCTGCTGCCCATGGCCTTCCGGATCATCCTTCCGCCGCTGACATCGGAACTGCTCAACACCGTCAAGAACACCTCGGTGGCGCTGACCATCGGCCTCATGGAGCTCACCGCCCGCACGCGGGCGATGCAGGAATATTCCTTCCAGGTGTTCGAGGCCTTCACGGCGGCGACACTGATCTATCTCGTGCTCAATGCCAGCCTCACTTTCCTGATGCGCAGGCTCGAGCGGGCCGTGGCCGTGCCCGGCTATGTCACGGGGAAATGATCGATGCTCCAGTTTGACTTCGACATCATTCTCAAGACCCTGCCCTATCTCCTTCGCGAAGGTATGGTTTTCACCCTGACACTCACCGCGCTGGCTGCATTCGGCGGCCTCGTGCTCGGGACGCTGCTGGCGCTCATGCGTCTCTCCACGATCCCCGGCCTCGCCCTGTTCGCGACAGGTTATGTCAACCTCATGCGCTCGCTGCCGCTGGTGCTGGTGATCTTCTGGTTCTACTTCCTCGTGCCCTATATCGGGCAGGCGATCCTGCGGACGGAACGTCCGGTGGAAGTCGGCGCCTTCGCTTCCGCGCTGATCACCTTCACCCTGTTCGAGGCTGCCTATTTCTCCGAGATCATGCGGGCCGGCATCCAGTCCGTGCCGAAGGGGCAGCTCTCGGCCGGCTATGCGCTCGGCCTTACATACCGGCAGGTCATGAGCTATGTCGTCGTGCCCCAGGCCCTGCGCAACATGCTGCCGGTGATCCTGACGCAGACCATCGTGCTGTTCCAGGATACCTCGCTTGTCTATGTCATCTCGATCACGGATTTCCTCGGCGCGGCCTCGAAAGTGGCCCAGCGCGATGGCCGGCTGATCGAGATGTATCTCTTCGCCGCTCTCGTCTACTTCCTGATCTCGTTCTTGGCCTCGCTGCTGGTGAAGCGGCTCCAGGCCCGGACAGCGATCATCCGTTGAGGATCCGCCATGTCGAATGCCGCTGGCCCCATGATTGAAATGGCTGCCGTTTCCAAATGGTACTCGCCCCAGTTCCAGGTGCTGAAGGATTGTACGACCTCGGTAGCCAAGGGCGAGGTCGTCGTGGTCTGCGGACCGTCAGGCTCCGGCAAGTCGACGCTGATCAAATGCGTCAACGCGCTGGAGCCCTTCCAGGCCGGGACGATCCGCGTTGACGGCATCAATCTCTCGGATCCCGGCACCGACCTGCCGAAGCTGCGCGCCCGGATCGGCATGGTGTTCCAGCATTTCGAGCTGTTTCCTCACCTGAGGATCACAGAGAATCTGTGCCTTGCCCAGGAGAAGGTGCTCGGCCGCAGCCGGGACGAGGCCATGGCCAAGGGCAAGGCCCTGCTGGACCGGGTCGGCCTCAGCGAGCATGCCGGCAAGTTTCCCGGCCAGCTCTCCGGCGGCCAGCAGCAACGGGTCGCCATTGCCCGTGCCCTTGCGATGGACCCGATCGCGATGCTGTTCGACGAGCCCACCTCGGCCCTCGATCCGGAAATGATCACCGAGGTTCTCGATGTCATGGTCGAGCTTGCGCGCGAGGGCATGACGATGATGGTTGTGACCCATGAGATGGGTTTTGCGCGGAAGGTGGCCCACCGGGTCATCTTCATGGATCGCGGCGAGATCATCGAGGATCGGAACAAGGAGGAATTCTTCGGATCTCCCCGCTCTGACCGGGCCCAGCTGTTCCTGTCGAAGATTCTCGCCCATTGAGCATGCGCGTCGCGGCACGGCGCCAGGCCTTCATGGGCCAGGCGGATAGGCCCCTTTCGCGATGACAGGCTGATCGATCAGGTCCAGCCCGAAGATCAGGAAGCGTTGCGCGTCGACCAGCATCACGCTGTAGTTCGGGCCGCCCGCCTTCCATTGGCAGTCTCGGGCCTTGGCATCGAACATCATGTGCTGGTTGGCGCCGCGCCCGGCATGGAACGGCAGGCCGCCGGGCAGCGACCCCGAGATCGGCAGATGCACGTGCCCGATCACGATCATGCGGATGCCGCCGGCATGGCCGGACAGCATGGCCAGGAAGGGAGACGGATCCGCGAGGTTGATCTTCTCGAAATGCGTGAGGCCGAGATCGGCCGGGGGGTGATGCATGAAGATCGTCACCGGCTGGTCCGCCGCTTCCTCGAGGCGCGCCTCGAGCCAGGCAAGGCGGGCCGGGCAAAGCCGCCCGCCGCTCCAGCCCGGCTCGTTGGTGTCGAGGAAGATCAGGCGGCCGATCCCGTCCGGCGCGTCCATGATGGATTGGACGAACCCGTTCGGATCAACCGGATGATCGGGGAACACATCCCGGAAGGCCCGGCGGTCGTCATGATTGCCGAGCAGAAGCCGGACCGGCATGGGCAGGCGGGAAATCTCGTCCCGGAACAAGCGGAACGCCTCCCGCTCGCCGCGATCGGTCATGTCGCCGGTCACGACGACGAGATCGGCATCGGCGTGGCAGAGGCGGATGTCATCGACCACCGCACGCAGCCGGGCGGCGGGGTCGAGCCCGTAGATCGTTTCGCCGGGGCGGACGAGGTGGGTATCGGTGATCTGGAGAATTTTCATCATTGCCGTCCTTCGGGATTGCGAATGGGCAGGCGATGCAGCGCACCGCCTGCCCGGAAGGGCGATCAGGCGCCCTTCATCATGTCGCGCGTGGTCTTGACGATATCGGAGAGGCCCTGCTCCGGCGTCTTCTCGCCACGCATGACCTGGCCGATAATGTCGCGCTGGGCACGCCAGATGCGCACCGTGTTGCCGCCCGGATAGGCACCCCACGGGCCGGCGCGGTCGATCTGGAGGACCGGCGTCTTGTAGTTCGGGTTCTTCTCGTAGAAGGGGCCGAGGAAATCCGGGCCGGAGGCACGGGCATTGGTCGGCAGGTAGCCCGTCATCTCGACCACGATCTTCTGCGCTTCGGGGCCGGTCACGAACTTGATGAATTCCCAGGCAGCCTTCTGCTTGGCAGCGTCCTGGGTCAGCATCACCACGGCATTGCCACCGGTCGGGATATAGCCGTTCTTCGGGTCATCCATCGGGAAAGTCGAGGTCTTGAGATCGAACTTGTTGCCGACAAGGCCGGTGACCTGGGTCAGATGGGCCGGCGTTGTGAAGAGAATGCCGGTCTTGCCCGCACCGAATTGCTGGCGGCTCTGATCCCAGTCGATCAGCTGCATCCCGCCTTCGGTCACGAAGCGGCGGAACGTCTTCAGGGCATTCAGCCCGGACGGGCCGTCGAAGGCGATATCGGTCCCTTCGGCATTGAGCAGGCGGCCGCCTGCCTGCCCGATCGCGGCTTCGAAGAGCCAGCTATCGGGCCAGCCATGGACATCATAGGCCATGCCGTTGATGCCGTTGGCCGGATCATTGATCTTCGCGGCGAGCTGGATGATGCCGTCAAACGTCTTCGGGAAGTTGGCCGGATCGCCGCCGGCTTTCTTCACGAGATCGGCGTTGAAATAGACGATCGGGTTCGAGGCATTGAAGGCGATGCCGTAGGTCTTCTTGTTGAACACCGCGAGCGACATCAGGCTCTGCGGATAGTTCGTCTTGGCGAAATCGGCGCCTTCGGCGGCGAGCATGCCGTCCAGGACAGTGACCTGGCCACGGGCATCGAGCGTACGGACCAGCTCCGGCAGGAGGTGGAAGCCGGAATAGAAGAGATCGGGCAATTGCCGCGTCAACGCCGAACGCAGGATCACCTGATGGCCATCGTCATAGGTCGGCGACGGGGCGCGGAAATTGATCTTGATGTTCGGGTTCTTCTTCATGAACTCGGCGGCGACAGGCTCGTGGAACCGCGCGAAGCTGGGGAAGCAATAGAGCACGTCGAGGGTGACCTGCTGCGCATGGGCAGGCAGGAAGGCAGCCACCGAGAAGGCGGCGGCCAGCAGGCTTCGTTTGGAAAGGATCATGGAGATGCCTCCTGTTGATGTCGGCTTCCGGGTGCTTGCGGGAGACGGTCCCGACCGGCGCACCCTGCCGGCCAGGACCGGAAGGGCTATTTGATGCCAGTCATCGTGATGCCCTGGACGAAACGGCGGCGGGCGAGCAGGAAGACGAGAACCAGCGGAGCCGTAATGATCGTCGCCCCGGCCATCAGGACCCCATAGGAGGCGCCGGTCTCGGAATTGGCGAAGAACAGCATCCCCAGCGGCGGCGGGGCGTAATCCATCCGCTGGATCACGATCATCGGCCAGTAGAGATCGTTCCAATGCGCGACGATCGAAAAGATCGAGAAGGCGGCAATCGCCGGTAAGGCGCTCGGCACGACGATGCGCCAGAGGATCTCGAATTCGCCGAGGCCATCGACCCGCGCGGCCTGCAGGATCTCGTCCGGAAAGCCACGGAAGGTCTGGCGGAACAGGAAGATCGCGAAGACCGAGAGGAAGAACGGCACCATCATCGCGAAATAGCTGTCGAGCAGCCCGAACTCGGCCAGCGCGAGATAGATCGGGAGCGCCGGCACCTGGATCGGGATGCACAGCCCACCGATCACCGCTGCGAAGAGCAGGCCCCGGCCGGGAAACCGGAGCTTTGCGAGCGCATAGGCGGCGGGAATGGCAACCAGGAGCTGGATGACGAGGATTCCGGCGCAGATGATCACACCATTGACCATGAAGCGGAGGAGCGGGGCCTGTTGCATCGCGGCTGTGAAATTCTCGACGGCATGGAAGCTGCGCGGGATGGGGTTGAGCCCGCCGGTCAGGATCTCGTCCGGGGCGCGGATCGCGGTGAGCAGCATCCAGAGGAAGGGCAGAAGCATGAAAGCCGCGCCGATCAGCAGGACGGCATGGGCACCGACGAAGCGGAACCAGCGCCCGGAGGAAAGGGAGATGCGGGCGGCTTCCATCAGTAATGCACCCGGCGATCGAGCTGGAAGGCCTGGAAGACCGAGAAAGCCAGCATGAATGCGAGGAAGATCACCGTCAGTGCAGCGGAATAGCCGATCTTGAAGTACTGGAACCCTTCGAGATAGATCGCGTAGAGCAGGACCTCGGAACCATCACGACCACGGGTAAGCACCGCCACGGTATCGAAGACCTTGAAAGCGGTGATCGAGGTGGTCACGGCCACGAACATCGTCGTCGGCGCGAGCTGGGGCCAGGTGACGGTCAGGAAACGGTCGATCGGCCCGCCGGCGCCATCGATCTCCGCCGCATCATAGAGATCACGCGGGATCGCGGTGAGCCCCGCGAGGAACAGGATCATGTTGAACCCGATCAGGTTCCAGAGCCCGATCACGGCGAGGGTCGGGATGAGCAGGGACGGCTCCGAGATGAAGGCCGTCTCGGGGAAGCCGACAGCCCTGAGCAGGCCATTGACCGGCCCGAGCTTCGGATGGAGCAGGAACTGCCAGACGGCAGCCATGGCAATCAGGGTCGCGGTGACGGGCAGGAAATACGCAACCTCGTAGAAGGCCCGAGAGCGCGTCCGGCCATGGACCAGCAGCGCCACCAGCAAGCCGAGCAACACGCCGCCTGGCAGGACAAGGGCCACATAAAACAGCGTATTGCCCATGGCCCGGCGGAAAACCGGGTCTGACAGCGCCTTCTCGAAATTGCCGAGCCCGAGCCAGCGGATCTGGAGGGCACCGATCTCGTAATCGGTGAGGCTCAGGACAAGCAGGCACAGAAGAGGCGCGAGAATGATCGCAAGAAGCAGGAGCGTTGCCGGGAGGACAAAAAGCGCTCCAGCAATCCCGTCCCTCCCCGGCCAGGCCAGGCGAAGGAGCCGGCCGTCAGGCGCACCAAGGGAGAGCGCGGTCATGCTGCCGCTCCGATCCGCGCGGGCGCCGTTCCCGTCACCGCCATGCGCATGCCGTCCCCGTCAAAGAGATGCGCCTTTTCAGGCGCGAAGCCGATGCCATAGGTCTCGCCCGGCTGGTAACGGCCCGAGTCATCCTGCGGGATGCGTACGATCAATCCCGCCTTACGGTCCTCGACGAGGTCGAGATGGAGGAGCCGATCAGCGCCATGATGCTCGCTCCGGCGGATCGTCGCCATCGGCATCGGCCTTTCGCAGACGGCATGCAGGCGCACATGTTCCGGTCGCAGCCCCAGCGAGACCGGGCCGGCAATCCGGCCCGGCACAACGAGGCCTGCCGGCAGGTTGCCCACCAGAACCGATCCCGAGGCATCGAGGCGCGCCGGTAGGATGTTGATCGCCGGCGAACCGATGAACCGGGCCACGACCAGCGAGGCGGGCCGCTCGTAAAGCTCCGCCGGGCTGCCGATCTGTGCCAGCTGGCCGCCATCGAGCATGGCGATCCGGGAGGACATCGTCATCGCTTCGATCTGGTCATGCGTGACGTAGATGAAAGTGGCGCCGAGCCGACGGTGCAGATCCGTCAGTTCATCCCGCATATGGACCCGCAATTGCGCGTCCAGATTGGAGAGCGGCTCGTCCATCAGGAACAGGCTGGGCTGGCGCACCATCGCCCGGGCCAGGGCAACGCGCTGGCGCTGGCCGCCGGAAAGCTGCCCGGGCTTGCGCGCCAGCAGCGGCTCGATCTGCAAGGCCTCCGCGACCTTGCCGACCTCCTCGACGATGTCCCGCTCGATGCGCGGGCGACGGGGCGAAAGATAACGGAGAAGCGGGAGACGCTCGGCCAGCGAAAGGCGATCCACCTTCAGGGGAAGCGCAATATTCTCCGACGCGCTCATATGGGGGTAGAGCGCGTAGTTCTGGAACACCATCGCGATGTTCCGTGCCCGTGGCGAGAGCCTGTCGACCACGCGACCGGCGATGCGGACCTGCCCGGCATCCTGATGTTCGAGCCCGGCAATGATCCGCAGGAGAGTCGATTTTCCGCACCCAGAAGGGCCGACCAGCGACAGGAATTCGCCGGGCTGCACAGCAAGGTCGATATCGGCCAGCACGCCTGTCCGGCCGAAGGCTTTCGTGATTCCCGCCAGTTCCAGGCTGTTTTCCACGCCATACCCCTCCGCGAGGGCGGGCTTAGGCCGTGGAGTTAACGCCTATATGACGTAGCCGGCTCAGCTCCCCGGAGGAAAAATGAACGTGGGGCGATCCCGACGATTTCCGACTGATGGCCGAAGTCCCGCCCGGCAACCGCTTTCGAGGTCACGCGTGTGAAAACTCTCATTCTGCTGCTTCGGCGGGCGGGCGGGTGCTCAGACCTCGCACGCCCAGCCGCGCGGCAAGCTCGCCGAAGGCAGTCCAGGTTTCCGGATCGATCGGCGCGCCGAGCCGCGCGCGCAGGCCCGCCTCGCGCCATTCCCTGTCGCCTGGTGCTAGAACCGATCCGCCCTGCACGGTCCGCGAACTGCGCAGTCCGTCGAGATAGCGAACCATGGCAGCGGCGAATTCCGCCTCTGTCACGAAGGCCGAGGGCCGGAGCGCCATGACAAAAGCGCCCATCTCCCGCGGGGTCGCGAAATCCGGCCCGCCCATCGGCGCGATATCCTGGCTCAGGCGCATTCCCGAGAGAACCGCGGAAAGGATCTCCACCATGCCGGCCAGGCCCGCACCCTTATGTCCGAACAAGCCGCCAAGCGGCGCCAGCATTTCCACGGCGCCCGCTTCATGGGTATCGAGGCCATCCCCATCCGAAGCGACACCATCGGGGAGAGGCACGCCGAGGCTTCGATAAAGCAGCACGCGGTTATAGGGGATGGCACTCGTTGCCATGTCGAGCAGCCAGGGATCGCTACCGGCTACCGGTGCGGCCATGGCAATCGGGTTTGTACCGTGGAAGCGTTCCGCCCCGCCATGCAGCCGGACAAAACTGTCCGAATTGCAGAAGGCGAACCCGACATAGCCCTGCTCCGCCGCCGCAAGGGCATAGGCGCCTGCAGCGCCGAAATGCGATGTGTTCCTGATCGACACCGCGCCGATGCCGGTCACCTGCGCCATGGCCATCGCCTTGTCCATCGCCATGTAGGCCGCGCGCGCGCCGTGACTGTTACCGGCATCGAGTACGGCGATGGCAGGCGTTTCCCACAGGAAGCGCAGGACTGGCTTGCCCTTGACACGCCCGCCTTCGATCGCCCGGACATAATGCGGCAACAGCCGGACACCGTGGCTGTCGATGCCCAGGCGGGCGCCGTGTACCATCGCGCGGGCTGCCGAACTGGCGCTTCCGGCATCGGCCCCTGCGGCCGAGAGCGCCTCGATGCAGAAGCGCTCGAGTTCGTGGAGGTCCGCGCGCAATGATCGCGTTTCGGCGTTGGGGAATGCACTCACCGAGGCCGCCTTCCGTCAATCGCGGGACGGCGGCCCGCCGCGAAGACCCGAAATCCATCGAGACGATTGCCCTTCATCACCCATCCTTGATCGGCGTCAGCTTGATTGATTAGTGTGTACACGAGACATTCGAGAAGGGTAGCCGGCGCGTCAAGACGTAGCCGGAGCTTCCCTCACCCGTGATCCAGCCTGTTTTGCCTGTATTGGCGATTGGACTCGTCTGGGCGCACATCTCTGGCGATACAGAACCCGAGCTTGTTCAACAGGCGGAATTGCGCAAGAAAACGCAAGGGGAGTGGCGGCTTGTTCTGGGGTCTGCGGGTTCGTTCCGGCACAATGCCGGCTATCGGCGCTATTGTGCTCACCCTGACCGGTGTCGGCGCAGAGCCGGCCGTTGCGCAGACGCGTCAGCCGCTGGGGGCCCGCACGGCCACCGTGCCATCCCTTGCTCAATGCCGTTTCACCCCCGATGCCGATTCGGCCCTGCCGCTGCCGGTCTTTGCCGGGATCGATCTGTCGCGCCTCCTGCCCATGCCTGCCACAATGGCGGAAGCCGGCAAGGCCAAGGCGGACGAGGACGACGACGAGGATGGCGATGAAAGCGAGGACGATGCGGAGGATTCCGATCCGCCGGTTCGTGGCTTCATCGCCCTGACGCCTCGTGCCGGCGGCCAGAGCGGGCCCTGCTACAAGATTAGCGGCAGCTTTGCCTATTCCTCAGCCCACACCGATGGTACGGGCCCGACTGGCCGGTTTTCGGGCATCCAGCGCGACAAGGTCCAGAAGGAATCGAAGGCGACGCTTGGCCTCCAGATGCTGGAGGATACCGAATTCGGGCGCTTCCGGGCCGCGTTCGAGGTGGAGTGGAGCGCCTCGTCCGGCACGACCGGCAGCGCGCTCGGCACGGCCTGGATGAGCCTCGGCGCCTTCACATGGGGCTTGAAGGGTTCGAGTTTCGACTTCTGGTCCGGCGATGAATTCGGCTTCCGCGCCACCGCGCCATCCGCCAGCACGCCGCTGGCATCCGTGGCCCTGCGCACCGGCCCGGCCAGCACGCTGCTGGTCTCGCTCGAGGACCAGCAGGCGCGCCAGATGGGCAGCACCGGCTATTCCGGAAAGTCGCTGCCTGACCTCGTGATGCGCTGGAGATATGAGGGCGAGGGCCTGACGGTGCATGCTGCGGGCGCGCTGCACGAACTCAACCTCGCGCTCGCCACGCCGATCCGCCGCCTTGGCTATGCTGCCATCCTCGGCATCCGGCGCGACGTGCCCTTTTTCACCTACGGCGATTACTGGACCATACAGGCCGCCTATGCCGACACAGCCCCCGGCTATCTCGGCATTGCGCAGCCCGGCGGGTTGCTGCGCTTCACCCTCCCGCGCGGTGGCCCGGTTTTCCTGATGGAGACGATGCGGGGCTGGACCGCCGCCGCGGCCTACAGCCATGGCTGGTCGCCGACATGGCGCTCCAATGCTTTCGCAACCATCGCCGATCTGCGCATTCCCGAAGGTCCTGGGCGCGGCCGGATCCAGGTCGGGCGCGCCGCCCTCAATGTTGTCTGGACTCCGCTCGAAGGCCTTGACCTGACGTGGGAACTCGCAGCCAGCAAGATCTATAGGCTGGATACGATCTTCGGCCTCATCAACTATCCCAGCCATCCCAGCCTAACCGCCCAATGGGCGATCTCGCGCCGATTCTGAAAAGACGGCGACCGGAAAGGCAGGCGCCGTGCACGGTGCCATGCCAAGCGAAGTCGGTGTGTTCCCCCGTCAGCGGGAGCCTTTCACCGATGGGGTCAGCGAGCCGGGAAAAATCCGCAGCACGGGTTCCCGGACCGATGAAGGACTAGCCACGCGCGAAGGGATCCCGGGACCAGGCGCTAACCTGGAATCCGGTGAGGGGAGCAGCACCGTGGCGACTACTCCGCCAGATCCCGCATGACGGTGATCAGGTCCGATTTCCCCTCGAAGCCGATCCCGGGCAATTCAGGCATGGTGATGTGCCCGTCAATCACCCTCACCCCGTCGGGGAAGCCGCCATAGGGCTGGAAAAGATCCGGATAGCTCTCGTTACCGCCAAGCCCGAGCCCTGCGGCGATGTTCAGCGACATCTGGTGCCCGCCATGCGGGATGCAACGCGACGGCGACCAGCCATATTCCTCGAGCATGTCCAGCGTGCGCAGATATTCGACGAGGCCATAGGACAGCGCACAGTCGAATTGCAGCCAATCCCGGTCCGGGCGCATGTTCCCGTAGCGGATGAGGTTCCGCGCATCCTGATGCGAGAACAGGTTCTCGCCGGTCGCCATCGGGCCGGGATAGAAGGCGTTCATCGCAGCCTGCAGCTTGAAGTCGAGAGGATCGCCGATTTCCTCGTACCAGAAGAGCGGGTATTGCCGCAGCATCCTGGCGTAAGCGATTGCCGTCTCGAGATCGAAGCGGCCATTGGCATCCACCGCAAGCCGGGCCTCGCTGCCGATTTCCTTCAGCACAGCCTCGATCCGGCGCTGGTCCTCGGCCAGCGAAGCACCGCCGATCTTCATCTTCACGACATTGTAGCCGCGGTCGAGATAGGAGCGCATCTCGGCGCAGAGGGCGGTATCATCCTTGCCCGGATAGTAATAGCCGCCGGCGGCATAGACGAAGACGCGCGGATCGGCCTCACGGCCTTTGCGCTCCGCGAGCAGTCGGAACAGGGGCTTGCCGGCGATCTTGGCGACGGCATCCCAGACCGCCATGTCGATCGTGCCGACCGCGACAGAACGCTCGCCATGCCCGCCGGGTTTCTCGTTCTTCATCATCGCTACCCAGATCCGGTGCGGGCAGAGATTGTCGCCGGCCTCGTCGATGAGGCTTTCCGGCGCCGCTTCGAGCACGCGATCGCGGAAGCGCTCGCGAATCAGGCCGCCCTGGCCATAGCGACCGTTGGAATTGAAACCGTAGCCCACCACGCGGCGACCATCCCGCATAACATCGGTGACGACCGCAACGAGGCTCGCGGTCATTTTCGAGAAATCGATATAGGCATTGCGGATCGGCGAGGCGATCGGCTTGGTGACTTCTCGGATATCGACAATGCGCATGGTTGCCTCTGGTGGACATGAACCCGATTTCACGGGATTCATGAGATGTTTGCGAGATTCACCGTTCGCTTTTGTCATGCTGGCGCATGACAATCCAATCCTGTTTGGAGTTATTTCCGGCTGCACACCGTTGGGAACGGAACGTGCGCGGAATTGCCCCCCAGATCCCGGCCGGCCGGCTGACCCATACCGCCGAAGCGGTGTGGACAGCGATCGGCCGGCCAGCGCCATAGAGCGACGATGTCTTCCGGCGGGGTGCCGGGCCGAACCAGAGAAAAAGCGCGGTTCGAGCTCTGCCTCTGCGGACGGTCAGCCTATCGGGCCAGGCCCAGACCGATGAGATGATCCGCGCCCTTCCGCAGGTTCGGCTGATCCTTCACCTCGAGAATGAGGCGGGGAGAATGGGGCAAGGACGCGATCGCCCGGAAGACAGCTGGCCAGTTGACAGTGCCCTCGCCCGGATGCCAGTGGCGGTCGGCATAGCCGTCCATGTCCTGCAAATGAATATGGGAAAGCGCGGCGCCTGCCTTGTGCACATAGACATCGACCGGCGGCGCACCTGTCGAGACATGGGCATAATGGGCATGGCCGGTATCGATCGACACGCGGACGGGCTCGCCCAGGGCATGCGCCAGGCGCACGCGGGCATCCGGATCCTTATCCTCGATATTCTCGATCACGAGTTCGCAGCCAATGTCCCGCGCGCGGACAATGACCGGAGCAAGGCATTCGCAAACCCGCTCGACAAGCTTCGCCTCGGCGCCAGGAAAGGCATCGAGGTTGTTGAAATCCCAGGTGGTAAAGGGCGAGTGGATCACCATCTGCGTGGCTCCGAGCCTCTCCGCGATGACCAAAGCCTGGAGGAACCGCTTCTGGACCACCGCCCGGACCAGCGGGTCCTCGGTCGAGATCCGGAAGCCCCAGAACGGGCCGTGAAGACCGAGGCGGCCGCGATAACCGTCGAGCAGGCCCGCAATCTCGTCCGCGACGGCATCCGAATCGCCGTCAAGGATAGCGGCATCGATGAAATCCTGGATCTCCAGATCCCGATGCGCTTCGAGAATCCAGTCCCGATGGAGAGCCAGCGAGCGGCGGTTGAGAGCGGCCCCCAGAAGGGGCAGGTCCGGCGAGGGGTTAGCAGGCAGCGTCATGGCGATTCCTCCGAGGGTTGGCCGGCATTCGGTGGCGCCTCTCCATGACAGACTGATGATCACCGGACCTTTCCCGGTACCAGCGGGGCGCTTCAAGGCGGGATGCCAAGGCCGGCCTGCGGGCGGGTGTCATCATAATGTCGTGCCCCCGCGCTAGGCGCTCCTGATTATCAATTCGGAAAATGCAGGAGGGCCCCCATGATTTCGCGCCGTTTGTTCCTTGTCGCTGCTGCCATGGTGCCCGGCCTCCCGGCTCTGGCGCAGGACAAGATCCGCTTCGCCGTGACCGACATTGACGGTCTCGAGAGCCTGCAGCGCGAATTCGGGCCGTTCAAGGAAGCCTTCGAGAAGGTCTCCGGCCTCAAGGTCGATTTCTTCGCCGTTTCCGGCCGGACGGCCGCTGTCGAGGCCATGGCGGCGGACCAGGTGGATTTCGTCCTGACCGGCCCGGCCGAGTATGTCGTGTTCAATGCCCGCCTGAAGGCGCAGCCGGTTGTTGTCTGGGAGCGCCCCAATTACCGCGCCTCGATCGTGGTGCCGGAGAACAGCCCGATCAAGACCCTCGCCGATCTCAAGGGCAAGAAGATCTCCTTCGGCGAGATCGGCTCGACCTCCCAGCACCTCGCGCCGGCGACCATCCTCGCCGATGGGGGCCTCGGCTACGGCAAGGATTACGAGGCGGTTTTCCTGAAGCTCAATGTCGCGGCCGAGGCGCTGCTGCGCAATGACATCGCGGCCATCGGCATGAACCAGACGCATCTGGAGCGCGTCCGCAAGGCCTTCCCGAACCAGGGCTTCCGCACGCTGGGCGACGGCGCCAGCCTGCCGAACGACCTCATCGTGGTCTCGCCAAAGGTCAAGCCGGAAACGGTCGCGAAATTCCGGACGGCCTTCCGCGATCATGGCGACAGCCTGCTGGGCGCGGTCACCACCACCAAGGAAAACGCCAAGTTCATTGGCGGCAAGTTCCTCTGGGAGGTTCAGGACAAGGATTACGATTCGGTCCGCCGGATGTTCGTCAATATCGGCGTTCGCGAATTCACCAAGTTCATCGGCGGCTGAACCATGGCGCTGGCCCTTGCCTTGCCTGAGGAGACCCTGGCCGAAGCTTTTCAGCCTGCGCTGCGGATCCAGGGTCTTCGCAAGGCGTTCGGTGCCAGGACCATCCTCGACGGGCTGGATCTCGACGTCGAGCCGGGAACGGCCGTCGCGCTGATCGGCGCCAACGGCGCCGGCAAGTCGACCATGTTGCGGATGCTGGTGCGGCTGATCGAGCCGGATGCCGGCCGGATGACCCTGCTGGGGGAACCGGTGACGGAGCTGGCTCCCGGCGCATTGCGTGCGTTCCGGCGGCGTGTCGGCATCGTCTTCCAGCGGCATAACCTTGTCGGGCGGCTCTCTGCCCTCAGCAATGTGCTCCATGGCGTCCAGGCCCGGAAGAGCGGGCCCGGGACATGGCTGCAGTCATTGGCTGCGGCCCCGGACCGCCAGGAAGCGCTCGCCTGCCTGGCTGAAGTCGGCCTCGCGGATCGGGCGCTCCAGCGCGCGGATTCACTGTCAGGTGGCCAGTCCCAGCGTGTCGCCATTGCGCGGATGCTGATGCAGCGTCCGGAATTCATCCTGGCCGACGAGCCGGATGCCAGTCTCGATCCCCGTTCCGGGGAGGAGATCATGGACCTGCTGTACCGCCTCGCCAAGGACAAGGGCCTGACGCTGATCGTGATCTCGCACCGGCTCGAACACACGCTGCGCTATTCCGACCGGATCGTCGGGCTGGCGGATGGGCGGATCACGCTGGACAAGCCATCCCGCCTCGCCGACCCGCGCCATCTGAGGCATTTCTTCACCGGACGGGAACAGGACGCATGAATGCGACGCCGATGGCTGTGGCCATCCCGCGATGGGACCGGCCGAATGCCCTGACCTTCGTGATCAGCGTGCTGGCCCTGGCTTTCCTGTTCTGGTCCTTTTCGAATGTCGGCCTGTCCTGGGAGCGGATGCAGCGCGGCATTCCGGCGCTCGGGTCCATTATCGAACGGATGTTCCCGCCGGACCTCGAACGCCTGCCGCAGATCCTGCGTTCGCTCCTCATCACCTTCCAGATGGCGCTTGTGGGATGCGTGCTCGGGCTTATCCTGGCCTTCCCGCTTGCGATCCTCGCGGCGGACGGTCTCTCGCCGCATCCCGTCGTCAAGCACCTGTCGCGTGGCCTCATTGCCCTGTTCCGGACGGTCCCGGATCTTGTCTGGGCGCTGCTCTTCGTCATCGCGGTCGGGCTCGGCCCCGCGGCCGGCGTGATGGCCATCATGGTCGACAAGATCGGCTTTGCCGGGCGTTTCTTCGCCGAGGCAATGGAGGAGGTCGACAAGGGCCCGCAGGAAGCACTCGCCGCCATGGGCGCCACGCGTGCGGGGCTGATCTTCTCGTCGGTCGTGCCCCAGGCCCTGCCCTCCTTCATCGCCACGTCGCTGTTCAGCCTCGAGAAGGCGGTGCGCGGATCGGTGATCCTCGGGCTCGTCGGGGCCGGCGGCATCGGTGTCGAGCTCAAGGTCGCCTTCGACCTTTTCGACTACGACACTGCCGCCACGATCATCATCGCCGTATTCGTGCTGGTCGTCCTTGTCGAGCAGGTATCAAACCGGATCCGCAAGCGGCTCCTCTGACAGGACCGGCTGGCTTAGCCGGCACGACGCCAAAGTGACATCAGGACATCACCGGCATGTCATCGCAACCCGATAGCGGGTTCCCTGAGCCGGCATCGACGCGATGACCGGTGGCAGCCGCCTGCAAGGCGGCCACATCACGGGGAAGCCGATGTCCAAACGCATTCTCGCCGCCGCAGCGCTTGCGGCCACCTCCCTTGGCCTCGCCGTTCCGGCCCAGGCCCAGCAGCGCATCCAGTTCGAGTTCTGGTATGGCCTGACCGGCCGGCTTGGCGAAATCATGGAAGAGCATTGCAAGCGCTTCAATGACAGCCAGACCAAGTACGAAGCCAAGTGCGTCGGCCAGGGCGGCTATGACAAGGCCGAGCAGAACACGATTGCCGCGTATCGTTCGAAGCAGCATCCGACACTCGTCCAGATCTACGATGCCGGAACCGTCAACTTCATGCTTTCCGGCGCGACCTACAATGCGCCGGATCTCGCGAAGGACTTCGACATGAAGATCGACTGGTCGGGCTATTTCCCCGGCATCTCGAACTATTATGCGACGTCGAAGGGCCAGATGTGGTCGTTCCCCTACAATTCCTCGACCGCCCTGCTCTACTGGAACAAGGATGCCTGGGCGAAGATCGGCAAGACCAAGGGTCCCGAAACGATCGAGGAATGGTGGGACGATATCCGCGCCATGAAGAAGGCGGGCGTCGAATGCGGCTTCGCCTTCGATTACGATACCTGGATGCCGCTGGAACAGTTCTCCGCGATCCATAACCTGCCGATCGCGACTAAGAACAACGGCTATGACGGCCTCGATGCCGAAGTCATGTTCAACAAGACCAAGTTCGCCGATTACATGAAGGACTGGAAGAAGCTGCTCGACGAAGGCGTCGCACGGATCCAGACCGCCCAGACCGGCAAGACCATCCTCCAGGCCTTCACCGATGGCACCTGCGCGTCGATGCTGAGCTCCGTCGCCAACCATGGCGTCGTCGGCTCGACTGCCAAGCCGGGCCTGAACTGGGGCGTCACCAAGCTCCCGGTCTACAAGGACTTCAAGCGGCACAACAGCCTCGTCGGCGGCGCCTCGCTCTGGGTCCTTCAGGGCAAGTCGAAGCCGGAATATGAAGCGGCTGCGGCCTATATCCAGTTCCTCCTGCAGCCGAAGGAAGAACAGTGGTTCGCCGATGTGACCGGCTACATCCCGGTGACGAATACCGGCTACAAGGCCATGGTGGATGCGGGTTTCTATGCCGATCCGAAGCGCCAGGGCCGCGAGATCGCGATCGAGTCGCTGACCTTCACGCCGCCGACGGCCGTGTCGCGCGGCATCCGCCTCGGCAACTTCACCCAGATCCGCGCTGAAATCCGCTCGGAACTCGAGGCCGCCTTCACCGGCAAGAAGGACGTGCAGACCGCGCTCGATGACGCGGCTTCCCGCTCGAACCAGATCCTTCGCCGCTTCGAGCAGACCTTCAAGGGCAAGCAGCTGCCCTGATCGCTGTCAAAAGCACAATGGTCCCGGGCCATCCGGCCCGGGACATCTCGTTTCGGGGAAGCCGCATGGACAGGCGCGCCACCTTCAGCAATCTCTGGCTCGCCGGTGCGCTTGTGGCGCCGCAGATCCTGCTCGTCATTGTCTTCTTCTACTGGCCGACCGTGCAGGCCCTTTACTGGGCCTTCTCGACACAGCCACCCTTCGGCGGCACCAACCAATGGGTGGGATGGCAGAATTTCCAGCAGATTTTCTCGGATGCCGTGTACTGGAACTCGGTCCAGGTATCGATTGTCTTCGCGATCCTCTCGACGGCCCTGTCGATCGGCATGGCCCTGCTTCTCGCGCTGATGATCGACAGGCAGCTTGCGGGGCACAAGGCCTACCGCTTCGTTTATTTCTGGCCCTATGCGATCGCCGCACCCGCGGTAGGGCTCGCGTTCCGCTTCATCTTCGCGCCGGATGCCGGCTTCGTCTCGGCCATCAACCAGCTTGCGCCCAATCTCTGGAACCCCGCCCTCAAGGGGTGGGATGCGATGCTCCTCATCGTGATCGCCAATTCCTGGAAGATGATGGCGTATAACTTCATCTTCTTTCTCGCCGCGCTGCAGAGCATCCCGCGCGGTCTGATCGAGGCGGCTGCAATGGATGGCTCGGGCGTGCTCCGCCGCGCCCGCGATATCCAGATCCCGCTGCTTGCGCCGACCTTGTTCTTCCTGCTGGTCATCAACATCACCGAAAGCTTTGTCGACAGTTTCGGCATCGTCGACATCACGACGGGCGGCGGTCCGGCCCGGGCGACGGATCTGATGGTCTTCAAGATCTATTCGGACGGGTTCAAGGGTCTCGATTACTCGATGGCGGCTGCCCAATCGATCGTGCTGATGTTCCTGGTCATCGGCCTGACCTTCGTCCAGTTCCGCTATATCGAGAAACGGGTGCATTATGCGTGACGCCGGCATGATCGAACGCGCTCCGCTGCTGAACGCGGTGACGCATCTCCTGATGATTGCCGGCCTGCTCGTCGCGGCCTTCCCGATCTATGTGGTCTTCATTGCCTCGACGCATGATCTGCCCACGGTGAACCGGGTGCCCATGCCGCTCTGGCCGGGCGACCACCTCGTCCAGAACTATGCGACAGTCTGGAACAAGTCCGATTTCGGCGCCAAGATGATCAACTCGCTCATCGTCGCCCTGGGTGTCACGATCGGGAAGATCACGCTGGCCGCGTTGACGGCCTTCTCCATCGTCTTCTTCCGCTACCGCGCCCGCATGCTCATCTTCTGGGCGATCTTCATCACGCTCATGCTGCCGCTGGAAGTGCGCATCGTCCCGACCTATGCCGTCGCTGCCGATGTGGCCGAGCCGTTGCGCTGGCTGGTCTGGCTATTCGGCTTCGAACTCGGCATTGCCCCGATCAACCTGCTGAACACCTATACTGGCCTGATCCTGCCGCTGGTGGCCACGGCAACCGGAACCTTCCTCTATCGCCAGTTCTTCCTGACCATCCCGGACACCCTGGTCGAGGCTGCCCGCATGGACGGGGCCGGTCCGCTGCGCTTCTTCTGGGAACACCTCATCCCGCTCTCGCGCAACAACATGGCTGCTTTGGCCACGATCATGTTTGTCTATGCCTGGAACCAGTATCTCTGGCCTCTGCTGATCACGACCGATGCCCGCATGGCCACGGCAACGATGCAGTTGCAGAAAATCGTCCCCGGCCCGCTTTTCGGCCAACCGCCGGTCTGGAACGAGGCCATGGCCGCCACGCTGCTTGTGATGATGCCTCCGTTGCTGGTGGTGATCTTCATGCAGGGCGCCTTCGTGCGCGGCCTCGTCGCCACTGACAAGTAAACCCCAACCGGAGGTCTTCCCATGGCTGAAATCGCGATCCGCAACGTCGAGAAGTCCTACGGCAAGACGGCCGTTCTCCATGGCGTCGATCTCCAGATCGCCAATGGCGAGTTCCTGGTCATTCTCGGGCCTTCCGGCTGTGGCAAGTCCACCCTGTTGCGCATGATCGCCGGGCTGGAGGGCATCACGCAGGGCGAGATCGCGATTGACGGGCGAGTGGTCAATGCCCTCGAGCCGCGCGAACGGGGCTGCGCCATGGTGTTCCAGAACTACGCCCTCTACCCGCACATGACGGTGGCGGAAAACATCGGCTATGCGCTCAAGGTCGCCGGGCTCCCCAAGGCCGAACGCGATCGCCGCGTGGCCGAGATCGCGCAGATTGTCGGGCTGGAGGCCTTCCTCGCGCGGCGGCCGAGCGAATTGTCGGGCGGGCAGCGCCAGCGGGTCGCCATGGGCCGCGCCATGATCCGCGAGCCGAAGGTCTTCCTGTTCGACGAGCCGCTCTCGAACCTCGATGCCAAGCTGCGTGTCCAGATGCGCCTGGAGATCCGCCGACTCCACCAGCGTTTGCAGGCGACCTCGGTCTTCGTCACCCATGACCAGATCGAGGCGATGTCGCTGGCCGACCGGATCGTGGTCATGAACCAGGGCCGGATCGAGCAGGCTGGTCCGCCGCGGCTGCTCTATGCCGAGCCGGCGACGCGTTTCGTCGCCGCTTTCCTGGGCGCGCCGGCCATGAACCTGCTTCCAGCCACAATGATCGCCAAGAACCGGGCCAGAATGACGGATGGAACGGAGATCAGCCTCGATCCGGAGCGGTTTGCCGCCGAGATCGGACAGGCTGTCGAGATCGGGATCCGGCCGGAAGATGTCATGATCGTCTGGCCGGGGAGCGAAGGAGCCCATCAGGTCGAGGTCGAGTTCACCGAGGATATGGGCTCGAGCCGGCTGATCCACACGCGTTTGGGAGCAACCGAATTCACCGTCCTCCAGCCCACCGCGCAGATCGAGGCGGAAGGCGCCCTCCACATCACCCTGCCGGAAGATGCGATCCATCTGTTCGATGCCGGAACGGGCCGGCGGCTCGCCGGCAAGGCCACCCTGATCGGCTTGCGGGCATCGGCAGCCGCGTGAGGTCCACGGGCATTGTCATCAAGCCGAAACAATGCTGAGGCAGTCGGGAGACCGGCTTAACTCAGGAGGCTTCGATGTTGGCTCGGATTCTGTCCCTCGGTCTGCTTGCTGCGACCCTGACCGTATCGGCTGCCCTCGCCCAGGGCGGCAAGCTGGTGCTCTATACGAGCCAGCCGAACCAGGATGCACAACAGACCATTGATGCCTTCCGGGCCAAGCATCCGGATGTGGAGATTTCCTTTGTCCGCGATGGCACGCCGCGCCTGATGGCGAAGCTGCGGGCCGAGTTCCAGGCAGGGGCGCCGCAGGCCGATATCCTGCTGATCGCGGACAGCGTCACCATGGAAAGCCTCAAGGCGGAAGGCCGCCTGATGGGCCATCCGGCAGCCGATGTTTCGGCCTATCCCGCCGGCATCCATGACCCGGCCAAATTCTGGTTTGCCACCAAGCTGATCACGACGGGCATCATCTACAACACGAAGGCTCCATTCCGGCCCGAAAGCTGGCAGGACCTGCTGCGTCCCGAGCTTCGGAGCCAGCTGGTGATGCCGAGCCCGCTGAATTCCGGGGCTGCCCTGATCCATGCCGCCACGCTGACAGGCTCGCTCCCGGGAGGATGGGACTTCTACAAGCAGCTGAAGGCCAGCAGCGCGCTGGCCGGCGGCGCCAATGGCGACGTGCTGCGCCAGGTTGCCGGCGGGGAGAAACTCGTCGGGATGATCGTCGATTTCATGCCCATCCGCGAGAAGGCCAAGGGCGCGCCGGTCGAGTTTGTCTTTCCGAAGGAAGGCGTTTCGGCCGTGAGCGAACCGGTCGCGATCCTTTCCACGACGAAGAACGAAAAGGCGGCGAAGGCCTTTGTCGACTTCCTGCTCTCGCGCGATGGCCAGATGCTTGCGGCCCGCCAGGGCTATCTCGCCGCCCATCCGGATGTTCCGGTGCCGGCGGGCTTCCCGGATCGCGCGAGCATCCGCCTTATGCCGTTCGACCCTGCGAAAACGCTGGCCGACGAGATCCGGATCCGCAAGACTTTCGCGGATATCTTCGGCCAGTAACGCGAAATGGCGCACGCGACAGGGCGCCCCTTCCTCGAGGAGGAAGGGCGCAGCCTCCTCCTGCCGGTCCTCGTCTGGATCGCCCTCGTCACTGTCCTGCCCCTGGTGGCTCTTGCCTCGGCCGCGCTTTCGATCGAGGGCGCACCAGGCCTTGGCCCGCTTGTCGGGGAGTGGATGCGCCCCGGCACGCTGCGCGCCGTCGGCAACAGCCTCGTGACCAGCGGCGGCGCAATGCTCCTGTCGCTCGTGATCGGCGGCGGCGCGGCCATGATCATCGGCATTGCCCGGATCCCGGGGCGGCGGCTCTTCGCCCTGCTTTTCACCCTGTCGATGCTGATCGCCCCGCATGTCGTGGCGCTCGCTTTCAAGACAATGCTGGGGCCAGCCTCGCCGGTGCTTCAGGCTCTCGGCCTCGCGCCGCCGCCGGGCAGCCCGAATCCCTTGGTCAGCCTCGGTGGAATCGTGCTGGTGCTCGGCCTCCATCATGCCCCGATCGTCATGCTGACCCTGCTGGCCGGCTTTCGCCAGGTGCCGCACCATCTTGTCGAGGCCGCGCAGATGGACGGGGCAAGGGTCTGGCGCATCTGCCGGGATATTCTCTTCCCGTTGCTTGCAGGGCATTGGCTCGCCGCGGGCCTGCTGGCCTTCGTGGCCGCCTTCGGCAATTTCGGAATTCCCGCCCTGCTGGGTCTGCCGATCAACATCCTGACCCTGCCGACGCTGATCTACCGTGAACTGACCAGCTTCGGGCCCTCGGTCCTGACAGGCGTCGCCGGACTGGCCCTTCTGACCATGCTCATCGCCGGTATCATCCTCCTTCTTGCCGGTCGACTGCAGAACCGCGATGCGAGCCTATCCGATGCGGAAGCCCCGTTGCGGGCATTCTGGAAGCCGGGCCCGGCCGGGACCCTGGCGCTGATCACGCTGGGCGCGACATTGCTCCTGATCGCCCTCGTCCTTCCCGTGCTGTCCCTGCTGGCCGCCTCGCTGGTGCCAAGCTACGGCGTTCCCCTGACGCGGGATACCCTGACCTGGCAGGCCTTCGGCGAGGTCCTCTTGCGCCAGCAGGCCACGCGCGAAGCCTTCCTGAATTCCTTCAGGCTCGCCGGGCTGGCAGCGCTCCTGCTCGGCCTCCTCTCGATTCCCTTCGCTTTTGCAATGCTCCGCTACGGCGGCAGGATGCGGCCCGCCCTCCTGCTGCTGGTCGACCTGCCCTATGCCCTGCCGGGCATCGTGGTGGCGATTGCCATGATCCTTGTCTTCCTGAAGCCCCTGCCGATCGCAGGCATCAGCCTCTATGCGACGCCGTGGATCATCCTGCTGGCTTATCTGGTCCGCTTCATGCCCCTGGCCCTGAAGCCGACTCTCGCCACGATGGCCATGCTCTCGCCATCGATCGAGGAGGCCGGTGCCTTGTGCGGTGCCCGGGCCGGGCGGCGCCTCGTCGACCTGGTGGCCCCGGCCCTCGCACCGGCAATGGGCGCCGGCATTCTGATGATCTTCCTGATGGCCTTCACGGAACTGACCGTCTCTGCCCTGCTCTGGAGCGCAGGCAGCCGCACCATCGGCGTGGTGATGTATGGGCTGGAGGAAGCGGGGCAGACCACCGAGGCTTCCGCGATCGGCATCGCGACAATCGCCGTGGTCAGCCTGGCGATGCTGCTGATCGACCGGCTCGCCCCCCTCCTGCCACCCGGCGCTGTGCCGTGGAAGCCCGTCGAGGATGGTTGAGCGGCTTCCTTCCGAGCCTCAATGCGCGAGATGCCTGAACATGATCTTGCGGGCTTCCTCGTCCATCTCGGCCTTGAAGGCATGCCGATCCTTCAGACCTTTCGCGGCTGCGGCGGCGGGGCGCGCATCGATTTCATCGAACAGCCGCTTCAGATTGGGCAATCTGGCCCAGGCATCGTCACCCAGAATGAACGGAATCATGCGCGCCCAGCCCCAGATGTCCATGTCGACAATGGTGT
The DNA here is from genome assembly GCA_027484605.1 of Hyphomicrobiales bacterium. Classification (GTDB taxonomy): domain Bacteria; phylum Pseudomonadota; class Alphaproteobacteria; order Rhizobiales; family Beijerinckiaceae; genus Rhabdaerophilum. Next base: position 689 of record JAIXSR010000153.1, on the reverse strand, counting down.
AGGTGTCGCCGACCATGTAGCGATGCTTGGCAAGATGCTGGTCCAGCACCGAGAAATGGCGCATGGCCTCATATTGGTAACGCTCGTGGGCATAGGGCAGTTTTTCAGGTGCGAAATGCTTGAAATGCACGGCCTGCCCCGAGAACGGCCCGACGCCGGTCGCGACGAACATCAGCCATGACAGCAGGGCCCCGCGATTGGCCGGGGTTTCCGGCGGCAGGAACTTGCCGGTCTTCTCGGCGAGATAGAGCAGGATGGCGTTGCTGTCGAAAACAACCACATCACCGTCGACAATGGCCGGCACCTTGCCATTGGGGTTGATCGCGAGGAATTCGGGCTTGAACTGGTCGCCGCGGCGCGTGTCGATCGGCTTTGCATCATAAGGCAGCCCCGCCTCTTCGAGGAACAAGGCAACCTTGGTCGGGTTGGGCGAGCCATTGAAGTAGAATGTGAGCACGGGAATTCCTCGTCGCCTAGGGGTGGGTGATGCTGTGCTTGAGACCGATGCCAGCCCGCATTCCGGGCCGGCTGTGGTTGATCTACGCTCGACATTACACAAGCAGGCGGGCGGCTTCCAGAGCAACGGCAAGGACAACCGGCGGGATGGCTGCCTTCACGAGATGCAGGCAGCAAGTGCCGTCTGGTGGTTCTCCTGCACGCGTTCGACCTCGATTCCCGGCTGAGGATCC
>JAIXSR010000149.1 GCA_027484605.1 Hyphomicrobiales bacterium | reverse complement strand
TCGCGCAGCTCGCGGATCGCCCGGTCCAGCAGCGGGACGCCGTGCTCCATGATCTCGCGGTAGAACATTTCGCCGAGGACCACCCGGTCCTCGAAGAGTGAGGCCTCCCCCGCCCGGGCGACATCGCCGAAGAACAGGCCCTGCTCGACGATATTGCCGCGGGCCATGCTGGTGGCTTCCTCGGCCTGGCTCTCCCAGAAGAACTTGATCGAGGAGGCGGCGATCCGGTGCGCCTGGTCGCGCAGGCCGCGCGCCGTCTCGCCGCCCACCGAAAGCCCCATCCGGGTCATCCAGTCGCGCATGCTGCGGCCAAGCGAGACCTCTCGGCTCTCGCGCCGCACCGCCTCGGTCTGCAGGTAGAGCAGGATCAACCGGGCCCGCGCGCCATAGGGCACGCCGAACAGCATTGGGCGGCCGCGGCCGATCTGCAGCCGTCCAGGCTCCACCAGCAGGGTGCAGCGGTAGCCGCTCCGGCTCCAGGCCTGGTCGTCGGGCAGGCGCTTGTGCGGCAGGGCGGTCAGGCACCAGCCGGAATAGGTGATGCCGAGGCTCTGGGCATCCTCCGCCATCACCTCGGCGGCGACATCGACCAGGCGGCGCTGAGAGACCGGGACCATGTCCCGCGCCTTGTCCCGTCCATGCGCCAGGATGAGCTGATGGACTTCCCCCATGAGCCAATCCCCAGCGCAGTCAACCTCGATGGGGGAATGGAAAGCATGGCGGCTGCCGCCGGGTCAAGTGTGGGGTTAACCAGCCGAACTACTAGAAAGGTTTTTTTACTTACTACTAGAATCGGCTGGTTAACCCCACGGGACGACTCGCATTTCTTCCGAGTCGCGGGGCGATCCGGCGGCGGGCCGGCTGGTTAACCCCACGGGATGGTTCGCCCGCGATGTGGATAAGTCATTCGCGGTTCGGGCCTGGCTGGTTAACCCCACGGGATAAGTTTACGGCGCCCGGCCGCGACTCGGGCGGCCCTTTTCGCGCCCCTTGGCCCCGGCTCTGGCCGCAGAGGAGTGGCTACCAGGTAGCTATCTGGAACCAAATAATGGATATCTGGTAGCTATCCATTTTCCATCGGATAGCCTTCTGCTATCCCTGTGTCTCGCCCGCCGGGGAGGCCCTCCCGATGCCCACCATCGTCTTCGCCAGCCCCAAGGGGGGCGCCGGCAAATCCACCTCCGCCGTCGTCCTGGCCTGCGAACTCGCCCGCCGTGGTGCCGCCGTCACCATGATCGATGCCGACCCGAACCGTCCCGTCTCCACCTGGGCCCGCCGTCCCGGCCGGCCGGAGGGGCTGGAGGTCGTCGCCGATGTCACCGAGGAGACTGTCATCGACGCGATCGAGGCCGCCGCTGCCCGCGTCCCCTTCGTGATCGTCGATCTGGAAGGCACTGCCAGCATGACCGTCGCCTATGCGATCAGCCGGGCCGATCTGGTCATCATCCCCTCCCAGGGCAGCCAGCTCGACGCGGCTGAAGCGGCCAAGGCGGTCCGACTGATCCGTCAGCAAGAAAGGGCCTTTGCCCGGCGGATCCCGCATGCCGTGCTGTTCACCCGGACCAGCGCCGCCATCAAGCCGCGCACGCTGCAGCACATCCGCAGCGAGTTTGAGGCGCATGGCGTGCCCTCGCTGCAGGTCCAGATGCAGGAACGCGAGGCCTTCCGAGCCATCTTCAGCTTCGGTGGGACGATCGACGGCCTCAAGGCCGGCCAGGTTGGCGGGCTGGATGGGGCGATGAAGAATGCCAAGGCCTTCGCCGCCGAGGTGGTGGCGAGGCTGCGCCAAGCCCAGCCAGCGGAGGCCGCATGAACGACAAGCGGGGCAGCAACCGGGCCGGGGTCTTCGAGGACGACCTCGATATCAGCGGCTTCGCACCCAAGCCGCCGGTCCAGGCCGAGCAGGTGAAAGCGGTGGCCGAGGAAGCCGGCTTCCGCAGTCGCGGGCCGATACCGCCCGAGGTATCGGCCCAGTTCCCAGCGCTTGCGGCGCCATCGGAGGCGCGACGCGAGCAGCGCCGCCATCGCACCGGCCGGAACCAGCAGTTGAACCTGAAGGTACGGGCCCAGGATGCTGAGGCCTTCTATGCCATCGCCGATGCGGAGGGTTGGGTGCTGGGTGAGGTCTTCGCCCGCGCCGTCACGGCCCTTGCACGCGAACTGGAACGAACGGAAAGCTGATAGCTAGTGGATAGCTATCAGGAAGCCAACATAGCAGATCCTGTCTTGATGGACTGCCTAACACCTTATTTTTGTTGAGTCGGGAACGTCGGGAAAGAACTTCCTCCGGCAGCCTGCTAAAGCAAAATCGCCATGACTGGAAACGCGTAGCGGTTCCAGGGCGATGAATTTGCTCGCAAAAATGTAGCTAGAGCGGTTTCAGCTTCGGTGAGCCCGCTCTAGCGCTGCCGGGTGCTCCAGTGCTTGCCGGCGCGCCCGCGCCGCGCCGCGCCTGCCATCAACCAACGCTTGCCACGATCCTGGCCCGGTGTTTCCGCTACGGCCGCCGGCTCCCGCGCCGCACTTCGCCCGAAAGCGCGTGCCGGGACAGGCGACAAGGGGGTGATCACCGTTTCTGTCTCCTCCGCCTCCCACAAAGGCTCGGCAGCACCTGTAGCCGCAGCCGCGACCACGGGCCCTTCGGCCGGCAATTCCGGAGCGGCGACATCAAAGGGAAGCAGTTCGGGGACCGCCGGTTCGAGACGCGGCCGCTTCTGCCGCGGCCGCTTCGGTGGGGGCGCCGCCTTGGCAATAACGGGTTCCGCTTCAAGCAAGGGGGTAGGTTCCAGCGGTGCCGGCACTGGCGCTGCCTCTGCCGTCTCCGGCAATGCAGCAGGCCCCCCTACTTCCACCACCGTTTTCGCCGTCGATTCCGGCTTTGCCGCTTCCAGCCATTGCGACAGATCGCGCTGTTGCTGGCGGCCTTCCTCGATCAACTGCTGCAGCGTGCCGACAGTTTCGAACAGGCCGTCGCCCCGGGTTGCCAGGATCGGCGCGCCGGCCCGGTAGAAGACCTTGCGCTGCATCGACAGGCGCTGGACCTGCGCAGCGGAAGCGGGGAGAAAGTTGACGCCGCAGGCCTCGGCGGCTGCGATTTCTTCAGGACTGAGGTGCAAGAGACAACTCTCAAACTATTGCAAGAAGGGTAACGCAAATCGACCCGACGTAGGAAATGGGGAGAGCGGTGCGCTTGATACAGCCCCATTGCTACCGATACGCAGCCGATGAAGTAACCCGGAAGCCACCTCACCCGGTAGCTTTTCTTACCACGCCCAGCATCAACAGAAAGTTGAGAATTTTTAGCGTTTCCCTGTGTGTATGCAAAGATACCAGGGCGAACGCAGGAATTTAAGTGGAATAATTCAAAAAATATTGATAAATTCTATATTTTAGATTGTGGCGCAATTAATTCAGAAATAAAAAATTTAAAAACAATATAAAATTAAATATTTATTTTATCAGAATTACATAATATTAATTATGTAATTATTTTTCTTTTATAGCTCGGGAAATATAATTCGCATAAATATTTTCTTAATTTTCATCATGAAGAACTATTATTTATGTAAATTATTTATGATTGGCCCATGATGGCCGACCGGGGAGGAGGGCGTTCATGTGGACGCCGCGAGAAGCGGTCGATCTACGACCGCAGCAAGCTGCGCCAGCCGAGTGATTTGACCGACGAAGAATGGTCGATCATCGCCCTGCTGAGCCCACCCACCAAGCGCGACGGCAACAAGCGGACGGTCGACGTGCTCGCGATGTTGGACGGGGTGATGTACATCCTGAGCACTGGCTGCCAGTGGGCCGCACTGGAACGAAGACCGGACGCTCGATCGGATCCATCGCGCGCTCTACGTGCTGTGTCGGGAGTAGGCCAGCCCGACGGCCCCTCCGCAGGCTATGTCTGAAAACCATATGATCCCAGATGGACTCTTGTCTCCCTTCAAATCGCTGTCGCTGATGCTCCGAGTTCAGGCCAGCGCGCAAGGCGATCTGGAGATAACTAGCGTTGATGGCTGCAGTCTTTCGACGCCGGGGAGGGACTGGCACCGTCCTTGGCGCCGCAGGGGCCTGCTGGTGTCCTACACTAACACGCGTTCTCTGCCTTTCCCGCGGGTTAGTTGGCTCTGCCGCAATGGCGATGGGTCGATGGTTTGCGGTATGCTAGAGCGGATTTACACCAACGCCATTAGTGTCGATAACGGAAAAATCCATTTCAAATCAAATAACTATCGCAGCAGGGCAATGGCGACCACAGCCCCACCGGTCCAGCTCTGGCCCGTAGTAGATCGATTCCAATATGAAAAACGGGACTCGCACGTACAAGTAACTGCAACGGGCTCATTGTTCCCGGACGGACACCAAGCCTATCTCAGATGCCCGCGAGACCGGGGCAGGGCCACAATGCCGTCGCCGATGTCGTTGTCACGCGAAGGCCGGCGCTGCGGTGTCGCAGCAGCGGTTCGCCTTCGCCGCCAGCATCTCATGGCGGATGACGCCGACTCACAGCAATGAGGCGAGGCTCGCCGCAAGGCGCCCAATCCCGCCATATCCGCCCCGCCCGTTTTGATGCAGCAGTACCGACACGCCCGGACCAGCCTGTCCGGCGGTACGGAGCCATCGCCGACCTGCGGGCACCGCCCCCGCGCGATGTTGCCGTGGGGTGAGCATGGCCTTTACGCGGCGGCGGCGCCAGGATGCCGGCGATGTCCATGCCCAGCCAGCCCGGCTTGCCCGATGACGCGGCAATGCTCCGCAGCCTGTCTCGCAATTCAGTAGAGGCCGGCCGTACCTATGCGAGGCGCGGTGCGGTTCGCAAGCTTTCCCGCTCCGCCGATGGGCACCTGATCATGGCGGAGGTGAAGGGCACAGCGATGCGGCCCTATGGCGTGCGCATCACCCTGCAGCCGCAGGATGACGGCAGCACCGCATTCCGGGGTGTCTGCAGCTGCCCCGTCGGCCTCGACTGCAAGCATGTCGCCGCGACGCTTTTCGCTGCCCACCACGCGCGTCGCGATGCGCCGCTGCCCGCCCCGCCGCCCACGCCCAGCCTGGCTCCAGCAGGGCCGACGATGCCGCCCGATATCGCTGACTGGCTGCGCCAGCTCGCCGCCCTCGGTGAGGCGGACCCGGAGGCCTATCCCGCGGAGATCCGGCAGCGCGTCGTCTATGTCGTCGAGCCCCTGGCCCGGCCGGCTGGCCCCCCCACACTCAGGGTCTCGGCTTTCATGGTCACCCTGCGGAAGGATGGCAGCCACGGCCCCGGCAAGGGTGTCCATGCGCAGGCGGGCACGGCGCGCTACCTGCGCCCCTCCGACCGGGTGATCCTGCGGCGGGTCGACCTGCTGCGCCACGCGTATGAAGGGATCCTCCGGGACGAGGACCCGCCCGAGCTGCTGCGCCGGATCATCGCCACCGGCCGCGGCCGCTGGGCCGCGCTGGACGGGCCACAGTTGCAGGAGGGGCCGCTGCGGCCGGGTCGGCTCGCCTGGCGGCTGGAGCCCGATGGGCGCCAGCGCCCGGTCCTGGAGCTTGAGGAAGGGCTGCTCGGCCTCGTCCTGCCGACCCCCTGGTATGCCGACCCCGCCGGCGGCGTGCTGGGCCCGATCGATCTCGGCGTGCCGGCGCATGTCGCGGGCCGGCTGCTGCTCGCCCCGCCGATCCCGGCCGAGGCGGCGCCGCTGGTCGCGGCCGCGCTGGAGCAGCGGCTTCCGGCGGCGGCGCTGGCCAAGCCGGCGGTGCTCGAGCCGCCGGAGATACTGTCCGGCCCGCCGGTGCCGCGGCTGCGGCTGACCGCCGCCCGGCTGCTGCCGGCCTATGCCATGCGGCGCTTCGGCCCGGTCTCCCTCCAGGAAGACCTGACCCTGCCGATCGCCCAGCTCGGCTTCCGCTACGGACCGGTGCTGGTGCCCCATGAGACGCAGGCCGGCTTGGCCCATGCCGGCTTCGTCACGCCGCTCCCCGGCGACGAGGTCATCGCGCGCGGCGGCCAACTCTATCGCGTGGAACGCGACGCGGCGGCGGAGCGTGCGGCGGTGACGCGGCTGCAGGGCATCGGCTTCATTGCCGCGCGCCGGGCCATGCCATTCGGCCTGCAGGTCGGCACCGACGCCTTCCTGCTGGACGAGGAGACGGAGGAGGATCCTGACTGGCTCTTCGTGCTGCAGGAAGAGCTTCCGGCGCTGCGGACGGATGGCTGGGAGGTGGAGGTCGCCGCCGATTTCCCGATCCGCCTGGTCGAGCCGGACGGGCCGCTGGAGGCGCGGCTCGAAGAAGGCTCCGGCATCGACTGGCTGGACCTGCATCTCGGCGTGACGGTGGGCGGCGAGCGGGTCGACCTCATCCCGGTCCTGCTCGAGCTGATCGCCGCCGGCGAGGATCCCGGCGAGCTCGGCGAGGGGCCGGTGCTGCTGCCGCTGCCGGATGGCCGGCTGCTTTCCCTGCCGCGGGAGCAGGTCCTGCCGATCCTGCGCTCCCTGGTCGAGCTGTTCGAGGGTGGCGCGCTCGACATGGAGGCGGGGCGGGTCGGCTTCACCCGCATGGACGCGGCCGCGCTGGCCGGGATCGAGGCAGGCTCCGGCATCACCTGGCAGGGCGGCGAGGCGCTGCGCGCCCTCGGCGCCCAGCTCCGGGCGGCCGAGGGATCAATCCCGCCCGTCGCGCTGCCCGAGGGCTTCACCGGTGCACTGCGCCCCTATCAGGCGCAGGGCGTGGCCTGGCTGCAATTCCTGCGCAGCGCCGGCCTCGGCGGGGTGCTGGCGGATGATATGGGCCTCGGTAAGACGGTGCAGACCCTGGCGCATCTCGCCATCGAGCATGCGGCGGGGCGGCTGGACCGGCCGGCGCTGATCGTCTGCCCGACCAGCCTGGTGCCGAATTGGCTGCGGGAGACGGAACGCTTCGCGCCCATGCTGCGCGTGCTGCCGCTGCACGGGCCGGCCCGCAAGAGCCGCTTCGGCGAGATCGCGGCGCATGACCTGGTGCTGACCACCTACCCGCTGCTGGCCCGGGACCAGGAGGTGCTGACGGCGCAGGATTGGCATGTGGTGGTGCTGGACGAGGCGCAGACCATCAAGAACCCGAATGCCGAGACCACGCGGCAGGCGCTGCGGCTGCGGGCGGGGCAGCGGCTCTGCCTGTCCGGCACGCCGCTGCAGAATCATCTGGGGGAGCTCTGGTCGCTGTTCGACTTCCTCGCCCCGGGCTTCCTCGGCAATGCCAGGAGCTTCCGCAGCCGCTACCGCACGCCGATCGAGAAGCATGGCGATGCGGAGCGGCAGGCGGCGCTGCACCGGCGCGTGCGGCCCTTCCTGCTGCGGCGGACCAAGGAGGCGGTGGCGACCGAGCTGCCGCCAAAGACCGAGATCACCGAGCCGGTGGAGATGGAGGCGGCGCAGCGCGCGGTCTACGAGGCGATCCGGCTGTCGATGCATGTCCGGGTCAAGCAGGCGATCGCCGAGAAGGGCCTGTCGCGGTCAGGCATCATCATCCTGGATGCGCTGCTGAAGCTGCGCCAGGCCTGCTGCGACCCGCGGCTGCTGGCGATGAAGTCGGCGCAGAAGGCGGGCTCGGCCAAGCTGGAACGGCTGCTCGAGCTGCTCGGCATCGTGCTGGATGAGGGGCGGCGGGTGCTGGTCTTCTCCCAATTCACCTCGATGCTGGCGCTGATCGAGGCGGCGCTGGGCAAGGCCGGGATCCCCTATGTGCTGCTGACCGGCGAGACCAAGGACCGCGCCACGCCGGTGCGCCGCTTCCAGGCCGGCGAGGTGCCGGTCTTCCTGATCAGCCTCAAGGCAGGTGGCGTCGGGCTGAACCTGACCGCGGCGGATACCGTCGTGCACTATGATCCCTGGTGGAACCCGGCGGTGGAGGACCAGGCGACCGACCGCGCCCACCGGATCGGCCAGGACAAGCAGGTCTTCGTGCACCGGCTGATCACCCTCGGCACCATCGAGGAGAAGATGGAGGTGCTGAAGGACCGCAAGCGGGCCCTGATCGCCTCGGTGCTGGAGGCGGAGCATGGCGGCGCGCTGAAGCTGACCGAGGCGGATGTGGAGGAGCTCTTCGCCGCCGCCTGAGCGCCTGGCCCGCCCCGCCGATTGCGGCTCGATAAAAATGCGAAAATTCGACCCTCCCGGACCGTTCCCCGCCGACTCGATTAACAGTCTGTGAGCTTTCCGGGCCTAGACCGAGAGCCGTAGCTGATTCGAGGACGCTTCGTGTTTCAGGTCCTGAACGGGGGCGGGCGCTTCCGGCGCAACCCGTCCCGCACGCAGACGGGCTGACGATGCTCAGCGACCCCATTCGCCAGGCCAGCCTCGATGCCGCGGGCGCGATCGACAGAGGTTCGCCGCTCGACGCCGATGCCGCCGCGCCGATTGCGGGCCAGGCCACCTTCGATGAGTTCGTGCAGGCCCTCAACCCGATGCATCACATCCCGGTCGTCGGCCACATCTATCGCGCGGTGACCGGCGAGAAGATCAATCCGGCCTTCCAGGCGCTGGGCGGCGCCCTGTTCGGCGGCATCGGCGGGATCATCACCGGCGCGCTCGTGGTCATGCTGCAGCACACCGATATCGCGGCGGATATGAAGGCCGTCTTCAACGGCGACCTGCGTGATCCGACCGAGCCCGCGGCGATCCAGCAGGCGCAACTTGCCTATGCGATGAACAGCAGCAGCAGCGGCTCCTGACAATACCTGGCCATGAATTCGAGGTTGACCGCTTGACCAACCCCTTGAGCCAAGACGCCGCCTTTTCCGGCTACGATGCCAGCCAGCCGGAAAATTGCAGTATCGGCATATTCTGGCACAGGCGTCGCAAATC
>JAIXSR010000020.1 GCA_027484605.1 Hyphomicrobiales bacterium | reverse complement strand
GATCATCGCCGGCGTGCATGCGGAGTATGAGGGCGAGATGCGCCTGGCCGGCCAGCCGGTGCGCTTCCGCTCCCCGCGCGATGCGCGCGATGCCGGGATCGGCATGGTGCACCAGGAGCTTTCGATCGTCCCGGAGCTCTCGGTCGCCGAGAATGTCTGTCTCGGCGCCCAGCCGCTGAACCGGCTCGGCCTGGTGTCCTGGAGCGCGATGCGGCGGCAGGCGCGGGAGCAGCTTGCCGCGCTCGGCATCGCGGTCGATCCCGCGGCGCCGGCCGGCTCCCTGCCGCTCGGCCTGCAGCAGATGATCGAGCTGGCGCGCGTGCTGCTCTCGGGCGCCCGCATCCTGATCCTGGACGAACCGACCTCGGCGCTCTCGCCGCCCGAGGTGGAGCGGCTTTTCGCCCTGCTCGCCCGCCTGCGCGCGGGCGGCACCGGTGTCATCTTCATCTCGCATTTCCTCGACGACATCCTGCGCGTCTCGGACACCGTCACGGTCTTCCGCAACAGCCGCCGCGTTGCCTCGGCCCCGGCGGCGGAGGTCGGCAAGCCCTGGCTGATCGAGCGCATGATCGGCGCCGGGCATGAGCGGCTGGAGGAGAGCTATACCGCCGAGGTCCCCTTGCCGCCGCGCTCCACCGCGCCGGCGGTGCTGGAAGCGAGCGATCTCGGCGCCGCTGGACGGTTCGCGGATGCCTCCTTCCGCATCCATGCCGGCGAGGTTGTGGGCCTCTACGGCTTCATGGGTTCCGGCCAACTCGAGCTTGCCCGGGCGCTCTCCGGCAAGCTGCCGCTGGATAACGGGACGGTGCGGGTGGATGGCAAGCCGGTGCGGCTCAGCGGCGGCACGCCGGCGGCGAAGCGCGCCGGCATCGCCTTCGTGCCGGAAAGCCGGCGCGCCATGCTCTTCGCGCCGGAACCGGTCTATCGCAACATCACCATTTCCATGCTGGAGCGCATCCACCGCGTCCTGCTGTACCCGGCAGCCGAGCGCCGCATCGCCGAGGCGCAGGTGCGCGACCTCGGCGTGCGGCCGCCGCGGGTCGACCTGCCGGTCGGCGCGCTCTCGGGCGGCAACCAGCAGAAGGTCGCCCTGGCCCGCTGGCTGGTCCACCTGCCGCGGGTGCTGCTGCTGAGTGAGCCGACCCGCGGCATGGATGTCGGCGCCAAGGACGACGTCGTGCGGATCATCCGCGGCTTGCGGGCGCAGGGGATCGCCATCCTCGTCACCTCCTCCGAGCCGGAGACGGTCCTCTCCCTCGCCGACCGCATCCTGGTGATGCGGCGCGGCGGCCTGACGCGGGAATTCGCGGGCGAGCCGGTCGGCAAGGACCGGCTGCTGGCCGCGGCCTGAAGGAGAATCCATAACCATGCCCGTGACCATCGCCGCCCCGGCGCCCGACCGGCTCTGGCTTCGGCTCCGTGCCGAGCTGCGCAACTTGGCGCCCTTCGCCACCCTGATCCTGCTGGTCGGGCTGTTCAGCGCGCTCAGCCCCTCCTTCGCCACCTGGGGAAACCTGGCGAATATCCTCCAGCAGGTCTCGATCACCGCGATCATCGCGGTGGGGCTGACCTTCGTCATCCTCTGCGCCGAGATCGACCTCAGCGTCGCCAGCGTGGCCAATGCCACCGGCATTCTGCTGGCCTTCCTGACCATCCAGGATGCCAGCACGGGCATCGCCAACCTGCCGCTGCCGGGCGGCCTGGCCATCCTGTTCGCCTTGCTGGGCTGCCTGGCGCTGGGCGCGGTCACCGCCTTCGGGGTGACGCGCATCGGCATCCCCTCCTTCATCATGACGCTGGCGATGCTGCAGATCGCCAACGGCATCGGCGCGCTGCTGGTGCGTGGGCAGATCGCCTATACGGTGCCGGACCTGATCGTGACGCTGGGCAGCGGCTCGATCGGGCCGGTGCCCTGGATCGTGGTGGTGGCGGGCCTGGTGCTGCTGCTCGGCCATCTGGTGCTGACCTACACCCGCTTCGGCCGCTACGTGTACATGGTGGGCGGCAACCGCGAGGCGGCCGAGCATTCCGGCGTCGGCGTCCGGGCGATCATCGGCGCGGCCATGCTGATCTCGGCGGCCTGCTCGGGCCTGGCCGGCATGCTGGGCGTCGCCTATTTCGGCAGCGCGCAGCAGAACCAGTTCGACAATTACCTGCTCGACGCGATCTCCGCCGTGGTGGTCGGCGGCACCAGCCTGTTCGGCGGCCGGGGCGGCATCGGCAATACCCTCATCGGCGTGCTGGTGCTGGGGGTGCTGAACAACGGGCTCGACCATATCCGCATGGACAGCTTCCTGAAGATCCTGATCCGCGGCCTGGTGCTGCTGCTGGCCCTGGTCATCAACGTCTATGCCCAGCGGCTGCGGAGCCCGGTCCGCGCGGTGGGGTAAAAAAGGCCAGGGAGGAAGTATCCTCCCTGGACCCACCTCTATTTTTCTGAGTCTGGCACTCGCCGCGCGGTAGGTGCCAACCCACAAAAAGGAAGGGTGGGGTTCGGGGAGGGAATACTTTTCCCTCCCTGACCTTGCTTTCCTACTCCGCGGCGGCCGGAACACCGACGCGCGCCGCCCGGCGCTGTGCCAGGGTGCGGTCCGCCAGTACGCCCAGCAGGATCACGCCCCCCATCACCGCGAAATTGAGCGAGGAG
>JAIXSR010000140.1 GCA_027484605.1 Hyphomicrobiales bacterium | reverse complement strand
GTTCCGGTGCTGCAGCCGGCCGATCCGTTCCTTGAACTCTCGGGCGAGGATATTCGAGGCCGCCTGTTCCTGACCACCAACGAGGATGGCGAGGAATGGTGCCTCCGGCCGGAATTCACCATTCCCGCTGCTTTGGCCTATCTCAAGTCCGGCATCGTTGGCCGGCGCCTTGATCAGGTATTTGTCGGGCCGGTTTTCCGCCATCGCCCCGGCGAAAGCGGCGAATTCACGCAGGTCAGCCTTGAATCCATCGGCCGAAACGACCGCGAGGCTGCCGATGTCGATGTGCTGGCCGAGACCTATGCCGCCGTGACCGATGTGCTTGGCGAGGCAGCGCCGGGCATCACGATCGGCGATCTCGGCCTGTTTTCCAGCCTGCTCGAGGCGCTCGCGCTCGACGGGGTGACCAGCCGCCGGCTGGCGCTGGCGCTCGGCGAAGGGCGGCTCGGCAGCCTGCTTGACCCGCAGCGCCTCGCCGACCGGAAGCATGAGCCGCGGGGCCTGACGCGCTATTCCGGCGTGCTCGACGCCCTCAAGGGCGCCGATCCGGAAGAGGCCCGGGCCTTTGTGAAGGACCTGCTTTCCATGGCCGGCATCACCGCCACCGGTGGCCGCACGGCCGAGGATATTGCCGGCCGGTTCCTCCAGCGCGCGCGAGAAGATGCGCAGCAGCTCGGCCCGGAACAGGCAGAGATCCTGCGCCGGTTCCTTGGCATCGGCGGCGATCCCGACCAGGTGGCGCAGGCTTTGCGCGCGCTGGCCGAGGAAGCCGGGCTTGATCTTTCGGCCGCGATCGACCGGTTCGAGATGCGCACGGGCTTCATGGAAGCGCGCGGCCTGCCGCTGGCGAAGATCCGCGCCGCAGCCGGGTTCTCGCGCAGCCTCGATTATTATTCCGGCTTCGTCTTCGACCTCCGGCTGGACGGCGCGCCGCGCCCTCTCGCCGCCGGCGGCCGCTATGACCGGCTGTTCGAACGCATGGGCCGCGCGGTGCCGGGCATCGGCGCGGCGATCTGGATGGACCGGCTGGTCCGGGAGATGGCGGTATGACGGATGCTCCGCTGACCATTGGCATCCCCTCCAAGGGGCGCCTGCAGGAAAACACCTTCGCCTTCTTCGCGCGGGCGGGCATGCCCATCCTGCAGCCGCGCGGCGCGCGGGATTATCGGGGCGCGGTGAAGGGGCTGGAGGGGATCGAGATCGCCTTCCTCTCGGCTTCGGAAATCGCCGGTGAACTGGCCCGCGGTGCCGTGCATTTCGGCGTGACCGGCGCGGATCTCCTGTCCGAGCAGCTGGCGGATCCGGCCTCGAAGGTCGAGATGCTGGCGCCTCTGGGTTTCGGCCATGCGAATGTGGTCGTCGCCGTGCCGGAAGCCTGGATCGACGTGCATGACATGGCCGATATCGAGGAAGTGGCAGCCGATTTCCGGCACCGGAAGCAGCGCCGCCTGCGGGTCGCGACCAAATATGTCAACCTGACCCGCCGCTTCTTCAAGAAGCACGGCATTGCCGATTACCGCATCGTCGAGAGCCTCGGGGCCACCGAAGGCGCGCCGGCGGCCGGGACGGCGGAGATCATCGTCGACATCACCACGACCGGCGCGACGCTCGCCGCGAATGCGCTCAAGGTGCTGGATGACGGCACGATGCTGAAATCCGAGGCCAATCTCGTCGCCTCGCTCCAGGCGGACTGGAGCCCGGTCATGCTGGAACGCGCCCGCTCCGTGCTGGCGCGCATCCATGCCGAGGAAGAAGCCCGTGGCCATCGCCGGGTCGCCGCCTATTTCAGCGGCCAGGTCGAGGAAGCCGCCCGCATGGCGGCGAGGGAGGGCCGGATCCTCGCCGAAGGGCCGCAGGAACTGACATTGTTCGTCGCCAAGGACAAGGTGGCGGAGATGGCGGATGCGCTGCTGCGCCAGGGCGCGGAACGCGTGCTCGTCTCGGAGGTGGATTACGCCTTCAGCATCGAGAACCCGCTTTTTGACAAGCTGAACCAGGCGCTGGATTCCCGACGCATGCCCGATCTGCGCGCCATCGCCTGAGCCGTACCGGCAGCGCAAAAAAAGAGGCCGCTCGCGGGGGGCGGGCGACCTCCTGAAGCGCACGAGGCAAGCGGGGGGCAGGCCTTCGGCGCATCGTCCCCACTATACGCCGACCTTTCGCGGCCGGATCACCCGAAACGCCACGTATGATTACGCGGGCTGGCGGGATTCCTCGATGCTGTAGAGCGAATCCGCACCCATGCGCATCTCGACGCGGCGATCATGGTTGTCGATCAGGCTCGAGCGGTGGCCGATGGAGATGACCGAGGTTTCCGGCAAGAGGCTGGCAATCGCGGCATAGATCGCATCCTCGAGCGGCTCGTCGAGCGCGGAGGTGGATTCGTCCAGAAGCAGCCAGTCCGGCCGGGCCAGCAAGGCGCGCGCCACGGCGAGGCGCTGCTGCTCGCCGCCGGAGAGGACCTGCGACCAGTTCGCCTCCTCGTCGAGGCGGGTGACAAGGGCCGGCAGGCGGACCGCCTCGAGCGCCGCAACGATCGACGCATCGTCATGCACGCCCTCGACCGAGGGATAGGACACGGCGCCGCGCAGGGAGCCCATCGGGATATAGGGCCGCTGCGGCAGCAGCATCACGCTCGCCCCGGCGGGAATATCGACCGTGCCCGAGCCGAAGGGCCAGATTCCGGATATGGCGCGGAACAAGGTCGACTTGCCGGAACCGGACGGCCCGACCAGCAGGGTTCTCTGGCCTTTGCGGAAGGTGAGGTCGCGGATACGGGCGATGGTCCGGCCATCGGGCAAGGCCAGTTCGAGCTGCGGGATGGAGAGGTCGGGGCTGGATGCCCGGCTGGGGCGGATCGCCGTGGCCTTTTGCGTTTCCCGTGCGGAATCGATGGATTGCTCGAAGCCCGTCAGACGATCCACCACGGCCTTGTAGTCAGCGATGGTCGAGTAGCGATCGATGAAGAATGACAGCGCAGCATCCACGCGCCCGAAGGCGCTGGCCGTCTGGAACATCACCCCGAGTGTAATCTTGTCGAGGAAGTAGAAGGGCGCGAGAATGACGATCGGAATCACGCTGTTGGCCATGCCGTAAAAGCTGGTGAAGGCATTGAGCCATTTCGCAACGCCGATGATCTCCATGTAGTTTGTCGCCACGCGCCGGAAGCGGCCGCCGAGACGCTGCTTTTCGGTGGGCTCACCGCGCAGCAGAGCGATCGGCTCGTTGAATTCGCGCAGTCGCGCAAGGAGATAGCGGAAATCTGCCTCGTATTTTTCCTGCTCGAAATTGAGCCGGATCAGGCGGCGGCCGATGAAATGCGCGAGGATCGTGCCGATCCCGGCATAGACGAGGGCAATCCAGAACAGCATGCCCGGCAGCTTGGTCTCGGTGCCCGGAATCGGCAGGTTGGCCGAGAGATTCCAGAGGATGACCGAGAACGAGACCAGCGAGGAGATCTGCGCGATCATCTGGATCGTCAGGGTATAGGTGGTCTCGGTATATTTCCGGACATCCTCCTGGATACGCTGGTCCGGGTTGTCGATGGCCTGGCCGAATTGCAGCGTATAATGCGTGCTGTTGTCGAGCCAGCGGCCGGAAAGGCGGTTGGTCATCCATTCGCGCCAGCGGATCTTGAAAAGCGAGACCAGCACCAGCTCGATGATGTTGGACACGATGAAGACCGCGACGATCGGCATCCAGACTTCAAGCAATTGCCGCCAGAATTCGGGCTGGTTCTTGTTCTGGATCGCGTCATAAAACTCGCGGTTCCACTGGTTGAGCCGCACGGTGATCCCCACCTGCGCAAGGTTGATCACGATGATGACACCGAGCAGGACGAAAGCGATCCAGCGTTCCGGCGCATTGACCTTCGGGATCGGCCAAAGGCTGAGCGTGCCGCGATCGGTTGTCTCGAAATAGGGATCGGCGATGGCGAAGACGCGTTTGGTGATCGGCAGCCGCGCCAGCAGGATGGCGAGAAGGCCGAAAGCGGCCGCCGTGAAGGCGGTAAGCGGCGGGACGAGCTTGAGCCAGCCCAGTCCCGTCAGGCCGCCGAGGATCACGATGGCCATCAGCAGCAGGTAGCCGAAACCGTAGAAGACGATGAAGAAGCGCAGATAGGCGCCGATCCCGGGCGTGGCCAGCATCCCCCCGGCAAGGAAAAGCCCGGCAGCGGAGACATAGAGTGGAACCTGCCCGACAAGGCCGGCAAGGTTCAGGGCAATGGCCAGGACGGACATGCCGGCAACGGCAAGGGCCAGAAGGCGCTGGAGAGGGTGCATCGTCATGAGAAATCCCTGCGGCGCGACAACACGCCAGACTATGTGGCCAATCTAGACGGAATCACGATGAAGGACAGACTCACCCGCCATCGGTGCGCTGCAAAACAGCAAGGGTCCACAGCGGCTTGAATCAAGCTCTCGTGAGAATCAGCCCCGGGAGGCCGGCATCGGCAGGACGCGGCTGTCCTTCAGGCAGGTCAGACCGATCGAGGAGCGCACATGCGCCACGCTCTCGTGGGGCAGGAAGACCTCGTTGAGGATCCGCGCCAGGGCCGGCAGGTCCGGCACGACGAGGCGGATGAGGTAATCGGCCTCGCCCGTCACCGCAAAGGCCTCGAGCACCTCGTCGAGCCCCTCGACCAGCCGCTGGAAGCGGCGGGCATTGTCGGGCGAATGCGTTGCCAACGTCACCTGCACGAAGGCATGGACATGGAGGCCGATTGCCGCGGGATCCAGCGCAGCATGATAGGCGCGGATCGTGCCCACGCTCTCGAGCTGCTGGCGCCGGCGCGAGCATTGCGAGGCGGAGAGGCCGACCCTTTCCGCCAGCTCGTTGTTGGTGAGCCGCCCGTCCTGCTGGAGCGCGGCGAGAATGCGCATGTCGAACTGATCCATGCACGGATCATGCATGAATGGCCTGATACTCGCAATCCTCAGCGGCATTTCGTGCAAACCCGCTTCCGGAATGCGCGCCTCGTGCATGGATTCCGCATTATCCTTTGGTCATACAGGGGAGAACAGCATGGGTCCGTTTCCGCATCACGCACCGCCCGCCATGATCAGCCCGGATAATCCGGCCGGCACCGACGGGTTCGAGTTTGTCGAATTCGCCCATCCGCAGCCGGAAAAGCTGGCGATCCTGTTCCAGCAGATGGGCTACAAGCCCGTTGCCCGGCACAAGAAGAAGGCGATCACGATCTATCGCCAGGGCGACATCAACTACGTGCTCAATGCCGAGCCGACCTCCTTCGCCGCGCGTTTCGTCGCCGAGCACGGCCCCTGCGCGCCGTCGATGGGCTGGCGCGTGGTCGATGCCCAGCATGCTTTCGCGCATGCCGTGAGCCTCGGCGCCGAGCCCTATGAAGGCGCCGACAAGACCTTCGACGTGCCGGCCATCAAGGGCATCGGCGGCTCGATCCTGTATTTCGTCGATACCTATGGCGGGCGGGGCTCGCTCTATTCGCATCCCGATTTCATGTGGCTCGGCCCGGTCGATCCGAAGCCGGAAGGCCATGGTTTCTATTATCTCGACCATCTCACCCATAACGTGTTCCGCGGGAACATGGACAAGTGGTCGAATTTCTACATCGACCTGTTCAGGTTCCGGCAGATCCGCTTCTTCGATATCGAGGGCAAGCTCACGGGCCTGTTCTCGCGGGCGCTGACCTCGCCCTGCGGCAGGATCCGCATCCCGATCAACGAGAGTGCCGACGAGCATTCGCAGATCGAGGAATATCTCAAGAAATACAAGGGCGAAGGTATCCAGCATATCGCGGTCGCGACGGAGGATATCTACCGCTCGACCGACCTTTTGGCCGAGAACGGCATCCGCTTCATGCCGGGCCCGCCGGATACCTATTACGAGAAGAGCCAGGCCCGCGTGGCCGGCCACCAGGAAGCGCGCGACGCGATGCGCAAGCAGGGCATCCTGATCGACGGCGAGGGCGTGGTCGATGGCGGCATGACGCGCATCCTGCTGCAGATCTTCTCGAAGACCGTGATCGGGCCGATCTTCTTCGAGTTCATCCAGCGCAAGGGCGATGACGGGTTCGGCGAGGGCAATTTCCGCGCCCTGTTCGAATCCATCGAGGAAGACCAGATCCGCCGTGGCGTGCTGAAGGTCGAGGCGGCTGAGTAGACCGGGCTTGCTGACAGGCCGGCGCGGTTCCGGCCTGTCACGCCTTGCTTTCAGGCAGCATTCGGGAAACCCTGCCGGCAGACAGGACAGGGATCGCCATGGCACTCACGCTCTATACCTATTTCCGCTCCTCCGCCGCCTATCGCGTCCGGATTGCGCTCGGCCTGAAGGGTATGGCGGCCGAGCCGCGCTTCATCCATCTCGTGCGGAATGGCGGCGAGCAGAAAAGCGACACCTTCCGCCGGATCAATCCCAATGCCACGGTGCCCACCCTCGTCACCGAAGATGGCACGGCCATCGTCCAGAGCCTCGCGATCCTCGACTATCTCGAGGAGATCCAGCCCGAGCCGCCGCTTCTGCCAGGCAACGCCCTCCAGCGGGCGCAGATCCGCGCTGCGGCCCAGATCATCGCCTGTGACATTCACCCCGTGAACAATTCGCGCGTGGGGGCCTATCTCAAATCGGAATTCGGGCGGAGCCAGGAGGATGTGATCGCTTGGATGCACCATTGGATGCGGAACGGCCTGATGGCCTATCAGGCCATGCTGCCCGCCGGGACGCGCTTCTCCTTCGGGGACCGTCCGACCCTCGCCGATTGCTGCCTTGTGCCGCAGCTTTACAACCTGCGGCGCTGGAACACCCCCGCCGACGGGCTCGACCGGCTGCTGGCCATCGAGGCGGCCTGCCTCGCCGTGCCGGCCTTCGAGGCGGCCCGCCCGGAAAACCAGCCCGATTCCGAATAGGCGTCAGAGCCGCGTTGCCGCCAGGCCCTTCATCAGCACGGGCCCGGTGGGCTTGCCGGTCGGCGAGCCGCCCTGCGGTTCAAGCGTGATCTCGAAGAGATGGCCGACCTGCGCCGGCGACAGGCCCCGGAGGTCGAGCCGGATCGTGCGGGCCTTGTCCATCCGGGCGAGCGAGACCGGACCCTGTTCGCGGGTCTGCAGCGTCCAGACCTCGAGCACGCGGCCATCGGGGACGGGAATCGTATCAAGCGGAATGAGCTGCACGGTCCCGTTGGCATAGGCGTTGACGACCGCTGCCGCACGGCCATCCGGCGCGGAGAGCACCGCGACGAGCTGCGGTGTTTCCGGCCCGGCGGAGATCCGCATCAGCAGGGCGAAGCCCAGGACGAGGGCGGCCAATGTCCCGGCCAGTCCGGCAGGGCGCCAGAGGCGGAGCGAGTTCCAGAGCCGGGAGAGAAGCGGCTCGCCGCGCGTGGCAGGCCTGCCGGAGCGCTGGGCCAGCCGGCTGGCCTCGATCCGCGACCAGAGCTCCGGCGAGGGCGTGACACCGGGCGTGGTGGCATCGAGCCCGGCGAAATGGCGCTGCCAATCCGCAACCGCCGCCGCAAAGGCAGGGTCGCGCTGGATGCGTCGCTCGACGCTGGCCCGTTCGGCCCGATCCAGCACACCGAGGACGAACTCCCCTGCCAGAGCCATGTCATCACGCGAGAGACTCATCCGAGGCACTCCTTGAGTGCGAGGAGGGACCGGCGGATCCGGCTCTTGATCGTGCCGAGCGGAATGCGCAGGCGTTCGGCGATCTCGCCATGGCTCAACCCCTCGACATAAGCGAGCACCACCGCGTGGCGCGGCGCCGGCTCGAGCCGGTCGAGGCAATGCTTCAGCGCCTCGGAATCCGAGAGGCGGCTGACCGCCTCTTCGGGATTCTCCGCCTCGGAGGCGATGTCGAGCGGTTCGAGCGTGTCGGTCAATTCGGTCCGGGACTCTCCCCTGAGGATGTTCAGGGCCCGGTTGCGGACGATGGTGTGCATCCAGCCACGCGGGCTGCCGAGCCGGGACTCGTAGGTCGCGGCATGGTTCCAGATGCTGACAAAGGCATCATGCACCGCCTCCTCGGCCAGGGCCCGGCGCTTCAGGATCCGCAGCGCGATGCCCAGCATCCGGCCAGCCTCCGCCTCGTACAGGCGCCGGAACGCATCGGCCCGGCCCCGCGCGATGTCGCGCAGACAATCTGCCAGTTCGGTTCCGACATGATCGTCCTTCATCTCGTCCTCGGCTTGGGCCGATACAGGGCATACACCCGGAATGGCCCGGCGGATGCAGTCATATGAAAGGTTCCCTGTTCGGTTGGGAAGGACGGATCGCGAAATTTTCGGTTGATCGCCCCGCGATCCATGCCACCATATCGCACTGCACCATCTGGAAGGCTTTCTCGCGCGTGATCCCGGCTGCCCAGCTTTCCGTCCTGATCCTCGACGAGAACCGCGTGCGCGCCGCCATTATCGAGGCCGGTCTGCGGGAAGCCGGGCACGAGACGGTGACCGTCCTGTCCGACATGCAGGGCCTCATGCGGCAGATCGTCGAGCTTTCACCGGATGTGATCGTGATCGATCTCGAGAACCCGAACCGCGACCGGCTGGAGCACCTGCTCCAGATGAGCCGCATGGTGGACAAGCCGATCGCGATGTTCGTCGACCAGTCCGACAGCAGCATGATGGAAGCCGCGATCGAGGCGGGCGTTTCGGCCTATGTGGTCGATGGCCTGCGCAAGGAACGCGTGAAGGCGATCATGGACATGGCCATTGCCCGGTTCAACGCCTATTCCCGCCTGCGTTCGGAACTGGAAGGCACGCGCCAGGCGCTGGAAGACCGCAAGGCGGTGGACCGGGCCAAGGCGATCCTGATGAAAACGCGCGGCATGAACGAAGACGAGGCGCATCATCTGCTGCGGCGCACGGCCATGCGCGAGAACCGACGCATGGGCGATGTCGCCCGGGCACTGATCGGCAGCGCATCCTTGATCCTGGGAGATCGCGAATGAAGGCCCCCATCCGCCTCGGCTTCATCCCGCTGATCGATGCCTCGATCCCGATCGTTGCCGCCGACAAGGGCTTCGCCGCCGATGAGGGGCTGGAGATCGAGCTGGTCCGCGAGACCTCCTGGGCCAATATCCGCGACCGGCTGGCCATCGGCCATTTCGATGCCGCGCATATGCTGGCGCCGATGCCGGTCGCGGCGGCGCTCGGGCTGACACCGCTCGATGTGCCGGTCGTGGCGGCGATGACACTCGGCGTGGGCGGAAATGCCACGACCGTGTCCGAGGCGTTGTGGCAGGCCATGCTGCGCGTGGCGCCGGATGTCGTGGCCAATGACGCGAGATCCGTCGGCCGGGCGCTGCGGCTGGCCCTGCGCACATGGCCGGGCGGGAAGCCGACCATCGCGGTGGTGCATCCGCATTCCTCGCATAACTACGAATTGCGCTACTGGCTGGCTGCCTCCGGAATCCAGCCCGGGCGGGACATCGAGCTGGCCATTCTCGCGCCGCCGCTCATGCCGGATGCCCTCGCCAATGGCAGCCTCGACGGGTTCAGTGCCGGCGAGCCCTGGAGCAGCCATGCGGCCCGGCGTTTCGGCGGGCGGATCATCCTGACCAAGTCGGCGATCTGGCGGGACGGGCCGGAAAAGATCCTCGGATTGCGCGCGCCCTGGGCGAAGGCCAATCCCGATTCCGTGCAGGCGCTGCTTCGGGCCTGCCGCCGCGCGGCAACCTGGTGCGCCGACAAGTCCAATGCCGACGAATTGATCGACATCCTCGCGGCGCCGGGGCGGCTGCACCTGCCGAAGGAGGATATCGCCGCGCCGCTGACGGGCAAGATGCTGCTGGCCGACGGGCGGCGGCACCAGCTTCAGGACTTCCTCGTCTTCGGTGGCGGGGAAGCGAATGCGCCCCGGCGGGAGACCGCCATCTGGTTCCTGACGCAGATGGCGCGCTGGGGGCAGACGACCCTTTCGGACGAGGCGCGCCGGCGGGCGGAAGCTTCCTATGCGCCGGAACTCTTCGCCGAATCGGGCGGCCGGGCCGAACCGTATCGCATGGCGCCGATCACCGGGCTTTTCGACGGGGAAGTGTTCCAGCCCGGTGAGGCCGAGGCCTATCTGACGCGCCAGATCCTGCGCGACCAGCGGCAGGACCCTGCCTGATTTTTTGGCATGCTGCATTGCCGCATGGCGCGGGGCGCGAAAAGGCTTCGCTGGATGACGCTCCGGACTGTCCGGAAGCTGAAATCATAACAATCTGAATCCATTCCAGAATCGGGCGCCCTGCACGCCGATCCGCTGTTTTGGCACGAAAGGTGCTGTTCTTGTCTCAAGCCAATGTCGGCTTGAATTCAGTTTTCGCCCGAACGGGTATTCGGCAATGCCGCCGGTCAGCCCTCCTCGTCCAGAGGAGAACGCTGCCGGCGGCTTTTCATTTCAAAGGCCCCGCGCCGCAAAGGAGAGCAAGGATGACGTCGAAGGTTCTGACCGCCAGGGACCCCGTGGCCACCCGCCGTGATATCCTGAAACTGGGCGCCGCCGCGGGCGCGACGGCTGCCGCCGCGCGGCTCGCCTTCCCGGGTGGCGCCTTCGCGCAGGGTACCGGACCCGAAGTGAAGGGCACCAAGCTCGGCTATATCGCG
This sequence comes from Hyphomicrobiales bacterium, assembly GCA_027484605.1. Classification (GTDB taxonomy): domain Bacteria; phylum Pseudomonadota; class Alphaproteobacteria; order Rhizobiales; family Beijerinckiaceae; genus Rhabdaerophilum. Next base: position 70,927 of record JAIXSR010000140.1, on the reverse strand, counting down.
CTGACCGATGCCTCGCCGCTCATCATCGCGAAGGAAAAGGGCTTCTTCGCCAAGCATGGCCTGCCGGACATGGACATCGCCAAGCAGGCCTCCTGGGGCGCCACGCGCGACAACATGGCGCTCGGCACCAAGGCGAACGGCATCGATGGCGGGCATATCCTGCGGCCGAAGACGCATCTCTATTCGACCGGCAAGGTCATGCAGAACAACCAGCCCTTGCCGATGTACACCCTGCTCAACCTCAACGAGGATTGCCAGGCCATCTCCGTCTCGAACGAGTTCAAGGATCTGGCTGTCGGGACCGACGCCTCGGCGCTGAAGGATGCCTTTGCCAGGAAGCGGGCCAGCGGCAAGGAAGTGAAGGTTGCCATGACCTTCCCCGGCGGGACGCATGATCTCTGGATCCGCTACTGGCTGGCCGCTGCGGGAATCGACCCGGACAAGGATGTCTCGACGATCGTGGTGCCGCCGCCGCAGATGGTCGCGAACATGAAGGTCGGCAACATGGATGCCTTCTGTGTCGGCGAGCCGTGGAACGAGCAGCTCGTCAACCAGAATATCGGCTTCACCGCCTGCACGACCGGCGAGGTCTGGTTCAAGCATCCGGAAAAGATTCTCGGCATGCGCGCCGACTGGGTGGATGCCAACCCGAAGGCAACGCAAGCCATCCTGATGGCGACCATGGAAGCGCAGATCTGGTGCGAAAAGCTGGAGAACAAGCAGGAGCTCGCCGAGATCATCGGCCGTCGGCAATGGATGAACGTGCCCGTTCCGGACATTATCGGCCGCATCAAGGGCGACATCAATTACGGCCGCGGCAAGGTGGCCAATGGCACCAACCTGCTGATGAAGTTCTGGGGCAAGTCGGGCGAGGCCTCCTATCCCTGGAAGAGCCTCGATACCTGGTTCGTCACCGAGAATATCCGCTGGGGCAAGTTCGAGCCGAATCTCGACATCAAGGCGCTGGTCGACAAGACCAACCGCTCGGATCTCTGGATCGAGGCCGCCAAGGGCCTCGGCCTGACGGGTTATCCCACCGGCGACAGCCGCGGCGTCGAGACGTTCTTCGACGGCAAGGTTTTCGATCCGGCCGACCCGATGGGCTACCTCAAGTCCCTTTCCGTCAAGCGCATCGCCTGATCCTCGCGGGCCGCATCCTCGCGGCCCCTTTCCCCTTTCTGGAGATTGCCATGGCTGTCCCCGTGCAGAAGACCGACAACGTCACCCCGCTTCCGAGCCCCAAGGCGAGCGCGAAGCCTGCCGAAATCGTTGCCCTCCCGGCGCGCAGGAGCGAGGGCAGGGGCCGCAAGATCGTCGATCGCCTGAAGGGCATCGCCGCCACCACGGTGCCGCCCCTCCTGGTCCTGGGCGTGCTGCTGATGGTCTGGCAGATCGGCTTTGCGCGGCCGGGTGCCAGCCTGCCGGCCCCGAGCGTGATCTGGGCCGAGGCAAAGGATCTCATCCTCGATCCGTTCTTCGTGCTGGGCCCGCAGGATATCGGGCTTGGGCTGCGCGTGCTGACCTCGCTCGAACGCGTGGCGATCGGGTTCGGCCTTGCCGCCGTGGTCGGCGTTTTGCTCGGCGCCCTGGTCGGCCAGTCGATCTGGGCGACGCGCGGGCTTGACCCGATCTTCCAGGTCCTGCGGACCGTGCCGCCGCTGGCCTGGCTGCCGATCAGCCTCGCGGCCTTCCGGGATGCCAATCCCAGCGCGATCTTCGTGATCTTCATCACCGCGATCTGGCCAATCATCATCAACACGGCGGTCGGCATCCGCAACATCCCGCAGGATTACCGCAACGTGGCGCAGGTGCTGCGGCTGAACACGTTCGAATTCTTCTTCAAGATCATGGTGCCCTCGGCGGCGCCCTACATCTTCACCGGCCTCCGGATCGGGATCGGCCTGTCCTGGCTCGCCATCGTGGCGGCGGAAATGCTGACCGGCGGGGTGGGGATCGGCTTCTTCATCTGGGATGCCTGGAACTCCTCGAAGCTCTCCGACATCATCGTCGCCCTTCTCTATATCGGCGTCGTCGGCTTCGCGCTGGACCGTCTGGTCGCGGCGATCGGCAATCTCGTCACCCGCGGCACCTCGGCCAGCTGAGAAGGAGAACTCCCATGCATGCCTATCTCAAGCTCGACCATATCGACAAAAGCTTCGTCCGGGGTGGCCAGACCACGGAGGTCCTCAAGGATATCAGCCTGACGATCGATCAGGGCGAGTTCGTCTCGATCATCGGCCATTCCGGCTGCGGCAAGTCGACCCTGCTGAACCTCATTGCCGGGCTGACGCAGGTCACCGCGGGCGCCGTGCTGCTCGAGAACCGCGAGGTCAATGCGCCGGGGCCGGAACGTGCCGTGGTGTTCCAGAACCATTCGCTGCTGCCCTGGCTGACCGTCTACGAGAATGTCAAGCTCGCGGTGGACAAGGTGTTTTCCGGCAAGAAAAGCCGGACCGAGCGGCATGACTGGATCATGGCCAATCTCGATCTGGTGCAGATGGCCCATGCCCGTGACAAGCGCCCTTCGGAAATCTCCGGCGGCATGAAGCAGCGTGTCGGCATTGCCCGGGCGCTCGCCATGGAACCGAAGATCCTGCTGCTGGACGAGCCTTTCGGCGCGCTCGACGCGCTGACCCGCGCGCATCTGCAGGACAGCGTGATGGATATCCATGCCCGGCTGAAGAACACGATGATCATGATCACCCATGATGTCGACGAGGCCGTGCTGCTCTCGGACCGGATCGTGATGATGACGAACGGCCCGGCCGCCCGGATCGGCGAAGTCCTGGCGGTGGATCTGCCGCGCCCGCGCAAGCGGCTCGATCTGGTCTCGGACAGCCGCTACATCGCCGCGCGCGAGGCCGTGCTGCGCTTCCTCTACGAGCGCCATCGCCTCGTCGAAGCGGCCTGAGGAGCGGATCATGGCCAAGCAGAAACTCGTGGTCATCGGCAATGGCATGGCACCGGGCCGCGCGCTCGAGAAGCTCTTCGAGCTGGCGCCGGATGCCTATGACGTGACGATCTTCAACGCGGAACCCCGGGTCAATTATGACCGGATCCTGCTCTCGCCGGTGCTCTCGGGCGAGAAAAGCTTCGACGACATCATCATCCATGGCGATGCCTGGTACATCGAGAAGGGTATCACGCTTCACAAGGGGCACAAGGTTACCGAAGTAAACCGCGCGGCGCGGACGGTCACCTCGGAGCATGGCGAGACGGTTTCCTATGACCGGCTGATCCTCGCCACCGGATCCAACCCGGTCATCATTCCCGTGCCGGGACATGCGCTTCCGGGCGTCCTGACCTATCGCGATCTGGACGATGTCCACGCCATGATGCTGGCAGCAAAAGCGGGCGGGAAGGCGGTGGTGATCGGCGGCGGCTTGCTGGGCCTCGAGGCCGCGGCAGGGCTGCAGGCGCAGGGCATGGAGGTGGTCGTTCTCCATCTCATGCCGACGCTGATGGAGCGCCAGCTCGATCCGGCTGCCGGCTACCTGCTGCAGAAGGCAGTCGAATCCCGCGGAATCAAGGTCCATTGCAAGGCCAACACCCATGAGATCACCGGCACTGACCGGGTGACCGGCGTGCGGCTCGATGACGGCACGGTCTATCCGGCCGATCTCGTCGTGATGGCGGTGGGCATCCGCCCCAATGCCGGTTTGGCCAAGGCGGCCGGGCTGGAGGTCAACCGGGGCATCGTGGTGAGCCCGGACATGCGCAGTTCGGATCCGGACATTTTCGCCCTCGGCGAATGCGCGGAAGCCTCGGGGCAGGTCTTCGGGCTCGTCGCCCCGCTCTATGACATGGCCGGGGTGGTGGCGAGGCAGCTGACGGGCGATGCCACGGCGGCGTTCAGCCCCCAGGCCACGGCGACGAAGCTCAAGGTGACGGGAATCGACCTCTATTCCGCCGGCGATTTCGCCGATGCGAAGGACCGCGAGGAAATCGTCCTGCGCGACCCCATGCGGGGCGTCTACAAGCGCCTCGTCCTGAAGGACAATATCCTGATCGGCGCCGTGCTCTACGGCGATACCGGCGACGGGCCGTGGTTCTTCGACATGATCAAGCGCGGCATCGACATCTCCGGGATGCGCGAAACGCTGATCTTCGGCCAGGGCTACCAGGGGGGTAGCCTCGCGGACCCTATGGCAGCCGTTGCAGCCTTGCCGGATGAGGCGGAGATCTGTGGCTGCAACGGCGTCTGCAAGGGCAAGATCACCACGAAGATCGCCGAACTGGGCCTGACAAGCCTCGATGCGGTGCGGGCCCATACGAAGGCCTCGGCCTCCTGCGGGTCCTGCACGGGCCTTGTCGAGCAGGTCATCAGGCTCAGCCTCGGCGAGAGCTACAACCCCGCTGCCGTCCAGCCGATGTGCGGCTGCACGGATCTCGGCCATGACGATGTCCGGCGGCTGATCAAGGCCAAGGAACTGAAGTCGATTCCCGCAATCATGCAGGAACTCGGCTGGAAGACCTCCTGCGGCTGCGCGAAATGCCGGCCGGCGCTGAACTATTACCTGATCTGCGACTGGCCGGGCGAATACGCGGATGACAGCCAGTCGCGCTATATCAACGAGCGTGTCCACGCCAATATCCAGAAGGACGGCACCTATTCCGTCGTGCCGCGCATGTGGGGCGGGCTGACCAGCGCGAAGGAGCTCCGCGCGATCGCGGATGTGGTCGACAAATTCGCCATCCCCACGGTGAAGGTCACCGGCGGGCAGCGGATCGACCTGCTCGGGGTGAAGAAGGAGGATCTTCCCGCCGTCTGGTCCGATCTCAACCTGGCCGGGATGATCTCCGGCGCGGCCTATGCCAAGGGGCTGCGCACGGTGAAAACCTGTGTCGGCACCGACTGGTGCCGGTTCGGCACCCAGGATTCCACGGGTCTCGGCGTGAAGATCGAGAAGTTCATGTGGGGGTCCTGGACGCCCGCCAAGGTGAAGATGGCGGTGTCCGGCTGTCCGCGGAACTGCGCCGAGGCAACCTGCAAGGATGTCGGGGTGATCTGCGTCGATTCCGGCTACGAGATCCATTTTGCCGGGGCCGCCGGGCTCGACATCCATGGCACGCAGGTCCTCGGCCATGCCCGCACCGAGGAGGAGACGATCGAGATCATCGCGGCGCTGACCCAGCTCTACCGCGAGCAGGGCCGCTATCTCGAGCGCATCTACAAATGGGCGAAGCGGGTCGGGACCGACTCGATCAAGCGGGCCGTCATCGAGGATACCGCGCGGCGGCGTGTGCTGTTCGACCGGTTCGTGCTGAGCCAGAGCTACGCGCAGATCGACCCCTGGGCCGAACGCGTGGCCGGCAAGGATGCGCATGAATTCGCGCCGATCGGCACGCTCGGGCTGCCCCAGGCGGCCGAATAGGAGGGGCCATGAACGCCAAGACGTCAGAATGGATCGATGTCGGCGCCGAGGCCGATATTCCCCTGCGCGGGGCCCGCGTCGTGCGCAGCGCCGCCGGCGATATCGCGGTCTTCCGTGCGGCGGATGGCTCGGTCTTCGCCCTGCGGGACCGTTGCCCCCACAAGGGCGGGCCGCTCAGCCAGGGTATCGTGCACGGTCATGGCGTGACCTGCCCGCTGCATAACTGGGTGATCAGCCTGGAGACCGGCGAGGCGCAGGGCGCCGATCACGGCTGTACGCCGAAAATCCCGGTCCAGCGCCTCGACGGGCGCATCCTGCTGGATGCGCAGGCCATTGCGCGGCTCGCGGTGCCCCATGGCTGAAGGAGCGGCCGGCCAGACCATCCGCACGACCTGCCCCTATTGCGGGGTGGGTTGCGGGGTCCTGGCGACACCGCAGGACGATGGCAGCGTGGCGATTGCCGGCGATCCGGACCATCCGGCCAATTTCGGGAAGCTCTGCTCGAAGGGAACGGCCCTCGGCGCCACGTTGGGGATGGAGGGGCGGCTGACCCATCCCTCGATCCACGGGCAACAGGCCGGCTGGGACGCGGCGCTCGAGCTTGTTGCAAGCCGGTTTTCCGAGGCGATTGCCGAACATGGCCCGGATTCGGTGGCCCTCTATGTCTCGGGCCAGCTGCTGACCGAGGATTACTACGTCGCCAACAAGCTGATGAAGGGCTTTATCGGCTCGGCCAATATCGACACGAATTCCCGCCTGTGCATGGCCTCCTCGGTGGCCGCCCATCGCCGCGCCTTCGGCAGCGACACGGTGCCGGCGCTCTATGACGATCTCGACGAGGCCGATCTCGTCGTGCTCGTCGGCTCGAATTTCGCCTGGTGCCATCCGGTCCTGTTCCAGCGGCTGCTGGCCGCCCGCGAGAGCCGGGGCATGCGGATCATCGTCATCGATCCGCGCCGGACCATGACCGCCGAGGCGGCCGACCTGCATCTCCCGCTCGAGCCGGACAGCGATGCCGCGCTCTTCCTCGGGCTGCTCCGCCATATCGAGGCGGAGGGGCTGGCCGACACGGCCTATCTCGAGGCCCATGTCTCGGGCCCGGAAGCCGCGCTCGCGGAAGCCCGGGCCCTGCCGGTCGCCCGGGTTGCCGGCCTGACGGGGCTGCCGGCCGAGCAGATCCGGGCCTTCTACGAGGCCTTCGCCCGCACGCCCCGCACGCTGACGATCTTCAGCCAGGGCGTGAACCAGTCGGTCCGCGGCACCGACAAGGCCAATGCCATCATCAACTGCCATCTCTATACCGGGCGGATCGGCAAGCCGGGCGCTTCGCCCTTCTCGATCACCGGGCAGCCCAATGCGATGGGCGGGCGGGAGGTTGGCGGCCTCGCCAACATGCTCGCCGCGCATATGAATATCGAGGACGGGGCCGCGCGCGAACGGGTGCAGCGCTTCTGGCAGGCCCCGACCATGGCGACACAGCCGGGGCTGAAGGCCGTCGATCTCTTCGATGCCGTGCTGGATGGCCGGATCAAGGCGCTCTGGATCATGGCCACCAACCCGGCGGATTCCCTGCCCGAAGCCGGGCGGGTGGATGCCGCGCTGAAGGCCTGCCCCTTCGTCGTGGTCTCCGACATCCTGACCGAGACCGACACCACCCGGCATGCCCATGTGCTGCTGCCCGCCCTTGGCTGGGGCGAGAAGGATGGCACGGTGACGAATTCCGAGCGCCGGATCTCCCGCCAGCGCGGTTTCCTGCCCCCGCCGGGCGAAGCCCGTGCCGATTGGTGGATGCTGGCAGAGGTGGCGAGGCGGATGGGCTTTTCCGGCTTCGACTATGCCGATGCGGCGGCGATCTTCCGGGAACATGCCGCCCTCTCCGCCTTCGAGAATGACGGCTCCCGCGATTTCGACATCGGTGGCGTGGCCGCCATCGGCGATGCCGCCTTCGACGCCATGGCGCCCTTCCTCTGGCCAAAACCCCTTGCCGGCCCCGAAGGCGGGCGCTTCTTTGCGCGGGGCGGCTTCTATACGCCGGACCGCAAGGCGCGCATGATCGCGGTGGGCCTGCCGCCCGTCTCGAAGCCGCGCGATGACCGGCATGGACTCTGGCTGAATACCGGCCGCATCCGCGACCAATGGCACACGATGACCCGGACCGGGCGGGCGCCGGCCCTGCTCGGCCAGTTCGGCGAGCCCTTTGTCGAGATCCACCCCGCCGATGCCGAGGCGGCCGGAATCGCGGCTGCCGATCTCGTCCGGGTGACGACGCCGCATGGCGAGGCGATCCTCCGTGCGCTGGTCACGAAGCGGCAGCGCCCGGGCTCGGTCTTCGTGCCGATCCACTGGACCGACCGCTTCGCCAGCCATGCCCGCATCGACCGGCTTGTCGACCGGATGACCGACCCGGTTTCCGGGCAGCCCGGGCTGAAGCGCACACCGGCCCGGATCGACCGCTATGCCGCGCATTGGTTCGGATTCGCCGTGACAGCGCAGCGCCCGACCCCGCCGGCAGGCGCCTATTGGGCCATCGCACCGGTGGAAGGCGGCTATCGGATCGAGATGGCCGGGGAACACGCGCCCGAGGAGATCCAACCCATGGCCGCGCGGCTGTTCGGCCTTGCCGAGGATGCGGCGGAATGGGTGGCCCTGCATGATCGCGAGGCCGGCCGGTCGAGGCTTGCGGCCTTCCGCGGCGAGGCGCTTGCCGGAGCCTTGTTCCTCGGGCCTGAGCCGGTGGCCCTGTCCCGCGCCTTCCTCGCCGATGCCATGGCCAGCCGCCATTCTGCCGGAGAACGCTTCCGGATCCTGGCCGGCCGCGGCGGGGCTGACCGGCCGGATCGCGGGGCCATGCTCTGCGCCTGTTTCCAGGTGGGCGTGAACGAGATTCTCGCCGCCATCCGCAGCGGCACGGCATCGGTCGAAGCCATCGGCGACGCGCTGAAGGCCGGCACCAATTGCGGCTCCTGCCGCCATGATATCCGGAGGATGCTCGATGACCATCGCCTCGAGAAAGCCGGCTGAAGCCATGCCGCCCCGGATGGGGGCGCTGGCGAAGCTGCCCGTCTTCTTCGATCTCGCCGGCAAGCGGGTCGTCCTGGCCGGAAACAGTGCCGGCGCGGCCTGGAAAGCCGAGCTGCTGGCCGCGGCAGGCGCCGATGTGGCGATCTTCGCCCCGGAAGCCAGCGATGACATGCGGGCCATCGTGGCGCGGGGGGCGGAGGCGGGCAGCCTGACGCTGCTCGAGCGGCCCTGGTCCCTCGACATCTTCAACCATGCGGCTTTGGCTGTCGGGGATTTCGAGGACGAAGCGGAAGCCAAGGCCTTCCGGTGCGCGGCGCGCGCCGCCGGCGTGATCGTCAATACGGTCGACAAGCCGGCGACCTGCGATTTCCTGTTCGGTTCGATCGTCAACCGCTCGCCCGTGGTGATCGGGATCTCGACCGACGGCGCCGCGCCGATCCTCGGCCAGGGCATCCGCCGCCGGATCGAGATGCTGCTGCCGCCGAGCCTCGCCAGTTGGGCCGGCCGCGCGCAGGCCATTCGCCAGCGGGTGATGGACAGGCTGAAGCCGGGGCCGGAACGGCGCCGCTTCTGGGAGGCCTTCACCGACCTCGCCTTCCGCGACAAGGCGGGGGCCGATGATGGCACGATCGACCGGATGATCGGCGAGAGCCGTCTGGCCGGGGGCGCGAGCGGCGGCCGGGTCACGCTGGTCGGGGCGGGACCGGGCGATGCCGACCTGCTGACGATCAAGGCCGTCCGCGCGCTGCAATCGGCCGATGTCATCCTGTTCGACGACCTCGTCTCCGATGCCGTGCTCGAACTGGCGCGACGCGAGGCCAGGAGGATGATGGTGGGCAAGCGCGGCGCGCGGGAAAGCTGTGCGCAGGACGACATCAACACCCTGATGATGGGGCTTGCGCGGCAGGGAAAGCACGTGGTGCGGCTCAAATCCGGCGATCCGATGGTGTTCGGCCGGGCCGGCGAGGAAATCGAGGCGCTGGAAAAGGCGGGAATCCCGGTCAGCGTGGTGCCCGGGATCACCTCGGCACAGGCCCTGGCGATGAGCCTCAACCGCTCGCTCACGCATCGCGATCATGCCCAGAGCCTCATGCTGGTGACCGGCCATTCGCGCCATGGGGAATTGCCGGACACGATCGACTGGGCGCAAGCGGCGGAGGGCCGGACGACGCTCGTCATCTATATGGGCGCGCGGCAGGCGGGGGCGATCGTGGCGGCTTTGCGCCGGCATGGCATGGCCGGATCGATGCCGGCCATCGCCATGGCATCGCTGTCGCGGCCCGGAGAGGCCCGGTGGGAAGGCTGCCTCGACGCGTTGCCGCAGGGCGTGACGACCCTGCCCGCCGGCGCCCCGATCCTGATCGGGATCGGGCCGGTCTTTGCCGGCCACAATGCCGCAACGGGAATGGTGGATGGCTTCCGCCAGGCTGTTTGAGTTCCGGGGAAGCTTGTGCGATCACAGGTCATTCCCTCAGGAGACTCTCTTTGATGTTCACGCTCTATGGTGTCTATCGCTCGCGCGCGTCGCGGATTGCCTGGCTCGCGCTGGAACTCGGGTTGCCGTTCAAGCAGGTGCCGGTGATCCAGGCCAACCGCTTCAAGGGCGAGATTCCGCCCGGCACGGTGCATACCCGCTCACCGGAATTCCTGAAGGTCAATCCGAGCGGGCAAATCCCCTCGATCGAGGATGATGGCCTCGTCCTGCACGAATCCCTCGCGATCACGCTCTATCTCGCCCGCAAGCATGGCGGCCCGCTGGCGCCGGCCGATGTGGCCGAGGAAGGCCAGGCCATCATGTGGACGCTCTGGGCCGCGACCGGGGTCGAGCCGCATTCGATCCAGGTTCTCTACAACATGGCTGCGAAGCCGCCGGAAGAACGCGATGCCACGGCTGCCGCAGCGGCTGTCGAGGCGCTGGCTGCTCCGTTCCGGGTGCTGAACGAGCATCTCTCCCGCCAACCCTACATTCTCGGGGACCGGTTCACGGTGGCCGATATCAATGTCGCCGAAGTCATGCGCTATGCCCTTCCGGCGAAGACGCTCTGGGAAGCTGCGCCGGCCGTCAGCGCCTGGCTGCGGACCTGCCATACCCGGGCGGCGTACAAGGAAATGATGGTGCGCCGGGACGCCGAGCCCGCCTGAGGCCTGTGGCTAGCGGAGATCGAAGGCCTCGATCTCCGCGGCGCCGGGCATCGAGGCGCCGGCGCCCTCGCGGGTGACGCTGATCGCCGCGGCCCGATTGGCGCGGGACAGGGCCGGCGCCAGCGCCAGCCCGAGCGCAAGCGAGGCGGCGAGGACGCCGACAAAGCAATCGCCGGCGCCGGTCGTATCCCGCGCCGCGACCCGGTGTCCGGGGACGGCAAAAACGGCCCGGCCCTCCCGCACGAGGGCGCCCTCCGGACCGCGCGTCAGGACGAGGATGGCGACATCCGGCAAGGCGTCGGCCAAGGCGGCCTCGAGCGCCGGCCCTTCCGGGAGGCCGGCCGCTCCCGTCATCTGCGCGAATTCGGTCTCGTTGAGGACGAGCAGGTCTGTCAGCCCGATCAGGGCGGGATCATGCGCACGCATCGGGGCCGGATTCAGCACGGTGCGCGCCCCTGCTTTGCGGGCCTTGCGGAATCCTTCGAGAATGAAGCTGTCGGGCACCTCGAACGGGGCCACCACCAGATCACCGGCGCGGATGTCGAGCTCGGCGGCATCGGCAGCCGACAAAGCGGCATTCGCACCAGGAACGACCATGATGCTGTTCTGTCCGTGCGGATCGACGGCAATCACGGCGAGGCCGGTCGGATGGCCGGCGCGGATGGTCAAGGCAGCGAGATCGATGCCCTCGCCCGCCAGGAACATCCGCATTGCCTCGCCGAAGCCGTCGGCGCCGATCGCGCCGGCCAGCAATGTGGTCGCCCCGGCACGTGCGGAAGCGACCGCCTGGTTCGCGCCCTTGCCGCCCGGGAACTCCGCCGAGCCGGTGGCCGACAGGGTCTCACCGGGCTGCGGATGATGCGGTACGGAGAGGACAAGGTCGCGGTTGACGCTGCCGAGAACGACGACGCGGCCCGTCATGGGTCAGGTCCGGTCAGCGCCGCTTGGGCGGCTGGCCCTTCTGCGGCGGACGCGCGCCGCCCGGAGTGAAGCCCGAACGCTCGTCCTTGTGGCGGAAGACGAGGCGGCCCTTCTCGAGATCATAGGGCGACATCTCGACCGTGACGCGGTCTCCCGCGAGGGTCTTGATGCGGTTCTTCTTCATCTTGCCGGCAGTATAGGCGATGATCTCGTGTCCGCTGTCGAGCTGGACCCGGAAACGCGCATCCGGCAACAATTCCAGCACCAACCCCTCGAACTGGATCACTTCTTCCTTCGCCATCCGCCAAACCTTCCTCTATGGCGCGCATACCGCGCGCAGAAACAGGAAGAAGCCGCTCCGAAACCCGGAACGGCTCCACCCTACCTGATCGCGGCCCGATTGCCGGGCCGCGGGTTCACGTCAGATCGCCTGCAGATTCACCGCGGCCATCTTGCCCGTACGGCGATCGGCCTGCAGTTCGTAAGAGACTTTCTGGCCGTCGCGAAGGCCCTGGAGGCCCGAACGCTGCACGGCACTGATATGCACGAAAACATCCTTGCCGCCATCATCCGGCTGAATGAATCCGTAGCCCTTCTGTTCATTGAACCACTTCACGGTTCCGGTGCTCATGGGTCTATCCTTTGGACTATCAGGTCTCGACAGTTTGCCGATCTCTCGGCAATCATTACACGTTTGGAGTTTGGAATTTCCGCGCCCCGATGGTCGATCTTTGGAGAGCAGTCTGAACGTGCGCCTGGTAGTCCCAAAGCGGCCCGGTCGTCCGGCCAAATCGATGACAGGAATAATAGCGCGGAATCGGCCATTCTACAAGTTCCGGCCCGAATAATGGCCATGGCGGCCCATCCGCCCGGGCAACCGGATGACGAGGCCGGCAGCCATCACCAACAGCGATCTCCGGACCGGGGCCATGGACAGCCAGAGTCAAAGGTTGGAGCGCCGCCATCAAGCGGTCAGAAGGCCCGCCGCGACGAAAAGATCGGCCGTCCGGCGGCTCAGGGCGATGGGCACGTCATAGACGACGGCGAGGCGGAGCAGGGCCTTGATGTCGACGTCATGCGGCATGGGCGAGAGCGGATCGATGAAGAAGATGACGGCATCGATCCGGCCCTCGACAATCAGCGCCCCGATCTGCTGGTCGCCGCCCAGCGGGCCGGAGGCCAGGCGGGTGATCGAAAGCCCGGGGCACCGTTTCCGGAGGACCGAGCCGGTTGTGCCGGTACAGAAGAGGCGGTGCGCTTCCAGTGCGGCCAGGTTGGCCTCGGCCCAATCGGCCAGCGCCTCCTTCATCCGGTCATGCGCTACGAGGGCAAGGGTTTTCGGTTCCGGCGCCATGGCTCACCAATCCAGCCGGAAGGTCGCCACCAGATCCGCGATCTCGGCCTCCGAGAGCAGGCGCAGCGGGTGGATGCCCGGCATCAGGTAGAGACGGGCCGTCTCCTCGAATTCCTCCGCGGCGGAGATGGCCTCGGCGAGGCTGCGCCCGGCCGTGACCGGACCGTGATTGGCCAGAAGGACAGCCCGGTAGCGGCCCCCGAGATTCCGGATCATCTCGCCGATCCGGTCCGAGCCCGGCCGGGCATAAGGCAGGACCGCGACATGACCGACGCGCATGATGAAATAGGGCGAGAAAGGCGGGATCGGATCAGTATCGGGCAGGTCGGCCCGGAAGGACAAGGCCGCGGCATGGGTCGAATGGAGATGGACGACGGCCCCGCAATCCGGGCGCGTCTCGTAGAAGGCGCGATGGAGCGAGACTTCCTTGGTGGGCGCATCACCCCCGACCGCGCGGAATTCCGTATCCAGCTTGCTGAGCCGGGCCGGATCCAGCCGTCCGAGCGCCGAGTTGGTCGGCGTCACGAGATAGCCATCGGGAATGCGGATCGAGAGATTGCCCGCGCTGCCGATGGCCATGCCCATCGCCGCGAAATGCCGGCCCGCCTCGACAAGCGCCAGCCTAGCTTCCGCTTCGGGCAGCATCAGGCCGGCCCCCCGGCCATGCGATCCATGACGCCGAGCGCCTTGGCGAAGAAATCAGGCGCGCCGAAATTGCCGCTCTTGAGGGCAAGGGCCAGCGCCGGCTCGCCCTCATGGACCAGGGCCGGGACGCCGGGATCGATTTCGGGGCCGATCGCCAGTGCCTTCAGGTCCAGGCCGCTGACGATGGCACTGGAGGTCTCGCCGCCTGCCGTGATCAGCCGGCGATAGCCGGCCGCGACCAGCATCCGGGCCAGCCCGGCAAAGAAGGATTCGATGGCATGGGCCACTTCTCCGGTGCCGAACCGGGCCTGCAGGGCCGAGACATCCTCCGGCGCAGCGCTCGAATAGACGAGGGGCAGTGCCGCCTTTCCGGCCTCGCCCGCGAGCCAGGCCATCACATCGGCCGGGGCAAAGCGCGATTCGACGATCGCGGCGGCATCCAGCGCCAGGGACGGCGCTTCGGCCCGGTGCAGGGCAACCTGGGCCAGGGTGGCGCGTGAACAGGAACCGGACAGGGCGATGGCCCTGCCCTGCGGCGCTTGCGGCGGCGGGGCAGCAGCGGCCGGGCTCCGGCCGAAATTGGCCGGCAGGCCCAAGGCGATGCCGGAGCCGCCAGTGACGAGCGCCATGCCCTTTGCCGCCTCCCCGAGCCGCATGAGATCCTCGTCGGCAATCGCGTCGCAGATGACGAGCTTTTCCTTGCGGCGTGCCGCCTCCCCGAGGGCTGCGCGGATGGCCTCGGGGCCCTTGCGGATCGTGTCGAGCGTGATCAGCCCGATCCGGTTCTGCGACTGGTAGGACAGCCAGCGCTGGAGATTGGCATCCGTCATCGGCGTGAGCGGGTGCTTCTCCATGCCGCTCTCGCTGAGGAGCTTGTCGCCGACGAAGAGATGCCCGCGATAGATCGTCCGGAGATTGGTCGGGAAAGCGGGGCAGACGATGGCGACCGGGGCGGAAAGCGCTTCGATCATCGCATCCGCGACCGGCCCGATATTGCCCACGCGGGTCGAATCGAAGGTCGAGCAGTATTTGAACAGGATCTGGCCGGCCCCGGCGGCGCGGAGGGCGTGCAGGGCAGCAAGGCTCTGCCCGACCGCATCGGCCACCGGGATCGACCTTGATTTCAGGGCGATGACGCCGGCCTCGCATTCCGGCCGGACGGAATCGGGGATGCCGACGAACAGGGTCGTCCGCATGCCGCCCCTGGCGAGCGTATTGGCGAGATCGCTCGCGCCGGTGAAATCATCCGCAACCGAACCCAGCAGCATCCCTGCCCCCTGCCCCGCGTCAGGCTGCCGTCCGGGCCCGGGCGAGATCCGCCCAGTACTGGATGCCGACGGGAATTACCTCGTCATTGAAGTCATAGGCCGGGTGATGCAGGCCGGCCGTGTCGCCATTGCCGATGAAGATGAAGGCGCCCGGCCGCTCCAGCAGCATGTAGGAGAAGTCCTCGCCGCCCATGGTCGGCACGGCATCGTCGTCGACCTGGCCGGCGCCGGCGATCTTCCGGGCGATCTCGGTGGCGAAGCGGGTTTCCCGGGGATGATTGACCGTGGCCGGATAACCGCGGCGGTAGTCGAGCGTGACCTCCGCACCGAGCATGCGGGCCGTGCCCTCGACGATGGCCTTGAAGCGCTCCTCGGCCAGGTCCCGCACCTCGTTGTCGAGCGTGCGCACCGTGCCGCGCAGGACGGCGCGCTGCGGAATGACATTCTGCGCCTCGCCCGCCTGGAACACCGTGTTGGACACGACGATCGATTTCAGCGGATCGATCGTCCGCGAGGCGATCGACTGGAGGGCCGTGATGATATGCGCGCCGACCAGCACGGGGTCGATCCCCTCATGCGGCTTGGCGGCATGGGCACCGCGACCCTCGATGGTGAGGGTGTAATAAGCGGTCGCTGCCATGAGCGGGCCCGGCCGGAGCGAGAAATGGCCGGGCGGCAGGCCGGGCATGTTGTGCATGCCATAGACCTCGTCGATCTTCCAGCGGGTCATCATCCCATCATCCACCATGGCCTTGCCGCCGGCACCGCCCTCTTCGGCCGGCTGGAAGATCAGGACGACCGTCCCCTCGAAATCGCGCGCTTCAGCCAGATGCTTGGCCGCGCCCAGCAGCATCGAGGTATGGCCGTCATGGCCGCAGGCATGCATCTTGCCGGGAATGGTCGAGCGGTGCGGCAGGTTCGTCTCTTCCGAGATCGGCAGCGCATCCATGTCGGCCCGCAGCCCGACGACCCGGCCACCGGGGCCGTTGCGGCCATGGACGACGCCGACGACGCCGGTCTTGCCGATCCCCTCGACCACCTCGTCGCAGCCGAATTCGCGCAGCTTCTGCGCGACGATGCCCGCCGTGCGGTGCACATCATAGAGGGTTTCGGGATGCGCGTGGAAATCACGGCGCCAGGCGGTGACTTCATCCTTCAGGGAAAGGATGCGCGGATCAATCGTCATGGTCAGGGTCCAATCTCGGGAAAGGGCGGTGCGAGCCGCACCGGATCAGGCTGCATTCTAGCGGATCGGACGCCCTTGGCCATGCCCGACTTCACGGAATCGGATCAGCCGGATGCATGGAGACATTCCCGATGCGCATGGACCGGCCATTCGCCGCGAGGTCCGGTTCGATCGCAGCCCGGGGGCGGACCGTGCGGTACCGGCCGCGCTCCACCGACATCAGGAGGATTGCGAAGACGGTCATGCCGTTCAGCCACCAGGTCTGCGTGGCACCGCGCTCGAGGAAGGTGAAGGTGAAGGCGGAGGCCAGGCCGGCCAGTGCGAAGGGCGCCACTTCCAGCCCGAACCGCCCTGCAGCCCGGAAGGTGAGGAACACCAGAAAGGCCGTCGCCAGCGCCCCGAGCAGGCCGAGATCGAACCAGAGATCGGAGATCAGCGTGCTGGGCACCGCCGCGGGCACGAGGCCGTCCAGCCGGGCCTTGCCGATGGCCTCGATTCCCCGGCCGGTCAGCACGGCGAGCGGATCCTGCTGGATCAGTTCCCACCACAGCGCACCGGTGACCAGCGCCTGACCCGGCGTGATGCCGGGAATCAGGGTTGCGAGTTTGGCGAGCAGCGGCAGGAAGGGCGCGATGCCGACCAGCAGGGCAAAGAAGATGGCGAGGATGCGGCCGGCGCGCTCCGGGACAGCCCAGGCGAGGGCGAAGACGAGGAAGCCGATCCCTGTCGGCAGGATGGCCTCGCCGGTCGGGCCCGACAGGGCTGCGGCGAAGATGAGCACGAGAAGGATGGCGGCGAGCAAGCGGCGGTTCTTGATCATCAGCCACGCTGCCGCCGCCCAGCCGAGACAGGCAATCAGGACCGTGGCGCGGCCCGGCGTCGCCGCGGGAAACTGGAACGAGGCGAGGCCGGCCAGTTCGAGGGCCCGGCCGGCCAGCAACAGGACAGCCCCGAGCGCGACGCCGATCGTCACGAGATGGAGGTTTGTCGCACGCATCTTCCGCGGCAGGGCCTGAACAGCCATGAAGCCGAGCAGGACAACGCCGATCGTCTTGAAAAAGCGGGCGGAAGCCTCGCCCGGCATCGGTGTCCAGGACAGCGAGAACAGCGCCCAGATCACCAGCAGGACGGCCGTGACGCCCGGCCATGAGACGAGGGCGTCGCGGCAGGCATCCACCAGACGGGCAGGGTCGCGCCGGAGAAGCACCGCGAGGATGATCAGGACGGCGGCGATGGGCACGAGAATCACGATGACCCAACGCGAGAGCAACGTGGCGCTCGGCGTGACAATGGCGAGAATCGCAAAGCCGAACCGCAGCAGCATGCCTGCCGCTGCCTTGGCGGGATCATCCGGCCCGGTGGCATTGTGCGATTCGATCGCCATGTCCCATCCTTTCAGGGCTTGACCCTAGAAGAGCCCCCGGGGGCTGGCTGTATGGCGCAAGCCACACTCGTGACAAAATCAGCACGTTCCGCCGGTCCGTTTCCGGACCAGGAGCCGCGTTTGTCCCTTGCCGCACCGGGATGCCCCTTGCCGCACCCGGAATCGCGGCTTACCTCCGGAGCTCACCTGCCGCAGGACATGCCATGACGCCCCATTCCCACCCCGTGATCGACGCCCTGTTCGCCCGCCGCTCGGCGAATGCCCGGATGCTGGCCGCGCCCGGCCCTGATGAATCACAGCTCCGGCTGATCGTCGAGGCGGCGTCGCGGGCGCCGGATCACGGGCGGATCGTGCCGTTCCGCTTCCTTGCCCTCGCGGATCCCGCCCGGGACAGGCTGGCCGACCTTCTCGGCGCGGCGACGCGGGAGATGACCCCGGAAGCGCCCGAGGAGGAGATCCAGCGCGCGCGGGAAAAGGCCTATCAGGGCCCCTGTCTCGTGGGCGTCATCGCCCGGATCGAGCCGACGCATCCGAAGATCCCCGCTTCCGACCAATGGCTCGCCGTGGGCTGCGCCCTTGAAAACCTGGTGCTTGCCGTGCAGGCGCTCGGCTTTGCCGCGGCGATCCGTTCGGGCCGCTTCCTGGAAACGAAGGCGTTCCGCGAGGGTTTCGGGCTCGGACCGAACGAGCATTTCGTCTCGATCGTGGCCATTGGTTCCACGCAGGACTGGCCGCCGGCCAAGCCGAAGCCGGCCCTCGACAGCGTCTTCCGGACCTGGAACGGCTGAACCGCCGGGTTCAGTGTCGCTCGCGCCAGGCATGGCGGCGGGACAGGGCCTGGCCCGAGGGATCGTCGAGAACAAGGCATCCCGCGCCAACTGCCGATTCCAGCGGTGCCGGCAGGCCCTGCCCCTCGAGCGCGATGAAGGCGAGCGTGACCGGCGGGGCGCCCCGCAAGGTCAGGCGATGAAGCATCGCGCCATCCTCGGCTCCGCTTTCCTGCGTGACGATCCCGTGACCGCGCGCCGGATAGGGCCAGCCGGAAAGGCTCTCCGGGCCGGCATAGGCAGCCGGATTCTCGGCAAGAAAGATCAGGAAAACGCGCGCATCCGGCCGGGCGGTGCCGGCAGCAAACCCGCCGGCGAGCAGCAGACCCCGGAGATCCGGGCGCTGGCGGGCGAAGGCGCGGCTATCCTCGACAAGGGTGCGGATCGCGGCCTGATCGAGCCCGCCCTCGCTGACCGGCGCCTCGCGCCGGAACATGCCGGCCAGGCCGCCGCGCCCCCGGCCGGGCATCACGAGGAACCGCGCCGCAAACCAGAATCCGACGACGGCCAGGAGCAGATAGGGGGCATTGTCAGCCAGGAAGGACGGCATGGCAGGCTCCGGACCCTCGCGAATCGTCAAAAACCGGCAATCAGGCTCGGCCGAATCGGGCGGGATTACAAGACGACGATGCCCTGGTGCTTGGCCTTGTTCTCCGGTTCGACATGGATGGTGATCATCGCCGCACCGACGGCCTCCTTCAGGGCGGCCTCGATGCGGTCGCAGATGTCATGGGCGCGGTCGACGCGCATTTCGGCCGGCACGACGAGATGGAATTCGATGAAGGTGAGACGGCCGGAATGCCGCGTGCGCAGGTCATGCGCCTCGATCGCGCCTTCGGCATGGAGGGCGATGAGGGCGCGGATCCGCTCCAGTTCCTCCGGGGCGGCAGCCTCGTCGAGCAGGCCGGAGAAGGATTGCTGCATCAGCTTCCAGCCGGAAACGAGGATGTTGACGGCGACGAGGCAGGCGAGCAGGGGGTCCAGCCAGGGCAGGCCGGTCGCCACAGCGATCACAAGGGCTGCCAGCACGCCGATGGAGGAGATCACATCGGTCATCAGATGCTGGCCGTCTGCCCGGAGGGCGGGCGAACGCAGGGACCGGGCCCGGGCCATGAGCAGGGCCGCCCAGCCGCCATTGATCAGCCCGGCAGCCACGTTGAGGCCGATGCCGAGGGGATCGATCGTGACCGGCTTCGGGTTCCGCCAGGATTCCCAGGCGGCGTGGAAGACGGCAACGGCGGCCAGCAGGATCAGCGCGCCCTCGAAAACCGCGGCAATGTATTCGATCTTCTGGTGACCATAGGGATGCCGGGCATCGGCCGGCTTGGCGCTGACGAGCAGGGCGCCGAATGTCACCAGGGCCGCGACAACATTCACGCAGCTTTCCAGCGCGTCGGAATAGAGCGCGACCGAACCCGTCAGCCAATAGGCGCCGAACTTCAGGCCGAGCACGACGAGGCCGATCGCGATGGTGCCCAGCGCGAGTAAGGATGCACGATCCTGCATATCGCGCCTCCTGTGCTGCGTTGCGGAAAACAGCGTTTCCGTGACGGAGGCCCGGGCTCCGGTCAAGCCCCTCCGTCCGGATTTTCCGATGACGGGGCGGATTCAGGCCTTCGGGAGGTGTCTTTGTTGGCAGCCGGCAAACATTGCTGCTAACAATTTGGAATTTCTAGGCTTTTTTACACTCCTGCGGCCGTTTGTCAACTTCTGCGCAACGAATTCCGCGGTGAAATATCGGGGCTCGCGCCAGAAAGGGGGACGCCATGGTTGATCTGCAATTCCGCCGCCAGCTCGAAGGATATGGCCTGACGACGGCCAGCATTCTCTATCGCCTGCCGGACCATCCGGTCCTGCTGCAGGAATTCATCTGGCAGGATTATGATGTCTATCCGAATTTCCCGGTCCTGCACCGGTTCGTCGACTTCTGGCGCCGCGAGATCGAGGGCGCGCTGCATTCGATCAAGGTGGCGCATAACCGGCTGATCACGCCGGCGGAAATCCGGAAAGTCGGCGTCGAGTTCCGCCTGAACTAGGGACGTATGTTCAGAGCACCGACCAGCCCGCATTCTGCACGAAGAGCTCCAGGGCAATCGTGCCGACGAGGGAATTGCCGACCCGGTCCAGCTCGGGCGACCAGACGGCGACCGCGCCGCGCCCCGGCGCGACGGCGACAATGCCGCCGCCGACGCCGCTCTTGGCCGGGAGGCCGACGCGATAGGCGAAGCTGCCGGTGGATTCATACATGCCGCAGGTCATCATCACGGCATTGACGCGGCGGGCGAGGCGCGCCGGCATGATCGTCTCGCGGGAGAAGGGCGAGAAGCCGGAGGCGGCCAGCGGAAGCGCAGCCCTGGCGAGGCCCCGCGCCGAGAATTCCAGTGCGCATTGCCGGCAATAGGCATCGACCACGGCATCCGGGGCATGGTCGATCGTGCCATGGACCTTGAGGATATGGGCAA
Source organism: Hyphomicrobiales bacterium (assembly GCA_027484605.1). Classification (GTDB taxonomy): domain Bacteria; phylum Pseudomonadota; class Alphaproteobacteria; order Rhizobiales; family Beijerinckiaceae; genus Rhabdaerophilum. Next base: position 50,342 of record JAIXSR010000140.1, on the reverse strand, counting down.
TCGCCCGGTTCTTGTGGGCAGTTGCCTGCTCGGACAGGGCCACGGCCTCGTTGACGCGGCCATCGGCAATGCCGCCGCTGACGCGGACCAGCCCGGCCATCAGCGCCGCCACATCCGGGCTGCGGCCCATCAGGTAATCGGTGACGGCCAGGGCCCCGGCATTGACGAAGGGATTGCGCGGGGCGCCCTGTTCCGCCTCGAGGATCGCGAGGTGGTTGAAGGCCGTGCCCGAGGGCTCCTTGCCGACGCGTGTCCAGATCTCGTCACCGCCCCGGTTCAGCGCGAGGATCAGCGCGAACAGCTTGGTGATGCTCTGGAGCGAGAAGGGCTCGTCGCAATCACCCGTACCGACTTCCTCGCCATCCAGCGTGACGACCGCCATCCCGAACTTGCGCGGGTCGATGCCGGCCAGTTCGGGGATGTAATCCGCGACGCGGCCGCGCCCGAAAGCCGGCCGGACATGGTCGCGGATATCGTCGAGCAGGTGCGACAGGGAGAATTCGGAGCCCGATTGCGGGTTGCGCATGGCCGGATTGCCCTCTCGATTGGCGGGGGCGGGCTCATGACATGGAGGCAGGGCAAAGGCAAGCAACAATCGGCAAGATGCGGGCAGAGAGCCCCGGAAATGGAAAAAGCCGGGCCCGAAGACCCGGCCTCGCCTGCTCCGGCGATTCCTCCAGTTGATTATGCCGCCATGGGTTTATGCTGCTTCGTGCTGGCGGTTCGGATTGGGCGCGTTCGCCACGATGGAATAGCGCGTGGTGGCCGAGGACCGGCTGGCGAGCGAGCGCTCGCGCCAGACCCGATTGGCTTCCTCGTAGGAGGAGAACGGCCCGAATACGCGCGCACTCCCCGGAATGACCTCGTGGAACTCCACGCACTGATATTCGCCACCAATGACCCAGAATTGCCGTAGCATCGTGGTTCTCCTTTCTGTCCCCGAGCGGAACGCGTTCTTGTCAGTTGTCGGGAGAAGTACCGGATCGCGGGGGAGACCGCGATCCGGCCAGTCGAAGGCCGGGGGATGAGCACCGGCCCGAAGGGTATACTCGGCCCCAGGATTTACTCGGCTGCGATCGCCTTGGCCGGCGCATCGCCATGGAACTGCTCGGTTTCCGTCGAACCCGCCATCGCGGTGGTCGAGGACTTGCCCTGCGAGATCGCCATGGCGACGGCATCGAAATAGCCGGTGCCCACTTCGCGCTGGTGACGCACGGCCGTGAAGCCGCTGTCCTGGGCGGCGAATTCGCGCTGCTGCATTTCCGAGTAGGCACCCATGCCACGCTGCGAGTAGCCCTTGGCCAGCTCGAACATGGACAGGTTGAGCGAGTGGAAGCCGGCCAGCGTCACGAACTGGTACTTGTAGCCCATCGCGCCGATCTCTTCCTGGTACTTCGCGGCCTCGGCATCGCTCATCTTCTTCTTCCAGTTGAAGGAAGGCGAGCAATTGTAGGCGAGAAGCTTGTTCGGATACTTGCGCTTGAATTCGGTGGCGAATTCGCGGGCTTCCCCGAGATCCGGCTCGGAGGTTTCCCACCAGACGAGGTCGGCATAGTCGCCATAGGCAAGGCCGCGGGCGATGGCATGCTCGACCGAGTGCTTGCTGCCCTGCTTCAGGCGGAAGAAGCCTTCCTCGGTGCGGCTGTCACGGTCGATCCAGGGATGATCATAGTCATCCACGTCCGAGGTGATGAGATTGGCGGCATGGGCATCGGTCCGGGCGAGCAGCACGGTCGGCACGCCGCAGACATCGGCCGCGAGACGCGCCGCGTTGAGGGTGCGGATGAAGGTCTTGGTCGGGACCAGAACCTTGCCGCCGAGATGGCCGCACTTCTTCTCCGAGGCCAGCTGGTCCTCGAAATGGACGCCGGAGGCACCCGATTCGATCATGGCCTTCATCAGTTCGAAGGCATTGAGCGGACCGCCGAAGCCGGCTTCCGCATCGGCAATGATCGGCGCCATGTAATGGATCGAGGTGTCGCCTTCCATATGGGCGATCTGGTCCGCGCGGCGCAGCGTGTTGTTGATGCGGCGCACCACGTCCGGCACCGACGAGGCCGGATAGAGCGACTGGTCCGGATACATCTGGCCGGCGTTGTTGGCATCGGCGGCGACCTGCCAGCCCGAGAGATAGATGGCCTCGAGGCCGGCCTTCACCTGCTGCATGGCCTGGTTGCCGGTCAGCGCGCCGAGCGTGCGGACGAAGGGGCGATTGGCGAGCAGCATGCGGAGGCGCTCGGCACCCATGCGGGCGAGCGTGTATTCCATCTTGAACGAACCGGCGAGCCTGGCGACATCCGCGGGCGTGTAGTCGCGCTTGTTCTGCGGGTTGTACGAGGTGTTGGAGGCGGACATGGTCTTTCCTTTCAAGTCTGTAGATCGTCGAGGATGCGCGGCTCATCCCTGATGCCGGAGCAAGCAAACATCATTTACAAGCCTTCACAGGCCATCTCCTCTCATGCGGCGTTCGCAGATGCAATAAGTCGTTGGAATTAGGCGAGAAATGCGGAAAATACTTGACATGCCGACAAATGTAATGTTGTAAATTGTAAATAATTTTACTGGAGGCTTCATGAAATCTCTCCGGATCGGCGGCAAGATCCGCCGCCTCCGCCAGGAGCGCCGGCTCAGCCAGGCGCAGATGGCGGCCGAACTCGCGATCTCGCCGAGCTATCTCAACCTGATCGAGAGCAACCAGCGCCCGGTCACGGTTCCGGTGCTGCTGCGGCTCGCCGAGAAGTTCCAGGTGGACCTCGCCAGCCTCGGCGGAGAGGGCGACGAGCAGCTCCAGACCGACCTGATGGAAGCGCTGTCGGACCCGGTCTTCGAGGCGGCTGACGTGAAAGCCAGCGACGTGAAGGAACTGGTGGCGCAATTGCCGGCCATGGGGCGGGCCTTCCTGGCCCTGTACCAGGCCTATCGGCGCGGCGGGGCCGGGGATGGCAGTTTCGGCGACGAGGCCGATGGCGAGGGCGGCATCCATGCGCTGCCCTCCGAAGAGGTCACCGAATTCCTGCAGCGCCGCCGCAACCATTTCGTCGAGCTGGAGGAAGCGGCCGAGCAGCTCTGGCAGGAGAATGGCCTCGCGCTGCTGACGCTCCAGCAGGATCTGGTGAAGGTGCTGAACATGCGCTTCGCGGTCGATGTCGAGATCGCCTCGGTCGATGCGATGCAGGGCCTGCTGCGCCACTACAACCCGCTGACCCGGCGGCTGATGCTCTCGGAGCTGCTGCCCCTGCCGAGCCGGACCTTCCAGCTGGCGCACCAGATCGCCTTTCTCGGCTACCGGAAGGAAATCGACCAGGCGGTTTCCGGTGGCAAATCCTCCAGCCCGGAGGCGGATGCGCTGGCCGCCTCGGCGCTCGCCAATTACTTCGCCGCGGCCGTGATGGCGCCCTATGACCGTTTCCTCGAGGCGGCGCGGAGCACGCGTTACGCGATCGACATCCTCCAGCACCGGTTCGGCCTGTCCTTCGAGCAGGTCTGCCATCGGCTCACGACCCTGCAGCGCCCGGGCAATGAAGGGATTCCCTTCCATCTGATCCGGGTCGATATTGCCGGCAACATCTCGAAGCGCTTCTCGCTGTCCGGGATCCAGATCGCCCGGTTCGGCGCGGCCTGCCCGCGCTGGAATGTCTATGATGCCTTCGCCACGCCCGGCATGCTGCGGGTGCAGGTCTCGAAGATGCCGGATGGCAGCCAGTTCTTCTGCATCGCCCGGACGCTCACGCCGGCCGGCCGGGCCTTCATCCGGGGCGGCATGCCGCAGCGCGCGGGCACGCTGGCGATCGGGCTCGGCACCGCGATTTCCCATGCCCGCGAGATTGTCTATGCTGATGGCCTCAATCTCGACGATCCGCAGGTCGTCACGCCGATCGGCGTCTCGTGCCGGACCTGCCCGCGGACGGATTGTGCCGACCGGGCCATGCCGGCGCTTGCGCAGCGGCTGTCCATCGACGAAAACAAGCGCGGCCTGTCGACCTATTCGATGGGCGGTTGAGGAAGGAATGGCGCCGGAATGCCCAGCAAGCTCGAACAATTGAAGGCCATGACCGTTGTGGTCGCCGATACCGGCGACATGGCCGCCATCGAGGCGTTCAAGCCCACGGATTGCACGACCAACCCGACGCTGATCCTCAAGGCTGCGGAAATGCCTGTCTATCGCCCGCTGGTCGAGGAAGCCGTGGCCTGGGCCCGCGCACAGAACCTTGCCGGCGCCCAGCGCGTCGAGGCTGCCTGCGACCGGCTCGCCGTGACCTTCGGCTCCGAACTGACCCGCCGGGTGCCGGGCCGCGTCTCCACCGAGGTCGATGCCGACCTGTCCTTCGACACGGCCCGGACTGTCGCCAAGGCGCGGCGGATCATCGCCGATTACGAGAGCCGGGGCATCGGCCGCGAGCGGATCCTGATCAAGATCGCCTCGACCTGGGAGGGGATCCGCGCGGCGGAGATCCTCCAGAAAGACGGCATCGACTGCAACCTGACGCTGCTGTTCGGCCTCGCCCAGGCGGTCGCGGCGGCGGAGGCCGGTGCTTTCCTGATCTCGCCCTTCGTCGGGCGGATCCTCGACTGGTATAAGAAGGCGACGGGACAGGATTACACCGCCGAGACCGATCCCGGCGTGGTCTCGGTCCGGTCGATCTATGCCTATTACAAGGCGCATGGCCACCGGACCGTGGTGATGGGCGCGTCGTTCCGCAATCTCGGCGAGATCGAGGCGCTGGCCGGCTGCGACCGGCTGACCATCGCTCCGGCCCTGCTCGACCAGCTGGCGCAGGATAACGGGCCGCTCGCCCGGGCGCTGTCACCTGACAGCAGCGGTGCACCGGCTCCGGCGCGGATCGCGGTCGACGAGGCCTCCTTCCGCTGGGCGATGAACGAGAATGCCATGGCAACCGAAAAGCTCGCCGAGGGGATCCGGCTTTTCGCGGCCGATCTCAACAAGCTCAAGGCGATGCTGGCCCCGATGGTCGAGGCGGGCTGAAAGCGCCCGCGTCACGGCGCCCTCTCCGCCGGGCCAGCCGTTCTGTTTTGTCGCAGGCGCGGGTCAAAACGCGATTTCCTTGGACATTTGCGCCAGCTTCGCTATCTCCCGCGCCATGAGCACGGAACCGATCACCAATATTCGCAACTTCTCCATCGTGGCGCATATCGACCACGGCAAGTCCACCCTCGCCGACCGCCTGATCCAGAAAACCGGGGGGCTGCAGGAGCGCGAGATGGTCGAGCAGGTGCTCGACAGCATGGATATTGAGCGCGAGCGCGGCATCACCATCAAGGCGCAGACCGTCCGGCTGAACTACCGGGCGAATGACGGCAAGGATTACATCCTCAACCTGATGGACACGCCGGGCCATGTCGACTTCGCCTATGAGGTCTCGCGCAGCCTCGCGGCCTGCGAGGGCTCGCTGCTGGTGGTCGATGCCAGCCAGGGCGTCGAGGCGCAGACGCTGGCCAATGTCTATCATGCACTCGATGCGAATCACGAAATCGTCCCCGTCCTCAACAAGGTCGATCTGCCCGCCGCCGAGCCGGACCGGGTCAAGGAACAGATCGAGGAAGTGATCGGGCTCGATGCTTCCCAGGCCGTGCCGATCTCGGCCAAGACCGGGCTCAATATCGAGGGTGTGCTCGAGGCGATCGTCACCCGTCTGCCGCCGCCCAGGGGCGATGTCGGCGCGCCGCTCAAGGCCCTGCTGGTCGATAGCTGGTATGATGTCTATCTCGGCGTGGTCGTGCTGGTCCGGATCATCGATGGCAAGCTCCGGAAGGGCATGCGCATCAAGATGATGGGCACGGATGCCGTCTATGATATCGACCGGGTCGGCGTGTTCACGCCGAAGATGATCGACCTGCCGGAACTCACCCCCGGCGAGGTGGGCTTCATCACCGCCTCGATCAAGGAAGTGGCGGATACCCGCGTCGGCGACACGATCACCGAGGAGAAGAAGCCGACCGCGCAGGCCCTGCCGGGCTTCAAGCCGGTGCAACCGGTGGTGTTCTGCGGGCTCTTCCCGGTGGATGCGGCGGAATTCGACGAGCTCCGCGGGGCGATGGGCAAGCTGCGCCTCAACGATGCCAGCTTCACCTACGAGATGGAATCCTCGGCCGCGCTCGGCTTCGGCTTCCGCTGCGGCTTCCTTGGCCTGCTCCATCTGGAGATCATCCAGGAGCGGCTGACGCGTGAATTCAACCTCGACCTGATCGCCACCGCGCCGAGCGTCGTCTACCAGATCGCCCTCAGGGACGGCTCCGAGATCGACCTGCACAATCCGGCCGACCTGCCGGATGTGATGAAGATCGCGGAAATCCGCGAGCCGTGGATCCGCGCGACGATCCTCACGCCGGATGATTATCTCGGTGCGATCCTCAAGCTCTGCCAGGAGCGCCGCGGCAGCCAGATCGACCTGACCTATGTCGGCAAGCGCGCCATGGTGGTCTATGACCTGCCGCTCAACGAGGTCGTGTTCGACTTCTATGACCGGCTGAAATCGATCTCGAAGGGCTATGCCTCGTTCGACTACACGATCACCGATTACCGCGAGGGCGACCTCGTGAAACTGTCGGTCCTGGTCAATTCCGAGCCGGTGGATGCGCTGTCCATGCTGGTCCATCGCAACCGCGCCGAAGGCCGCGGCCGGGTGATGTGCGAGAAGCTGAAGGACCTGATCCCGCCGCATCTCTTCCAGATCCCGATCCAGGCCGCGATCGGCGGCAAGATCATCGCCCGCGAGACGGTGCGGGCCCTGCGCAAGGACGTGACGGCCAAGTGCTATGGCGGCGATATCAGCCGCAAGCGCAAGCTTCTGGACAAGCAGAAGGAAGGCAAGAAGAAGATGCGGCAATTCGGCAAGGTCGAGATTCCGCAGGAAGCCTTCATCGCCGCCCTGAAGATGGACAGCTGAGCGCACTCACCCCGCCCGCGCCGGATCCAGCCCGGCCGGCAGGTCGAGACCGGTGGGTTTCGGCGCATCCAGCAGGAGATGCGTTGCTCCGGCCCCGAGCCACATGCCGAGCAGGGCCAGCCAGGCCGTGACGGAGAAGATCGCGCCGCCGGAAATCCCCGCGCCGACCGCACACCCCCCTGCCATGATCGAACCGAATCCCATCAGCACCGCGCCCACCATGTAGCGCATCATGCCGGACCGGGCATCGAACACGGTCAGCCGCCATTCGCCGGCCAGCAAGGCGCCGAAGGCCGAACCCAGGAATACGCCGGGGATGAGCAGCGTCTCGAAGCCGGGCGGACGGCCGTTCGGGGCAAGGATGCGCATCAGCAATTCCGCCGAGGGGCCGGAAAAGGTGATGCCGCGGGCCGTACCGGTTTCCATGGCCGCCACGCCGATCCATGCGCTGAGCAGATAGGCGAGGGCGACGGCAAGGCCGGCGCCGATCCCGCCGATCCAGCCCCAGGGGCCAACCCGGCCGCGCCAGGCAAAGACAAGCGCTGCCGAAAACCAGAGCGCGGCAAAGGCGAGCCGCGCGGGAGGCCCTCCGCCGAGCCGGGCCATCCAGTCACGCGCGGGGCCGCCTTCGATGGTCCAGAGTTCCGAAAGCGCAAGCCGCAGGGGCTCAAGCGCGCCCTGCCATGCGGCCTGCGCCGTCACCACGAAGACCAGCCCGGTCACGAGCGCCCGCATGTTGCCCGTGGCCGACAGGACCAGCAGCCGGCTGGCGCAACCCCGGGCCAGAACCATGCCGATGCCGAAGATCAGCCCGCCAAGGGCCGCACCGGAGAGCGACCCCCGGCTTTCCAGCGCCCGGATTCCGGCGAGATCGACGAGGCCGGCGGCGACAAGCCCCTGGAGAACGAGGATCGTGCTGCCGAAGGCGAGCAGCCAGATCGCGAGCTTGCGGCCATAGGCCCGTGACACGAATTCGACAACAGCCGCGCGCAGGCAGAACTGGCTGCGCTGCGCCATGAACCCGAAGAGCAGCCCGGCCAGCAGGCCGGCCAATGCCATGGCGGGGCCGATTCCCCATTCCGAGACAAGTGCTTCAAGGTCCGCCATGGGCCGCTTCCCCTGCTGATGCGGCCTGCATTCTGGCCTCAGGCCCGCGGCTGTCCTTGACCATGATCAAGCCGGGCATCACCGGCAGGGCCGACATCGGGGCTATTCGGCGCCGGCAATCTCCCGCTTCTTCGGTGCGACAATGAATCCGCCGGACTGGCGGGCCCAGAGATCGGCATAGAGGCCGCCGGCCGCCAGCAATTCGGCATGCGTGCCCTGCTCGAGGATCCGGCCCTGATCGAGCACGACGAGCCGATCCATGATCTGCAGCGTCGACAGGCGATGGGCGATCGCGATCACGGTCTTGCCGGCCATGAGCGTGCCGAGATTCTCCTGGATCACGGTCTCGACCTCGCTGTCGAGCGCGCTCGTCGCCTCGTCGAGCACGAGAATCGGGGCGTCGCGCAGGATGACGCGGGCCAGGGCGATCCGCTGGCGCTGGCCGCCCGAGAGCTTGACGCCGCGCTCCCCGACATGCGCATCGAGCCCCTGGCGGCCGAGCCAGTCCTGCAGGTTGCCGACGAAATCGGCGGCCTGCGCCCGGGCAAGCGCCGCATGCAATTCGGCCTCGGAGGCATCCGGACGGCCATAGAGCACGTTGTCGCGGATCGAGCGGTGCAGCAGCGCGGTATCCTGCGTCACCATCGCGATCACGCGGCGCAGCGATTCCTGCTGCAGCCCGGCAATATCCTGCCCGTCGATGAGGATCCGGCCTTCGGTGACCATGTTGAAACGCAGCAGCAGGTTGACCAGCGTCGACTTGCCGGCGCCGGAGCGCCCGACAAGGCCGATCTTCTCGCCCGGGCGGATCACCAGATCGATGTCGCGGAGGATGGGAAGCCGGTCGTCATAGGAGAAGGAAACGTGCCGGAAGGCGATCTCGCCACGCTCGAAGCGCAGGGGCACGGCATCCGGGCGGTCCTGCATCGTGACCGGCGCGGTAAGGCTTTCCATCCCCTCCTGCACGATGCCGATATTCTCCATGATGCCGGAGATTTCCCACGCGATCCAGCCCGAGGCCCGGACAAGCGAGAGGACCAGCGTCATGGCCATGGTGAAACCCCCGACCTCGATGGCACCGTGGCTCCAGAGCCAGAGACCGATCGCGCAGGTGGTGCAGACGGTGGCGGCACTCAGGAAAGCGAGGCAGCCGGAAAAGCCGATCTGCAGCCGCTGCTGGGCCTGGAATAGGCCATTCGCCTCGCGCACGGCCGCAGCCATATAGGCATCGTCGCGGGCCTTCTCGCCGAAGAGTTTCAGCGTCTGGATGTTGCCGAAGGCATCGACGACCTTGCCCATGAGCATCGATCGGCCCTCGGAAGCGGCCTGGGCCCGCTGGCGCTGGCGGGGCAGGAACAGCCGCAGGATCAGCAGATAGGCGCAGAACCACAGCGCGACCGGCGCGGCCATCCGCCAGTCCTGCACGGCGATCAGCCCGACCGAGCCGAGGCCGTAGCACGCGATGTAGATGATCGCCTGGATGAAGGAGATCGTCGCCTGCCGGACCGCGCCGCCGCTCTGCATCACCCGGTTGGCGAGGCGCCCGGCAAAGTCGTTATGGAAGAAGCGAAGGCTCTGGCCGACGAGACGGCCATAGAATTGCCAGCGCATCCGGCTCTGCCATCCCGGCTCGATGCCGAGGCGCCCGAGCGCGAAAGCCGCGAGGAAGAGCAGCGGGCGGAGCATCAGGACAACCGCGAGCATGGCGATCAGGGTCGGCGCCGCCTCCGCGAAGAAGCGATCGCGCGGGGTTGTCGCCAGCAGCCCGACAAGATGGCCGATGAAGAACGGCACGATCGTGTCGAGCAGCGCATCCGCCATGGTCAGGGCGGTCAGCACGGCGAGCGGGCCGCGGACCTGGCGGATCTGCTGCCAGAGAAACGGAAAAAGCGAGGTGGGCTCGCCCCTTGGGGCGGGCACGACCGGAGGGATCAACCCCTCCAGCCAGGCAAGAAAGCGCTGCATTTCGGGCTCTGAAGGCGTGAAGCGGGCTGCCCGCCTCCGGCCTCAAGCAACGAAGGCGGCGGGACGGTCCCGGCATTGTGGATCGATGGATACCCAATCAACCGGATTCGGCGGCCGCCTTCAAGCCTCCGTCGGCCGGCTTCAGCCGGCGGTGACGCCGATCTCCTTGATCAGCGCGCCCCATTTCTCGCTTTCCGACTTGAGGAAAGCTGCCAGTTCCTGCTGGCTCGACCCGACAATCTCGCCGCCGAGCTTGCCGAGCTTGCTGGCCACTTCGGCTTCGGCCAGGACAGCCTTCACATCGGCATTCATCCGGGCGACGATGGCCGGCGGCGTCTTGGCCGGAACGAACAGCGCGAACCAGGACGAGACGTCGAAGCCCGGCACGGTATCGTTGATCGGCGCGAGCTCCGGCGCGAGCTGCGATCGCTTCGCCGTGGTGATGCCGAGGGCCTTCACGGTGCCGGCGCGGGCCTGCGGAAGGGCGGCCGTGATGTTGTCGAAGATGCAGTCGAGGCGGCCGGCGATCAGGTCGTTCTTGGCCTCGGCCGTGCCCTTGTAGGGGACATGGATCATCTTCGTGCCGGTGAGCTTCTGGAACAGCTCGCCGGAGAGATGGACGGAGGTGCCGATGCCGGAGGAGCCGAAGGACATGGTGCCCGGCTTGGCCTTGGCCATGGCGATGAATTCGGCGACCGATTTTGCCGGATGGTTCGGCGGGATGACCATGATGTTCGGCACCATCGCCATCAGGCTGACGGGCTCGAAATCCTTCACCGGGTCATAGGGCAGCGACTTGTAGAGATAGGGGTTGGTGGCCATGCCGACCGAGACGACGAGCATCGTGTTGCCGTCCGGCGCGGCCTTCGCGGCCTGGTCGGTGCCGATATTGCCGCCGGCGCCACCCTTGTTCTCGACGACGATCTGGTTGCCCCAGACCGCGCCGAGGCGTTCGGCAACGATGCGGCCGATCACATCGGTGGCCCCGGCAGGCGGGAAGGGAATGACCATGCGGATCGTTCCGGCCTTCGGCCAGGCAGCCTGTCCGAGCGCGCCCGCACCGAGGAAAGGCGTGGCGGCAAGGCCGGCCAGAACGGCGCGGCGGGGAATCGCCCTGTTCAGATCACTCATCGTTCCTCCTCACATCCTGTTTTGCGCCGCCGCATCGGGCAGCCTGTCCGGGAATTGGCGCCAGCCTAGCCCAGACACCGGGATTGAAAAGCGAAAATGTCAGGCCCTCAGATCTGCCGGAAAGCCGAAGGCCGATCTCCCGGTGCCTCGCCCCGGGCGAGACCGGCCTGGGTCTGGATCAGGATGCCGAGAAAGATCACCAGAAGCGGCATGAGCCGGCGGACGAAGGATGCGAACATGGATGATTCCCCCTGTTGTTAACCCGGCCATCCTGCGCTCCGGACAAGGCCAAAGCCTGAATCGCTTCACTCAAAATGCGCGGGTCCGGCTGGTCTGGTTAACCCTTTGCTGGCATGCTGGTGGCCGCCATGACGAGGGACGAATCGATGCTGGGCAAGGCCTTGGCGATGCGGATTTTGCACGGACGTGGAGGCAGGATGGGCCCTGCGGCGCTCCTCCTGATGGTCCTTGCCGGACCGGCTCTGGCCCAGCAGACGCAGACCGAGGAGATGGAGCGCCGCGAGAAGGTGCTCTCGCTCCTGCCGAGCAATGCCGCCAAGCGCATCTTCGGGACAACGCCCGGCCCGGCCAAACTGGAGCCGCGCGCCATCGGGTCCTTCGCACGGGGCTGCCTTGCGGGGGCGAAGGCGCTGCCGGTCGATGGCGAGACGTGGCAGGTAATGCGGCTGTCCCGCAACCGCAACTGGGGCCATCCGGACCTGATCGCCCTCATCGAATCCCTGGCGCGCAAGGCCCCGCGCGAGGCGCGCTGGAACGGCCTGCTCGTGGGCGACATTTCCCAGCCGCGCGGCGGGCCGATGCTGACCGGGCATGCCTCGCACCAGATCGGCCTCGATGCTGATATCTGGCTGACGCCGATGCCCGACCGCACGCTGAGCCGCGCAGAGCGGGAAACGATGAGCGCGACGAATATCGTCCGGCCCGACTGGATGGATATCGACCCGGCCGTCTATACCCGCAGCCATGTGGCGCTCATCCGCCTCGCCGCCCGGGAAGCGAAGGTCAGCCGGATCTTCGTCAATCCCGCGATCAAGGTGGCCCTGTGCCGCGATGCCGGTGCGGATCGCGGCTGGCTGGCCAAGGTGCGGCCCATGTGGGGGCACAATTTCCATTTCCATATCCGCATGGCCTGCCCGAAAGAGGATGCTTCCTGTGTCGACCAGCCGCTCCCGGCAGACGAGGATGGCTGCGGCACGGAATTGCAGGATTGGCTGAAGAAGCAAGATGCCGCCATGAACAAGCCGAAGCCGCCGCCCGGGCCGGCAGGCAAGCCCAAACCGCCACCCAAGCCCTGGACACTCGACGACCTGCCGGACGAATGCCGCCAGGTCGCGATCTCGCGCTGATCGTCAGCCCTTGCGGATCACGCCGGCCATGCGCTCGAGCGCGGCATCCAGCGTCGACCGGCGCTTGGCGAAGCAGAGCCGGACAACGGTGCGCACCGGGTCCTCGGCATAGAAGGCCGAAACCGGGATCGCCGCCACTCCGTGTTCCGCCACCAGCCGCTGGCAGAAGGCGGCATCATCGGTTTCACCGAGCGGCGCGATATCGATATTCAGGAAGTAGGTCCCGCGCGAATTGAGCACCGAGAATCCGAGGGATTCCAGCCCGCCGGCGAGGTAATCGCGCGCCTGCTGGAAATCGGCGCGCATCGTGTCGAAGAAGCCGTCCTCCTTGCCGAGGCCATAGGCGACAGCCGTCTGCAGGTTGGGCGGCGTGGTGAAAGTCAGGAACTGGTGGGCCTTGGCGAGAACGCGCATCAGGCCGGGGGCCGCCATCACCATTCCCACCTTCCAGCCGGTCAGCGAGAAGATCTTGCCGGCCGAGCTGATCTTGACGACCCGATCGCGCATGCCCGGCAGGGCGATCAGGGATTGATGGCGGATGCCATCGAAGACCACATGTTCCCAGACCTCGTCGCACAGGGCGATGGCGTCGTTTGCCATGCAGAAATGCGCGAGCATCGAGAGATCCTCGAGCGGGCAGACCGTGCCGGCGGGATTGAGCGGATCATTGAAGAGGACCAGCTTGGTCCGGGGCGAGAAGGCCGCCGCGAGATCCTCGGCCGTGAACCGCCAATGCGGCGGTCGCAATGTCACGAATTTCGGGATGCCGCCCGCCCGCAGCACCAGCGGCAGATAGGCATCGTACATCGGCTGGAACAGCACGACCTCGTCGCCGGGATTGATCAGCGAGAAGAGCGCCCCGGCCAGGGCCTCCGTCGCGCCGGACGTCACCATGATCTCGCTGTCGGGATCGAAGACCAGCCCCTGGTGCCGGGCGTAGTGGGCCGAAGCGGCCTGCCGCAATTCAGGAATGCCCATCATCGGCGGATACTGGTTCCAGCCCGAGATGACGGCTTCGGCGGCCTTGGCCCGGATATCCTCGGCACCGGGATCATCGGGGAATCCCTGTCCGAGATTCACCGCCTGATGCTCGCGCGCCAGCCGGGACATGGTTTCGAAGATCGTGGTCGGCAGGCCGGCATAGACCGGATTCATGGGCTTGGACACGCGGGCCCCTCGTCGGAAGCAGATGATGGAGCGGTTGTTTAGCGGCAGGGGCGGGATTTTGCCAGTCCGAGGAATGGGCATGCCGAGGATTCACCCTTCCGCGCCCGTCGATGCCATGCCCGGCTTGACTGACGTATGATTCCTGATAAAATTCGAAATTCATCAGTTATCAAACGTAACCTGTCGCCATGAACATTCGCCAGCGTCTTTCCGCAGAGGTTACCCGGGAACGGATCATCGCCGTCGCGGAGGAGCATTTCCGCCGCGTCGGCTACGCGAAGACGGCGGTCGCCGACATTGCTGCCGCGCTCAGCATGTCCCCTGCCAATGTCTACCGCTTCTTTCCGTCAAAGAGTGCCATCAATGACGCGATCTGCGCCAAGATGATGCACGAGGTCGACGATATGGCGCGCGAGATTCTCGGCCGGCCGCTTCCGGCGCCGGAAAAGCTCCGCGTCTTCCTGCTCGAACTGCATCGCCGCAACAAGGCGACGCTGACGCATGAGCACCGCATCCATGACATGGTCGAGGTGGCGATGGCCGAGAACTGGCCTGCCATCGAGGCGCATTGTGAATCCATGGTCAGCGTGCTCGCCGAGATTGTCGGCGAGGGGATCCGCTCCGGCCATTTCCGGCCTGTTCCCCTGCCGGAATTCGCGCAGACCGCCTTCGAGGCCTCCGCGAAGATCATCCATCCCACCCTGATCGCCCATTGCGCGGATGAGGACCAGGAGGAGCAGGCCGGCCGCCTGACCGGCCTGATCCTTGCTGCCCTGCGTCCGTAACCCCCCGAGCCTGCCATGACCGATCCCGTTCCTGCCCCCGACCCCGTTCCTGCCCCCGAGACACTTCCTGCCAGCGAAACCCGCCAGCCGACCCGGCTCGGCACGCGGGCGCGGCGCTTCCTCCCCCTCGCCTTGATCCTTCTGGCCGGCGCCGGCGCAGCCGGCTGGGCGCTGACGGGGAAACCCCCGGAAAAGACCGCCGCCGCCTCGCCGGATTCGATCACCCGTCCGGTCCAGGTACAGGTCATCCGCCTGCAGGCCTTCGCGCAGCCGAAGCTGCTGGTCGGAACGCTCCGGGCACGGATCGAGACGGATCAGGGTTTCCGCGTGACCGGCAAGATCGCCGCCCGCAAGGTGCAGGTCGGCGACAGGATCACGGCCGGCACGGTGGTGGCGAGCCTCGACGATACGGATTTCCGCCTGAACCGCGAGAGCGCCGAAGCCGAGCTGACCGCGGCGCGCTCTGCCGCGCGGCAGGCCGAGCTCGAGCTGGAACGCATCCTCGACTTGCGCAGCAAGGGCTGGTCGACCGAACAGGCCAGCGACCGCCAGCGCACCGCGCGCGACGAGGCGATCGGGCGTGTCCGGCGCGCCGAAAGGCAGGTCGAGCTGACCACGAATGCCCAGTCCTATGCCGATCTGCGGGCTGAATCCGACGGGGTCGTGATCAGTGTCGCGGCCGAGGTCGGGCAGGTTGTCGCGGCCGGCCAGACCATCATCCGCATCGCCCGCGACGGCGATCGCGAGGCGCTGGTCGCGCTGCCGGAACAGGAACTCGGTCTGGCCCGGCAGGGCCGCGCGGAAGCGGAACTCTGGTCCGAACCCGGCAAACGCTATCCGGCAACGCTCCGCGAATTGGCACCCAGCGCCGATGCCGGGACCCGCACCTTCGCGGCGCGGTTCACCCTGGGCGGCATCGCCGCGGATGCACCGCTCGGCATGACGACCACAATCAACCTTGTCCCGCCGGAAGCGTCCCGGGTCGCGCGGATCCCGCTTTCTGCCGTGCTGAACGAGGGCCAGGGAACGGAGGTCTTCGTGGTCGAGGCGGGCACCGGGCAATTGGTCCGCCGCAAGGTGGATATCCTCGCTTTCGATGGCCGGCTCGCGACCATCCGGTCCGGGCTCGCCGAAGGCGACCAGGTGGTGACCATGGGTGTCCATACCTTGCGCGCCGGGCAGAAGGTCCGGACGCTCACGGATGCACGGCAGGGGTAAGCACATGCGCGGCATCAATCTTTCAGCCTGGGCCGTCCGGCACCAGACGCTCGTGCTCTTCCTGATCCTGCTGATCGGGGCGCTCGGCACCCTCTCCTATATGCGTCTCGGCCGGGCCGAGGACCCCTCCTTCACCATCAAGGTCGGGGTGATCACCGTGGCATGGCCGGGGGCAACGGCGCTCGAGATGCAGAACCAGGTCACCGACCGGATCGAGAAGAAGCTTCAGGAACTGCCGTATTTCAACCGGGTGCTGACCTACAACAAGCCCGGCTTTGCCGCGCTGCAGATGGAGTTCAAGGACTACACACCCGCGCGGCAGGTGCCGGAACTCTTCTACCAGATGCGCAAGAAGCTGGGCGACCTGAAGCCCGAGCTGCCCTCGGGCGTGATCGGGCCGAATGTCAATGACGAGTTCGGCGATGTCGATTCGATCCTGACGATGATCACCGGCGACGGCGCCGATTATGCCCAGCTCAAGCGTGTCGGCGAGGAGCTGAAGCGCGCCCTGCTCAAGGTGCCGAATGTCACCAAGATCAATCTCTACGGCGCGCAGGACGAGCAGATCTTCGTCGAGTTCAGCCATGCCAAGCTGGCGACATTGGGCATTCCCGCCAGCGCCATCTTCGATGCAATCGCGCGGCAGAATGCCGTCATGCCCGCCGGCACCTTCGAGACCCAGGCCCAGCGCATCCCCGTCCGGGTGACGGGCGCGCTTGCCGGCGCGGATGCCGTGGCCGCGATCCCCGTGGAAGCCAATGGCCGGACGATCCGCCTCGGCGACATCGCCACGGTGACGCGCGGCTTCGAGGATCCGAGCGATTTCCTCATCCGGCAGGATGGCAAACCGGCGATCGGCGTCGGCCTCGTCATGCTCAAGGGCGCGAATATCCTCACGCTCGGCCAGGAGATCGACCGGACGCTTGCGCAATTCCAGGAGACGATGCCGGTCGGGTTCCAGATCGACCGCATCGCCAACCAACCGAAAGTGGTCGGCGATTCCGTCTATGAATTCGTCAAGGCGTTCGTGGAGGCTCTCATCATCGTGCTCGGCGTCTCCTTCCTGACGCTGGGCTGGCGGACCGGCATCGTCGTGGCCACCTCGGTGCCGCTCGTGCTCGGTATCGTCTTCACGGTGATGGATTTTGCCGGGATCGACCTGCACCGCATCTCGCTCGGTGCCCTGATCATTGCGCTCGGCCTGCTGGTCGACGATGCGATCATCGCGGTCGAGATGATGATCGTGAAGATGGAAGAGGGCTGGGACCGGATGAAGGCCGCGGCCTATGCCTGGGAATCCACCGCCTTCCCGATGCTCACCGGCACCCTGATCACGGCGGCCGGCTTCCTGCCGGTCGGCCTCGCGAATTCGTCGGTCGGCGAATATACGGGCAGCATCCTCTATATTGTCGGCATCGCGCTGGTGGCTTCCTGGTTCGTGGCCGTGATCTTCACCCCCTATCTCGGCGTGAAGATCCTGCCCGACTTCAAGAAGGGCAAGGGCCATGCCGAAGGCCATGCGCATATGTATCAGGGCCGCTGGTACGGCCTGCTGCGCCGGATCGTGATCTGGTGCGTCACGCACCGGATCAAGGCTCTGGGCGCGACGGCAGCGGTCTTCGCGGTCGCCGTTTTCGGCTTCACGCGGGTGCCGCAGCAATTCTTCCCGCTCTCCGAGAGGCCCGAGCTCTTCCTCGAGATGCGGCTGCCGGAAGGATCCTCGATCACCGCGACGAATGCCGTCGCCCGCGAGGCCGAGGCGTTGCTCAAGGGCGACCCGGATGTCATCCATGCCACGACCTATATCGGGCAGGGCTCGCCCCGGTTCTGGCTCGGCCTGAACCAGGTCCTGCCGAACGAGGCCTTCTCGCAGATCGTCATCCTCTCGAAGGACGTCGCTGCGCGCGAGCGCATCAAGGCCCGGCTGGAGAACCAGATCCGGCAGGGTGCGCTGTCGGCGGCGCGGGTCCGCGTCGACCGGTTCAATTTCGGCCCGCCCGTCGGGTTCCCGGTCCAGTTCCGCGTTGTCGGCACCGATCCGGCCGAGGTGCGGCGCATTGCCTACCAGGTCCGCGAAGCGATGCTCGGCAACCGCAAGGCCATCGATCCGCATCTCGACTGGAACGAGCTGATGCCGGCGATCCGCCTCGTGGTGGATCAGGACAGGGCCCGGGCCTTCGGACTGGATCCCAGCGCCATCGCGCAGACGCTGCAGACGCTGATTTCCGGCGTCACCGTGACCACGATCCGTGACAATACCGAACAGGTGCAGGTCGTGGCGCGCGCCATTCCGGGCGAACGGCTGGATCCGACCCGGCTGGGTGATTTCACCCTCACCGCCCGCAATGGCGTACCGGTGCCGCTGGCGCAGGTGGCCCGGATCACGCAGGATTACGAGGAGCCGATCCTCTGGCGGCGCAGCCGCGACATGTCGATCACCGTGCGGGCCGATATCGTCGACGGGGTGCAGGCACCGGATGTGACCACCGAGATCTGGTCCGCGCTGAAGCCGATCCGCGATGCGGTGCCGCTCGGCTACCAGATCCAGATCGGCGGGGCGATCGAGGAATCGGCCAAGGCCAATGAATCGATCTTCAAGCTGTTCCCCGTCATGTTCATGGTGATGCTGCTGCTGCTCATGGTGCAATTGCAGAGCTTCACCAAGGTGTTCCTCGTGCTGATGAGCGTGCCGCTCGGGGTGATCGGCGCCTCGCTGGCCCTCAATCTCTCGGGCATGCCCTTCGGCTTCGTCGCCCTGCTCGGCCTCATCGCGCTGGGCGGGATGGACATGCGCAACTCGATCATCCTCGTCGACCAGGTGCAGCACGACATGGATCGCGGCCTCGCGATGCGGGAAGCCATCGTCGAGTCGGTGATCCGGCGGGCGCGGCCCGTCATCCTGACCGCGATGACGGCCATCCTCGCAATGATCCCGCTCTCGCGCAGCGCCTTCTGGGGCCCGATGGCGGTGACGGTGATGGGCGGGTTGTTCGTGGCGACCTTCATGACGCTGCTCTTCCTGCCGGCCTTGTATTCGTTCTGGTTCCGGAAGCGGATCCGCGAGGAGGACCGGCTCAGCCGCCGTGCGGCCGAGATCACGCCGGCCAATGACCGCGAGACGCCGGTGCCGGAGAAGCAGGCGGCGGCCTGACGGTCTCGATTCCTGCAGAACGGGGCGGCAAAATCGAGCCTTGCCGCCTTTCCGGGGGCTGCCTAAACCTGTTGCCGGGGGAGCGCGACCATGGGCAGCACCGAGGCCGATCCGGCAGGGGAATTCGACGACATCATCGTGGGCGCTGGCACGGCCGGATGCCTGCTGGCGAACCGCCTGAGCGTCGATCCCTCCCGCCGGGTGCTGCTGCTCGAGGCCGGCGGCAATGACCGCTATATCTGGTTTCATATTCCGGTCGGCTATCTCTTCCTGATCGGCAATCCGCGGGCGGACTGGCTGCTCAGGACCGCGCCCGTGGCCGGGCTGAACGGCCGGTCGCTGCTCTATCCCCGTGGCAAGGTTCTTGGCGGGTGCTCGGCCATCAACGGCATGATCTACATGCGCGGCCAATCCACCGATTATGATGGCTGGGCCCAGTTGGGCCTGCCGGGCTGGAGCTGGGAGGATGTTCTCCCCTATTTCCGC
This sequence comes from Hyphomicrobiales bacterium, assembly GCA_027484605.1. Classification (GTDB taxonomy): domain Bacteria; phylum Pseudomonadota; class Alphaproteobacteria; order Rhizobiales; family Beijerinckiaceae; genus Rhabdaerophilum. Next base: position 31,060 of record JAIXSR010000140.1, on the reverse strand, counting down.
CAGCACGAGGATTTCTTCGCCGGCGCCGATGCCCTGCATGGCACGGGGGGCGAATGGCGGGTCGAGCCGCCACGGGTGCGCTGGGACATTCTCGACCGGTTCCGGGATGCGGCCGAGCAATGCGGCATTCCCAAGGTCGAGGATTTCAATCGCGGCTCGAACGAGGGCTCGGCCTATTTCCAGGTGAACCAGAAGCGGGGCCTGCGCTGGAGTGCCGCGCGCGGCTTCCTCGATCCGGTCCGGAACCGGCCCAACCTCACCATCCTGACCGGCGCCGAAGCCGAACGGGTCCTGTTCGACGGCAACCGCGCCTCGGGCCTCGCCTTCCGGCAAAATGGCATCCGGCGGATCGCCCGGGCCCGGCGAAGCGTCGTGCTGGCGGCCGGCGCCGTGGCCTCGCCGAAACTCCTGATGCTGAGCGGAATCGGCGGGGGCGAAGCCTTGCGCGGATTCGGCCTCGATATCGTTGCGGATCGCCCCGGCGTCGGCCGGAACCTGCAGGACCACCTTCAGATCCGGCCGATCTACAAGGTCCGCAATGTCCGGACACTCAATGCCGATTATGCCAATCTGCTGAAACGGGCCTGGATGGGCGTGGAATTCGCCCTGTTCCGGACCGGGCCGATGACCATGGCGCCGTCGCAGCTCGGCGTCTTCACCCGGTCGGATGCGCGCTATGCCATGCCGAACCTGCAATTCCATGTCCAGCCGCTCTCGCTCGACAAGTTCGGCGAGGGGTTGCATCCCTTCCCCGCCTTCACGGCCTCGGTCTGCAATCTGCGCCCGACCAGCCGGGGCGAGATCCGCCTTGCCAGCGCCGATCCGTTCGAGGCGCCGGTGATCGACCCGAATTACCTCGCCACGGAGGAGGACCGCCAGGTGGCGGCCGATTCGCTGCGTCTCGTGCGCCGGATCGTGGCCTCCGAGGCGCTGCGGCCGTTCCAGCCGGAGGAATATCGCCCCGGACCGGATATCCGGAGCGAAACCGACTTGATCCGCGCAGCCGGCGATCTCGGCACGACGATCTTCCACCCGGTCGGCACGGCCCGGATGGGCCGCCGCGACGATCCGCTCGCTGTTGTGGACGAGCGCCTGTCGGTGATCGGGGTGGAAGGGCTGCGTGTGATCGATGCCTCGGTGATGCCGACGATCACCTCCGGCAATACCAATTCACCGACGCTGATGATCGCTGAAAAGGGCGCGGCCATGCTGCTGGCCGATACGCGATGAGTGTCGGACCGGGCCGCGACGGGATCGCCCGGTTGCTGGCACGGGGGCTGGCGCGGCACTTCGCGCTGCGCGATCTCGCGGCGATTCCGGAAGTGACCCTGCCCAACGGGCGGCGAGCTGATCTCGTCGCCCTTTCGGGCCGCGGCGAGATCCATATCGTCGAGATCAAATCCTCGATCGAGGATTTCCGGACCGACACGAAATGGCGTGATTACCTCCCCTTTTGCGAGCGCTTCTATTTCGCGACCCATCCGGATGTGCCGATGGCAATCTTCCCGGACGAGGCCGGGCTGATCCTGGCCGACGGGTTCGGCGCGGAGATCCTGCGCGAGGCGCCACCGCTGCCGCTTGCCGCCGCAACGCGGAAGTCCCTGACGATCCAGCTTGCAAGGCTGGCCTCGGCCCGACTCAGCGGCATGCTGGACCCCGAAGGGCGCTACCCGGATATGATGTAGGCGCTTCGCCATAGAACCCCGCATAGCGAAGCCTCAAATAGTGCCGTCCGGACCGGGCCAGCGAGAGGGCGGGCAGCCGGGCATGCAGCTCGATCCGGTGCGGGACCATGAAATCCGGCAGGGTTTCGCGGCAGAACTGGCGCAGCTGGTGCGGCGTGACACGCGGCCGGGCAACCACGACCAGCACGACCGCTTCCTGGAGGTCGGGATGTGGCACGCCAAAAGCGAAGGCATCCTCGACCAGTCCGCTATCAAGGATCTGCTGCTCAAGCGCCTCGGGGGCCAGGACATGGCCGGCCGTCCGGATCAAGTCCTTCGGGGAGGGAAGCCGGTACAGGCGCCCTTCCTCGTCCTGCCAGCCGATTTCCTGCTGGTCGAAGGGCGTTTCGCCCACCGGGGCCACGGGCCCCTCCCGGCCCGGGCGGCAGGCGATGCCGCCATCGCCGGAATGGACGAGATAGCCGGCCTGGCCCGGCCGTGCCGCCTGCATCGGGCGGCGCATGATGTGCAGGCCCGCGCCCGGCAGGGGATGGCCGATGCAGCCCGGCGCCGGGACTTCCGCCTCGATCCGGAGCCGGGTCGCAGCGAGATGCATCGGTGTTCCGTAGACAAGATCGACAGGGGCTCCGCCGATCCGGCAGCGTGTCTGGCGCAGGAGCTCGCGGCTGACGATTCCCGCCATGGCGACAAGGTGGCGGATCGCCGGGCCGGCGCCGGGGGGATCCGGACGCGCCAGCCCCCGCCGCCAATGGGCGAGCGTGGTGAAACAGGCGAAATGCCCGCCTTCTTCGGGCGCGGGCAAGCAGCCATCCGGATCCGCCAGCCAGATCGCCCGGCCGGCATCGAGCAGGCCCAGGCCAAGGACCAGCCCCGCCCAATGCCCGAGGGGCAAGGCCAGGAGGCCGGCGAGGCCGGGGGCGAGCGCGAGCGCGCTGACCAGCCGGCGCGCATTGGCGAGGATGGCCTCGATGCCGTGCAGGGAGCCAGCCTCGCCGGGCAGCGTGCCACCAGGCAGCAGCACCTGCCCGCGCGTCGCGAAACGCAGCACCGCATCGCTGCCGAGGCTGCCGGGATTGCGTTGTCGCGGCCATTTGCGGGGCAGCGATTCAACGGCAATCACCTGCTCGGGGTCGAGCCCGATCTCCGGGCCTGCCTCGGCCACCAGGCAGGCCGCCGGACGCCAGGTCCGGACAAGGTGCCGGATTTCAGCGCCGGGCAGGCCGGGCGATACGGGAATGACCGTTGTGCCAAGCGCCAATGCGGCCAGCATTGCCACCCAGGAATCAACGCCGTGCGGCAGGAGGAGAAGCACGCGATCGCCCGGAAGCAGGTTCTTTCGCGCCAGAAAGGCGGACCAGAGCCGGACCCGGTTGTCGAGATCGGCACGGGACAGCTCGCCGGACGCATCCGCCAGCGCAAGGGCAGCGCCTTGCGTGGCCAGGTCTCGCGAGAGCAAGGCAGGCCAATCGGCCATGAACCCCTCCGGCTTTCGGGCATGATCGGGAGAGCGGGAGCGTTGGAGCGCCCTGCCTGCCAGCAGGGGGTGGCAGGCAGGGCGCGAGGCACAATGGCGGGGCAGGAACCCGCCATGCACCTTCATTCCGGCTCGTCCTATAGCGGGGGCGAAGTGAGCGAGCCGAAACGGAAAACAGAGGGATGGCCCCTTCGGGGCGCGCCGCTAGCGATATCGGGCAGGAGGCGCGGCGCGCGAGGCACAATACGGACCGGATTGGCGCCCGGTTCCGGATGCATCCGGACAGAAAGCCCGGCCCGAACGGCCGGAATACGCGTGAAACAAGCAGCCGAAGGCCATCATCCCCTCCCGGGGGCTTGAGAAAAATGCCAATCGAAATCAGGTCAAACAGAGATCGGGAAACCCCGACATCGAACTTGTCCCATGATTGTCCTATCACGGGCGGCCTGTCAAGCGGCCTCCGAAGGGCTGCGTCATTTCAGTCGCATGGCATATAGGCCGGCAGCCAAGCCGGCCCCGCAGCGGCCTCAGCGAGGGGCGCGCTTGGCCAGGATACGCTGCAGCGTCCGGCGGTGCATGTTGAGGCGGCGCGCGGTTTCCGAGACATTCCGGTCGCAGAGCTCGAAAATGCGCTGGATATGTTCCCAGCGCACGCGATCCGCCGACATCGGATTCTCCGGCACCGATACCTGGACCCGCTCCTCTCCGGTCAGCACCGCAAAGACATCCTCGATATCGGCGGGCTTGGGCAGGTAATCGGCAGCGCCACGCTTGATCGCGGCGACAGCCGTGGCGATGTTGCCGTAGCCGGTGAGCACGACGGCGCGGCCTTCCGGCCGGATCCGCTTCAGCGCGGCGACGACATCGAGGCCATTGCCGTCTGGCAGCCGTGATTCCACGATGATGCAATCCGGGGCGTTCCGGTTGACGAGGGCAATGGCCTCGCCGACGGATTCCAGGACTTCGATATCGAAGCCACGCGGTTCAAGGCCACGCAGCAGCCTCGATACAGCCAGCCGATCGTTGTCGACGATCACGAGTGTCCGACGGCCCGCCGCAGCAAACCCGCCAGTGCTTCCGCCTATTCCGGTCGGATCGGTTCCAATGCGCAACGACATCACGCCTCCACGTCGATGTCCCGGTGCCTTCAGGGCAAGAATCCGGTGTTCGGGCTGGTTTACGGCAGAGAGCCCGGGTTGGATGAGTCCTCCGGGCCGAAAGGCCACGAATTCTTGGCGGTCGCGGCCTCGCCTCCCCGGTTCGAGCATCAGTCCGAGCCGGATCGGCCTCGGGGCGGGGCGATGGCCGCTCGATCCCCCGCTCCGGGCGCGCAAAATACCGGCCTCGCCCCGTCAACAGGCATTGACAATGGGCGCAACAGATTCTCCGATCGATCCAGAGGCCGAACGCGCCTGAGCGCCCGGCCCAATTCGGGAGCATCTGTCATGAAAATCCACCTTTCCCGTCGTCATGCGCTGGGCCTTTCCGCTGCGCTGATGGCGGCTTCTTCCCTGACCGCACTGACCCCTGCTTTCGGCCAGACGCCGAAGGACACGGTCGTCATGGCCAAGCAGATCGACGACATCATCTCGCTCGACCCGGCCGAGGCCTTCGAATTCTCGGGTGTCGAGGTCGGTGCGAATGTCTATGACAAGCTGATCGGCGTGGACATCAAGAACGGGAATGCGCTGGTCGGCGACCTCGCCCAGAGCTGGACCGTGTCGGATGACAACCTGACCTACACGTTCAAGCTGCGCCCGGGCGTGAAATTCCATTCCGGCAATCCGCTGACGGCGGCGGACGTGGTCTATTCCTTCCAGCGCGCCATCGTGCTCAACAAGTCGCCGGGCTTCATCCTGGCGCAGTTCGGCTTCACGAAGGACAACGTGCTCGAGAAGGTGAAGGCCGTGGATGACGGCACCGTGAGCATCACGGTGTCGAAGCCCTTCGCGCCGACCTTCTTCCTGAACTGCCTCACCTCCGGCGTGGCCTCGATCGTCGATTCCAAGACGGTGAAGGCGAACGAGAAGGACGGTGATTTCGGTAATGCCTGGATGAAAGCCAATTCGGCCGGCACCGGCGCCTATATCGTCCGCGCCTGGCGTCCGAACGAGCAATATGCGCTCGAGGCCAATCCGAACTGGTTCAAGGGCGCGCCGAAGAACCGCCGCGTGATCGTGCGGCACGTCGCGGAGCCGGCCTCGCAGCGCCTGCTGCTCGAGAAGGGCGATATCGATTTCGCCCGCAACCTCTCCAAGGACCAGCTGGCGGCGGTGAAGAGCAACCCGCAGGTCGTGACGGTCCAGGGTGACAAGGGTTACATCCTCTATCTCGGCCTGAACACGAAGAACCCGAACTTCGCCAAGCCCGAAGTGCGCGAGGCGCTGAAATGGCTGGTCGATTACGATGCCATCGAGAAGAACATCGTCCAGGGCACGTTCCAGCAGCACCAGAGCTTCCTGCCGAAGGGGTTCCTCGGGGCGATCACCGACAAGCCCTACAAGTTCGACGTGGCCAAGGCCAAGGAACTGCTGGCCAAGGCCGGCCTGCCGAACGGCTTCACCGTGACGATGGACGTACGCTCGACCTCGCCGATCACTGACATCGCCCAGGCGATCCAGGCGAGCTGGGCGCAGGCCGGCATCAAGCTGGAGCTGCTCCCGGGCGATGGCCGCGCGACGCTGACCAAGTACCGCGCCCGCACGCATGACATCTATATCGGCCAGTGGGGCCCGGATTACCTTGATCCGCATACCAATGCCGAGACTTTCGCGATCAATGTCGACAACACGGATGACGCGAAGTCGAAGACGCTGGCCTGGCGCAATGCCTGGGACATTCCGGACATGACCAAGACCACGCAGGCCAATGTGCTCGAGCGCGATGCCAACAAGCGCAAGGCGGTCTACGAGGCCCTGCAGCGCGAGCACCAGAAGACCTCGCCCTTCGTGATCATGTTCCAGCAGATCGAGGTGGCGGCGGCCCGGGCCAATGCCAAGGGCTTCGTCGTGGGGCCGACCTCGGACACCAATTTCTACCACACGATCTCGAAGGAATGATCGTGCGCCTGATGGCGTGACGCCCTTCCGAATCGCCGTCCGGCCCATGGGCCGGGCGGCGTTTTCCCTTCCGAGACCCGCGAGACATCCCCATGTCCCATGCCCTCAGCCGGGGTGCCCGAACCGTCGCCAAGGAGATGGTCACCGTCCTGGTGACGATCCTCGGGCTGCTCGCCGTCACCTTCTTCATCGCCCGGGTCATGCCGGTCGATCCGGTTCTCGCGATCGTGGGCGACAATGCCCGGCCGGATGTCTACGAGAAGGCCCGGCAGGATATGGGGCTCGACAAGCCCGTCCCCGTGCAATTCTGGATCTATCTTCAGAAGGTGGCGCAGGGCGATTTCGGCAAGTCGGTGCTGACATCGAACCTCGTCATCGACGACATCAAGCGGGTCTTTCCCGCCACGCTCGAACTGGCCACGCTCGGCACGCTGATCGGCATCTGCCTCGGCATTCCGCTGGGCGTCCTGGCGGCGACGCGGCAGGGGCGCTGGCCCGATCATATCGCGCGGTTCATCGGCCTGTTCGGCTATTCCATCCCGATCTTCTGGCTCGGCCTGATGGGCCTGCTGATCTTCTATGCCAAGCTGGGCTGGGTTTCCGGACCCGGACGGATTGGGGTGTCCTACCAGGATTTCGTGCAGCCCATCACCGGCGTTCTCCTGCTGGATTGCGCGCTGCAGGGGGAATGGGATGCGTTCCGGAATGCCGTGTCGCATCTCGTCCTGCCCTCGGCCGTGCTCGGGCTGTTCTCGACGGCCTATATCAGCCGGATGACGCGTTCCTTCATGATCACCGAGCTGCAGCAGCCCTATGTGATGACGGCCCGCGTGAAGGGCCTGAGCGAGCGCCGGGTTGTCTGGGGGCACGCCCTGCGCAATGCCATCGTGCCGCTGCTGACCGTGATCGCCCTTTCCTATGCCAACCTGCTCGAAGGCTCCGTGCTCACGGAAACCGTCTTTGCCTGGCCGGGCCTCGGCCGCTACATCACCAATTCGCTGCTCAATGCCGACATGAATGCCGTGCTCGGCGGCACCATCGTTGTCGGGCTGATCTTCGTCGGCATCAACCTGCTCACCGACATGATCGGGCGGGCCTTCGACCCGCGGGCGAGGTAAGTGATGGCCGGTCTCTACGCCTATCTGACGACAGAAACCCCGGCCTCGCGGCGGCAAGCCCGGATCGGGCAGGCCTATCGGCAATGGCTGGCCCTGCGGAAGAACCCGCTCGCGCTGGTCGGGCTCATCATTGTTGTCGCGCTGCTGCTCATCGCCGCCTTCGCGCCGCTGATCGCGCCCTATGATCCGCTGGCCCAGAACCTTTCACAACGCCTTCTGCCGCCCTCGTCGAAAAACTGGTTCGGCACGGATGCACTGGGCCGCGACATTTTCAGCCGGATCATCCATGGCGCACGGATCACGCTGGCCATCGTGGTGCTGGTGGTGATCTCGGTCGGGCCCGTCGGCCTGCTGATCGGCACCGTGGCCGGCTATTTCGGGGGCTGGGTCGATACCGTGCTCATGCGCGTGACCGACGTGTTCCTGGCCTTCCCGCGGCTGGTGCTCGCCCTGGCCTTCGTGGCCGTGCTGGGGCCGGGCATCGAGAATGCCGTCATCGCCATTGCCTGCACGGCCTGGCCTCCCTATGCCCGGGTGGCGCGGGCGGAGACGCTGGTCATCCGCAATGCGGATTACATCGCCGCGGTCCGGCTGCAGGGCGCCGGGCATGGGCGGATCATCCTCAGGCATGTCGTGCCGATGTGCCTGTCCTCGGTCATTGTCCGGACCACGCTGGATATGGCCGGCATCATCCTGACGGCCGCCGGCCTCGGCTTTCTCGGCCTCGGGGCACAACCGCCGCTGCCGGAATGGGGCGCGATGATTGCCACGGGGCGCGAATTCATCTTTGACCAATGGTGGGTGGCGGCCTTTCCGGGCATCGCGATCTGCCTGGTCGCGCTCGGGTTCAACCTGCTCGGGGACGGCCTGCGGGACGTTCTCGATGCCCATTGAGGAGGGGGTGATGACCGGGCAGACACCGCTTGTCGAGGTCAGCAATCTCAGGGTCCGGTTCCATACGCCGACCCGGATCGTGGAGGCCGTGCGCGGCCTCTCCTTCACGCTCGGGCGGGAAAAGCTGGCCATTGTCGGCGAATCCGGCTCCGGCAAGTCGATGACCGGACGCGCGTTGCTCGATCTCGTGCCCTGGCCGGGCGAGGTGCTGGCCGATGCGATGCGCTTCAAGGGGCAGGATCTGCTCGGCATGTCCGGGGAAGCGCGGCGCCGCCTGCGCGGGCGCCATATCTCCATGGTGATGCAGGATCCCAAATTCTCGCTCAACCCGGTCATGACCGTCGGCCGGCAGATCGCCGAGGCCTACCAGCTGCATCGCAAGGCCGGCAAGAGCGAGGCCAGGGACCGGGCGCTTGCCATGCTCGAGGATGTGCTGATCCGCGAGCCTGCGCGCGTCTTCGATCTCTACCCGCATGAAGTGTCGGGCGGGATGGGCCAGCGCGTGATGATCGCGATGATGCTGATCGGCGAACCGGATGTCCTGATCGCCGACGAGCCGACCTCGGCCCTCGACGTGACGGTGCAGGCCCAGATCCTCGACATTCTCGAGAAGCTGGTGACCGATCGCGGCATGGGGCTTATCTTCATCAGCCATGACCTGCCGCTGGTCTCCGCCTTCTGCGACCGCGTCATCGTCATGTATGGCGGGCGCGTGATGGAAAGCCTGCCGGCACGCGAATTGTCGAAGGGCCAGCATGCCTATACGCGGGGGCTGCTCGGCTGCCTGCCGGATCTCGACCGCCCGGTCCGGCGGCTGGCCACGCTCCAGCGCGACGATTCCTGGCTTCAGGGAGGCTGAGCGATGGGACCCGGCTCCATTATCGTCCGCAACCTGAATGTCCGCTTCGGCGAGGCGCATGTCCTGAAGGATGTGTCCTTCATGGTCGGATCCGGCGAGAGCTTCGGCCTTGTCGGCGAATCCGGCTCGGGCAAATCCACCGTGCTGCGGGTCCTGTCCGGGCTGAACCGGAACTGGGAGGGCGTGGTCGAGGTGGATGGCATGCCCTTGCCGCAACGGCCGGAAAAGGCCTTCTTCCGTTCGGTCCAGATGGTGTTCCAGGATCCGTTCGCCAGCCTGCATCCCCGCATGACGATCGACGCGATCCTCGCCGAGCCGCTGGCCATCCACGGGCTCGACCAGCCGGACCGGCGCATCGAGCGCGCCTTGGCGGAAGTCGGGCTGGATGGCGGCTTCCGGTTCCGCTTTCCGCATCAATTGTCGGGCGGGCAGCGCCAACGCGTCGCGATCGCCCGGGCGCTGATCCTCGAGCCGCGGATCCTTCTCCTGGACGAGCCGACCTCCGCACTCGATGTCTCGATCCAGGCCGAGGTGCTGAACCTGCTGCAGGACCTGAAGCTGCGGCTCGGCCTGACCATGCTGCTGGTGAGCCACAACCTCGCCGTGGTCGGCCATATGTGCAGCCGGGTGGCGGTGATGAAGCTCGGCCGCGTCGTCGAGGAAGCCGATATCGATTCCCTGCGAAAACAGGGCGGGCAGGATGCCTACACGCAGGAACTCATCGCCGCCTCGCGCCGCGTCGCGCTGGCCTCGGCCTGAGCCTCAGGGCGGGTTGGCGCCCACGGCCCCGAGCGGCGGCACGAGTTCGCTGCCCTGATAGATCAGGCCGGGCTCGCGGTCTTTCGCCAGGAGGAGCGGCCCGTCGAGATCGACGAATTCCGCACCCTGTGCGAGCAGGATGGCCGGCGCCATGGCCAGCGACGTGCCGAGCATGCAGCCGACCATGATCTTCAGCCCGCGCGCCCGGGCGGCATCGCGCAGCTCGAGCGCGTCGGTCAGCCCCCCGGTCTTGTCGAGCTTGATGTTGATCGCGTCATACCAGGGCGGGAGATGGCCGAGGCTGGCGGCATCATGGATGCTCTCGTCGGCGCAGATCACGATCGGCGTGCGGATCTCCGCCAGCGGAGCATCCTCGCCCGCCGGCATGGGCTGCTCGATCAGCGCGACGCCGGCCTGCTCGCAGGCCGCGAGATTGGCCGCGAGCGTCTCCCGGCGCCAGGCCTCGTTGGCATCGACAATGAGCGTCGAATCCGGAGCCCCGGCGCGGACGGCGGCGAGCCGCTCGGCATCGCCCTCGCCGCCCAGCTTGATCTTGAGCACGGGGCGGGCGGATGCCTTGCGCGCCGCCTCGAACATGGTTTCCGGTGTGCCGAGGCTCAGCGTGTAGGCCGTCGTGACGGGCAGGGGCGGTGGCAGGCCGGCGAGCTGATGGAGCGAAAGGCCGGCCTGGCTCGCTTCGAGCTGCCAGAGCGCGCAATCGAGTGCGTTGCGCGCCGCCCCGGCAGGCAGGAGCGTGCGGATCCCGGCGCGGCTCACGCCGGCCTCGATCCGCGGCCGCAGGGCCTCGAGCGCCGCAACCACGCCCTCGATGCTCTCTCCATAGCGCGCATAGGGCACGCATTCCCCATGCCCGATGGCCGGGCCATCCTGCAAGGCAACGACCACGACAACAGCCTCGGTGCGGCTGCCGCGCGAGATGGTGAAAGTGCCGGCAATCGGCCAGCGTTCCACGCGAAGTTCCAGTGTCGGCATCAGCGGGCCTTCCCGTTCGCAGATTGCGGAAACTCCGCAAGAACCCGATCGATGATCGATTCCACGCCGAAGCGGATCGGATCGGTGGCCGGGAGTTTATGCCGGCCGGCGGTTTCCGCAATTAGGGCGCGGGCCTCGTCCTCGCCGAGCTTCTCGGTATTGATCGCGATCCCGACCGGGCGGATCCCGGGATTGGTGAGCGAGCCGCAGCGGATGGTCAGGTCGATCACGTCGTCAATGCCGGGCAGGGGATGCTTGACGCCGCGCATCGTGGTGCGGGTCGGCTCGTGGCAGACCACGAAGGCATCCGGCTGGGCGCCGTGCAGCAGGCCGAGGCTGACACCTGCGAAGGAGGGGTGGAACAGCGAGCCCTGGCCCTCGACGAGATCCCAATGGGTCTCCGCCGCAGCCGGGCAGATCCATTCCACCGCGCCGGAAATGAAATCCGCCACCACGGCATCAATGGCGACGCCGCGCCCGGAAATGAAGACGCCGGTCTGGCCGGTCGCCCGGAAATCGGCATCCATGCCGCGGGCGCGCATGCCGCGTTCGAGCGCGAGGGCGGTGTATTTCTTGCCGACCGAGCAATCGGTGCCCACGGTGAGCAGGCGCAGGCCGGGCCGCTTCGTGCCCTTGCCGGTATCGAAACGCTGGTCCGAATGCCGGACATCCAGCAATTGCCGGCCATGGCGGGCCGCCGCCTCGCGGATTTCCGGCTTGGAGCCAAGCCGCGTATGCAGGCCGCTGGCCACGTCCATGCCGGCCTCGATGGCGGCGACGATCTCGGCCGTCCAGTGATCGGGCAGGACACCGCCCGCATTGGCCACGCCCACGATCAGTGTCCGGGCCCCCTTGGCCGCCGCCTCTGCGATCGACATCTCGGTGATGCCGAGATCCGCCTTGCAGCCGGGCAGGCGCCGCTGGCCGAGGCACCATTCGGGGCGCCAGTCGACAATGCCATGGGCCGTCTTGGCGGCGAGCTGATCGCCGACATCGCCGAGGAACATCAGATAGGGAGGGGTAACGAGCATGGGTCCGATCCTTGCTGGAACATGGCCGGATCATGCGCCCGGCGGCCGGGCGAGGCCAATGCAAGTTTCGCAAGGGGCAGGGGCCGGCACATGCCCCGCTGGCCGGGCCGCCGCGCCGGAACCGGGGTGGCGGCGCCAAGGCACCGCTTTTGTCGATGCGAAATTTGCATTGGCCATGGCGGAAGACGGCCTCCTAGGATAAGCGGGCAAGGACAGGGCCGGGCTCGCCCGGTCGCAAGCGGAGACGGCGCGGATGGAGATCCGGTGGCTTCAGGACTTTCTGGCGGTTGCGGAAACGGGAAATTTCACCCGGGCCGCGGCGCTGCGGAACACATCGCAGGCTGCCTTCAGCCGGCGGATCCAGCAGCTCGAAGCCTGGTTCGGCGTGCCGCTGATCGATCGCTCGATCCTGCCGACACAGCTGACCCGGGAGGGCGAGCAGTTCCGCATCATGGCCAGCCGTTTGCTGGCGGAAGTGCTCGATATCCGCGCCGACCTGCAGGGCATGCCGGACCAGCGCCCCGACCATCTCCGGATCGGGCTGCCCTTCGCGCTGGCCACGGCCCGGTTCCCGGCCTGGTGGTCGGAATGGAGCCGCGACCTGCGCCTGACCGCCGCGCTGACCGTGGGCAATGTGCATGATCTCGGCATCGGGCTCCTCTCGGGCGCCACCGAACTGATGATCTGCTTCCATGCCGCGCAGCAGCCGATCCATCCCGAGCCGGACCGGGTCGACGCGATCGAGATCGATACCGATTTCCTCCGCCCCTTCATCAGCCCGGCCCTGCTGCGCCGCGAGGGCTATTCCCTCCCCGGCGAGACGCAGAAGCCGCTGCCGTTGCTCATGTATTCGAGCGGGGTCTATTTCTCGCGCCTGGTCGACCTTATCATCGAGAATGCCGGCGGGCTGCCCCATGCGCGGCGGATCGTCGAGAACGACATGGCCGATGTGCTGCGCGACATGGCGATTGCCGGGCACGGAATCGCCTGGCTGACCGAGAGCACCGTCGCTGCCGGCCCGGCCGATGCGCTGGTGCCCCTGGGCGGGGCGCGCTGGTCGATGCCGCTCTCGGTCATGGCCTTCCGCGACCGTGCCAATCCGAATGCCGCCGTGGCCCGGCTCTGGAGCCTGCTGACCCGGAAGCGCCCCGGCGCCGCACCGTCCCGGCCCAGGCCCAATCTCGTTGCGACTCGACCCCGGCAGGGGCCCGCGCCATGATCGGCGCCGGATCCCGGCCCCGCCTCCGCCCCGAACGCATTGCCTGCCCGAAGGACCAGCCATGACCCGTCTGCACGCCCCCCGCATCGTCTATGTCAACGGGGCCTTCCTGCCCTTCGAGGAGGCGCGCATCCCGATCATGGACCGGGGTTTCCTGTTCGGCGATGGTATCTACGAGGTGACGGCCGTTCTGGACGGCCGCCTGATCGACAATGCGCCGCATCTCGCGCGGCTCGACCGCTCCCTCGCCGCGATCGGCATCCGCAATCCCTATTCGCTGGCCGAATGGACGGCGATCCAGCGCCAGCTGATGCGGGACAATGCCCTCGAGGAGGGGCTGATCTATATCGAGGTGACGCGCGGGGTCTATGAACGCGAATTCACCTGTCCGCCGGATATCCCGCCCACCGTGGTCATGTTCACGCAGGTCAAGCCGGTGCGGGACAACCCGGCCCTCGCAGCAGGCGGGGCGATCATCACCGTGCCGGATCTGCGCTGGGCGCGGCGCGACATCAAGTCCACCGCCCTGCTGGCGCAGGTCCTGGCCAAGCAGGCCGCGAAGGCGGCCGGCGTCTCGGAAGCCTGGATGGTCGAGGATGGCGTCGTGACCGAAGGCGCCTCCTCGACCGCCTTCCTCGTGACCGAGAATGACGAGATCATCACAAGGCCGCTATCGCAAGCGGTCCTGCCGGGCATCACCCGGATGGCGATCATCGAGGTGGCCAAAGCCATGGGCCTGAAGCTGGTGGAACGGCCCTTCACGGTCGAGGAGATCATGACCGCGCGCGAGGCCTTCTATACCAGCGCCTCGACCATCGCGATGCCGGTGGTTCGGGTGGATGGCCAGCAAGTGGGCGGGGGCCAGCCGGGCCCGGTCGTCCGGGCGCTGCGTGCCCGCTATCTCGAGGCCGTCATGGCGCAGCCGCGTGAGGATGGTGCCTGATCACGGCCCGTCCGGTCCGGCAAGGGCCGGCGAGAGGGCCATTTCCCGTGCGATCCAGTCGATGAAGAGGCGGACGATCGGCCGCCGCTCATGGTCGCGCGGATAGACGAGATGATGGCCGGCATAGCGGATGCTCTGGCTGCGGCCGAGGAGCGGGGCGACGAGACGTCCGCTGGCGAGTTCCCGCGCCGCAAGCAGGGTGGATTCGAGCGCGACGCCGAGGCCATCCGCCGCCGCCCCGATGGCGAGGAAGCTGCGGTCGAAGCGGAGCGTGTGCACGCCCCGGCTCGCCAGCCCGTTCCGGTCGAGCCAATGCGGCCAGCGCACCTGCTTGTTGCCGCTGACGATCAGGTTATGCGCCAGAACATCGGCCGGCTTCGCAATGCGCTCGGCAAAAGCGGGGGTGCAGAGCGGCGTCACCGTTTCCTCGGCAATCGGAACCGCGATGACATCCGCTGCCCGGACAGGGCCATAGACAATGTCGCAATCGACATCATCGGTGGCGAAGCGGGCATAATCCGTCCCGGCCGCCAGCCGGACCTCGAGGCCGGGATGCTCGGCCATGAAGCGCGGCAGGCGTGGCGACAGCCAGGCATAGGCGAAGGACGGTGCCGAATGGACATGCAGGATGCCCCGGCCCTTCTGGGCAGCCACCGATTCGAAGCCGCGGCGCAATTCGGCGAAGGCCGCCCCGACATGGCGGACGAGCACCTCGCCGCTGGCGGTCAGGCGGATGGGCCTGCCCTCGCGTTCGAACAGGGTGACGCCGAGGGCGCGCTCGAGCGTGGCCATGGCATGGCTGACCGCGCTGGGTGTCAGGCTGAGCTCGGCGGCGGCAGCCTTGAAGGAGCCCCGGCGCGCCACGGTCTCGAAGATCCGGATGCCGGAAAGCGAGGCATGGGGCAGCATGTCAAAGCTGAACCTGGCTCATGATTTTGCTCCTTCGCCCGGCCAATCCCCCGGGAATCGGCTGATTGTCCCACCATGCCAGCGCATCAGGCAAGCTTCAGATTAATTCATTTCATCCTGAGTTGAAAATTCTCCATTTGCCTGCAAGGCCCGCAATCGGCTTTTCTCTGCCGCGGCAGGATGGGCTTCCTGCAGGAACCACCGAGAATGGAGACGGGCGGAGCCATGGCACCCTTGCCGAACAAGACGCTGGCTGACCGGGCCTATTTCATCCGCCGCAACGCGGTGCGGATGGGCGAGGTGCAGGGGCAGGGCTATATCGCGCAGGCGCTCGACATCGCCGATGTCCTCGCCGTCGCCTATTTCCACGCCATGCGCTACCGGCCGGACGATCCCGACTGGGAGGGGCGCGACCGCTTCCTGCTGTCGAACGGCCATTACGCCATCGCGCTCTATGCCGCCTTGATCGAGGCGGGGATCCTGCCGGAAAGCGAGATCGAGTCCTATGGCTCCGACGAGAGCCGCCTGCCGATGAGCGGCATGGCGCAATACACGCCGGGTATGGAAATGTCCGGCGGGTCGCTGGGGCTCGGCCTGTCGATCGCGGTCGGCAAGTGCCTGGGCCTCAAGCGGAAGGGCTCGGACAGCCGGGTCTACACGCTGTTCTCCGATGGCGAACTCGACGAGGGCTCGGTCTGGGAGGCCATCATGTCGGCCGCCCACTACAAGCTCGACAACCTGATCGCCATTGTCGACATCAACAACATGCAGGCCGACGGGCCCTCGACCCAGATGATGGGTTTCGAGCCGCTGAAGGAAAAGCTCGACGCGTTCGGCTGGTTCACCCAGCGGATCGACGGGAACGATCTTGGCGCGGTCATCGCGGCTTTCGATGCCGCGAAAAGCCATCCCGAGCCCAAGCCGCGGATGATCATCGCCGATACGCTGATGGGCAAGGGCGTGCCGTTCCTCGAGGCGCGGGACAAGAGCCATTTCATCCGCGTCGATGCCCATGAATGGCAGCTCGCGCTGCAAGCCCTCGAAGCCGGGAGAACCGCATGAAACCCGCCGCACCCGCCCCGGGCGGCAAGCCCCGGCTGACCACCTCGGCGATGATCGCCTCGATTGCGGCCGAAGGCCAGGCCACCAGGCCAGCCCCGTTCGGCCATGCGCTGGTCGCGGCTGCACGCGAGAACCCGGCCATTCTCGGCATGACCGCCGATCTCGGAAAATACACCGACCTGCATATCTTCGCGAAGGAATTCCCGGATCGCTTCTACCAGATGGGCATGGCCGAACAGCTGCTGTTTGGCGCGGCATCGGGCCTGGCCGCCGAGGGTTTCACGCCGTTCTGCACCTCCTATGCCGTTTTCGCCTCGCGCCGGGCCTATGATTTCATCCACCAGACGATCGCCGAGGAAGGCCGGAACGTGAAGATCGTCTGCGCCCTGCCGGGCCTGACTTCCGGCTACGGGCCCAGCCACCAGGCGGCAGAGGATCTCGCGCTGTTCCGCGCCATGCCGAACATCACCGTGCTGGATCCCTGCGATGCGCTGGAGATCGAGCAGGCCGTGCCGGTCATCGCTGCCCATCGCGGGCCGGTCTATATGCGCCTGCTGCGAGGGAATGTGCCGCTGGTGCTCGACGAATACGGCTACCGGTTCGAACTGGGCAAGGCGAAGCTGATCCGCGACGGCGCCGAGGTTCTCGTCATCTCCACCGGCCTGCTGACCATGCGGGCGCTGGAGGCGGCGAAGGAACTCGACAAGGACCGGATCGGCATGGCCGTCCTCCATGTGCCGACGATCAAGCCGCTCGATGTGGAGACGATCCGCCGCGAGGCCGCGCGCAAGGGGCGGCTGGTCATCGTGGCCGAAAACCATACCGAGATCGGCGGGCTGGGCGAGGCTGTGGCGCGCGACCTGATGCTCGCAGGCATCCACCCGACCTTCCGCCATATCGCGCTGCCGGACGAATTCATGGCGGCCGGTGCCCTGCCGACGCTGCATGACCGCTACGGCATCTCGCGCGATGCGATCGTCCAGCGGATCAAGGGCTGGCTCGGCTGAAGCCTAGCCGAGGCGCTTGCGCGCCTCGGCTGCCACCGCCCCGGCCGTGATGCCGAAATGGCGGTAAAGCGCGTCCGCCGGGCCGGAAGCGCCGAATCCGGTCATCCCGACAAAGCCGCCCTCCTCGCCGATCCAGCGCTCCCAGCCGAATTTCACCGCCGCCTCGACGGCCACGCGCACGGTGCCGGCGCCGAGCACGGCCTGCCGGTAGGTGCGGTCCTGGGCCTCGAACAGGCTCCAGCAGGGCATCGAGACCACCGCCGTGCCGATGCCCTCGGCCTCGAGCATCGCCCGGGCCTCGAGCGCGATCTGCACTTCCGAACCCGTCGAGAGCAGGGTGACCCGACGGGCGCCGGCCTCCGCCTCGGCGAGAATATAGGCGCCCCGGGCCGAGCGGTTCCCGGCGCCGCCATCCCGCCGCAGCTGCGGCACGCTCTGGCGGGCAAAGACCAGCGAGACCGGACCGGCGCGGTGCTCCAGCGCGATTTCCCAGGCTTCCGCCGCCTCGACCGCATCACAGGGGCGGATCACCAGCATGTTCGGCATGGCGCGCAACGCGGCGATGATCTCGACCGGCTGGTGTGTCGGCCCGTTCTTGCCGATGCCGATGGAATCGTGGCTGAAGACGAAGAGGACCGGCAGGCCCATCAGGGCTGCCATGCGCATGGCTGGCCGCTCGTAATCGGAGAAGGGCAGATAGGTCACGGCCAGCGGGATGAAGCCGCCATGGGCAGCCATGCCATTGGCCAGCGCGCCCATCGCATGTTCCCGCACACCGCAATGGATGTAGCGGCCGGCCGGATCCTCGGCCGTGAAGGCGGCGAGCTGCCGCTTGTGATTGGTCGGGGCCTCGAGATCGGCGCAGCCGGTCATCATGTCGGGCAGGATGTCATAGAGCGCGCTGGCGATCGTGCCGGAAGCGGCGATCGAGAATTCCGGCTTGCCCCCGGAAGCCGCCTCGGCCTTCAGCCGGAGCAGGGCCTCGCGCCAGCCGGCCTTCCGCCGGCCCTCGACGCGGCGGGTGAATTCCTCGCGCTGCGCCGCCGGGGTGGCATCGAGCCGCGCCTGCCAGAGCCGGGACGCTTCCGCGCCGGCAAGCCCGGTCGCATGCCAGGCCGAAGCAACGGGCGGGGGAATCTCGAAACTCCCGCCGTTCCACCCGAAACGGTCGGCCATGGCGGCGCGATCCTCGGGGAAAAGCTTGCCGGAATGTCCGCCGCGCTGGCCCTCCAGCCGCGGCACGCCGCGGGCGATCACCGTCCGGCAGGCGATCATCGAGGGCCGCGGATCGGACTTGGCTGCCATGATGGCCGCGTCGATAGCCGCCATGTCATGACCGTCGATCTCCACCACATGCCAGCCGGCGACGCGGAAGCGCTCGGCGACATTCTCGGAGATCGAGAGCGCGGTCGCCCCGTCATCGGTGATGGCATTGTCATCCCAGAAGAAAGTGAGATGGCCGAGCCGGAGATGGCCGGCGAGCTGGATGACTTCCTGCCCCACGCCCTCCTGCAGGCACCCGTCGCCGACAAAGGCCCAGGTCCGGTGATTGACGAGATCCTCGCCGAAGGTGGCGCGGAGATGGGCCTCGGCGATCGCCATGCCGAGGGCATTGGCGATGCCCTGCCCGAGCGGACCGGTCGTCGTCTCGATCCCGGCGGGCGGGTCATATTCCGGATGGCCGGCACAGGGCGAGCCGAGCTCGCGGAACCGCTTCACCGCATCGAGCGGGATATGGTGGTAGCCCGACAGATGCAGCAGCGCATAGAGCAGCATGGAGCCGTGGCCGTTCGACAGGACCACGCGGTCCCGGTCCGGCCACAGCGGGTTGGCCGGATCAAAGCGCAGATGCCGGGCATAGAGCACGGTGGCGATCTCGGCCATGCCAAGAGGCACGCCCTGATGCCCCTCGCCCGCCGCCAGGATCGCGTCGACCGCCAGGAAACGGATGGCATGCGCCATGGCTCCGGAAGGGAGGGAGACGGGGTCCTGCTCGGTCTTCATGCGTATCCTCGGTGGAAGGCCGGCTGTTTCTGGCCTTCGCCACCGGGCGAGGATCATGGCCTTCCGTTTCGCGGCATGGTGCAACCCCGGCTCCGCCAGAACAAGAGTGTTCTGCCCGGTTTCCGCTTGTCTTCAACGTTCTGGCGCGGATGCGGCTTCAGGCGCGGGCCCAGCTGTCGCCGGCCACCTTGCGGAAACGGCGCAGCGCATCGACGATCCAGCGGCAGGAGAGCAGGAAACGCAACGGCGAGGAGGGCTCGAAATGCGCCGCCACCCGGCTGCCCTCGCCCTCGGCCCAGACGGGGACCGCGGCACCCGCCTTCCGCTTCCGGAAGACGAGCGTGGTTCCCTGCTGCGCGAAGCGGGGATCGGGCTCGAGGCCGGCAACCAGCCCTGCCCAGAGCAGCGATTGCGGGGTGAAATTGTAGACATGCGCGAAATGGAAATGCTGGAAACTGTGCCGGCGACGGCCGAGCGCGTTCGGTACCGAGACATGGAGGATGCCATCCTCGGCCAGCCATTCCGCCATGCGGCGGAGAGCGCTGACGGGCTCGCGCAGGTGCTCCAGCACATGGTTGGCCGTGATCACGTCGAACCGGCCGGCCTCGAACGCCACCTCCTGCCAGACCCGGCTCTCCACCGGCACGCCATACTTCTCGCGGGCGAAGCTGGCGAAGGATTGACCGGGCTCGATCCCCTGGACGTCATGCCCGGCCCCGGCGGCGAGGGCGAGAAACTCGCCCGAACCGGAACCGAAATCGAGGACTCGCCGGCGGCCTTCGAGTGCGGGCGCCAGCAGGGCCAGCCGGCCCTCGGCCTCGCGCTGGCTGCGCGTCAGGTGGAAACGCGGCGGCTTGCGGGAAAAGGCGAACTGGTAGTCGAGGCGGTATTCCCCGGCGTAATAGGCGTCGAGTTCGGCATCGGTCGGCATCGGATCAGTGCGGATCAGGCCGCATTGCTCGCAGGCCACGGTCTTCAGCGTCTTCAGCCGGCGGTCGGTGCGGCTGACCGTCAGGCGATCGCGGGAGCCGCACAGGTTGCAGCATTCCTCCTCGCCCCGGTAGGCATAGGCCGTGAGCGGGATCTGGTTGCGGATCGTGGAAAGAAGGTGCGGCATCGGCTTGACCTCTCAACGCAGGTTGCCGAGCTATAGGCAGGCTCCCTGACGAGAACCTGATGGATGAAATTGCTGCTGATCGAGGATGTGCCGCCCCTGGCCCAGCTGACGCAGGAAGCGCTGGAGGCCGAGGGCTTCACGGTGGACCATGCTCCGGGCCTCGAACAGGCACGGGAAATCCTTGCCGTGGCGGCGCCCGACGTGATCGTGCTGGATCTCGGCCTACCGGATGGCGATGGCCTCGACCTGCTGCACGGCCTGCGGCAGGGCGGGAAGGGCATTCCGGTTCTCGTGGTCACGGCGCGGGCCGGCCTCAATGACCGGATCGACGGCCTTGATCGCGGAGCAGACGACTACATCGTCAAGCCCGCCGCGCCGGCGGAGATTGCCGCCCGATGCCGCGCCCTGCTCCGCCGTCCCGGCGGCTTGCTGGGCCGCAGGCTCCAGCTCGGCAACCTTGCCTTCGATACCGCCTCGCGCAGCGTCACGGCCGGTGGGCAGCCGGTCCCACTGGCCCGGCGGGAGGTCGACGTGCTCGAGGTACTGCTCCGCAAGCTGGGGCAGACCGTGCCGCGCCGGGTAATCGAGGATGCTGTCTACGCGCTGGACGAGGCGCCGGGACCGAATGCCCTGGAAGCCTCGATCTCGCGTCTCCGGCGGCAGCTGGCCGATGCCGGCGCAGAGGTGGAGATCCACACGATCCGCGGCATCGGCTACCTCATCGCCCCGGCGAGAACGCCATGAGCCGGTCGCTCGTCACAACCCTGATCCGCCGGCTGCTGCTGGTCGGAGGCGTGCTGACCCTGCTCAACATCGCCTTCGTGACGGCCTATTACAGTGCCGATCCGGAGGGTCTGCGCCGCGAGAAGGTGAGCCACCAGATCGACCGGCTGGCCGAGGCGCTGAAGCCCGGCCCGGACGGAAAGGTGGCATTCTCGCCCCCGGAAAGGGTGCTGAAGACCTTCCGCGACTATCCCGAGGCCTATGCGTTCCGGGTCGAGGACGGGCGGGGCGCGGTGATCGGCACGGCAAACGCCGCGCTGGTGCCGGCAGAACGATGGAGTGTCGCCAACAGCCCGGATGCGTGGTGGAGCGATATCCGGACACAGGGGCGCTCGGTGCTGGTCGGGTCGCGCCGCGTCATCGCGCAGGGAGAAGCCTTCCGGATCGCCTTTGCGGCGGCCGGGGACCCTTCCAACCTGCTGCTCTTCGTCTATTTCGACGAATTGTTCGTGCATGTGATCGTCTCGCTCCTGCCCTTCGCGATCTGCCTGATGATTGTGAATGCCGTCACGGTCCGCCAGTCCCTGCGCTCGCTGGTCCATGCTGCGGATGCCGCCCGGAAGGCCGGCCCCAGCCATGGCATCATGGCGCTGCCCACCCGCGGCATGCCGACAGAGGTGCTCACCCTGGTCGAGGCGATCAATGACGCCCTGCGCCGGCTGGGCGAAGCGCTCGAGGCCGAGCGCGCCTTCACGGCCGAAGCGGCGCATGCCCTCCGCACGCCGCTCGCGGTGCTGTCTGCCCGGATCGCGAAACTGCCGGGTGGCGACGGGCTGGACGCGGTCAAGACAGACATCGCCGCGCTCAGCCGCCTCGTGAACCAGCTGCTCTCGGCGGCCCAGGCCGATACGCTGGTGGTTGATCCCGACCGCCATTGCGATCTCTCGGCGGTGGCGGAGGGCGTCGTCGGCGCGATGGCACCGCTGGCCATCGGCCAGGGGAAGCGCCTGGCCCTCGAGGCAAGGCCGGGCCAGTTCGTCTATGGCGATCCGGATGCGATTGCCCATGCCCTCCGCAACCTCGTGGAGAATGCCCTGCGCTTTTCCGGCGAGGACGAGGAGGTCCTGGTGCGGGTCGGTGAAGGTGGGAGCCTCGAGGTGCTGGATCGTGGCCCCGGCATTCCGGACGAGCAGAAGCCGCTGGTGACCAAGCGCTTCTGGCGTGCGAAGGCATCGGATCTGGGCGGGACCGGGCTCGGCCTCGCCATCGTGCAGCGGATCGCGGAAGCCCACGGCACGAGTCTGGCCATCCGCGACCGGGACGGCGGCGGCACGGTGTTCTCGCTGGCCTTCCGGCCGCTCATGCCGGCCTGATGCCTGCAGGAATGCGGCGCTCACCGCACCCTTTCGAGCAGATCCATGCCGCTGATCACCGATAGACCTGCATAGACCTGCATGCTCCTGCACAGATTCCGTTTCTTGAAAAATGGAGCCGGAAACGCATATCACGATCGGGAATATCGTTCCGCAGGCCTCCGCCTCATGCGAGGATCCCGCATCCCGAATACGGCAGGCAGACCTGCGAAGGAGGAGCCATGATCGCGGATCGAGGGTGCGGCCTTCCGGCGGGACGGATTATGCAGGGCCCGGGAGAGCGACTGTGATGCTGACCCGGCGGACCCTTCTCGCCAGCGCATCTGCCTCGCTTGCGATGCCGTCGATTCTCCGCGCCGCCCCTCTGACGGATGGAGCGGGCCGGACAGTGACGGTGCCCGCACGGACGGAGCGGGTCTTTCCCGCCGGTCCCCCGGCGGCGATCCAGCATTACACGCTGCAGCCGCGCTCGCTCCTTGGCTGGCCGCGTGCCAACCGCGCGCCTGAACTGCCCTATCTCGATCCGGAAATCGGGGCACGCCCCGAAATCGGGCGCCTGACCGGGCGGGGCAACACGACGAATCTCGAGAGCCTGCTCGCGCTTAAGCCCGATCTCATTCTCGATATCGGCTCGGTCGCGCGCACCTTCATTGACGTGGCGGACCGGGTGCAGGCGCAGACGGGCATCCCCTATGCGCTGCTCGACGGCCGCTTTGACAAGCTGGTCGAGAGCTACCGCCTCCATGGTCGGCTGACCGGCGAGACGGCGCGGGCCGAGGAGCTGGCACGCTTTTGTGACGACGTGATCCGCACCTGCCTGGCACGGGTCGCCACCGTGCCGGCGGAAAGACGCCCGCGCGTCTATTATGCCCGCGGCCCGCGCGGGCTCGATACCGGGCTTGGCGGCTCGATCAATGTCGAGACCGTCGAGTTCATGGGCGCGGTCAATGTCGCCGGCGGGGTGCGCGGCGGGCTGGCCACCGTGTCCCTTGAACAGGTGCTGGTCTGGAACCCCGAGGTGATCATCACCATCGACCAGGATTTCGCCGCCAACGTGTGGAATGACCCTGCCTGGGCATCGGTGGCGGCCGTGCGCGAGGGGCGCGTGCATCTCTCGCCGAAACTGCCCTTCGGCTGGGTGGATTTCCCGCCCGCCGTCAACCGGATGCCGGGACTCTGGTGGCTGGGCAAGATCCTCTACCCTGCGCTCTTCCCGGAGGACCTCACCGCGATCACACGGGACTTCTACGGCCGCTTCTATCACCGCGTCCCGGACGATGCGCAGATCGCCGCCGTGCTGGCGGGGCGGGGTTGATCGGGATGGACGGGCCCGGAAAGGCATCGCGCGCCCCTGCCGGCCTCGCCCCGGGCCTCGGGCTTGCCCTGCTCATGCTCGGGCTCGGCGTGGCGCTCGCCTTTTCCGTCGGGCGTTTTCCGGTGGGCATGGGCGATCTCGCGGCCGCGCTCTGGTCGCGCGCCAGCGGGCAGCCATCCGGCCTCCCGGCAGCGGCGGAAGCCGTCATCTTCAACATCCGGGGCCCGCGCGTGGTGGCAGCCATCCTTTGCGGGG
Organism: Hyphomicrobiales bacterium; assembly: GCA_027484605.1. Lineage (GTDB taxonomy): Bacteria > Pseudomonadota > Alphaproteobacteria > Rhizobiales > Beijerinckiaceae > Rhabdaerophilum. The sequence goes on along the minus strand of JAIXSR010000140.1, from coordinate 7,261 downwards.
CGGCCCTGGCGGTGGCGGGCGCGGCCTTCCAGGGCCTGTTCCGCAATCCGCTTGTCTCGCCCGACATTCTCGGGGCCTCCTCCGGTGCCGCCCTCGGCGCGGTCATCGGGATCTTCTTCTCGCTCGGCATTTTCGGCATCCAGGCGCTGGCCTTTGCCGGCGGGCTCCTGGCCGTGGCCCTTGTCTACCTGATCGGCTCGGCGATCCGGGGCAGCGACACCGTGCTGGTGCTTGTTCTGACCGGCGTGGTGATCGGCGCCTTGCTGGGTGCCGGCGTCGGGTTGATGAAATACCTCGCCGACCCCTACAACCAGCTCCCCGCCATGACCTTCTGGCTGCTGGGCTCGCTCTCGGGCACCGACCGTAACGATCTGCTGCCGCTGTTCGGCCCGGTTCTCGCCGGCACGCTGGTGCTCTTTGCCCTGCGCTGGCGGATGAACGTGATGTCCCTGCCCGAGGAGGAAGCGCGGGCGCTCGGGCTTTCGACCGGGCTCATCCGCCTCGCGATTGTCGCAGCCGCCACCCTTGTGACGGCCGCCAGCGTGGCGGCTGCCGGCGTCATCGGCTGGGTCGGCCTGATCGTGCCGCATCTGGCGCGGTTCCTGGTCGGGCCGGATTTCGGACGGCTCATTCCGACCGCCGCGATCATGGGCGGGAGCTATCTGCTGCTGATCGACACGCTCGCCCGCAGCGCGGCATCCGTCGAGATCCCGCTCGGCATCCTCACGGCGGTCATCGGCACGCCCTTCTTCATCGGGCTGCTCGTCCGGGCCCGGCGGAGCTGGTCATGAGCCAGCGCGGCATGCTGCTTGCGGCGGAGGGGCTCGGCTTCGGCTATCCCGGGCGGCGGGTCGGGCAGGATGTGTCGCTCGGCGTGCAGGCCGGCGAGGTGCTCGCCCTGCTGGGGCCGAATGGCGGCGGCAAGACGACGCTGCTGAAGACCCTGATCGGGCTGCTCCGGCCGCAGGCCGGCGCCGTCTGGCTCGAAGGGCGACCGCTGGCCGGCTTCCCCGTGGCCGAACGGGCCCGGCGCATCGGCTATGTGCCGCAGGCCCATGCCGGCGCTTTCGCCTTCTCCGTACGTGATGTGGTCCTGATGGGGCGCACGGCGCATCAGGGCCTGTTCGCGAGCCCCTCGGACACCGATCGTGCGATAGCCGAGGCGAAGCTCGCGGAACTGGGGATCGCCCATCTCGCCGGGCAGCCCTACACGATGATTTCCGGCGGCGAGCGCCAGCTCGTGCTGATTGCCCGGGCACTGGCGCAGGAGCCGCGCGTGATCGTGCTGGACGAGCCCACGGCCAGCCTCGATTTCGGCAACCAGGGCAAGGTCCTGCGCCAGATCGGCGACCTGCGGGCCCGCGGGCTGGCCGTTCTGTTCACCACGCATGACCCGAACCATGCCCTGCGCCATGCCGATCGCGTGGTGCTGCTGGGGCGGGGATCGCTGCTCGCGGAAGGCGCACCCGCCGGGCTGCTGACGGCGTCGAACCTTGCGGAACTCTACGGGGCGGAGATCCACACGCTTCACGATGCCGGGCGCGGCGACACGGCCTTCCTGCCGGGCTGAGGGCGGGCCGGGTCACCCCGGGGCATGGGCCATCCGGCTGTCCGGCGGGGCCTCTGCACGCTCATGGAGGCCGTAATCCCGGATGATCCCGGCCACGCGCAGGCGGTAGTCACGAAAGACGCCCGCCCGGCCATGACCCTGCACAACCCGATGGGCATGGCTGTTGCGCCATGCCGCAACCGCCGCCTCGTCGCGCCAGAACGACAACGAGAGCAGCTTGCCGGGCTCGGCCAACGACTGGAACCGCTCGATCGACAGGAATCCGTCGAGCCGGTCGAGTTCCCCGCGCAGGGCGGCGGCGTGATCGAGATAGGTCTCCCGCTCGCCTTCCGCCGGCCAGACCTCGAAGATCACGGCGATCATGGCCGGATCAGCGCCGAATGCGGCTCCGAAAGATTCGTAAGGAAGATGCGGTCCTCGCGCCGGATGAAACGCTCCCTTCGCGCGAATTCGTAGGCCTCGCGCCCCGCCTCGCTGGCCTTCAGCCGGGCGCGATAGGCCTCGTAGGCGGCAAGGTTTTCCAGCGTGTAGACGCCATAGGCGGTTGTCAGCGAGCCTTCATGCGGACCGAAATAGCCGATGAGATCCGCACCGCAGGCCGGAATGGCCTGCCCCCACATGCGGGCATAGGTCGTGAATTCCGCCTGGCGGAACGGTTCGAGATCATAGCGGATGAAGCAGGTGATCATGGTCTTTCTCCTGTTTTCGATGCGGCTTCCCTAACCCGGCGCGCGCCGTCGATGTTTCGGTGAAGACGGAAGCATCGGGGCCCGGGTTCGGCTATGGTGGCGGCATGAAGGACGGACCGGACATCGCTGCCCTCGCCTCGCTCCTCGGCGATCCCGCGCGGGCCAACATCCTGGTGGCGCTGATGGCCGGGCACGCCCTGACAGCTGGCGAATGTGCCGCGGAGGCCGGCATCTCGGCCCCTGCAGCCTCGGGCCATCTGGCCCGGCTGCTCGAGGCCGGGCTGCTGGTTGTCCTCGTGCAGGGGCGGCACCGCTATTACAGCCTTGCGGGTCCCGATGTGGCCGAAGCGGTGGAGACGCTGATGGGCCTCGCCGCGCGGGTGGGGCTCAAGCGCACCCGGCCCGGCCCCCGCGAGGCCACCATGCGGAAGGCGCGCTTCTGCTACGATCATCTCGCCGGGGAGACCGCCATGCTGCTCTTCGCGCGGCTGGTCGACCATGGCCTGGTGGTGGCCGGGCCGGACGGCCTCGGTCTCTCGCCGAAGGGCCGCAGTCGGTTCCTTGCGGAACGGATTGATCTCGGGGCATTGGAGGCAAGGAAGCGGCCGCTCTGCCGGGCCTGCCTCGACTGGTCGGAACGCCGACCGCATCTCGCCGGAAGCCTCGGCGCAGCGATCGCCAGGACGGCGATCGAACGTGGCTGGTGCCGACGTGAACCGGGCAGCCGCGTCGTGCATTTTTCACCCGGCGGCGAACGGGCATTGCTCGCCCTCGCGGGGGAGGAAGCCGAGAACACGCCCCGGACAGCAAAAAACCGGCCTTTCGGGCCGGTTTTTGGTTCCTAACGGTTGGTGCCGAAAGTCTATTTGGTGCCCAGGAGAGGACCGGCCGATAGCCAGCCTTTCTCCAAATATTTCAATGTTTTATATTGCAGCCACTGAAGGTGTTTGTATCACCCCATTGGATCACTGTCGAGCATTCAATCTGTCCACCGCGCTCATTAAGAATTCAGCTTCTAGGTCTCTCTAAAAGAGTCTAGCGAATCGCGCTAGATTTTCTTATAAATCCGTAGACATCCAAGACCCCCTCGGAGGAACTATGGATCCGTTTCGCAACCCATTCGCGCCCGGAGCAGGCAGCCGTCCTCCGGAGCTAGCTGGACGAGATGCGATTCTTGAAATGGCAAAGGTCTCATGTGGCCGAGCACTGAATGGCAGAAGCTCCCGTTCAATTATGTTGCTCGGATTGCGTGGCGTCGGAAAGACGGTGCTCCTAAATGAGATTGGTAGAAATGCTGAGGGAGCCGGCCTTCTTGTGTCCCGCGTTGAGGCGCCCGAAGGAGAAAACCTCGCTCGTCTCATATTTCCGGAGATGCGAAGGGTTCTGAGGTCCCTATCGAACGTCGAAGCAGCCAAGCAACTGACAAAACGAGGACTAGGAGCCCTACGAAATTTTGCTGCAGTTTTCAGAATTGAAATGGGAGGCATAGAATTTGGCGTCGAACCAGAGGCCGGATTAGCTGAAACCGGTGATATTCAATACGATTTGCCTGAACTTTTTGTAATTATTGGAAGGGCTGCCCAGTCAGCAAAGCGTGCTTGGTTACTTCTGATTGATGAGGTTCAATACTTATCTGAACCAGATCTGGCGGCGCTAATTGTATCGCTTCACCGTGTAGCGCAGGAAGGATTACCGATACTGATGGTTGGCGCTGGCCTTCCTCAAATTGCTCGCTTGGCTGGCGAGGCTAAATCCTACTCCGAACGACTGTTTCAGTATCCAGCCGTAGGCGCGCTTGACCCCGAATCTGCCAAAAAGGCGATCGAGAAGCCAATAACTGACGAAGGCGCTACAAATGCGCCTGATGCTCTGGCAGCAATTGTTGAACAAACAAAAGGATATCCGTTCTTTCTACAAGAATGGGCTTCTGTTGTCTGGGATAACGCACAAGGACCAGAAATTCGGATTGCCGACGTCAATCAATCTTACGCCGAGACGCTCCGAAAGTTGGATGAGGGATTCTTTAAGGTCCGGATTGATCGTCTCACGAAAGCCGAAGTCCAATTTGTAAAAGCCATGGCAGAGCTTGGAGACGGGCCGTATCCAATGGCCGATATCGCAAAAATAATGAGTCGCTCTCAACAATCCTTAGGCCCTGCTCGCGCAAGCATTATCTCAAAGGGAATGATCTACAGCGCTGACCATGGATATCTGGACTTCAGTGTACCGCTTTTTGCGGATTTCATGCGCCGGCAGGGCTAGCCGCTAACGGAGTTGCTCAATTATCGGTACAGGTTCGCGGCAAAGAGCTGAAAAACTATTAGACAGGGAGGCTTAGGGAAGCTGCAAAGGAGGGAGCCAAAGCCCCCTCCTCCGTCAGCCTGTGCATTTTGCACATGCAAGGGAATGCATAGGTAGGGTCAGAAGTCGGAGTCCTCTTCCTCTTCATCTTCATCTTCATCTTCCCGTTGGGGGAGGTAAGCCCGCAGGGCAAACACCTTTTCACCAAAGGCCTCCTCAAGGGCCATCGCGAAGACTTCCGGGTTGCGGGTCAGCTTGGGGCCGAAGGCCTTGAATAGCCGCTCCGCCTGGCCTGCTGCCGGTTTCGTGGACACCGAGTTTGGGTGTTTCATGAAGCCGGAGGTGGCATATGCAGCGAAGACGGTTTGGGCGTGAGTTCAAGGTCGAGGCGGTTCGCCTGATCAGGGAACGCGGTGTGAGCGTGGCCCAGGCGGCGCGCGATCTGGATGTTCACGAGAATGTCCTTCGCAAATGGGTGAAGGAATTGGCCGCCGATCCAGAGCAGGCGTTTCCCGGACATGGTCAGATGAAGCCTGAGCAGCTCGAGATCGAGAAGCTGCGGCGGGAAGTCGCCAAGCTCAAGGCGGAGCGCGACATCCTAAAAAAGGCCGCAGCCTACTTCGCGAAGGACGTGACATGAGGTTCGCGTTCATTGCGAAGCACCGGGGGATCTGGCCGGTGGCATGGCTTTGCGAAGCGCTGGACGTATGGCGGTCGGGCTTCCACGCCTGGCTTATCCGAGCGCCGAGCAAGCGTAGCCGCGACGATGAAGAGATCGGTGCGAAGGTACGGGAGAGCTTTATCGGTTCTTCCCGCACCTATGGTGCAAGGCGGGTCTGGCGCGATGTGCTGGCGGAAGGCATCGATTGCGGCCTGCATCGCATCGAGCGGCTGATGAAGGCGCAGGCGCTGCGTGCGAGGCCGCGCCGACGTGGTCTTCCGAAGGATGATGGGCAGCGTTCGACGATCGCACCGAACACACTCGACCGTGAGTTCCACGCCGAGCGGCCGAACCAGCGCTGGATCGCAGATTTTACTTATATCTGGACCGCCGAGGGTTGGCTCTATGTGGCCGCCGTCATTGACCTGTTCTCCCGACGCGTGGTGGGCTGGTCCATGAAGGCGGAGATGACGGCTCAACTTGTCACCGACGCGCTCATTATGGCGATCTGGCGCAGGGGCAAGCCCGATGCACTACTCCACCACTCGGATCAGGGCAGCCAATATGCCAGCGAGCAGTTCCAGAAGCTGATGGCCGACAATGGCGTGCAGTGCTCGATGAGCCGATCTGGCAACGTCTGGGACAATGCCGCCATGGAGAGCTTCTTCTCCTCGCTCAAGACCGAGAGGATCAGGGGCAAGGTCTACCGGACGCGTGACGAGGCGCGGGCAGATGTGTTCGACTACATCGAGAGGTTCTACAATGCCGTCCGCAGGCACTCGACCATCGGCTACATCAGCCCGGTTGAGTTCGAGCGGAAGGTCGGATTAGCTTAACTGCGCGTCCATGAAACCGGCAGCAGGCCATCTGTCAGGTCGACCTTAAAGCTGCGCCCCGCCGCTTTGGCACGAACAGCCTGCGGGATTCGCTGAACAAACTGGCGATTCTCGGTCCCCGATCGCCTCATAGGAGTGACAAGCCCGAAGAGCATTGTAGCGCACCTTTGTAGCACAGTCGTGCTCGCGCAACACTCTGATTAGACTTAAGCTTTTGGCGCATAGAGCGAATCCAAAAGGATGGTGCCAGGAGAGGCAACGAACGATAGCCTCATCCTTTTGTTTTCAAACATGAGTTTTCACAAGCAATTCATTTGAGGCCAACAATAAGGCCAACATTTTCTGCGGCTGCCGACGGAAATTGGCGGCTGTTGGCGGAAGTCGGGTTCTTCGTCGGCGTTGCAGGCGGGTCACACGCGGGCAGTTGGTGGGTGGAAGCTTGTGTGCGAAATTCCAGGCTGTCCGGTTAGCGCCCCCATTTCGGTCGCTGACGACCAGATGCCTGGCCGCCGAAAGCTGACATTCTTCAAGCCGCAATCAATTCGAGCGTTGAGAGAAACCGGTCGGTCATATTCCGAGCGCTGAATAGTCGTCGGCTGAGGGGCTAGCAGGAGGAACGTCATGGGACGATCCCGCCTTGAACCCCGGATACGATAACCGCAGACCGTGTAATGCCGGTCGCCTCGTAGGCGCGAAACGCCCCTTCAAGGTGAAGCAGATCTGGGCGATCCGGTTTTGCCTCGACCATGAGAAGCGGCTCAGGGATCGTGCTTTGCTCGACCTCGCCATCGACAGCAAGTTGCGCGGTTGTGATCTGGTGAAACTGAAGATCGGTGATGTCGTCAGCGGGGGCTCGGTGAAGCCACGCGCGATCATCGTCCAGCAGAAGACCGGCAATCTGCGCGCTGTCCAGATCCTGCTGGGGCATAACAAGATCGAGACGACGGTTCGCTATGTCGGCGTCGATGTCGAGGATGCCCTCATGCTCGCCGAGGGTGTGGAGATATGAGGACAAATGAAAAGACGCATCCTGAACTGACTGCTTGGTGTGTGGCAGTCCAAGCGCTTTCATTCATGAAAACACCTGCATACGAATGCGGCGGGCCTCGCCGAATTCGAGCGGATATCCAGCGGTTGCCGGCCGAAAAGAACCCAGACATCGGTGGTAGGGCCGAAGCGCTGGTCGATCCGAGAACGATCCGGG
>JAIXSR010000006.1 GCA_027484605.1 Hyphomicrobiales bacterium | reverse complement strand
TGAGCAGCATAAGCGTCCACCTTCCCCACGAGGGCGGCGCGCAGTTCCCGATCCGCCGCCCGTTGTCGGTGCTCCTTCGTGTGGTTGCGGCCGGCGGCCTTCTGGCGATGAACCCTGTGCTCGGTCTTCATCCACTGATCCGTAGTCGCATCCACGTCTTTCCTCACCCTATCGACCAGATCGAGCCCGAGGGGCTTGCGAGGGGCATACGCCATGTCTTTCGCTGCCTGCTTCCACAGGTGTGCGGATTCCGGAGCATGTCGGCCACTGCTTCCGATTTGAAGTCGGCCGGTGATTCCGGGATGAAGTCGGCCATTCCGATCTGAAGTCGGCCACCCCCTGCGGGGGTGGGGTGTTGCTCGACCCTTGGGCGGGTCCGGTCCTCCTTCGCGTTCTGCGCGAGGGGGGACGGGATGGCGGCCGAGAGAGTGTCGATGCGACGAGTGCGAGAGATCCTGCGACTGAAGTACGAGGCGGGCGCCTCCGACCGGGCGATTGCCCGCTCGGTTGACGTGGCGCGCAGCACGGTGCGGCTGTGCCTGGACCGGGTGGCCGGGGCGGGGCTGGCCTGGCCGCTGCCCACGACGCTAACCGACGGGGCGCTGGAGGCGCTGCTGTTCGCCGGCGGCGGGGCGCCGGCCGGGCAGCGGCGCAAGGCGGAGCCCGACTGGACCGAGGTGCACCGGGAACTGCGCCGGCCCGGCGTGACGCTGATGCTGCTGTGGGACGAGTACCGGGCCACCACCCCGGGCGGCTACCAGTACAGCCGCTGGTGCGAGCTCTACCGGGCCTGGGAGGGCCGGCTGTCGCCGACCATGCGGCAGGTCCACCCGGCCGGGGAGAGGCTGTTCGTCGACTTCGCCGGGCAGACGGTGGAGGTGGTCGACCCGGCCACCGGCGAGGTGCGCACGGCGCAGGTCTTCGTCGCGGTGCTCGGGGCGTCCAGCTACACCTACGCCGAGGCGGTCTGGACCCAGTCCCTGCCGGACTGGATCGGCGCCCATGTCCGAACGCTGGAGTTCCTCGGCGGCGTGCCGCGGCAGGTCGTGCCCGACAACCTGCGCGCCGGGGTGCTGCGGGCCAACTGGTACGAGCCCGGCCTCAACCCGACCTACCGGGATCTCGCCGTCCACTACGGCACCGCCATCCTGCCGGCACGGGTCCGCCGGCCGCGGGACAAGGCCAAGGTCGAGGCCGGCGTGCTGGTGGTGGAGCGGTGGATCCTGGCCCGGCTGCGGCACCAGCGGTTCGCCTCGCTCGCGGCGCTGAACGCGGCCATCTCCGGCCTGCTGGTCGACCTGAACGCGCGGCCGATGCGCCGGCTCGGGGTCAGCCGGCGGCAGCTGTTCGACGAGTTGGACCGCCCGGCATTGGCGGCGCTGCCGGCCGAGCCCTTCGTCTACGCTGAATGGCGCATCCGCCGGGTCGGGCTCGACTACCATGTCGATGTCGAGGGCCACTACTACTCGGCGCCGCACCGGCTGCTGCGCCAGCAGGTCGAGGCCAGGCTGACCGCCCGGACGGTGGAGCTGTTCCACAAGGGCGAGCGGGTTGCGGTCCACATCCGCGGCGGGCTGCGCGGCCGGCACACCACCCTGCCCGAGCACATGCCGCAGGCGCACCGGCGCCATGCCGAGTGGACCATCGAGCGGATCGGCCGCGAGGCCGCTGCCATCGGCCCGGCCACCGCGGCGCTGGCCGCCCTGGTCCTCGAGAGCCGGCCGCATCCCGAGCAGGGGTTCCGCGCCTGCCTCGGCATCCTGCGGCTGCTGCGCACCTATGGCCGCGAGCGGCTGGAGGCGGCCTGCGCCCGCGGCATCGAGATCGGCGCCCGCTCCTACGGCTCGGTCCAATCGATCCTGCAGCACGGCCTCGACCGCCAACCGGCCCCACGGCCGGCGCGGGACGGCGAGGAGTTGCCCCTGCTGCACCCGAACATCCGGGGCTCCGGCTACTACCACTGAGGAGAGACAGCCCATGCTGACCCACCCCACCCTCGACCAGCTGCGCCAGCTCGGCCTGGCCGGCATGGCGCGGGCCTTCGAGGACCTCGCCGCCAATACCCAGGGCGGCGAGCTGGCACCGGCCGAGTGGCTCGGCTTGCTGCTCGACCGCGAGATCGCCGAGCGGCACGACCGCCGGCTCAAGGCCCGGCTGCGGTTCGCCAAGCTGCGCCACCAGGCCAGCGTCGAGGACATCGACTGGCGCACCAGCCGCGGCCTCGACCGCGCGCTGTTCCAGAAGCTGGCCATGGGCGGCTGGATCGAGGCGCGGGAGAACCTGATCATCGAGGGGCCGACCGGGGTCGGCAAAAGCTGGCTGGCCTGCGCCCTCGGCCAGAAGGCCTGCCGCGACAACCACTCCGTGCTCTATCAACGCGTGCCGCGGCTGTTCGCCGATCTCGGCCTAGCGCGCGGCGACGGCCGGCATGCCCGGCTGATGCGCACGCTTGGCGCGGTCAAGCTGCTGATCCTCGACGATTGGGGCCTCGAACCACTCGGGCCGGAGCAGCAGCGCGATCTGCTGGAACTGGTCGAAGATCGCTACGGCCGCGGCGCCACGCTGATCACCAGCCAGGTACCGGTGGACCGCTGGCACGACCTGATCGGCAACCCGACCCTGGCCGACGCCATCCTCGATCGCCTGGTCCACAATGCCCACCGCATCCAGCTGCGCGGCGACAGCCTGCGCCGGAAGCGGCCGGCGAAACCGGTTGAGGCTTGACCCGGACCACCCGACTGACGGAGACAACCAACAGCCCTCGGGCGAGCAGCCACCCCGGCCGACATCAATCGGAATGGCCGGCCGACATGGCGTCGGAATCGGTGGCCGACTTCAGCGGAATCCGCACAGGTGCTCTGTCGTGACCTCGCTCTGGTCGCCGATCGCACGCCCGTGCCGCACCGCTTCAAACAGTCCTGCCTCGCTGATCAGCGTCCAGGTCTCCCATTCGGAACGGCTCTCCGCAGGGTAATTGCGGAATGCGGTAAGCCCGGAGGTGCCATGGGTCAGGGCGTTGATATGCTCAGCCGAGGTGATGCCCTGAATGCTGTCGACGGTTTGGGCCCAGCCGGAGGCAACCAGCAGGCGGCCAGACCGGGAATGCACCAGCCGATCCCAGCTCACGTCCCCCACGTCGCCGTGCCGATTTCTCAGGCGCAGGCCGGTCTCAGTAATGGCTTCGACCGTCACCATGGACCCGTTGTTGCCGAGCCAGCCGAACCGGCCACCGAACCTGGCGCCGGTCCGCTGGAACAGCCTCAGTCGGTCGCCCTTGGCGATCGGCAGGTCGTAGATCTCGCCGCGTTGGTCAATGGCCTGGTACCAGCGCTCCTCGCCCACGATCTCACCTCGCTGCCGGAGGGTTGTGCGGATCTCGGCGCTGATCTCCGCCGCGGCGGCGTTGGTCAGGGCGGAACAGCTGACCGACTTGGTTGCGCCGGCGGCTTCCAAGGCATCGCGCCGCCGTAGGAAGAAGTCAGCCGTCTGCCGGTTCACCTCGTCCTGGTCGCCGCCCAGCAGCCGGGCGGTGCCTGCCTCGCGCTTCATCTTGAGCGCATCGAGAACCTCATCGGTCCGCTGCTCGGCAGTCATGCCATCCTTGTTACGGAACATGCTGGCGACCTTTTTGAGCTCGTCCGTTTTCTGCCGGACCGTCGACAGCAACTCAGGCCGCGCCTCTACGGGGATGGCCCGCTGTAGCAGGGCGATGGAATCGCCCGCCTCAATGGCCTGGCACTGCTCCCGGTCGCCCAGGCCGCGGATCGTCATCCCGGTCTCCGCCTGCAACTCCATGAGCCGCTGCATCGAGCGCGGGCCGACCTGGGACATTTCCTCAATGATCAGGACGGTGTTCTGCGTCGGCCGCCACTCGCCGCTGTCGATGGAGCGAAGCAGCGGATCCAGTGCGATGGTCCGGTCAACGCCGGCATCTTTCAGGGCATCGGCCTGCAGCCAGGCGTTAGCCGTGCCGATTACCTC
>JAIXSR010000116.1 GCA_027484605.1 Hyphomicrobiales bacterium | reverse complement strand
GGCCAGGGCATGAGCGTGATCCTGAACGAGTTCGCTGCGAACCCGATCGCGATCAACGGCGTCAACACCACGGTCGGTGGCAACCTCGGCCTGATCGCCGTCGGCACCACCTGGACGACCAACGGCAACATCCAGACCTCGCTGGGCCAGACCCAGACGGCGATGAGCGTTGTCGACCAGATCCAGGCCGCCTTCGGCAACTACTCGTCCTTCATCCAGGACCGCTACGAGATCAACAAGGAATTCTCGGTCAACATGAAGACCTTGGGTGACGATCTCGTGTCCGCCGATGTGGCCGAGGAATCTGCCAAGCTGACGGCCCTGCAGACCCAGCAGCAGTTCGCGGTTCAGGCCTTCTCGGCCGGCTCCCAGAACGCCCAGTCGCTGCTCCGCCTGCTCGGCTAATCGCCCGCAAACGGAACATGACAAACGGGGCGGTGGAGAAATCCACCGCCCTTTTTGCTGTCCTGATTCGTCCCGCGACCGAAAATTCCGGCCCTCCCCTGCTGCGGCCAGAAGTAAATCACCCCGCCAGGCATCGCCCAGAAAACATTGAAAGAATTCATGGATACGAATTGTTAAGGTTAACGGAAAACGATCGGTTTACCTTACCGAAAGCTGGATTGTTAGGGTTAAGTTTCATTTAGAAATACCGGGTGCACCTTCTGCGCATCGAACACCACCCTGCATCTCAAGAATGAGCCTGCAGGACGGCCTTAACCGCAGCAGAAGGTGCATCCATGTCTGTCGTTTTCAACGCCGCCACTGCGGCCAACGTCAATATCCTCCAGACCACCAACCGCCTCTTCCAGATCTCGCAGAAGCGTGTTGCCACCGGCAAGGCGATCTTCGGCGCCGCCGATGACGCCACCAAGTATACGATGTCGGAGACGATGCTGAGCCGTTCGGACAACCTGAACCGGGTCAACAACAACATCTCGACAGCGCTCAAGACGCTGGAATCAACCGATCTCGCGCTCAAGCAGGTTCGCAACCTGCTCCAGCAGATGAACACCATGGCCTCGGATGCGCTGAATGCGGGTTCGACGCCGACCATCCAGGCAACCTCGACCGCCAACATCGCCGACACGACCACCGTCAACGGCGCCTCGACCGGCCACCGCCTGTCGATCACCTCGGATAACGGCAAGAACTTCACCTATACGTTCAACGGCGCGGTCAACACCACCACCTGGGGCCAGGTGGCCCAGGCGCTGAACAACGCCAATATCGGCGTGTCCATGCGCTTCCAGGTCAACGGCACCGGCTCGGTCATCGTTCTCGAGGCCACCGATGGCAAGACCGGCTTCACGGTCGACGGTGCCTCCTCGCAGCAGGTGATCGACGACATGTCGGCCGGCATCAACTCGGGCTATGACGGCACCTATGCCGCCTCGCGCTTCGTCAACGGCACCTCGGCCCCGACCGGCTTCGGCGGCTCGAACCCGATGGGCCTGCGCTTCGGCACCGGCGGCGCCGTGAGCACGGCCTCGACCTTCGCCGGTTCCTCGGTGGCCGCAGGCTCCTCGCTGACCTTCCTCGGCTCGGATGGTGTGGCCCGCACCTGGGCGACGACGACCGTGAAGAACCTCGACTCGGTCATCGCCGAAATCAATGCGATGAATGCCGGCGTCCGGGCCGAATTCGTCCAGTCGGCCGCCGGCCAGTTCCGGCTTGCCGTGCGCAACCTCTCGGGCAATGCGGTCACCGTCCTCAACGGGACAGGCACCTTCGACTCCGTGTCCGGCACGGCGCGCTTCAATGCGGCATCCGGCATCCCGGTGGTGCAGGGCAACCCGATCCTCGGGGCCTCGAATGATGCCAGACGCCTCGAACTCGGCCAGCAATACGAGGCCTATAAGACGGAAATCACCAACGTCATCCAGAACAACGTGGTCCAGGCCGGGCGCAACCTGCTCCAGGGCCAGGGCATGAGCGTGATCCTGAACGAGTTCGCCGCGAACCCGATTGCGATCAACGGTGTCAACACGACGGTTCTGGGCAATCTCAGCCTGACCACCGTCGGCACAACCTGGACAACCAACGGCAACATCCAGAACTCGCTGGGTGAAACCCAGACCGCGATGACCGTGATCAACCAGCTCCAGGCCCAGTTCGGCAACTACTCGTCCTTCATCGAGGACCGCTACGAGATCAACAAGGAATTCTCCACCAACATGAAGACCTTGGGCGATGATCTCGTGGCCTCCGACGTGGCCGAGGAATCCGCCAAGCTGACGGCCCTGCAGACCCAGCAGCAATTCGCGGTCCAGGCCTTCACCGCCGGGGCGCAGAACTCGCAGAACCTGCTCCGCCTGCTCGGCTGACCGCCTCGCCTTGCTTTCCGACTGCCCAGGGGGCCGGATCCGTTCCGGCCCCCTTTCTCATGGCAGAGCCGCTGCGGAGAGGACGGCTATTTCAGGATCGTTAACCATCTTCGCTTACATCTCGATAACGGAGGACCAGCCCGGCGGCGGCCCATCCGGCGCGTCCTGTGGCGAAAGTCCCGGCATGACCGCCCGATCCGCGACGCCGGTAAAGGTCGGAACCGGTTTTTGCCCCCGGCGAAAACCTATCGTGTTCGAGGTTTCGGAGCGCCAGATGAAGCCAGTTGTGATGTTTGCGAAGGCCGTCGATAGCCAGCTTGCCGGCAGGACGGAAGAGGCCAAGACGCTCTACAAGAAGCTGCTTCGCTACTACCCCAACTCCTCGGAAGTGCTTGGAAATCTGGCGGTTCTCGTCAAGAAGGACGGCCATGTCCAGCTGGCCGAGCAGATGCTCCAGCGCGCGATCCGGGCCAATCCCGAGAATCATTCGGCGCTGACGACGCTCGCCAACATCAAGCTGGCCGAAAAGAACTTCCCCGAAGCCAAGCGCTTCAACGACATGGCGCTCAATATCGAGCCGGAAAATCCGGATGCCATGGTCAACGAGGGCGTCCTGCTGATCCGCGACAACAAGCTGGACGAAGCGGAATGGTATTTCTGGCAGGCGATGCAGCGCGATTCGCGGCACACCACCGCCCGCATGAACTTCGCCAATGTCCGCCGTCTGAAGCGCGACAATCTCGATGCCTCGATCGACATGCTGAAATCGGTTGCGGCCCAGGACCCCGAGAACACCATCGTTCATCTCATGATCTGCGCGGCCAACCAGGACGCCCAGCATTATGTGGAAGCCTTGCGCGCCGCCGAACGGGCGCTCGAGATCACCAAGGGCGAGAGCGAGGAAGCGCTCAACGCCATGGCGACCTCGCACGTCATCCTCGGGGAACTCGAGGAGGCGATGAGCTACTACGAACGGTCACAGGCCATCGATCCGACCAACGTCGCAACCGGCACGGCCTATCTGTTCACGATCAACTATGATGACCGGAAGACACAGGAACAGGTCTTCCATGAATACCAGCGCCTTGCCGGCCTGCTCAGCAAGGACAAGAAACAGTATTCGCACACGTTGCGCCCGCCGGTGAAGGATCGCCGGATCCGGATCGGCTATTCCTCGCCGGATTTCTATACGCACGTCGTGTCGTACTTCATCGAACCGATCCTCCGGAACCACGACAAGTCGAAATTCGAGGTCTTCGCCTACGCCAACGTGATCAAGCCGGACGAGCACACCGTCTATTTCAAGCGCTTCTTCGACAAATGGGTCGATGTGGTGCAGATGAGCGACGAGGAAATGGCCGCCCAGATCCGCGCCGACGATATCGATATCCTGATCGATCTGGCCGGCCATACCCATGGCAACCGCCTGCCCGTCTTCGCGATGAAGCCGGCGCCGATCCAGGCGACCTATCTCGGCTTCGGCTACACGACCGGCTTCGAGCAGATGGACTATTTCATCGGCGACAAGAATTTCTGCCCGTCGGGCTCGGATCCCTATTTCAGCGAAACCGTCCTCAATATCGAGGCACCGGTCTATGCCTACAACCCGCCGCGCCACCGCGCCGCGGATGTTGTGCCGCCGCCCGCCATGTCGAAGGGCTATATCACCTTCGGCACCATGACCCGCATGATCCGGCTCAATAACCGCCTGCTCGCGGTCTGGCGCGAGATCCTCGAGCGTGTCCCGGGGAGCAAGCTGCGCTTCGACCAGAAAACCTTCGACGATCCGGATACCGTCGAGCGCTTCTACCAGCGCCTCGAAGGTTTGGGCTATGACCGGTCCCGCATCGATCTGGTCAGCACGCCTGAGCACTGGAACGGCTACAAGGAATTCGACATTGCCCTCGATTGCTGGCCGCACAATGCCGGCACCACGACCTTCGAGGCGCTGTTCTCCGGCGTTCCCGTGATCTCCAAGCGCGACCGCGTCTCGGTCGGCCGACTGAGCGACATGGTGCTCGAACCGCTCGGCCTTGGCGGCTGGGTTGCCGATACCGAGGAACAGTTCGTCGATCTGGCTGTCAAGCTGGCCTCCGACATCCCGGCTCTGGCGGAAATCCGATCGACCCTGCGCGACCGGATGTCCGAGAGCCCCTTCTTCGACTTCAAGGCGCGCGCCCGCGGCCTCGAAGCCGGATTTCTCGAGATGGTCCGCCGCTACAACGGGGAACGCGCATGAAGGCAGTGATCCTTGCGGGCGGCCTCGGCACCCGCATTTCGGAGGAAACGCACCTGCGGCCCAAGCCGATGATCGAGATCGGCGGAAAGCCGATCCTCTGGCACATCATGAAAATGTACGCGTCTCACAACGTGAACGAATTCGTGATCTGCTGCGGCTACAAGGGCTATCTGATCAAGGAATACTTCCAGAACTACTTCCTTCACATGTCGGACGTCACATTCGACATGACGAAGAACCGCATGGAAGTGCATCGCGAACAGGCCGAGCCCTGGCGCGTCACGCTGGTCGATACCGGCGAGGACACGATGACGGGCGGGCGCCTCCGCCGCGTCGCCCGTTACCTGCGCGACGAGGAAGCCTTCTGCTTCACCTATGGCGATGGCGTCTCGAATGTCGACATTTCCGGCTCGCTCGATTTCCATCGCACACATGGCCGGCTGGCCACGGTGACGGCCGTGCTGCCGCCGGGCCGTTTCGGCTCGCTCGGTCTCGACGGGGAGAAGGTCACCGGCTTCATCGAGAAGCCGCGCGGCGAAGGCGGCTGGATCAATGGCGGCTTCTTCGTTCTCTCGCCCCGCGTGATCGAAATGATCGACGGCGATGCCACGAGCTGGGAAGTCGAGCCCATGCGCGCCCTTGCAGCAGCGGACCAGTTGCGCGCCTTCCAGCATGACGGGTTCTGGCAGCCGATGGACACGCTGCGCGAGAAGAACCTCCTGGAGGATCTCTGGGCCTCGGGCAAGGCACCATGGAAGACATGGTAGCCACGGCCTCGCCGGATTTCTGGCGCGGCAAGCGCGTTCTGCTCACCGGCCATACCGGCTTCAAGGGAGGCTGGGCCGCGCTGTGGCTCGCGCGCATGGGCGCGCGCGTGACCGGCATCGCCCTGCCCCCGAATACCCACCCGGATCTCTTCGGCAAGCTCGGGCTTGCGGCCCTCGTCGACAGCCATTTCCTCGACATCCGCGATCGCGAAACCTTCATCGGTGCAGTCCGCGCGGCACGGCCGGAAATCGTGCTGCACATGGCTGCGCAGCCGCTGGTCCGCGCGAGCTATCGCGAACCGGTCGAGACATTCGCCACCAATGTCATGGGCACCGTGCACCTTCTGGAGGCCCTGCGCGGCCTCGAAGCCTGCCGCGTCGCCGTGATGGTGACGACTGACAAGGTCTATCACAATCTCGAGCATCCGTTTCCCTACCGCGAGGATGATGCGCTCGGCGGCTATGATCCCTACAGCGCCAGCAAGGGCGCCAGCGAGATCGTCATCGCCAGCTACCGCGATTCCTTCCTCCGTGCGGAAGGCAAGGCCATCGCTTCGGCCCGCGCCGGCAATGTCATCGGCGGCGGAGACTGGTCGGAGGACCGGCTGGTTCCGGATGCCGTGCGCGCCTGGCTTGCCGGCCAGCCGCTGGAGATCCGCCGTCCGCAGGCGATCCGCCCCTGGCAGCATGTGCTTGAACCGGTCAATGCCTATCTCGTCCTCGCCGAACGCCTCTGGGCAGATCCTTCGCTCGCTTCTGCCTACAATATCGGCCCGCATACCCATGAGGCGGCCACCGTCCGGGATGTGATCGAACAGGCGCGCCAGCACTTCCCGCAGGCTTCCGTGCGTTATGGCGATGGCACCGCCGGCCCGCATGAAGCCGGCTGGCTGGCCCTGGAAACCGCCCGCGCCCGCACGGCGCTCGGCATCCGGCCACGCTGGGACATTGCCGGGAGCATCGCGCGCACCATGGCCTGGTATCGCGCCGAGGCGGACGGACAATCCGCACTCGCCCTCTGCGATGCCGATCTCCGCGCCTTCGCGGAGGCTGCATGAGCCGCCTCGCGCTCCATCCCCTGCCCCTTGACGGGCTGACGCGGGTCGATCGCCAGAAGCTGGGCGACCCACGCGGCTTCCTCGCGCGGGTTTTCTGCGCCGAGACCCTGCGGGAAGCGGGCTGGAACCGGCCGGTCGCCCAGATCAACCATACCTATTCGGCCGCGCAGGGCACGATCCGCGGCATGCATTTCCAGCACGCGCCGCATGCCGAGATGAAGCTCGTCACCTGCCTGCGCGGCGAGATCTGGGACGTGGCGCTCGACCTGCGGCCCGCCTCCCCGCGCTACCTGCACTGGCATGCCGAGATCCTCTCTGCCGAGAATGGCCGCGCCCTGCTGATCCCGGAGGGCTGCGCCCACGGCTTCCAGGCGCTCTCGCCGGATGTCGAGATCCTCTACTGCCATTCCCGGGCCTATGCCCCCGAGGCCGAAGGCGCGGTGAATGCCTTCGATCCGGCCTTCGGAATCACCTGGCCGCTCCCGGTTTCGGTCTTGTCCGACCGGGATCGCGGCCATCCGATGATTGATGACAGCTTCAAGGGAGTTGCCCTGTGAAATGCCGGCATTGCGGCGCGCCGCTCCGCCACACCTTTCTCGATCTCGGGGCCTCGCCGCCCTCGAATGCCTATCTCACGGCCGCGCAACTGCAGGCGCCGGAAACCTGGTTTCCGCTCCGCGTGATGGCCTGCGACAGCTGCTGGCTGGTCCAGACCGAGGATTATGCCGGCCGGGAGGCGCTGTTCACCGAGGAATACGCCTATTTCAGCTCCACCTCGACGAGCTGGCTGAAGCATTCGGAAGCCTATGTCGCGGCCATGCGCCAGCGCCTCGGGCTCGGTGCAGGGAGCTGCGTCGTCGAGATCGCCGCCAATGACGGCTATCTCCTGCAATATGTGAAAGCCGCCGGCATTCCCTGCTACGGCATCGAGCCAACGCGCTCGACTGCCGAGGCCGCGCGGGCCAAGGGCATCGACATTGTCGAGGAATTTTTCGGCGTCGCCCTCGGCGAACGCCTCGCCCGCGAAGGCCGCGCGGCCGACCTCACCGCTGCCAACAATGTGCTGGCCCATGTGCCGGATATCAACGATTTCGCCGGCGGCTTTGCGAAGCTCCTCAAGCCTGCGGGCGTCTCGACCTTCGAATTCCCGCATCTGCTGAACATGGTCGCGCTGAACCAGTTCGATACGGCCTATCACGAGCATTATTCCTATCTCTCGCT
This sequence comes from Hyphomicrobiales bacterium, assembly GCA_027484605.1. Taxonomy (GTDB): domain Bacteria; phylum Pseudomonadota; class Alphaproteobacteria; order Rhizobiales; family Beijerinckiaceae; genus Rhabdaerophilum. Next base: position 95,744 of record JAIXSR010000116.1, on the reverse strand, counting down.
GATTGCCGTCGCCCGCATCTTCGCGGCCAATGGCCTGACCGTCTTCGATGTCGAGGAAATCCCCACCCATGGCGGCAGCCTGCGCGTCTTCGCCCAGCGCAGCGATACCGGCACGCGGCCTGTCAGCCCGGCCGTCGGCGCCATGCTGGCCCGCGAGGAAGCGGCAGGCATGAAGCGGGCGGATTACTACGCCACGCTCCAGAAGCAGGCCGAAGCGGTCAAGGACGGCATCGTCGCCTTCCTGATCGAGGCCAAGCGGAAGGGCCTGCGCGTCGGTGCCTATGGCGCGGCCGCCAAGGGCAATACCCTGATGAACTTCGCCGGCATCCGGCCCGATCTCGTGCCGTATGTCGTTGATCGCGCCGCCGCAAAGCAGGGCAAGTTCATGCCCGGCAGCCGGATCCCGATCGTGGACGAGGCCCATCTGTGGAATGACAGGCCCGATCTGGTGCTGATCCTGCCCTGGAACATCCGGCAGGAAGTGATGGAACAGCTGGCCGGGATCCGGGCCTGGGGTGGGAAATTCGTCGTCGCGGTGCCGGAGCTTGAGGTGACATGATCACCATCCATCCCACCGCGCGCGTCTCGAAACTGGCGGATATCGAGGATTCGACCCGCGGCACCCGGATCGAGATCGGCGCCCATTCGATGATCGACAGTTTCGTCAAGATCAAGCCGGCCGGTGGGTCGGGCGATCTCGTCATCGGCGAGCATGTCTATCTGAATGCCGGCTGCGTGCTCTATACCGGCCAGGGCATCCGGATCGGCAATTCGGTGGCCATCGCCGCCAATTGCACCTTCGCGCCGGTCAACCACGCCTACAAGGACGCCTCGCGCCTGATCCGGGAGCAGGGCTTCCTGCCCGGCAAGGGCGGGATCGTCATTGAGGATGATGTCTGGATCGGCGCGAATTGCGTCCTGCTCGACGGCGCCATCCTGCGGCGCGGCTGCGTCGTGGCCGCGGGCACGCTCGTCAAGGGCGAGTTCGAGGCCTATACCGTCTATGCCGGCAACCCGGCCCGCGCCATCGGGAAGCGCACATGACCCGGTTCACCATCCTCGGGGCCAGCGGAACCATCGGGCGGCGCCTTGTCGCCGGGCTCCGCGCGGCCGGCGAGGATGTCTTCGCCCCGGCGCGGGGCGATGAGGCGCTCTGGCGCGAGGATCTCGGGCAGGTCGTCTATGGCATCGGCGTGACGGCCGATTTCCGCACCCGCCCGCTGGAAACGGTCGAGGCGCATGTCGGCATCCTTCGGCGACTGCTGGCGGAAGCCCGTTTCGACCGCCTCGTCTATCTCTCCTCGACCCGCATCTATGGTGGTGCCGCCAGCGACGACCGCCCGGCCCGAGAGGATATGGGCCTGAACGTGAACCCCCATTCCGGCTCGGATCTCTACAATCTCTCCAAGCTCATGGGCGAGAGCCTCTGCCTGCAGGGCAGCCGCGGCCGCGCCTGTGTCGCTCGGCTCTCCAATGTCGTCGGCGGCGAAGATGCGGATTCGGAGAATTTCATCCCCTCGCTGCTGCGCGATGCCGCGACCGGCCGGATCCACCTGCGGAGCGCGCTCGATTCCGCGAAGGATTACATCCATATCGACGATGTGGTGCCGCTCCTCGCCCGGATGGCGCGCGGGCCGGCCACCGGTATCTACAACATCGCCAGCGGCACCCGCACCACCCATGCCGAATGGATCGACGCCATCACCGCCGCGACCGGCGCGGAAGTGACGGTGGAGCCCGGCGCACCACGCATCCTGTTTCCGCCGATCGACATCACCCGGATCCGCGCCGAATTCGGCGCCGATCCACGCGAGGCTGTCCGCAGCCTCTTCACCCCCGTCGCCCGGGCCTCGAGCCCGGCCATCGCATCCGCCTGAGGGAGGCACCATGGACCCCGTCAAACAATTCGCCGAAGAACGCCTGGCGCGCCTCGAAGCCTATCAGGGCGATACCGAGTTCCGGCAGCTCTCGCAGGCCTGGCTCGAATCCTCGATGCGGAAGAAATACGTCTACAATTTCGACTGGCTCGGCCGCCCGATCATCCAGTACCCGCAGGATATGTGGGCCGTGCAGGAACTGATCTGGCAGATCAAGCCGGACCTGGTGATCGAGACCGGCATCGCCCATGGCGGCTCGCTGATCCTCAGCGCCAGCATCCTCGCCATGCTCGATTACTGCGACGCCATGGCCGCCGGCACCACGCTCGAGCCGCGCAAGACGAAGCGCAAGGTCATCGGCATCGACATCGATATCCGCCCGCATAACCGCGCCGCGCTGGATGCCCATCCCCTGCGGCCGATGCTGCATCTCGTCGAGGGCTCGAGCATCGCCCCCGAGACGGTCGCCGCCGTCCGGGAGGCTGCGACAGGCCACAAGACCGTCATGGTCTTCCTCGATTCCATGCACACCCACGCCCATGTGCTGGCGGAACTCGAAGCCTATGCCCCGATGGTCTCGAAGGGCAGCTATTGCGTCGTCTTCGATTCCTTCGTCGAGGACATGCCGGCCGATCTCTTCCCGGACCGCCCCTGGTCGCCCGGCGACAACCCGATGACGGCGATGCGCGAATATCTCGAGGCGCATCCGGAATTCGTCATCGACAAGTCGATCGAAGGCCGGCTCATGGTCACGGTGGCCGCCCAGGGCTTCCTCAAGCGGACGGGCTGAACCAAAGGGAGGGCAGGGTCGGCCCGAAAGGCCGACTTTGCTACTTTTAGTTGCATTCGTCCGGCGAGTCGGGAATTCTGCGAACGTCCGAAACGAGTTGTTTACACCCCTATGGTGAACTCCTCTGGCAAGAAGGAGGCCGAACGTGGCCCTGAAGGTTGAGCTCAAGCCCAACGAACGCATCATCATCGGGACCGCAGTTGTCAGGAACTGCGATCAACGCACCAGCCTGATCATCGAGGGCAATGCGCCGATCCTGCGCGAGAAGGACATTCTCAGCCCCAAGTCAGCTGACAGTCCGGCCAAGCTTATCTATTTGACGATCCAGTTGATGTATATTGACGGCAAAGTATCTGAGAATATTGGTCTATACAATAAGTTTGTTACAGATTTTCAACGTGCTGTCCCAAGTTCGACCAAGATACTTATGGCTGTTCACAACCATATTTTAAACGGCGAGTTCTATAAAGCCCTCAAGGAAGCTAAGCAGCTTCTGGCGTACGAGAGGAAACTGTTCGAGCATGCAGCCCGGAATTCAAGCGTACAACAAGACTCAGACTCTGGCCCTCAGTCAGCGAGAGCTTGAGGCCCGCGCCCTCCTCAAGGCCGCGAGCAAGCTTCAATGGCTGAAAGATAACTGGGATCCGAGCATCGCGACCATCGAGGACCCGCTGTCGCACAACCGGCAGGTCTGGGCGATCTTCCTCGATGCCGCCACGGACCCGGAATCGCCCCTGCCGCAGGAAACCCGCGCGAACATGATCGGCCTGAGCCGTTTCGTGATCAACCAGTGCATGCGTATCCTGTTCGAGCCGGATCCGGCAAAGCTCGATCTGCTGATCGAGATCAACCAGCATATCGCGGCCGGCCTGCGCGGCCGCAGCGGCGAGGAGCTGGCCGGCGAAGCCCGTTCCGTGGCTGCCGCCGGCTGACGCCGGCCCCGCCGCATATCCAGCGAAACCGACGCCCCGCCCGGGGCGTTTTTTCGTTTGATGCTTGGCCCTCCGCCCGCGCACATGTACCGCAGGCGCAGGGCAGCGCCCGCGCACCCGCCCGAACCTGGCCCGCCCCCCTCACGCCTGCCGCCCATGAAAAAGGGCGCCCCGAAGGGCGCCCGAGACGGGCAGGCCGCATGATCCCGGCCTGCCGGAAAGGGTCAGGATCCTAGAGGTAGTTGACCAGCGAGAGCTGCGACAGCCGCGAGGTCACCGAATAGCTCGCTTCCAGCGTGGTCTGCAGCGAGGTGAGCTGGAGGATCGCCTCTTCCTTGTTGGCATTCTCGATCTCCGACAGCAGCGAACTGAGGAACACCTTGCGATCCTCGTGCCGCGTTTCGGCATCCTTCACCTGCGAGCTCGCCCGGCCGAAATCGCCGTTGATCTCGAGGATCGCATTCGGCCCGCCGGTCGAATTGAACAGCTGGATCGCCCGGCCCGTGGACGCGTCGAAACGGTCCTGGGTCGAGGCAAAGCCCGGCGGATAATCATCCGCGAGGAACATCCCGAGCGCGACCATCGATTCCCGCAGGGCGGTTTCATTGGCACGCGCGCCGAAATTGATCGTCGTGCCGCCATCCACTTCGGCCTTCTGCGTATCGCGCGCCGCCACCAGCGCATCGTCGTCCCCGCGATACCAGATGACGGTCGGCCGGGTGCCGACCGGCGCATAGGCCGTCGCCGTGTTGAAGGGCGGGCCCGCCACGCGCTGCGGCGGGTTGTTGACCGAACCGGCGAAGAATTCCCGGGCTGCCACGAGGCCGGAAGCCGCACGCAGCTCGCCCTGGCCAATCGCCGTCAGGCGGGCATTGATCGCCGCCTGGAGGTTGGCGGCCGTGGCTGCCGGCGAGACCCCGACCGAGAACACCGTGTCATCCGCCGTGCCGGCCTGGTCGACGGCAAAGCCGAGATTCATGGTCTTGCCGTCCGGCAGCTGGACGGTGAAGCTGATCCGCTCGCCGCTGAGCGGCAGGCCGGTGAAGTTGACATCGAGCTGCGGCGGCGCACCGGCAGGGCCGAGAACGGTCACGTTGGACATTGCCCCGCCAACCGAGCCCGCCACCAGCTTGATGCCGAACGGGTTGCCCACGGCATCCTCGGCCAGCGTCACGTTGGAGCCGACGAGGTTGGTCGTCATGCGGCCGAACCCGGTCACGCCGAGATCGGCCTGGCGGCGTTCGTCGATCACCTGGCGCAACCCGGCATTGGTGCCGTCGCCCCACATGATCGTGTTGGCATCCACCACCGGACGGACATCCCGGGTGCGGCCGGAATAGAGATAGAGCCCCTCATGCTGGTTGTTCAGCGAGGTCACCATCTGCTCGAACTGGGCCTGGACCTGCTTCACCGCAGCGGTGATTTCCGGATAGCCGCCGGTGCCGCGGGTTTCCAGCATGACGCCGCGGGCCTTCTCGACAAGGGTCCGGAGCTCGTTGGTGCTCTGGTCCATGATCTTGAGGCGGATCGAGCTGATGTCGATCACGCTGGAATAGCCGTCGGTAATGCCGGTCTGGTTGCGGAAGGTCAGCGAGCTGACGCGCATGTCGCCCAGGCCACCGAAGGTCTGGGACTTCTTGCCGCTCGCGATCTGCCGCTGCAGATCGTCGAGCTGGTAGCGCATGGACAGGAGCAGGCGGGCATTCTGCTTCGATTTCAGCGTGCCGCCGGCATAGGGGTAGAGAGAGGTCGGGACATACATGGCTTAAATCCTCAGCAGGGCGTCGAACATGTCACGGACGGCGGAGATGATGCGGGCATTGGCCGCATAGATGTTCTGGATCTCGACGAGGTCGGCGAGTTCCTGATCCTTGTCGACGCCGGAAATGGCGGCGGCGCGTTCGCGCAGGGTGGAGAGCACCACCTCCTGCCCTTCGGAAAGGGCCTCGGCATTGCTCGAAGCCTGCGTCTGGGTGGCGATGACCCGGTCGAGGAACTGCCCGGCCGTGCCGCGATAGACCGCCGTCGAGCCGGTCAGCGAGATGGCCGGCGTGAAATCGGTTTCCCAGCTCTGGAGCTGGTCCCGGAGGAAGCTCGGCCGCGTCGGGTCGCCGCTCGAGGTCGTGGTCGGCACCGTCTGGTAGACGACAAGGCGGCTCGGATCCGAAAGCAGCGCCGGATTGACCCGGATGCCGCTGGAATAGCCGCGCTTCTGCGAACCGCTGTCAAAGGAGCCGGTATAGAGCTGCGAACCGGCATTGCCGTCGACGAAGAAGGGCAGCGCCGTGCCCTGGTTGGTCAGGGCGGTCACGGTGGCGCGGGCCGAGAGAGCGTTGACATCGCGGGTATTGCCGGCGCCGTCATCGAGGATCCGCACCACGCCGGCGCCGAGATCGTTGACGGTGAAAGGCGCGCCGAGCGCCGTGCCGATCGCGGTGATCGCCGCCGGCAAGCCGCCCGAGAAATCGATGCCGAATTCAACATCGTTCGGGTCGGCCGTCGCGCCGGCGGCCAGCGGCAGCGCGGCCGGATCGTTGACCGCGATGAAGGACACCTTCTGGCGCGTCCCGGCGGGCTGGATCGTGTATTCCAGCGTGACGACATTGCCGCTCTGGAGCGCATTGAGGTCGAGGTCGAAGCCGGTCTGCGGGCCGACCGTCGCCGCCGTGCCGGAGATCGTCCGGTCGCCGAGCGAGGTAGTGACCGCAGCCGCGAACTCGTCCAGATGCGCCTGGGTCTCGACCAGCACATTGTCGCGCAGGTCGAACAGGGCGGCCATGCTGCCCGACTTGACCAGCCCGTTCCGGGTCAGGTCCACCTGCCCGCCGATCGGATCGGTGACGATCAGGTGACCGAGCGTCGACTGGGCCGGGTTCTGGTTGTAGAGGCTGTTCGCCGAGACCGCGAAGCGCTCGTCGAACTGCAGGCGGAGATTGCGACCCTCGATGAAGAGCGGCCCCCCCGACGTGGTGTAGATGTTGAAATTGCCCGTACCGTTGTCGAAGGTCCGGATATCGAAATAGTTCGACAGCTCGTCGATATACTTGTCCCGCTGGTCGAGCAGGCCCTGCCGCGTCGCGGAATCATAGATCTCGTTGAGCTTCTTGGTCGTGACACCGATGCCCTCGAGCAGCGTGTTCACCTTCTCGGCCTGGTCGGCGATCTTGGCCTCGATCTCGCCCCGCATCAGCTGGACATTCTCGCTGAGGCTGTTGAGCGTCGCCGACAGGCTCTGCGCCTGGGCCAGCAGGTTCTGCCGGGCCGTCGGCGAGGCAGGATCGGCGGCGAGCTGCTGCATCGACGTCGAGAACTTGCCGAAGATCGTGTTGAGACCGGCCTGGGACCCCGGCTCGCCGAACAGCGAGTCGACGCGCCGGAGGTAATCGGCCCGCGTGGAGGAATAGGCCCCGCCGCCGGCCTCGAGCCGCAGCTGTTTCTGCAGCAGCGAGTCGAGGACGCGGTTGACCTCGACCTCCAGCACCGCGCCGGCGGTGATGCCGGTGGCGCTGGTCTCGCGCGTCGAGAGGACGCGGCGGGTATAGCCGACCGTTCCCGCATTCGCGACGTTGCGCGAGATGAGGTTCATCTGCGAGGAGTTTACAGTCAGCCCGGAAACGGCGTTCTGCAAGGCGGAGATCAGTCCCATCTTTTCCTCCTTCGTCCGACCCCTTCCGGGGCGGACAACATCGTCATCTGACGATGTTCATGACATCCTGAAGCATCTGCTGGGCGGTGGTGATGATCCGCGTATTGGCCGAATAGGCCTGCTGCGTGACGATCATCTTCGAGAACTCGTCGGCGATATCGACATTGGCCATTTCCAGCGTGCCACCCGCGACGAGCTGGCTCGCCTCCACCGAAACCGGCTGGCCGGATTCGAGCGTCTGCTCGAAGGCGCCGCCATCGACGCGGCGCAAGGCCGTCGAGGCCGGAAAGACGATGACCGGAACCTGGGCGATGGCCTGGACCTGGCCATTCGAATAGCGCGCCACAAGCTGGCCGCCCTGCTCGAAGGACAGGCCGGTCCGCACGCCGATCCCGTAGCCGTTCTGGTTGAGCTGGTTGATGCGCAGCATGCCGACCCGGTCATCGAACTGGGTCAGGCCGCCGGCCCCGAATTGCAGGCTGATCGGCCCTGTTGCCGCGCCGGCCACCGCGAAGACCGCCGCCGGCAGGCCGGCACCGGCCGGGTTCGTCATGCGCCCGTTGCTGTCGAAGCGCACTTCGTCCGTCACCCGCGTCCAGCGTGGCGCGGCACCGGTCGCGGCCGGATCGGACAGGTAGAACAGGCTCCAGCGATCGGCGGGCGCGGTTCCGGTCTTCCCCCAGCGGAACTGGAGATCGACGGCCGTCCCGACGGCATTGTAGACGGTGATCGACTGGCCCGCGATCGTCCGGTCAAGGAACGCGGCTTCATCATCCGCCGCGATCGTGGCGCCGGACAGCGCCGCGCCGGCGAGAAGCTCCGAGCCCGGCACCAGCGGATCGGCCCCGGCCGTCATCGGAAAACGCGGCAGGTTGGCGCGATACTCGATCGAGGTGGTCGCGCGGGCCGGCAGCGTGTCGTTCGAGACGCGCAGCGGCTGCAGCGCCGAACCGGCGCTGGCGCCTGTGGCGGGATCGATCGAGAAGCCCTCGAGCACATGCCCGGCCCCGTTGACCAGGAATCCCCCGGCATCGAGGTCGAAATCACCGCGCCGCGTATAGAGCCGCGAAGCCTGCGCCCCGGCAAAACCCACCTGCTGGCGGACCGGGAAGAACCCGGCCCCGTTGATGGCGATATGCGTGCCGGCATCACTGGCCACGCTGTCACCCTGGATATCGGTCGAGGCCCGCGCATAGGCCTGCACCGAACCGGCGCCGGTGCGCCGCTCCGGATCATCGCCGACAAGCGTGGCAAAGCCGGCATCGACCCGGCGGAAACCGGGCGTGCGGCTGTTGGCGATATTGCCGGAAATCGCCTCCAGCGCGAAACTCTGGGCGGAAAGGCCGGCAACGGCCGTGGTCATGGCTCCAAAAATACCCATCTCGAAATCCTCGATCGACAATCGCTTCAAGTCAGCGACGCGAAGGAGGAACGGATCGGGGCCCGCGCGCCGCATCGGCTCACGGGCAGGATTCATGCCAAGGTTGCGTGATTTGAAATTACACAACTTTTGGTTGCGTTCTGGCCGGCCCCGCTTCCGGGACAGGCGAAGTTTGCCGGCGGGGCGGCAGGGATTGCCGGGTGCGAGGCGACGCGCCGAAGCCCGGGGAAGGGCTTTCGCCTCCCCCGGACCCTGCTCGCGATACGCTGCGATACCCGTGTTCATCACTCTGCCCTCAGGCGTTACGCGTCTCCGCCTCAGCGGATGATGTTGATGACATCCTGCAGCATGGACTGCGCGGTGGTGACCACGCGGGTATTGGCCGAGTAGGCCTGCTGCGTGACGATCATCTTCGAGAATTCGTCGGCGATATCGGCATTGGAATTCTCGAGGCTGGCCCCGATGATGCCGTCGCCGCCGGAATTGATCAGCGGCTGGCCGGATTCGAGCGTCTGCTCGAAGATCCCGCCATCATTGCGCTTCAGCAGGTTGGCAGCCGGGAATTCTGCAATCGGAACCTGGGCGAGCGGCACGGTCTGGCCGTTCGAATAGGACCCCATGATCCGGCCGCCATCGGCCACGTTGATGCCCTGCAGCGTGCCGGTCGGATAACCGTCCTGCGTGATGCGGTTCGGGTTCAGCTGGCCGTTCGGATCGGCGAACTGGGTCAGCCCGGTCGTGCCGAAGGTCAGGTTGATCGCGCCCGTCGTCACGCCATCCACCGTGAAGGGCGTGTTGATCACGCCCGTGGCCGGCGCCGTCAGCTGGCCGGCGGCGCTGAACTGCACGTTGTTCGAGATCCGGGTCCATTTGGTGGCCGGACCGACAGCGTTGCTGTCGGAGAGATAGAACATGCTCCAGGTTTCCGGCGCCGCGTTGGAGGTCTTGCCCCAGCGCATCTGGACGTTGATCGGCGAACCCGCCGCGTCATAGACCGTCACCGACTGGCCGGCGATCGTCTCGTTGAGGAAGTTGGTTTCCTGGGCGGCCGGCAGCGCCGCAAGGTCATTCGCCGGTGTCAGGAGTTCCGAACCGGGCGTGCCGGGGGTGGCATTGGCCGTCAGCGGATATTTCGGCAGGTTGGCCTCGTACTCGATGGTGGTCGAGGCGCGGGCCGCGAGGTTCGCCGAGGGAATGCGCAGCACGTTGAGCTGCGAGCCCGTGATCGCGCCGGTCGTCGGATCGACCTGATAGCCCATCAGGTAGTTGCCGGTGCCGTTGACGAGGTAACCGTTGCGGTCGACCTCGAAATCGCCGCGGCGGGTATAGAGGCTGGAACCGGAGAAGACCGGCTGGCCGCCCGCATCGCCGGTCCGCTGCCGGACGGCGAAGAAGCCCTCGCCGGTGATCGCCATGTTGGTGCCGATCTGGCTGGACTGGATGTCACCCTGCACCGTGGTGGTGTTGCGGCTGAAGGCGCCGACCGAGCCGGAAAGCTCGCGCCGCGGCGGCATGTCCGGGACGAGATCGGCGAAGGAGGTGTCGACGCGCTTGAAGCCCGTCGTGCGTGAATTGGCGATGTTGCCGGAAATATTCTCGAGGGCGAAGCTCTGGGCGTTGAGGCCAGAAATCGCCGTCGTCATTGCACCGAAGATACCCATGGACCCGAAACCCCGTCGTGAGCAAATGAACCTGGTGGCGGGGACCGTAACGCGAGACCTGCTGGCCCCCTGCCTGGACCATCAGGTTGGCAAGGGTCGTGCCATTCGGTGATGGCCAATGATTTCAATGATTTAACTGGCGGCACACGCTAAGGTTGCTGGAACATTCGGCCGCAACGGCTCATCGACCGGCAGGATTTTCCGCAACCTTGTCTTGCATGACACTCAGTTTTGCAACTTCTGATAGTTTAATCTCGGGCAAATACCGGAAAGGCATGGGCCGGCAGAGGTCGAGGGCGGCAATTCCTACCCGGGCGGTGAGAACACCGTTCAGCACGCCTTCGCCCAGCTTGGCGGAGAGCCGGGCGGCCATGCCGGTGCCGATGATCTGCCCGAAAGCGGAATCCGCCACGGCCATGCCCCCGGTCACGACGAGATGGCCCAGCACCCGCATCCCCAGCCGCACCAGCCCGATCCCGCTGGCCCGCCCGCCATAGAGGGCAGAGAGCCGCCGGATCAGCACGAGGCTCTGGCCGAGCACGAAGGCGAGATCGACAATCGCCTTGGGCGACAGCGCGGTGACGAGGGAGACCCGCTGCGCCGCCTCGGCAATCAGCTGCCGGGCCTGCCGGTCCTTCGGGCCGAGCAGGTCCCGCTCCGCGACAGCCACCAGCGTCTCCGCATCATGGATCTCGCCGAGCACGCGCCGGATCTCGGCCCGGGCCTGCGCCGTGGTGGCATCCGCCGCGTAGAAGGCCGCGAGGTCGTGCAACAGCCTTTCGGCCGAGGGCTTTTCCCGCACGGCTTCGGCCTGCTCGCGCAGACGGCCGACGGCGCGCAGCCGGAAGATGCCGAGAAACTCGCGGAGAACAAAGATCAGCCCGAGCGCCAGCACGATCCCGAGCAGCCCCAGCGCGGTCATGCCCAGCCAGGGCGCCTTGGCCTGCAGCGACAGCACGAAGGCCCAGGCCGCTTCGGCAAGATAGAGCGTGACCAGCAGCGACAGCGCTGTCCAGAACAGGCTGGACAGGGAAAACCAGCCGCCGGAAGCCGGCGCTGCCGGCGGGGCGGGCCGGATTTCAGCCTCCGGCCCGGGCGTCTCGGAGATCTCGGCATCGGCCTGCCGGGGGCGGGCCTCGTCCAGCACGAAGGCCTGCGGTGCCCGGGCGGGGCGCTCGCCGGCCGGGGCCACGGGCAGGACGCGCGGGGTCGGATCGCTCATGAAAGCTGGTCTCCCAGAAGGAATTCGAGGGCGCGGTCGAGACGGATATGCGGCAGTCCCTCGGCCTGGCGCCGCGCTTCCGGTCCCGGCGGACGGAACCGGAGGAAGGACAGCGGCACCGGCCGGCCACGGAAGATCACCTCGACATCCTCCGGCAGGTCGCCCGGAAACAGCGCTGCCTCGGTCTCGCCATCGAAGCGGGTCTCGCCGAGCCGCTCGCCGGCCAGCGGAATTCCGGCGACGCAGGGCAGGTCCTGCCCGCCCTGCCGCGCCATCACCTCGCGCGTGGCGCGGATCGAGGCCAAAGCGAGGCTCTCGCTCGGCACGCCGGCCGCCTGCGCCCGGTGGTAGGCACGGCGCACGAGCACGCCGAGCAGCGCCTCGAGCCGGTCATGGTTGGTGTGGTGCAGGTGGTCGGCCTTGGTCGCGGCGAACAGGATCCGCGTGACGCGCGGCGCAAACAGGCTCGCCAGCAGCGACCGGGCGCCGATGCGGAACGCGGCCAGCACATCGACCAGAGCCGTCTCGAGATCGGCCAGCGCCTCGGCGCCGCCATTGAGCGCCGAGAGCACGTCGACCAGCACGACCTGCCGGTCGATCCGCGCGAAATGCTCGGTAAAGAAGGGCCGGACGATCCGGCTCTTGTAGGCTTCGTACCGGCGGGCCATCACCCCGCCGAGCGACTCCGCCGCCCCAGCCCCGGCCCCGCCGGGCAAAGGCGCGAAGGTCAGCGCCGGCGCGCCTTCGAGATCACCCGGCATCAGGAAGCGCCCCGGCGCCAGCGCGGAAAGCCCGCGCCCGTCATCGCGGCAGGCACGCAGGGCCGTGCCGAAGAGATCGGCCAGCCGCCGGATCTCGGGTTCGTCCGCCGGAGCGGCCGGATCGACAGCCCGGGCCGCGGCAACGAAAGCCGCAAAGGGCTCGCGGCGCTGCCCCTCGCCCGCCTTGGCAAAGATCTCGGCGGAGAAAGTGGCGTAATCCTTGGCCAGAAGCGGCAGGTCCAGCAGCCATTCCCCCGGATAATCCACCAGGTCGAGGCCGAGCCGGGAGGCGCCACCCCCGATCAGCCCGCCGAGATAGCGCTGGCGGCTCTCATACTCGATCTCGAGGCTGAGGCCGGAAATGGCCCGCGTCGATTGCGGCCAGTGCCGGTCGGGGCCGGTCAGCGTGGCGAGGTGCTCCTCATAGGCGAAACGCGGCAGCGCATCATCCGGGTGCTGGACCAGCCGCGCCGCGGTGATCCGCCCCTCGGCCATGGCCCGGAAGGCCGGCATCCTGCCGCCCGAGACAAGCGCATGGACCAGCCCGGTGATGAAGACCGTCTTCCCCGCCCGGGACAGCCCGGTCACCCCCAGCCGGAGCGATGGCCGGCCGAGAGCACCGATATACTGTCCGAGATTGGCCGTTCCGGCCTTGATATCGTCCCAGAGAGACCCCGGTGGGACGGAACTGTCCTGTGCCATGCGCGATTTTCCTGCTCTAAGGAATGGCGATCCGCCTGCGCGCTGGCAAGGGCCGGCCGGCTCAATCCTCGTCGATCCCGCCGAGCATGGCCGGCGTGATGAAATGCCGGATCTCGCACGAGGCCTGGTCGATCCCGCCCCAGTCACCCTGCAACACCAGATGGACAAGCCCCGCTGTCGGCAGCTTCCGCTCGAGCCGGCGATAGGCCTCGGAATCTCCGCCGGGCTTGCCGCCGAGATAGAGCGCGAGGGCATGGAAGCCGGGATTGTGCCCGACCATCAGCACGGAACCGGCCTCGTCGGGCAGGTCCTGGACCAGCCGGAACAGGCGGGCCGGCGTCGCCTCGTAGATCGCGGGCTCGATGACAGGCTCGAGATCCGGCATCACCGTGCGGAGGCGGGCGAAGGTCTCGCGGGTGCGGCGCGCATCGGAGACGAGCACGCGGTCGATCTGCGGCTGGATCTGCTTCAGCCGCGCCCCGATCAGCGGCACGGCATGCTCGCCGCGCGGCGCCAGCGGCCGGTCATGGTCGGCAATGCCCTCGGGCCAGGCCGATTTGCCATGTCGAAGCAGGAACAGATGTCGCATCGCCGCACGGTCCCCTTCCCGGCCGGCCCTTCTGCCGGCACAGCGAACGCCCCTCTTTGACGCGAGGCGCAGGAACATGCAATGGAACCGTCGCAAACCTTGGTCGAAGAACGGGCTCCATGGCAGAAGCGCTACAGGATTATCTCTATTCCCACCGGGCAAAGCCGTTCACGGCCTCGCTTGACCTGCGCCTGACGGCGACAAGCCTGAGCGCGGAGCGCGGCCGCTCGAACCAGACCTATCCGCTCGACCGGATCGAGCGCATCCGGCTCTATTTCAGCCCGCGCAACTCCGCGCACAACATCTTTGTCTGCGAGGTGCGCGCGACCGACGGCGCCTCGGTGCGCTTCGACAATCTCAGCTGGATCTCGCTGGTCCAGACCGAGAAGCTCGATCACGGTTTCCGCCGCTTCGTACTTGAACTGGTGGCCCGGGTTGCCGCGCAGAATCCGCGCCTGAAGCTCGAATGCGGCATCGCGCCGCTCCGCTACAGGCTGATGCAGGGTGCCGGCTTCGGCCTGCTGGCGGCCCTGATGATCAGCGCCGGCTATGCCGCCTCGAACGGATCGAGCCTCGTGGCGATGGCCTGCCTCGGCCTCTCGGTCTATTTCGGCTTCTGGCTGCGCAGCTTCCTCACGCGCAACCGGCCGGGAACTTTCCCGGCCGATGCGGTGCCGGACAGGGTGCTGCCCGCCGCGCCTATTGCCGGATGACCAGCACCGAACAGGTGGCGTGCCGCACGATCGTTGTTGCGAACGACCCGACGAGATAGGTGGCGAGCGTCGGCCAATGGGATCCGCAGACGATCAGGTCGGAATGGCTCTCGCCGGCCTCCGCCACGACCTCGTGGTAGACGCCGCCATTCCGCACCGCGGTTGAAACGCGCCCGGCCGGCAGGCCGAGCCCTTCGGCCAGGCTGCGCAATTCGGCTTCGACACGTTCCTTCTCCAGCGTCTCGAATTCCGGCGCGACATATTCCATGTAGCTCGCCGGGACGATCGGCATGACATAGAGCAGGCGGAGATCGGCATTCCAGGAAGCCGCAAGCCCTTTTGCCGCGTCGAGGGCCGATTTCGTGATGGCCGCCTCGTTGAGATCGACGGGAACAAGAATCTTCTTGAACATGGCGTGGTCCTCCGATGGGGCACCACCCTGGCGCCCGGGCATGCGGCAACCCTAGCCCGTCCGGTTTCAGCCGGCCTTGCTCAGGATCAAGCCCGGGCCGGCAAGAAAACGATTGACGCCACCCCGACATCGGCGTGATCTCGCGGCAACATCTCCCTCGCCGCGAGTCCCCATGTCCGCGATCGACCCTTCCGCTGCACCCCCGGCCTCGTTCCTTGCCCGGATGCGCAGCCAGCCGCTCTATTTCCTGATGGCCCTGGCCTTCATCAACATGTTCGGCTTTGCCGGCTGGCAGACGCTGTTCAACAACTTCGCCAAGGAAGCCGCCGGATTCACGGGCGCCGAGATCGGCCTTGCCCAGACCATCCGCGAGATCCCCGGCTTCCTCGCCTTCACCGCCATCTTCTGGTTCCTGGTGATGCGCGAGCAGGTGGTGGCCTATGTCTCGCTGCTGATCCTGGCCGGCGGCATCGCACTGACCGGTTTCTTTCCCGGCCTGACCGGCCTGCTGGTCACCACCTTCATCATGTCGGTGGGCTTCCATTACTTCGAGACGGTCAACCAGTCGCTCTCGCTGCAGCTCTTCCCGAAAAAGGATGCGCCGCGCCTGATCGGGCGCGTGGCCGGCGCCGCAGCCTCCGCGCAATTCCTGGTCTATGGCGGCCTCGCGCTGCTCTGGTGGGCGGGCTACCAGAGCTTTCCGCTGCTTTTCGGGCTGATCGGCCTCGTCTGCCTGGCTCTGACCATCCTCTGCCTTTCCTTCTTCGCGAAATTCGACGGCGACGTGCCCCAGCGCAAGACGATCGTGCTGCGCCGGCGTTACTGGCTCTATTATGCGCTGACCTTCATGAATGGCGCGCGCCGGCAGATCTTCACCGCCTTCGCCGGTTTCCTTCTCGTCGAGCGCTTCGGCTTCCGCGTGCCGGATATCGCGATGCTGATGCTCGTCACCGCGGCGCTCAACACCTTCGCCGCACCGCGGCTCGGCGCCCTCGTGGGCATCTGGGGCGAGCGGCGGACAATCGCTTTCGAGAACATCACCCTGATCCTCGTCTTCCTCGGCTATGCCATGGCGAGTTCGGGCTGGTTCGCGGCCTCCCTGTACGTGATCGACGGCATCTTCTCGACCCTGGTCATCGCCCAGCGCACCTATATGCAGAAGATCGGCGACCCGGCGGACATGGCCCCGACAGCGGCCTGTGCCTTCACGATCAACCATATCGCAGCCGTGGTCATTCCCGTCACATTCGGCCTGATCTGGCTGAAGAACCCGAGCTTCGTCTTCATGCTCGGCGCCGGCATCGCGACCACGTCGCTGCTGCTCTCGTTCCTGGTCCCGCATGATCCGGGCCCGGGCAACGAGACAACCCTCAGCCGGCGGCCGGAACCGGAAGCGGCGGCCCGGCCGGCGGAGTAAGGTTCAGAACCGGGTGGTGAATTCCACCAGCCAGTCCGGCATCGCATTGACCAGACCGGCCTCGATCCGCTTGTCGAGGCCCGTGAGGATCATCAGCCCCATCGCCAGAAAGATCAGGGCAAAGACCAGCTTGCCCCTGCCGGAGGTCGCGAAGCCCATCAACGCGGCCTTGCGGCGTCCCAAAGCCTCCCGCGTGCCATAGGCGAGAGCCAGCATCACGCTGGACGCGCCGAGCGAGAAGAAGGTCATGGCGATCGCGGCCTGCAGCACGGTGCCGGTCTGGGCCGCCAGCCCGATCGCGGCGAAAAGGCTCGGGCCGGCACAGGGGCTCCAGACCGCGCCCAGCAGCATGCCGGTCACGAATTGCCCGCGTGCGCCGGAAAGGGCCAGCCGGTCGAGCAGGCCCGAGGCCCGGTCCGCCAGCGGGCCGAGGCCTGTGGCGAAGACGGTCTGCCCCTGCGGGATCAGCATTGCGGCACCGATCACGATCATCACCAGCGCGCCCGTGAAGCGGATGCCATCCTGCGAGAGCCCGATGGCCGGTCCGATCGAGGCGATCAGCGTTCCCAGCACGGTGAAGGACAGGCTCAGCCCCGCCATCAGCCAGAGCGGGCCCGCCCGCCCCTCGCGCAGGGCGGTGGCCAGCACGAAGGGGATCATCGGCAGCACGCAGGGATTGAGCGTGGTCAAGGCTCCGGCGAGATAGGCGAGGAAAAGGGTCTGCATGGGCGGTCCATCCCGGATCTGTTTCCCCGGTATGATCCTGTACGGCCTGTCACCGGCAAGTCACGACACCGTGTCACGACACCCTGTCACGACCGCTTGTGGCAGGCTGGCTTTCGCTCAGGCCTGCCGGGCCGGGGTATGGACAACGAGCCCGTCCAGCGCATCCGAGACCTTGATCTGGCAGGAGAGCCGCGAATTCGGCCGGACATCGAAGGCGAAATCCAGCATGTCTTCCTCCATAGGCGCCGCGCTGCCGACGGCGGCACTCCAGGCCTCGTCCACATAGACATGGCAGGTGGCGCAGGCACAGGCCCCGCCGCATTCCGCCTCGATCCCGGGGATCGAGTTGCGGATCGCGGTTTCCATCACCGTCGCGCCGTTTTCCGCATTGGCGCTGCGCTGGGTTCCCGTGGAATCGACGAAGGTGATCTTGGCCATGCCCTGCTCCGACAAACAAAAGATGAGCGGGGAATAGGACGCCCCGGGCCGGTTGACGAGAGGGGAAACGCAAAAAAACCGGCTATGCGGCCTGCTGGACATCCTGGATGGCATGGATCGCCAGCCGGATCGCCTTGCCCAGCCGGTCGAACGCCTCGCGCCAGCTGTCTTCGGTGGCCTCGAACAGGGCCTCGCAGGCCTCGGCCTCGGTGGCCACGTGCCAGGCCCCGACCGAACGCGCGGAGCCCTTGAGCGTATGCGCGAGGTCAAGCCGCGCCTTGCCCGGCGCCACCAGCTCCATCTGGGCCAGGATCGAGCGGGCCTGGACGACGAACAGGTTCAGCACCTCGCGCTCGAGGCCGCGATCACCGAGCGTCTGCCGCGCGAGATGCACCAGATCGATCGGTCGTTCAAACGACGCAGCGGCATATTCGCCCGGAATTCCACCCTTGTGGTCCATCAGTCCAGTTCCCCGTTGCAGGCCGGATGCCTCTGGCTGCAGGATGGGACCGCACAGGTTAAGGACCGCCGAAACCGGCGGGTCCGGCACGCGCCTCCTTTCGAACAGGGTGACGGGGGCGTTAACGAAGTTTGCAGATCGTTAACAGTTTGTGTTTCCGTTCGCGCTGCGGAAAAGTAAACTGCAGCCAATCTGGTGGAATGCCCGGTCTCTCCGGGCAGGAGCCGTCGCGCCGGCTGGCGGGTATTCCGGCTTGGCGAGTGAAGGGTGTTCGGGAATGTCGACAAGCAAGAAGAGCAAGGATCCGGCCGAGGCCGCCTTTTCGGCGATCGAGGAAGCCCTGGGCATTTCCCCGACCGCTGCCGACGCTGCTCCTCCGGCAGACGACAAGAACGCGGATGGATCGCCCCGCCTCCCGCGCGTCGAGGATCTCGACATCTTCAAGCCGGTCGAGCCCGGGGCGACGGCAACCGAAGCGGCTTTGCCCGCCGCAAGATCCGGCGACAAGGCCTCCGACCGGAAGGCGCCCGACACCAAGACCGAGACCCGCCCCCCCGAGGCCGACAAGGCACCGTCGGCCAGGAACCCGGCTGCCGCCGAACCCGCCATCGAGAGCAAGCCGGTCACGCCCGATCTGGTGGCTGAACGCGAAGCCGCTGCAAGGCCGGCCAGTGACAATGCCGTCCTGGCCGGCGTGAAGGCGCGCCGGCAGGCCAACCAGCAGATTCCCGCACCGCCCCCCATGCCGGAGCCTCTCGCCGAAGCCGAGGAGCCCGCACCCCGTGCGGCCCCGCGCGGTGCCCGCACGGCCCCGGTCCTGCCGGCGAATGACGACATGCGCGCCACCGTGGCCGACCTTCTCCAGCCACTGAACGAGCCCGCCCCCCGCGGCCCGCTCGTCATCGCGACGCTGCTCTCTGCCCTCTGGGTCGGCGGCGGCGCCTATCTCTTCTCGCGCCGGGACGGTTTCCTCCTCGATTCGGCCGGCGCGCTGCGCAGCGGGATCGAGGGCACCCTGGTGCTGGCGGCCCTCGCGATCCTCGTGCCGGTCCTGTTCTTCTTCACCATGGCCATCCTGCAGCGCCGCTCCCGCGAGCTGAAGACCTCGGCCCGGGTGATGGCGACCGTGGCCGCGCGGCTTGCCGAACCGGAAGTGGCCGGCGCGGAAACGGTCTTCACACTCGGCCAGGCGGTCCGGCGGGAAGTCTCCTCCATCGGCGATGGCATCGAGCGTGCCGTCTCGCGTGCCGGCGAGCTGGAAAGCCTCGTCCATGGCGAGGTGACGGCCCTCGAACGCTCCTATGCCGACAACGAATACAAGATGCGCGCGCTGGTGAACGAGCTTTCGGCCGAGCGCGAGGCCATCATGGCCACGGCGGAACGCATCCGCGCCACGATCGAGGCGGCCCATCACGGCTTCTCGGCCGACCTCACCAAGGCCAGCGGCTCGATTTCCTCGGCCATCCAGGATGCCGGCGGCCGCGTCAGCTTCCTGATCGGCGGCAAGCAGGACGAGATCGTCGCCACTCTTGACCGGACGGCCCTGCATCTCGGCGACCTGATCTCCGAGCGTACGCAGGAACTGGCCGGGCAGCTGAACAGCGTCACCCGGGAGACCGGCGAATTGCTGGTCCAGGCCCGTGCCGAACTGGTCGGCGAGCTCAGCCGTACGGGCCAGGAGCTCGTCGGCGAGATCAACCAGACCTCGGCCAGCTTCACCGGCACGCTGATCGAGCATACCCGCTCCGCAACTGCGGCGATCGAGGATGTCTCGACCCGCACGACCGAGGCGCTGCAGATGGCGACATCCGGCCTCGTCAACGAGTTCCAGGATGTCGGCTCCATGACCGTCCGCGCCCTGAGCGAGGTGGCCGACACCTCGACCCGGACGCTGCGCGAGGTGGCGGACAGCTCCGCCATGACGTTGCGCGAGGCTTCCGAGCAATCGACGGCCACGTTCCGGGACACGAGCACGGAAATCGTCAATGCCCTCACGCTGGCGGCCGATGCGTCGACACGCATGATGCAGGAAACGAGCGAGACCACCGCCACGCGGGTCATCGAGGCCAGCAACCAGGCAACGACGGTCTTCCGTGACGTCTCGGAAAACGCGACGATGCGTTTCCAGCATGTGGCGATCGAATCCACCCGCAATATCGAGGAAAGCCTCCAGAACTCGACCGCGGCCTTCCGCGAGGCCGGGCTGGCCCTGAAGACCGAGTTCGACGAGACCGCCTCCATCGTCAACACAGCCTTCTCGGAGAATGGCCGCTCGATCATGGAAACCGTCGGCGCCCGCGCCGTCGAGATCAATGATGCGATGCGCAACGCCTCGAGCGAACTTATCGAGGCGATGGAAAACCGCGGCATGGAAGCCAGCCGGATCATCGAGGAGCAGGGCGCGCGCGTTGCGGAGAACATCATCCTGCGCGGCACCGAACTGTCCGACCGGATCCTGGGCGGCGCGACCGCGCTCGAATCGACCCTGCGCGAGAATGCCGGCGTGATCGAGACCAGCCTCGATTCCGGCACGGCCCGCCTGGCCGATATCCTGACGCATCACACCGAGGGCATGAACCGCACTTTGGGCAATGCCAATGAGCTGCTCGGCAACACGATGCAGGCCAAGACCAACCTGGTCGAGGCGCATCTCGACAATTCGACGAACCGGATCGCCTCCCTGTTCGATGACCAGGCCAAGATGCTGGCCGGCAATGTCGAGCAGATGATTGGCACGATCGAGGAAACCCTCAAGACCCAGACCAGCAGCCTCGAATCGACCCTCGTCGAGCGCGGCATCTCGCTGGCCGACCTGATCTCGACGCGGATCGCCCAGGCCAACGAGGCCTTCGGCATCGCTTCGGAGAGCCTCGCCAGCCTGATCACCGAACGCACGCAGGAAGCCAGCTCCGGCCTCCGCGAGGAAATCACCACCTTCGGCGCCGCTTTCCAGCAGGAAGCCGCCAGCGCGACCGAGCGTCTCGCCAATTCGGGGCGCGAAGTGGTCCAGGCCATTTCCACCCATGGCGCCCGCGTCAACGAGGCTTTGGCCAACAACGCGATCCGCCTGTCCGAAAGCGTCAACGAGCGCACGGCCGGCCTCAGCGACAAGTTCGGAACCTTCGAACGGATCTTCGTCGAGAAGGCGGATTCGCTGGAATCGACCGTGGTCAACCGCTCGGCCCTGCTCACCGAAACCCTGCAGGAACGCACGGGCGAGGTCACGAAGACGCTGGAAAGCCTGCTCAACCGCATCGAGATCGGCCTCGATTCCCGCGCCAAGTCGCTCGGGGACGTGCTCGCCCTGCGCACGGTCGAGCTCACCAAGGTCATCAACGAGAGCGGCTCGGAGATCGGCGGCTCCTTCGAGAGCCGGATCCAGGGCTTCGAGCAAAGGGTGGTCCAGCCGCTTTCCGCCCAGATCGGCGAACTGGAAAACCGGACGGATGGCGCGGCCTCGCGCATCGCCGACCGCATCAACCAGAGCGCGGAATCGCTCCTCGTCCGGGCGGGCGAGGTCGAGCGCAGCCTGACCACGCTCAGCCGCGATGTCGGCAGCGAGCTGATGGCGCGCGCGGAATCCCTGTCGACGACGCTCACCGGCAAGACGGAGGAAATGGCGCAGACCTTTGACTCGCGCAGCGGGAACTTCCTGCAGGCGCTGGATGCCCGCAGCCAGACGCTGGTGGCCGGTCTCGAAAGCGCAACGAGCGAAATGACGGAACGCGTCACCCGCTCGCTCAACGAACTCAACACGGCCGTCACCTCCGGTTCGGAAACCTCGCTCGGCCATATCGTCGAGGCGAATGACAGGCTCCGCACCGAAGTCTCGAGCCTGCTGGGCCGCCTGACCGATGCCAACAAGCTGCTGGGCACCATTGTCGGCTCGGCGAGCCAGAGCCTCGGCGAGGTGGAATCCCGCATGGCGGACCGGATCCGCGGCCTCGAGGCCACGCTGGCCGCCATCCTCTCGGCCTCGCGCGAAGGCTCGGATGCCCTCGCCCTGAAGGTCGAGGCGATCCGCAGCGCCTCGGGGGATGTGCTCAACCACAGCGAGACGATTGCCCGCAGCCTGGAGGAGCGCACCAGCGCCCTTCAGAACCTGACAGGCAATCTCTCCATAACCCAGACCCAGATCACCCGCATGCTGGCCGAGCGCCAGCAGGCCTTCGAGGGGCTGGCCGGCACGCTGGAAAACCGCGTCGAGGATATCGACGCGATGCTGCGCTCCTTCTCGTCGCTGATCGAGGAACAGCTCGCCACCGCACAGGAACGGGCCCGCGAGGCCAATACGCTGGTTCACGAGACGGCCGAGACCGCCGCGAATGCCATCGGGACGCAATTCGAGCGGGTGCGGATCGAGAGCGGCAAGGAACGCGAACGGACAACCGCGAGCCTCCGCTCGGCCTACGAGCAGGCCAATACCGAGATGACCACCCTGTTCCAGCGTGCCTTGGAGGGCTTCGGCTCGACCGCGCAGCAATTCCGGCAGGCTTCGCAGGAAATCCAGCGCGAGCTGGAAACCACCCGCCAGGTCCTGCAATCGGGCGGCCTGGAAATCCCGCGCGAGGCCCGCGAGGCCAGCGCCAGCCTCCGCCGCGTCGTCACCGACCAGGTGCGCGCGCTGAACGAACTCACCGAGATCGTCCAGCGATCTGGCTCCGGTCTCGATACGGCCCAGCCGGCAGCCCTGCGCCGGGCCGAGCCGGAGCCGCCGCGCCTGCAGGCGCCGTCCTTCCGCCCGGAACCGCCGCCCGCCCCACCGCGGCCGGATCTCCGCCCCCAGCGGCCGCTCGCGCCGCAGCCGGCCCCGCCGCGCCAGGGTGGCTCATGGCTCAGCGGCCTGCTGGAACGCGCCTCGGATGACGAGGGACCGCTTCCCGGTGCCCGTTCGCGCGCACCCGACCAGGCCTCGGCCAGCCGGATCGAATCGCTGGACTCGCTCTCGGTCGACATCGCCCGGATGATCGACCACGAGGCCGCTGTCGATCTGTGGGAGCGCTACCGCAAGGGCGAGCGCAATGTCTTCACCCGGCGGCTCTACACCCTGCAGGGCCAGGAAGCCTACGAGGATATCCGCCGCCGCTATCGCCGGGACACCGAGTTCCGCAAGACGGTCGATGCCTATATCGACCAGTTCGAGCGCCTTCTGGGCGAGGTGGCCGGCGATGACCGCGATTCGCTGGTCGCCCGGACCTACCTCACCTCGGAGACCGGCAAGGTCTACACCATGCTGGGCCATGCCGCCGGCCGGTTCGACGCCTGACAGGGCGCGCCGGTCCGGGCGGCGAGCAAGCCGCGACAGGATGCAAGGATGGCAGGGGCGGCTTCGGCCGCCCTTCGCATGTCCGGGGAATGCCGGCCGGGCGCCTGTCTGATTGTTGGAACAATCGAACAGGACCTGTCCGGTTTCCAGACAGGGCAAGCCGGCGCCCTGCCGGATCGGAGAAACAGGATATCGAGGACGGGAAAGTCAGATCCGGGCGGAAACCCAGCGCACGATGTCGCGCAGCAGGGCCTGGTTGGCAACATCGAGCGCCGCTGTCGCCGCCGCGCCGGAAACGCCGCCACCGGCGACACGCTGGGTGAAGACCTGCCCGGCAAGGATTCGGCCGGAGCGGTCATTGACGATCTTCACCGAAACCTCGACCACGGCCTCGCCGGTCCGCTCGTCGAGCCCGAAGCGGCGGATTTCCGAATTGAGCTGCGCCACCGGAACGAGCCGGTCGCCCGGGCGCCCGACCGCCTGGATGCGCTGGCCATTCTCGAAGGTCTGGATAAGCCGCACCTGCAGCAGCTTCGGCAGGCGGTCGGCCCATTGCGCATCCGGCAGATAGGCGATGCTGCCATCCTGGGTGGTGATGACGATGCGCGGAGAATCGAAGGCCTGGAGCGCCTGCGGCTCGGCCACCACGAGCAGCCCCCGGCCGCGCCCTGCATTGATCTCGCGCGGGGCCGTCAGGTCATAGGTGGTCGGCGCGGCGCCGGAAGCACAGCCGGCCAGCAGCAGGCCAAGCGCCGCAACACGCAGCATGGACCCCGCCTTCTTCCCTGCACCCAATCGCACGCGACCAACCATTCCCGGATCCTAGCGCCTGTATTCGGGAATATTGGATTGGCCGCCAAAGAGCAATTGCGAGGGGTTACGTTCCAGCGAACGGACAGCCCGCGAAAGGTCCGAGACGGCCTTGCGGGATTCCGCCGCCAGCGCCTCGATATCCCGCAGGCCCGGCCCGGTGAAGCGGTTGATGCCGGCCGTGATCTCCATCGTCCGCTTGTCGAGACTGCCGGCCAGCACCCGGATGCTCTTCGCCGCCTCGGCGATCTCGTTCATCAGGCCGGACACCTGCCCGTCCTCGCCCGAGCCCAGGAACTTCTCCGCGCCTGCCATGACATTGTCGAGCCGGTTGGATGCCTGGCTGACCCTCTCGGTAATGCGGCTGATTTCGCGGAGCGTCTGGTCGACGCTGTCAGCATTGCGCCCGAGCGCATCGGAGAATTTCTGCACCCCGTCGAGCGAGCCGGCGATCTTCTGGCTGTCGAGCGCCCGGGCCACGCGCGAGATCTCGTCAAGGGCCGTATCCAGCTTGCCGGCACTCGCATTGAGCGACTTCGCCAGCTGCGCGGTGTCGCTGAGCAGGGCCGTCACGTTCTGCCGGCCTTCCCCGAGAGCATCCGAGAAGGCGGCGAAGTTGCGCACGGTGCGGTTGATCTCGTTCGCATCCACGGACCGGACCAGCGCTTCGGCCTGGTCGACGAACCGCTCGAGGCGCTCGGAAAGCGAGCTGACCTTCTGGCTCATCTCTCCGACATTGGCGAGGAAGGAGGCAACGCCCGAGGAATTGTCGGCCAGCGCCTTGGAGAAGGCCTCGACATTCTTCACCGTCGCCAAGACCGAGCCCTCGCTCTGCGCCAGCAGCGCATCGGCGCGGGTCAGCACGGAATCGACCTTGCCGGAAAGCCGCTGCACGGTTTCCAGGATGTCCTGGTAGTCGGAGCGATCGGCAAAGAGCAGCGGCCGCCCGCTGGGATCTGCGCTGGTGAGGGCCGCCGCATTGCCGGCGCCGCCGGTCAGCTGGACCGAAGCGACACCCGTCAGCCCCTGATATTCCAGCCGGGCCCGCGTATCGGTGCGGATCGGCGTCTGGCGATCCACCTCGATCGTGGCCATCACCTTGCCGGGATCGGACGGCATGATCTCGATCGCGGTCACCTCGCCGACGCGCAACCCGTTGAAGCGCACGACGGATCCCTTGGACAGGCCGGAAACCGAGCCGACGAAGACGATGCGATAGGCGGCGCGGTCGCCGTTCTCGCCGGCCCGCTTGAACCAGTAGACGAACCCGAAGGCACCGGCGATGACAGCCAGCGTGAAGAGCCCGACCAGGGCATAGTTCGCGCGGTTTTCCATCAGGCTCCCCGTCAGGTCCGGCCAGCGGACGGTTGCGTATAAACGTGGCTGGCGCGGGCACGCGCGCCGTTGAAATACGCCTGAAGCCACGGATGGGATTGCTTTTTCATCTCATCCAGCGGCCCGGCATGGAGGACCCGTCCATCACCGAGCGCGGCGATGCGGTCGCAGATGCCCGCCAGGCTGTCGAGGTCATGCGTTACCATGAAAACCGTGAGCCCCAAAGTCTTCTGCAAGGTGGCGATCAGCTCGTCGAATTCCGCCGCGCCGATCGGATCGAGCCCGGATGTCGGCTCGTCGAGGAACACGATTTCCGGATCGAGCGCCAGGGCACGGGCCAGGGCAACGCGCTTGATCATGCCGCCCGACAATTCCGAGGGAAACCGCTCCGCGGCCTCCGGCTTCAGCCCGACAAGGCGCAGCTTCACCATGGCCATCTCGTCGAGCAGCGCTTCCGAGAGATCGAGATCTTCCCGCATCGGGCACTGGATGTTCTGCTTGACGGTGAGCGAGGAAAACAGCGCGCCGTGCTGGAACAGCACGCCCCAGCGCCGCTCGATCAGCCGGCGCCGCTGCGGTGTCAGCTGGGCCATGTCATGCCCGAAGACACGGACGATGCCCTTCCGCTGCTGGACGAGCCCGATGATCGTCCGCAGGAGGACCGACTTGCCCGTGCCGGAAGCCCCGACCACGCCGAGGATCTCGCCCCGCCGGACATCAAGTGCGAGCCCCTCCATGATGAGCCTTTCGCCGAACCCGACCGTCAGGTCGCGGATCTCGATGATCGGCAGGCCGAGTTCGGCCGGCGGATCCGGGCGCTCGTCGGCGGGGGCGGGACGGGTGAAGATGCTCATGCCCGCCTCAATAATTGATTGCCGCGAAGAACATCGCAAACATCCCGTCCACCACGATGACGACGAAGATGGACTTCACGACCGAGGCGGTTGTGTGGCTGCCGAGCGATTCCGCGCTGCCGCGGACCGCGAAGCCTTCGATGCAGGCGATGATGCCGATCACCAGCGCCATGAACGGCGCCTTGATCATGCCGACAAGGAAGGTGTTGAGCCCGATCGCGTTCTGCAGCCGCGAGAAGAAGACATCCGAACTCACCCCGCCATAGAAGAAGGCCACGACCGCCCCGCCGGCAATGCCGGCCATGCCCGCGAGGAAGGTGAGGAGCGGCAGGGCGATCATCAGCGCGAGGATCCGCGGCACGACCAGCACCTCGAGCGGATCGAGGCCCATTGTCTGCAGCGCATCCACCTCCTCGCGCATCTTCATAGAGCCGAGTTCGGCCGTGAAGGACGAGCCCGAACGGCCCGCGATCATGATGGCCGTCAGAAGCACGGCCAGTTCGCGCAGGACGAGAATGCCGAGCAGGTCGGCCACGAACTGGACCGTGCCGAAGGTCCGGAGCTGGAAGATCGATTGCTGGGCGATGATCGCGCCGACCAGGAACGACATCAGCATGATGATCGGCACCGAGCGCAGGCCGACCCTCTCGAGCTGCGTGACGACGGAGGCGACACGCAGCCGCGCCCGCCCGGTGAGCAGGCGCCCGAATGCCGCAACCACGGCCCCGAAGAAGGCGACGCCGTTGGACAGGTC
Organism: Hyphomicrobiales bacterium; assembly: GCA_027484605.1. GTDB lineage: Bacteria > Pseudomonadota > Alphaproteobacteria > Rhizobiales > Beijerinckiaceae > Rhabdaerophilum. The sequence goes on along the minus strand of JAIXSR010000116.1, from coordinate 68,998 downwards.
CCGCCCGGCATCGACCACCGCCTCTCCGATATCGGTCAGCATGTCATAGGCCGGCGCAGGCGGTCGCCGCTCCTCCTGGATGGCCGGCAGGGTGAAGGCAACCTCGTCGATCAGGATCTTCTGGCTGTCGGTGGCCCCCTCGATCCGGACCTGGCGGCCGGCCTGCGCCAGCGCGGCCTGAAGGCGGAAAACGAGATAGGCACCGAGCGTATCGAAGGAGACAAGCCGGTCGAGGATGACGACGATCGGCCCCTGATGCAATGAGGCGGCAGCCGCCATCTCCGCGACGAGCCGTTCCAGTGCATCGCCATGGCCGGCATCCCACGACCCGTCGAGCCGGATGGCTGCTTCTCCGGCAACGCCTTTCACGAATTGGGCATGCGGTATGGCCATGGCACCCCGTGATGGCGCGCCCTGCGGCGCGCGAATGGTTGACGGAGAGCTAACATTCGCCTCCCCCAGCGGCAAGGACGGCAACGCCACAGCCTTGGGACAAACGGCGCTAAGCGCCCATTAACGGTTTCAGGGCAGGCTCGCGAGCGTGCGGGAATCACGTCCGAAATCCAGAATTCCGCCAGCCCGGAGGGGGCGCGCATGTCGTCGATGATCGTCCAGCCGCCTGATCACGAGCACGCCTACGAGCAGATCGAGGCGGCCGTCATGGAAACGGCGCGGGGGCGCTGGTTCCTTCAGGAATATGCCCACCGCAACCGGCATGCGGATACCATGATGGTGCTCGGCGCCATCGAGCGGCTGCAACGCCAGATTGTCGACGTGCCGGCCCTTGCCGCACCGACGCCGGCGCCGGCTGTCCAGGCTGTCCAGCCGCTGCCCTACGAGCGCCTGCAGGGCGACATTATCGAGATGGCCCGCGCCATTGCCCGCGCGGAGCGGGAAATCCGCCAGATCCGCCATGACGGCGTCACGGCGACGCAGTACAGCTCGGCCTCGGACGAACTCGATGCCGTGGTGGCGACAACGGAAAAGGCGACATCCAGCATCCTTTCCGCCGCCGAACGCATCCAGGAATATGCCTGGACACGGCGCGAGCAGCAGAGCGGCGATCTCGCCGAATGCGATATGCTCGATACCTGCGCCACCGAGATCTATACCGCCTGCGGCTTCCAGGACCTCACCGCCCAGCGCATCCGCAAGGTGGTGGAGGCGCTGCGCTTCCTCGACGAGCGCCTGAAATCGATCCTCGAGGCCACTGGCCTCGCCGAGGATTTCCAGGCCGACGAGAAGATGATCGAGGAACTCGATGCCCCTCCGCCCTCGGTCAAGGCATCCGATATCTGGATGAGCGATGCCAATCAGGCCGAGATCGACGACACGTTCGATTTCTTCGAGCCGGCTGCTGCGATCGAGCCGACCATGGTCGGCGCCCATCTCCTGCTGGATCTTGAGGTCGAGGCCGAACCGCTGCCCGCCGCACCGGCACCCGCCCCGCCCGTGGCCGCCGGGCCCGAGCGCGACGCCTATGCCTCGCTCTCGACCGAGGAGCGTATCCGCGCCTTCCGGTAAGCGCTCGGCGGCGCCATGCAACGCCGGACATTGCCGAGGAATTCCCGCGCGCTTTCCGTCCAGCTGTAGCGCAAGGCATGGGCACGGCACGCCTCGCGCGAGCAATCGAGCGCGCGGCGGATCGCGGCCCCGAGATCCATGTCGAGCGCCCCGACAGGTCGGTCGCCGATCACGTCGAGGGGCCCGGTGACGGGAAAGGCCGCAACCGGCAACCCCGAGGCCAGCGCCTCCAGCAGGACGATCCCGAACGTATCCGTCAGGCTGGGGAAGACGAAGACATCGGCCGAGGCATAGATTTCGGCGAGCGCCTCGCCTTCCTTCAGGCCGAGGAAATGCACCTCGGGGAACCGGGCGGCGAGGCTGGCCCGGGCAGGACCATCACCGACCACGACCTTCGAGCCGGGAACATCCTGCGCGAGGAAGGCCTCGATATTCTTCTCGACAGCCACGCGACCGACGAAGAGCGAGATCGGACGCGGCAGGTCCAGCACAGGTCGCCGGTCCGGATGGAACAGGGTCGTATCCACCCCGCGCGACCAGCGCAGCAGGCGCCGGAAGCCGCGGCCCGCGAGATCGGCCTCGAGGCTCGCGGTGGAGACCATGATACCCGCCGCGGCATTGTGGAAATGCCGGAGCATCGCATAGCTCAGCGTTTCCGGAACCGGCAGCCGGGCCGCCACATATTCGGGGAATTTTGTGTGATAGGAGGTCGTGAAGGGCAGGTTCCGCTTCAGGCAATGCCGGCGGGCCAGCAGGCCGATCGGCCCTTCCGTGGCGATATGGAGGTGATCCGGCGCCTCGCTGTCGATCCGCCGCGCGATCTCGCCGGGCGAGACCACCGAAAGCCGGATCTCCGGATAGGTCGGCATGCGGAAGCCGCGATAGCCTTCCGGCGTGAGGAACCGCAATTCCGCACCCAGTGCCGGCGCCTCGCGCGCCACGGCATCGAGCGAACGCACGACGCCATTGACCTGCGGGTGCCAGGCATCCGTCGCGACCAGCACCCTGAGCGGCCGGCCGTCGATCGCGAATTCGCCTGCCCCGCTCATTCCGCGGCCTGCATCTGGGGTTCCAGCTCCAGGCTGGCGAGATAGGCGGCGCGACGCTCGTTCCAGCGGATCAGCTCGAGCGCCCCATCGAAATGCTCGACAAGCGCCGTGCAACTCTCGACCCAGTCGCCGGTATTGGCATAGCGGATGCCGAAATTCTCGTGCAGGGCCGCCGAATGGATATGGCCGCAGACGATCCCGTCGACCCGGCTGCGCTTGCCTTCGTTGACGAGGACTTCCTCGAAACGGCCGATGAAATTGACCGCATTCTTGACCTTCGCCTTGGCCCAGCCCGAAAGCGACCAATAGGGAAAGCCGAGCTTGCGGCGGACCAGGTTGAGATAGGTGTTGATGCCGAGGGCCAGCGTGTAGGCACCGTCGCCGAGGAAGGCGAGCCATTTGGCATGCCGGACCACCATGTCGAACTGGTCTCCATGCAGCACCAGCAGCCGCTCGCCCGACGCCGTCTCATGGACAACGCGATCGAGGATCTCGATCCCGCCAAAATTGCTGCCGCAATAATCGCGCAGGAATTCGTCATGATTGCCGGGGAGATAGATGATCTTCGCGCCCTTGCGCACCTTGCGGAGCAGCTTCTGGACGAGGTCGTTATGCGCCTGCGGCCAGTGCCAGCGGGCCTTGAGGCGCCAGCCATCGACAATGTCGCCGACGAGATAGATCGTGTCGGCATCATAGGCGCGGAGGAACTCCATAAGCGCCTCGGCCTGGCACCCGCGGGTGCCGAGATGGACATCGGAGAGGAAGACAGTCCGGACCCGATAGGTGGAGGCTTCGTCCCGAGGACGAATCATTTCGCGCTCTGTGATTGCCTTTTCATCCATGGGCGGCAGTATTCAGAACCCTGTAACAGATTGATGACGAGGCCTTTCCCGGTCTTTTCGTGGCAACAGGGCGAGTTTCGGGTTTTCCCGGCCACAACAAAAGTCTAGTCTTCCGGCGAACACGGAATTCCTGACATGTTTCCTCCCGATCGCCCGTTGCCCGGGCCGCCCCTGCCCCCGCAGCGCCCGCTGGTCGGGATCCTGTTCAAGATGGCCTCGGCCTTCGCCTTTTCCTGCATGGGCGCGTCGGTGAAGATCGTCGGATCGCTGACGGGGCCGGTCAATGGCTTCCCGGTCGGGCAGGTCGTGTTCTGCCGTTCCTTCTTCGCGCTGATCCCGGTCTTTGTCTGGATGGCCATGGTGGGAAAGCTGCCCACCGCCTTCGCCACGACGAACCGCAGGGGCCATATCAAGCGGGGCCTTGTCGGCTCGATGGGCATGTTCTGTGGCTTTGCCGGGCTGACCTCGCTTCCCCTGCCCGACGCCACCGCCATTTCCTTCGCCGCGCCGCTCTTCAGCGTCGTGCTGGCGGCCCTGCTGCTGGGGGAGGTGGTGCGGCTCTATCGCTGGACGGCCGTGCTGATCGGCTTCTGCGGCGTGATCGTCATGCTCTGGCCGCATCTCTCGGCCGATGCGCTGTCGATCTCCGGCAGCGATGCCAGGGCCCGCGGCGCCTTCTTCTCGCTTTGCGGCGCGATCTGCGCCGCCTTCGCGATGATCGAGGTCCGCCGCCTCACCGCAACGGAAACCACTGCCGCCATCGTCACCTATTTCTCGCTGATGACCACCACCTTCGGCATGATGTCGGTGCTGGGCGGGGCCTTCGACCCGAAATGGGCCTGGGTCCTGCCGGATGCGAAACAGGCGCTGTTCCTCGTGCTGACCGGCGTGATGGGCGGGTTCGGACAGATCTTCCTCACCGAGAGCTATCGCCGCGCGCCGGCCTCGGTCGTGGCACCCTTCGACTATACCGGCATGATCTTCGCGCTGTTCTGGGGCTATTTCCTGTTCGGGGACCTGCCGGACACGCTGGTCCTGATCGGCGCCTTCATCGTCTCCGCCGCCGGAATCTACGTGATCCTGCGCGAGCGGCAGCTCGGCATCGACCGGGCCCGCCAGGGCGAGGCCTCGGCCCAGCGCGCCCTCTGACGCAAGCGGTTGCCAAAGCCGCCGCGAGGCATTAGCTAGCGAAGGACACGCTTGGGGTGCCCGATCGATCGGGCTGAGAGGCTTTCCGCCAACCCATCGAACCTGAACCGGGTCATGCCGGCGGAGGAAAGCGATGCAGATGGTCCCCGCGCCCGGAACGGGCTTTCCCGATCCCGACCCCGCCCTCTGGGCCACGCGCTGCGGCGACGTGCTGGCGCGTCTCCGCCGAGAGCGCCCGCGCATCCACGCCCTGACCAATCCGGTGGCACAATCCCTCACCGCGAATGGCCTGCTGGCCCTCGGCGCCATCCCGACGCTGACGACCCATCCGGACGAGATCGAGGATTTCGTCGCGTCCAGTGCCGCTGTGCTGCTCAATCTCGGAATGCTGGATGGCGAGCGCTTTGCCGCCCTGCCACGCGCCGCCCGCGCCTGTTCCCGCCTGGGCCGGCCCTTCGTGCTCGACCCTGCCTTCGCCGATCGCTCGCCCCGCCGGCGCGCGCTGGCGCTGGCGCTGATGGCCGAGAGCCCGGCCATCCTGAAGCTGAACCAGGCAGAGGAAGCAGCCTTCGCGGCGGATATCCCGCCCGCTTCCTGCCTTGTCGTGACAGGCCCGGTCGACCGGATCCGGTTCTCCGGGCAGGTTCTTGCCCTCGCCAATGGCCACCCGCTCCTGCAGGATATCACCGCCGCCGGCTGCCTGCTGGGCGCGATCCTCGCCGCCTGCCTCGCGGTCGAGCCGGAACCGGTCCTCGCCGCCGCCACCGGCCTCTCGCTGCTCAACATTGCTGCCGAACAGGCCGCAACCCTTGCCCGTGGCCCGGGCAGCTTCGCCGTCCATCTCGTCGATGCCCTCGCCGCGCTCACCCCCGCCGATCTCGGCGCCGGGATGCGGCTCGCACCCTCCGGAGGAGTTTCGCCATGACCGCCATTGCCCTCACCATTGCCGGCTCGGATTCGGGCGGCGGCGCCGGAATCCAGGCGGATCTCAAGACCTTCTCGGCCCTCGGCGTCTACGGCTCCAGCGTGATCACCGTGCTGACCGCCCAGAACACGCTCGGCGTGCAGGGCATCCATGATGTCCCGCCGGATTTTGTCCGGCAGCAGATCCGGTCGGTGCTGGACGATATCCCCGTCAACGCCATCAAGATCGGCATGCTCTCCGTGCCGGCCACGATCGAGGCCGTGGCCGGAAGCCTCGCCGGCGCCTTCACCGGGCCGGTTGTTGTCGATCCGGTGATGGTGGCCGCCAGCGGCGATCCGCTGCTGACGGAAGCCGCCATTGCCACTCTGGTCGGCCAGCTCCTGCCACGCGCCGACCTGCTGACGCCGAACCTGCACGAGGCCGCCCGGCTGCTCGGGCAGCCCATGGCCGGAACGGTCGTCGCCATGGAAGAACAGGGCCGGGCCCTCCTCGCCCTCGGCCCCCGGGCCGTGCTGATGAAGGGCGGCCATGGCACCGGCGCCGAGGCGACCGACGTGCTGGTAACGCCCGGCAGTCTGAAGCATTTCTCGGCCCCGCGCATCCCCTCGCGCAACAGCCATGGCACCGGCTGCACCCTGTCCTCGGCCATTGCCGCCGGTCTGGCAAAAGGGCAGGCGCTGGACGAGGCCGTGGCCAAGGCCAAGGCCTATGTCCATGCCGCCATTGCCGCGGCGGACCGATTGCAGATCGGGCAGGGCCACGGCCCGACCCACCATTTCCACGCCTTCTGGTGAGGAGCCCGGCATGACCCGCACCCGTCGCTCGCTGCTCGCCGGCGCTGCTGCCGGCCCGGCCCTTCTCGCCGCCCCCGCCGTGCATGCGCAGGAACGCATCCGCTGGCGCATGGCAACGTCCTGGCCGAGGAACCTGCCCGGCCCCGGCATCGCCGCCGCCTATCTCGCCCGCCGCGTTGCCGAACTCTCGGGCGGCAGCTTCGAGATCCAGCTTTTCGGCGCAGGCGAGATCGTGCCCGCCCTGCAGGTGCTCGATGCCGTGGGCAATGGCACGGTGGAAATGGGCCATTCCGCCGCCTTTTTCTGGCAGGGCAAGAACTCCGCGACCAATGCCTTCACCACCCTGCCCTTCGGCCCGGATCCGATCGAGCATCAGGCCTGGCTCGAACGCGGCGGCGGGCAGGCCCTGTGGGAGGAGCTCTACCGGCCCTTTGCGGTCAAGCCGCTGCTGGCCGGCAATACCGGCCCCTCCATGGCCGGCTGGTTCAAGCGTGAACTCGGCTCCGCCGCCGATATCCGCGGCCTGAAGATCCGCGCGCAGGGCCTCGGTGCCGAACTCTGGCAGCGCCTGGGGGCAACGGCCCTGACCGTCGCACCGGGCGACCTGCTGATCTCGCTCTCCTCGGGCGTGATCGACGCGGTCGAATTCCTCGCCCCGGTCAACGACCGGCCGCTCGGGCTCTACAAGCCGGCGCCCTTCTACTATGCGCCCGGCTTCAACAAGCCGAACGGCGCGGCGGAAGCCATCATCCATCTCCCGGCCTGGGAGAAGCTCTCGCCGGCCCATCGCGCCATGCTGGAGGCGGCCTCGGCGGAGGCCCATGCCCGCGGCCTCGTCGAGGCGCAGAACGACAATGCCGGCGCGATGCTCGATCTGGTGACAAACCACCAGGTCCAGCTGCGCCGCATGCCGGCCGATCTCCTCGCCGGCGCCCGGCAGCATGCCCGGGACCTCGTGCAGGAACTCGCCGCGAAATCGGAGCTGTCCGGCCGGATCATCGCCTCGATGGATGCCTCCCGGGCCCGCGCCCGGCCGTGGCGCCGCGTGACCCTTGCCGGGTCGCTGGCCATGCAGGGAGATTGATCCCGGCATCTTGCGCTGGGAGTCGGGCTGGGGCAAAAGTGGTTCGGTGCAACGAACAAACGTTCGCCTGACAAAACAACCCCAGATCGGCCATGCAGGACAAGGACAAACCACGCGAGATGGATGCCGGCGCCGTGGCGCTGTCGGGGCAGCTGGGAAAGACGATCCAGCGCCTGCGCAAGGCCTATAATCTCTCGCTTTCCGAACTGGCCGAGCAGAGCGGCGTCGCCAAGTCGATCATCAGCCAGATCGAGCGCAACGAGACCAACCCCACCCTCGCCACGATCTGGCGCCTCAGCCAGGCGCTCGATGTCTCGATCGAGCGCTTCCTCGTCTCCTCCGAGGAAGAACCCTTCATCGAGAAGGCCAGCAAGGGCGATACGCCGATCCTTGTCTCCGATGACGGCAAGATGCGCCTCGCCATTGTCGGCTGGCTGAAGACCGTGGAATGGCTGCAATGGTACGATGTACAGGCCGAACCCGGCGCCGTGCTGGATTCGGACGCCCATCAGCGCGGTTCGGTCGAGAACCTGTCGGTCATCCGCGGCGCCTTCGAGGTGGAGGTCGGCGGCGTGACGGAAGTCGCCCGCGCCGGCGAATCCCTGCGCTATCGCTGCGATCGCCAGCACATCATCCGCTGCGTCGGGGATGAACCCGGCCATGCCATGATGGTGGTGATCCTCAAGGCGGCGGTGATGGACTGACCGATGCCCTCAGGGGCGAGACGGCCTCTGGCTCGCCAAGGGCGCAATCTGCTTGAGATAAACCGCCATCGCGTTCCGGTCCTGTGCAGAAAGCCGGGATGTGTTGAGGACAACCTCCTCCATTTCATCCGCGACGAAACCGCCCGATGGCGTTCCACCGTTCTCGAGCAGCAATTCGAGATCGCGGATCGACCATGGCCCCAGCCCGTCACGCGGGTGCTGCGTGATGTTCGGCACGAAGCCTTTCCCCTCGGCATTGGGACCGCCTGCCATCCGGCCGCCGGCTTCGATGCCGCCAAGCAGGTTGCGACGAGAATGGCACTCCGCGCAATGGCCCGGTCCCTCGACAAGATAGGCACCACGATTGAAGATCGCATCTCGATCCGGGGACGGCTCAAGAGGCTTCCCGTCAAGAAAAAGCAGCTTCCAAAGGCCCAATGTCCAGCGGATGCTGAAGGGGAAATCAATCGCGTGAGGAGCAGAAGGCGCCGCATTTGCCGGAAGCGTTTTCATGAAGGCAAAAAGATCGCGAACATCGTCGATCCGCATGCGCCGATAGGACGTGTAGGGGAACGACGGATAGAGATGTTCCCCCTTGCGCCCAACGCCTTCCACCATCGCAGTAACAAATTCCTGCTCCGTCCAGGCGCCGATGCCCGCGGTCGGATGCATGGAAATGTTCGGCGCAACGAAAGCACCAAACTTCGTCTTCAAGACGTGTCCGCCCCCGAGATCATGCGGTGCGCTCTTCGGATCTTTGGCATGGCAGGAAGCGCAGCCGCCAATGTTGAACATCGTCGCGCCATTCGCGAGATCCGCCGTCCGAGGCAACAAGACACCGGCCGGAACGGTTCTTGGCAGCGTCAGCAGAAAAAGGCCAATCAGACCTGCTGCCACGACGCCTAGACCCCAACCGGCAAACCGCACGAGGCGCATCCTTACCTCCGGAAAAAACAACCACTGGCCTGATCAAGGGCCAGTGGCTTGCCTCAATGCATTCAGCTTAACGAGAAGCAGGTCGCTGGCTGATCAGAGCGGCTCTTGCATCTTCTTGAAGGAATCGCCGAGGCCCGGCGCATATCCCCCGCGATTTCCATGGCAAGTGCCACATGTCTGCGTGAGTTTCGGGTACTCGGCCTTGAATGATGCTTCATCCTTGATCAGGCCAGCCGCGGCCTTTGCATCTGAGACCCATTTGTCGATGATGGCATTGAACTCGGCACGGGATTCCCAAACCTTGGCGGTCGCATCTGTCGCGCCTGTTTTGGAGTTATCCGGAAACGCTGCCTTGAACTTCGGCGCATTGTCTTCGATCGCCTTCAGCACGCCCTGCACGGCCACAAGATTGAACGGCGCCTCGCCACGGGTCATTTTAAAGGGCTCGGCACCTGCGCGGGCGATAGCCCGCATGGCTTCCCGGCGCTGCTTGATGGCATCCGCGTTCTGGGCAACGGCAATCACGGTACCAGCGGCAATCGCAGCAAGAGCAACGGCGAAAACGGCACGACGCATGGGAGATTCCTTCTTTTTTGTTTGGGCGCGACACAACGTCGCTCCCGCATCGCCTCCCACCTTGGAAGCAAGTTGAACTTTGTCTAGGTCTAATTTGTTGCATCCATGCAAAGAGGGCCGCGCTTCACAGGCTCGTGATCGGCGCGGCCGCGCATTTCTGCCGGGAATTACCGGCGCAACACCTCCCAGATGGCCTGGGCATTGGCCGGCATGTCGATATGGCGGATGCCCTTCGCACGGCGGAGCGCATCGACGATCGCATTCACGGCCGCCGGCGCGGCGCCGATCGTCCCGGCCTCGCCCGCCCCCTTCACGCCGATCGCATTGGTCGTGCAGGGCACGTTCCGCGTCTCGAACTGGAAGTTCGGAATGTCGGTGGCGCGCGGCATGGCATAATCGAGGAAGCTCGCCGTCAGGATCTGGCCCTTGTCGTCCTGGACGAAGCGCTCGACCATGGCCTGGCCGATCCCCTGCGCTGCCCCGCCATGGATCTGGCCGGCGAGCAGGACCGGGTTCAGCGTCACGCCGAAATCATCGACAATGACGAAATTGACGATCGCTGTTTCCCCGGTTTCCGGATCGATCTCGACCTCGCAGACATGCGTTCCGTTCGGATAGGTGGCTTCCGGCGGCCGGAACTCGGCCTGGGTCGACAGCTTGCCCTTCGCGCCCGGCAGGGCCGCGATCTCGGCATAGCTGAGGCTGCGGTCGGTGCCGGCAATGCGGACCCGGCCATCGGCGATCTCGAGATCACCCTTGCCCGCCTCGAGAGCATTGGCAGCGAGCGTGGTGATGTTTTCGGCCAGCAATTCCGCCGCCCGCGCCACCGAGGCGCCGCCGACGGGGATGGAGCGCGAGCCACCCGTGCCCGAACCGGTCGGGGTGTCGTTCGTGTCGCCCTGCTTCACCTTGATCCGCTCGAGCGGCAGGTCGAGATGCTGCGCGACAAGCTGGGCATAGGCGGTCTCGTGGCCCTGCCCGTTGGATTGCGTGCCGATCCTCACCGTCACGCTGCCATCCTTCTCGAGTGTCAGATAGGCCGGCTCGGGCGAACCGCCGCCACAGGCCTCGATATAGACGCCGAAGCCGATCCCGCGCAGCTTGCCGGCCTTGCGCGAGGCTTTCAGCCGGGCCGGGAAGCCCTTCCAGTCCGCCTTGTCCAGCGCGGCGGCCAGATGGCCGGCGAAATCGCCGGAATCATAGACACGCCCGGTCGCGGTCTTGTACGGCATCTGCCTCGGCTTGATGAAATTCTGCTTGCGCAGCTTCACCCGGTCGAGGCCCAGCTCGTCGGCGATGTAATCGACCAGCCGCTCGATCGTGTAAGCGGCTTCCGGGCGGCCGGCGCCGCGATAGGCATCGAACGGCACCGAATTCGAATAGATGCCGCGGATGCGGGTATAGCCGGCAGGGATGTCATAGACGCCCGTCAGCATGGTCGAGCCGATCCAGGGGATATAGGGCCCGTATTGCGAGAGATAGGCGCCCATATTGGCGTCCAGCATCACCCGCATCGCGAGGAAGCGGCCTTTCTCGTCCAGCGCCATCTCAGCGCGGGTGAGGTTGTCGCGCCCATGCGCGCAGGCGAAGAAATGCTCCGAACGGTCGGAGGTCCAGCCGACCGGGACGCCCAGAACCATCGCGGCATGCAGGGCCAGCGGATATTCGCGATACATGAAGCTCTTCGTGCCGAAGCCGCCGCCGACATCCGGCGTCATCACGCGCAGGGTGGCGGGGTCGATCCGGAAGATGAACTTGGCCAGGGTGTTGCGGATGCCATGCACGCCCTGGCTGCCCAGCGTGACCAGCCAGGTCCCGCCCTTCTGCGGCTCCGCCACGATCGTGCGCGGCTCCATGTAATTGGCGATGATCCGGCTGTTGACGACATCGAGCCCGATGACATGCGGTGCCTTCGCGAAAATGGCATCCGTCTTCGCCTGGTCGCCGAGCACATGGTCGAAGGCCACATTGCCGGGCGCCTCGGCATGGACGAGCGGCGCACCGGCCTGGCGGGCGGCGCCGACATCCGAGACGACCGGCGCCTCCTTCCAGCGGATCTCGATCGCCTCGGCGGCATCCCTCGCCTGGTCGAGCGTCTCGGCGACGATGAAGGCCACCGCCTCGCCGACATGCCGGACCCGGTCCTTCGGCAGGACGGGATAGGAGGGCACCGGCGGCATGGAGCCATCCGTGTTCTTGATCGGGGCCTGGCAGGGCAGGTCACCGAGATGCGACACCTCGGCATGGGTCAGGACCAGCCGGACACCGGGCATGGCCCGGGCGGCCGCGAGATCGCCCAGGGTGAAGGTGGCGCTGGCAAAGGGCGCCCGCAGCACGAAACCATGAAGCTGGCCCTTGGCCCGGTAATCGGTGGCGTAATGGCCCTGGCCCGTGAGGAAGCGATGGTCTTCCACGCGCGTCAGCGCCTGGCCCATTCCGAATTTCATTGGACGCATGATTGTGCCTGAAGCGTTGCTGCGGGAGGATTCCCGCCGGTTGGGTTCAGGATAATCCGCTTGGCCGGGCTTTCAACCCTGCTCGACAGGCTCGCCGGCGAAAAACCAGTCCTTGAACCCGCCGCGGTAATGCGCGTCGATGGGCTTGCCCTGCTGATGGGCCAGCATGGCCGCCTGCATCGAGCGAACCCCCGCCGCGCAGGACAGCACGTAGCGCCGCCCCTCTGCCGCCGGCAGGTCGTCGACGGCGAATCGCGACAGCGGCAGCGAGACCGAACCGGGAATATGCCCGGCAGCGAACTCATGGGCCTCGCGCACATCGACCAGCAGGATCGAGCCGTCTTCAAGGCCCGCCTTGATCTCCTCGCGCGTCAGATCATCCAGCATGTGCCTGTCCCTCCCCGTCACTGGCTGCGCCATCGGGCGAACCGCAGGACGGTTATGCGACAGGCCTCGGCGCCGATCAACCGGGCAGGCGGCGCTTCAGCTCAGGAGGCGGACCAGCCACAGCGAGAGCGAGGGGAAGGCCACGCAGAGCATCAGCCGGACGATATCGGCCGCCACGAAGGGCAGGACGCCACGATAGATCTCGGTGATCGGGATGGTGCGGGCGATGGCGGAGATGACAAAGACATTGAGCCCGACAGGCGGCGCCACCAGCCCGATCCCCACCACGATCAGCACGAGGATGCCGAACCAGATCGCCACTTCGTCGCTCGTCATGCCGAAATCGAGCGCCGTGACGATGGGGAAGAACACGGGCAGCGTCAGCAGGATCATCGCCAGCTCGTCCATCACCGCGCCGAGCACGATGTAGAAGGCGAGCAGCGCGAGGAGCACCAGATAGGGCGGCAGGCCCCAGGAGGTGATCGTCTCGGCCGCATTGCTGGGCAGTTGCGTCAGCGCGAGGAAGCCGTTGAACACCTCCGCGCCCAGCAGGATCATGAAGATCATGCCGCAGGTCTCGGCCGACTGGCGCAGCGAGAGCCCGAATTTCTCCCAGGTCATGGTGCGCCGGATCAACCCGTCCGCCAGCACGGCCACGGCCCCGACCGCGGCAGCCTCGGTGGGCGTGAAAATGCCGCCATAGATGCCGCCGACAACGAGGATGGCGATGACGACGGAGGACCAGACCCCGCCAAGGGCCCGGAGGCGCTCCGGCCAGGGCAGCGGGGCATGGACCGGCATCGATTCCGGGTTCCGGCGGGCCAGCCACATGATCACCAGCACATAGGACAGGGCCGCCATCAGCCCCGGGATCAGCGCGGCCATGAACAGCTTGACGATGTTCTGCTCGGTCGAGATCGCATAGACCACGAGGATCACCGAAGGCGGGATCAGGATGCCGAGCGTCCCGCCGACGGCGACCGTGCCCGCCGAGACACCCGGCGCATAGCCGTCGCGGATCATTTCCGGCAGGGCCGCACGGCCGAATGTGGCCGTGGTGGCGACGGAGGAGCCGCAGATCGCCCCGAAGGCGGTGCAGGAGCCGATCACCGCCATGCCCATCCCGCCGCGCCGATGGCCGACAAGGGCCGCCATGGCCCGGAACAGGCCGGAGGACAGGCCGGTCTTCTCGGCAAAGGCGCCCATCAGCACGAAGAGCGGGATGACCGAAAGCGTGTAGTTGGAGAACAGGTAATAGGGCGTCGTCTTCAGGTAGTTGAGGAAGACGGGCGTGCCGACGAAGGAGGCATAGCCTGCCCCGCCCACGACCAGCATGGCCAGCCCGACGGGCATGCGCAGGCCGATGAGAAGGAGCATCCCTGCAAAGCCGAGCAGGGCAATCGCGTTGCCGCTCATGCCGTCACCGTGTTCTGGAGAAAAGAAGTCCGGCAAGGCCACGCCAGATCGAGAGGCCCGCGAGGAAGGCGCCCAGTGCCGCACAGGTCCAGACGGCCGGTGCCAGCGGCAGGCCGAGCACCATCGAGCGCGTGTTGGACTGGACCATGCCGAGCGCGCCCTGCGCCAGTTGCCAGGCGAGCAGCGCGAAGGCGAGCCCGGCCACGAATTCCCAGAGGGCATCCACCCGCGCCCGCCAGGCCGACGACCAGCGTTGCGAGGCGGCATCGACGATCACATGTCCGCCCCGCGCCTGGCAGAAAGGCAGGAAGCAGAAGACCGACACCGCCGTGAGCATCTGGGCGAGCTCGAAATCACCGGGCACTCCCGCGCCGCCGACCAGCGGCGAGCGCAGGGTGATGCTGGTCACGACCATCAGGGCCAGGCCGACCGAAAGCAGCCCGCCTACGATGGCAATGCCCGCCGCGACCCGGCCGATCGGCGAAACCGGCACGCCGGCCGGAGCCGGCGCTTCCGCCTCGCCGCTCATGCCCGGGCGGCTTCCGCGATCATGGATTCGGCAGCCGCGAGCAGCTTGCCCCCGTCGAGGCCCTTGTCCTTCATGCCCTTCAGCCAGGCTTCACGCACCGGCTCCACGGCCTTGCGCCAGCGGATGGTCTCTTCTGCTGACAGGGTGGTGATCGAGTTGCCGCGCTTGCGGACCATATCGGACACGGCGACAGCCTGGTCATCCCAGACCTTGCCGGCCATCCGGGCCGCGAATTCGCCGGAATTCTTGTCGAGCACGGCGCGAAGATCCGCCGGCATGCCCTGGTACTTGGCCTTGTTCATCGCGAGCACGAAGGTCGCGACATAGAAGGTCGGCGAACCGGGGATCTCGAGATGGTTCTTGACCAGCTCATGCACCTTGATCGCCGGGACGACTTCCCACGGCACCACGCAGCCATCGATGACGCGCTGTGCGAGGCTCTCGGGCACCTGCGGGATCGGCATGCCGATCGCCGTCGCGCCGAGGGCCTTGAGCCCCTCGCCGGCCAGGCGGGTCGGGAAACGGATCTTCATCCCCGCCAGATCTTCCATCCTGGCGACCGGCTTGCTGGTATGGAGCAGGCCATGGTCATGCGACCAGAAGCAGATCGGGTGCACTTCCTTGAATTCGTCCTTCAGGAACTGGTCGGCAAATTTCTGCAGCGCCACCGAATTCGGCAGCGCGCTCTTGCCCGGAACGAAAGGCAGTTCGAAGGTCTCGATCCCGGGGAAGCGGCCCGGCGTGTTGCCCGGCAGCGTCCAGACGAGATCGGCGACACCGTCGCGGGCCTGGTCGAAGAGCTGCGGCGGCGCGCCGCCGAGCTGCATCGAGGGGAAGATGTCGATCTTGATCCGGCCGTTCGATTCGGCCGCGACCTTGTCGGCCCAGGGCTTCAGGAACCGCGCATGGCCATTGGAGACCGGAGGCAGGAAGTGATGCATCTTCAGCGTCACTTCGGCGGCATTGGCCCGCGTGACACGAAGAACGGCTGGTGCGGCAACGCCAAGGGCCGCAAGGCGCAAGGCATGACGACGATCAATCATGTCGAATCTCCCTCCCGAAATTGGTTGCATGCGAGACTGTGTCGCCCGCTTGCCCCGGAATGAAGCCGGAACACGCGCGTTGCGCAAGCCCTTTTGGCCGTTATGCGGGCTTTTGTTCGCAAGGAGCGTGATCCGCTGCGAGGTCAGATCGAGAGGGATTCGCCCTCCCGGGCGAGGCTGGAACCGGGGCGCCGGAGCACAAGATCCAGTTCTCTCAGCAACATCATCTCGTCATCATGGGCGGGATTGTGATGGAAGCCGACGAGGCGGGGCACACCGGCCGCATCGGCAAGCCGCAGCGCACCCTCGATCGTCGCATGGCCCCAGCCCCGCCGGGCAGACCATTCCGCCTCGGTGAACATCGTGTCATGCACGAGAAGATCGGCACCGCAGGCGAAGGCGATCCACTCCGCCGCCAGCACATCCGGCTGCTCGAGATCCGTCGCATAGACGAGGGAACGATCGCCGCACCGGACCCGGAAGGCCGTGGAGCCGCCGGGATGCTCGAGCGGATGGGTTTCGACCTGCATCGGCCCGGCCTGGAACGAGGCGCCGGCCGGATGCTGGTGGCATTCCGTCCGGCCCAGCACGCCGGCAATGCCCGGGGGAAAATAGGGCGGCGAGAGGATCGCCGAGATCCGTTCCGCCAAAGCCTCGTGCCCCTCGAGCGCGGCATGGATCCGCAGGGCGGTATCGGGCGGCAGGCTCATCAGCAGATAGGGCAGGCCGATCACATGGTCATGATGGAAATGGCTCAGCAGGATGTCGACCTCGCGCGGCGGCGCCGCCTCGAGCGCGCGGGCCAGTGCCGAGGCGCCGGTTCCGGCATCCAGCACCAGCAGGTGATCGCCCGAACGCACCGAGAGGCAGGCCGTGTGATGACCGAACCGGCTGAAGGCCATCCCGGAGGCCGGATGCGATCCGCGCGCCCCCCAAACGTCTAGATACATGATCGTCCCCCGGGCTGTTCAGGAACCGTGATCCTGCAGAACGCGCAAAGGGCCGGCGGTGCGACAGCGCACAATGCCGGCCCTCGCGAGGGGGGAGCGACGACCCTCTTGGCCGAGGCTCAATAGGCGTTCTTGGTGTTGAGCAGCGAAAGCGGCGTCATCCCAAGGATGTAGAGATCCAGCGGCAGCGACCAGTTCTCGATATAGTAGAGGTCATGTTCGACGCGCCGCTCGATCTTCTCGAGCGTGTCGGTCTCGCCGCGCCAGCCGTTGATCTGGGCCCAGCCGGTAATGCCGGGCTTCATGCGATGGCGGGCATAATAACCGTCCACCACATCCTGGTAGAGCTGGTTGGCGGCCTTGGACTGGGTGGCATGCGGCCGCGGCCCGACCAGCGACAATTCGCCCCGCAGCACATTGATCAGCTGAGGCAGCTCGTCGATCGAGGTCTTGCGGATGAACCGGCCGACGCGTGTCACGCGGGGATCGTCCTTCGTCACCTGCCGCGCCCCGTTGGTATCGGTGCGGTCGGTATACATGGAGCGGAATTTCAGCACCCCGATCATGTTGTTGTTGAAGCCGTAGCGCTGCTGCCGGAACAGGACCGGCCCCTTGGATTCCAGCTTCACCGCCAGCGCCACCGCCAGCATCACCGGCGAGAGGACCACGAGCGCGACCGCGGCGACCACCCGGTCGAACACGGCCTTGAGCGCGGAATTCCAGTCCGAGAGCGGCCGGTCGAACACGGCGAGGAAGGGCACATCACCGATATAGGTATAGGCCCGCTTGGAAAGCTTGAGCCGCGAGGCATGCGCGGCAATGCGCACATCAATAGGCAATTGCCAGAGTTTCTTGACGAGATGGAGGATGCGTTCCTCCGCGGTCGCCGGCAGCGCGATGATCAGGAGATCGACCGCTTGCTCGCGGCAATAGGCTTCGAGTTCATCGAACGTGCCGATCTTGCGATAGACGTCGACAGCCTCGGGAGACCGTTCGCCGCCGCGATCATCGAAGACCCCGAGGATCCGGATCGCCCGGTTGCCCGAGCGCGAGAGCCGGCGGATCAGGTCTTCGGCCGGTTTGCCGCCGCCCACGATCACGGCGCGCCGGGCGAGATCGCCGCGGCTTTCCGCATCCGTGATCGCCACCGAGGCCAGCAGGCGGAAGCCGACCAGCAGCACGAGGCTGAAGAGCAGCCAGCCCAGCAACCAGAGGCGCAGGGCCATGATGTCGAAGCCGATCAGGAAGAGCAGGCCCGTCATGACGATGAAGGCGCCGCACAAGGCATAGATCACAGCCTTGATCTGCCGCGGCAGCGTGGCAAGCGAGGCCATGGTATAGGCCCAGAGCCGCTGCAGGAAATAGACGGTCAGCCCGGTGACGGTTCCGACCAGGAGAAAGGCTGTGCCATCCCCGCCGATGCGGGCCGGCAGGAAGGCCATGGCGCTCCAGAGGCCGCAGCCGATCAGCGTCATGGTATCGAAGATCAGGACCAGCCCGATGATCTTCTGCTTCGAGGCCCGACGAACCCAACCCGCCATGCGGTCCGACACCGCAGGCGCCTGCCGATCACGCTCCGTCATATCCAGGGACATGCACAAACTCCACGTTCTGGACCGGAACCTAGCCCGCAACCTTGGCGATTCCGTTAATCCGATAGTTTGAATAGATTGGTATTCGCGAAATTAACGATTTGTTTGCCATAATTTCGCCACTCCGCTGCTCAAGTTAACTTTTCCGAAATCATGAATTTTCTATCGCCACAATTTGCCACAATTCAGACAAGAGCTGACTACAAATGGCAAACCTATTGTTACCTGGAAGCTACAGACACGCCGATGCATTCGTCCTACTTGCTGCGTCCAGACGGTTTTGTCTTTTGGAAGGAGTTCCCATGAAGAAGTATCTGCTCGCGACCACGCTGCTGGCCGGCCTGGTCGGCTCGGCTCAGGCGGCGGATCTCGCCACCCGCAAGTCGCCCCCGGCTGCGCTGCCGGTGATGGCCCAGTATAACTGGACCGGGTTCTATGCCGGTATCCAGGGCGGCGGCGCCTTCGGCGGCGACAGCCGTCACCGCTCGGGCGCTGTCCGCTCGGGCCAGATCGAACTCAGTGGCGGCCTTGTCGGCGCGACGATCGGCTACAACCAGCAATTCGGCAACTTTGTCGCCGGCCTCGAGGGCGATTATGCCTGGTCCAGCCTGAACGGTTCGACCGGCGCGAATTGCGCGGCTCCGGGCTGCAAGACCGACATCCGGTCCTTCGGCACGGTTCGCGGGCGCCTCGGCTACGCCTTCGACCGCGTGATGCCCTATGTCACCGGCGGTCTCGCCGTGGCCGACATCAAGCATTCGGCCGGCGCCTTCTCGGGCTCGGATCTCCGGGCCGGCTGGACGATCGGTGGCGGCGTGGAAGCGGCGCTGACCCGCAACATCACGGTCAAGGGCGAGTACTTGTACTATGACTTCGCCCGCCAGACCTACAATTCGGGTGCGGCCCTCGGCGCCAACGCCAATGGCCACATCCTCCGCGCGGGCGTGAACTACAAGTTCTGAACCCCGCCAGACGGCTGATCATGAAACCCCGGCTTCGGCCGGGGTTTTTTGTTGCGCGGAAGGGCAAGCCGCATGGCACAATGCCCTGCAGGAGCACGGGCCGGAAGGCAGGAGGCGGGATCATGATCGAGGTTTCGGGCGGCTGCCGTTGCGGCCAGGTGCGGATCCGGGCAACGGGGCTCCCTTCCCGCGTCGGCCTTTGCCATTGCCTCGATTGCCGGAAACATCATGGCTCGCTGTTCCATGCATCGGCGATCTTTGCCGATACCGCCGTGACGATCGAGGGAACGACAGGTTCCTATGCCGGCCGGCATTTCTGCCCGACCTGCGGCTCGCCGGTCTTTGCCATCACCGGTAACGAGATCGAGCTTCCGCTGGGCACACTGGACGAACCCGATCTCTATGTCCCGACCTATGAACTCTGGACGATCCGACGGGAAGCCTGGCTTCCGCCCTTCGATGGGATGCGGGCCTATCGCCGGGATCGAGAAAACCCGGACCGCCACGAGAGTGCAGTTATCCCCGGCCCCGGGCTGGTGCGCCAGCCGGAAACGTGAATAGAGCCACGCCTGGATGGTCCGGCGAAGCCACATTGGTCGATAATGAAATCGGGAAAATTGGTGGGTGATGTAGGGCTCGAACCTACGACCCGCTGATTAAGAGTCAGCTGCTCTACCAACTGAGCTAATCACCCACGCCTTCCGAAAAAGGCAACGCGCGGGAAGCCCGCGCGAGGCCGGTTCGATACCGTATCGCCGGAGGCTTGGCAAGCGCAAAGAAGAGGCGCTCCCGGAATTCCGGCGGGCGCCTGCGGCGGTTGCCCGCTCAGCCTTCCTCGGGCCCGCTCGCCGGCAGCGTCCGGGCCTGCCTGGGCGTACGCTTCCGTCCGGGTCTCGGCTCGGCCTTCGGCGCCTCGATCTTCTGCATGATCGCCTTCACGGGATTGGGCGTGTGCTCGAGCGTCGAACCGCTGACAGCATCCACCCCCATGCCCACGACGCCTCCGACCACGGCATTGCCGACAAAGCCGGCCGCCCCCGCTCCGGCGATCCGCGTTCCGACGGAGATCGTCTGGTCCTGGTGCCCGGCCAGCTTGAACACCACGGAGAATTCTTCCTTGCGGCCCACAGTGATCGTGCACGGCGTGGTGCATTGGTGATTGAGCGATGTCTCGACACTGGCACCGGACGGCTCGGATTCGATCTGGATCTGGCTGGTCGTGCCCCGGGTCACGGTGGCACAGCCCCCTACAGCCAGAAGGGCGGCGCAAGGCAGCAGCCGCAGAAAACGTGACATTGCGATCATAAAAGGCCCCCATGGATCGATCGGGACCATAAATCGCAGCCACAATCGATGCTATGGCGCCGGCGCAACAATCATCCGGCCATTCAGCCCGGCGGCCAGAGCCAGGCTGCACCGCGCACGCCGGAGGAATCGCCATGCAGCGCCGGCCGGATGGGCGTGACGAAACGCTCGGCGAAAAGATGGGGCGTGATCGCGGCGGGCAGGCGCGGATAGAGTTCCGGCACATTGCTCATCCCGCCGCCGAGCACGATCACCTCCGGATCGAGCAGGTTGCAGACATGGGCCAGCGCGCGGCCCAGCCGGTCGAGATAGCGGTCGAATGCCGCCAGGGCCGCCGGCTCGCCGGCCCGCATCGCGGCGATGATCGCATCCCCGCGCCGGCTTTCGCCGGTCGCGCGGGCAAAATCATTCTGGAAGCCGGTGCCGGAAATCCAGGTCTCGAGGCAACCCTTCTTGCCGCAATAGCAGGCCGGCGCAGCGGTCACCTCCTCGACGCTCGGCCAGGGCAAGGGGTTATGCCCGAATTCCCCGGCAATGCGATGCGGCCCGTCCCAGGCGCGGCCATCAAGCGCGATGCCGGCCCCGCAGCCCGTTCCGAGAATCGCTGCGAAGACAACCCGCGCGCCCGCCCCTGCACCATCCACGGCCTCGGATACGGCGAGGCAATTGGCATCGTTCGAGAAGCGGATCTCGCGGCCCAGCGCGGCCTGCAGGTCGAGATGGAACGGCCGGCCATTGAGTTCGGTCGAGTTGGAATTCACGCAGGTGCCGGTGAAGGGCGAGATCGTGCCGGGCATGCCGATCCCGAGGCTGTGCGGCCCGGCATGGCCGGCCGAGGCCAGCGTGGCCTCGACCTCGCGGACCAAAGCGGCGATCGCCTCGACAATGCCCTCGTAGCGCCCCCGCGGGGTGGAGATCCGGCGGCGAAGCTGCTCGCCGCCGGTCTCGCCGATCGCGATGATCTCGATCTTGGTTCCGCCGAGATCAACCCCCAGACGCATGGCGTGGCCGCAAGGTCAGGCCGCGCCGTGCTGGGCATGCACGCGGGCATCGCCCGCCCGGTGCTTGGTCAGCTTGTTGAGCGCGGCAATATAGGCCTTGGCCGAGGCGACCAGCGTGTCCGGATCCGCCGCACGGCCATTGACCAGCCGGCCATCCTCGTCGGCAAGCCGCACCGAAACCTCCGCCTGCGCATCGGTGCCCTCGGTCACGGCATGGACCTGGTAGAGTTCCAGCTTGGCCTGATGCGGGATCATCTGGTGGATGGCATTGAAGGTTGCATCCACCGGGCCGTTGCCGGTCGATTGCCGCGTATGGTGCTGGCCGTCGATATCCAGGGTCAGCACGGCGGATTGCGGCCCGTTCGTGCCGGCCACGACGAGCAGGTTCAGCACCTTCACGCGGTCCTGCGCGGTGGCGATGTTCTCGTCGACCAGCGCCTCGATATCCTCGTCATAGATGTGCTTCTTGCGGTCGGCGAGGGCCTTGAACCGAACGAAGGCATCCTCGAGCTGGTTGTCGGCCAGTTCGTAGCCCAGTTGCTTGAGCTTGTCGCGGAAGGCATTGCGGCCCGAATGCTTGCCCATCACGAGGCTGGTCTTCGACACGCCGACGGTTTCCGGCAGCATGATCTCGTAGGTCTGGTTGTTCTTCAGCATCCCGTCCTGATGGATGCCGCTTTCATGCGCGAAGGCATTCCGGCCGACAATCGCCTTGTTGTACTGGACAGGGAACGAGGTCGCCGCGGAAACCAGCTTCGAGGCCCGGTTGAGCAGGGTCGTCTCGATGCCGGTCTGGAAGGGGAAGGCGTCGTTCCGGGTCCGGATCGCCATGACCACTTCTTCGAGCGCGGCATTGCCGGCGCGCTCGCCGATGCCGTTGATCGTGCATTCCACCTGCCGCGCGCCGCCCATCAGGCCGGCAACCGTATTGGCCACGGCAAGGCCGAGATCATTGTGGCAATGCACCGAGAAGATCGCCTTGTCGGCATTCGGGACGCGGTTGATCACCATCTCGAACATCGCGCGATATTCGTCGGGCGTGGAATAACCGACAGTATCGGGCAGGTTGATCGTGGTCGCGCCGGCCCTGATCGCCGCCTCGACGCACCGGCAGAGGAAATCATGCTCGGTGCGGGTGGCATCCTCGGCCGACCATTCGACATCCTCGACATGGTTGCGGGCACGGGTGCACTGGTCGATCACCAGCTGCAGCACGGCATCCGGCTCCTTCTGGAGCTTGTACTTCATATGCACCGGCGAGGTGGAGATGAAGGTATGGATGCGCGGCCGGCGGGCATGCTTCACGGCTTCGGCCGCCCGGTCGATATCCTTGAAGGCGGCGCGGCTGAGGCCGGCCACCACCGCGTTCTTCACGCGCTTGGCGATGGCGGAAACCGCCTCGAAATCGCCTTCGGACGCGATCGGGAAGCCGGCTTCGATAATGTCGACACCCATCTCGTCGAGAAAATCGGCAATGGCCAGCTTTTCCTCGAAGGTCATGGTGGCGCCGGGGCATTGCTCGCCATCGCGCAGGGTGGTGTCGAAGATCAGGACACGGTTCTTGTCGGTGGACATGGGATCATCCTTTGTCGGCTCGGGCCTGCGGGCTCGTTCTGGCGGTGCAGGCAATCATCGTCTGGAGGGGTGCGAACCACGTTCCCCTGAGAGCCCAGGCATGCCCGGACGGCCCTCAGGGGCTGATAAGAAGCAGACCAAGGGTGAGGCCGGCGCGCGACGGCGCAATGGCGGCGCGGAAGCGCTTCGCATCATTACGGCAGGTCGGGGCAGCGATCAGGCTCACGGGGCATCTTTTCAGCGATGGACTGCTCAAGCTGTAACCAAGCTGCCGCTCTTGTGCAAGAGTGTCGTTTTCAGGAGGCACCGAAACGGGGATCAGGCGCCCGGTCTTGCGCCGGGCGATCCCTGCCCGACCGCCCGTGGAAATCAGGCCTGTCCCGCAAAGGGCGATTCCGTTCCCGGCCCGATTGGTCTAGAGAAGGCGGGATCGACCGATTCACCGGGGTTTTCCATGCGCCGCCTTTGCCTGATCGCCGTTTCGCTGCTGGCCCTGACGGCCTGCCAGTCCACGTCCGAAGCGCCCGCCCCGGCCCCGCAGGCCACCGCGCCGAAGCAGGAGCCGCGCGGCGTCACCATCACCCCGGCCGGGTTCCGGCTGCCGGAGGGCGGCGGCTGCCAGGGCGATATCGCCCGTTTCCGTGCCATCCAGGCGAATGATCTCGAGACCGGCCACGTCACCCGGATGGTCTATGACCAGATCGAGGCGGAGATGAAGCGCGCCGATTCGATGTGCGCGGCGGGCCAGTCCGGCCCCGCCAGCGCCCATGTCCGCGCCACGAAGAGCCGCTTCGGCTATCCCTGAGGCCAGGCGCCTCAGCCCGCCTCCCCGAAAGCATGGCGCAGATACGCCTGCTGGAAAAGCGGCATGGCTTCGGCATCGATATCGGCAGCCGAGCGCGCGATCACGATATCCGAGAGTTCCGGATGCGGCAGGTGCGGCATCCGTGCCAGCATGAGCGCCCGCGCCGCCTCGGCCGGCAGGTCGATGCGCACCGGCCGCATGAAGGCCGCGCGCGCGCCGTCGATCACGGCGGTCCAGCCCCGTCCGACCTCGACCTCGCTGGCCTGAAGCCCGGTTTCCTCGGCCATCTCCCGCAGGACGGATCCGGCAAGGTCGATCCGGCCATCCGGCAGCAGATCATCCGGATCCGGCGTGCCCGCCGCGAAATAGATCCGCCCGGGATTGGCGGTGCCCTCGCCCATCCGTCCGAGCAGGAAGGCGCCGTCCCGCGCCCTCAAGGCAGCCATCGCGAAACCGTTGCGCATTGCCGGCGCAGGATGGCCGAAATCCCGCCAGGCGATAAAGCTGGCATAATCGGTCTGGAGATAGCGGCCGCGATAGAGGCCCGCTTCGATGATCCAGGCATGCTGGAGGAAGACCTGGCCGTTGAAACTGGCCGGCTTGGCCTTGAGGAAGGCGGTCCAGTGCCGCTCGATCTCGTCCCGCCTTTCGGCGGCGAAGGCCCAGTCCCGCGCCTCGAGCCGCATGTCGAGCTCGTCGAGGGCGAGGATCTGCGCACGGCTCTCAGGCATGGATCCGCCCCTCGCTGACCCGGACGGCCGAGCCGCCGATGGCCGCGCGGGCCACAAGCCCCTTCCGGATCTCGAGATCGAGCGCGATCAGGCTGGGCCGGCCCATCTCGAATCCCTGCTCGATCACCAGTTGATGGACGCCGTCCTCCGGCAGTTCCGCAGCAGCCGCCACACCGGAAAACGCGGCCACCGCCGAACCCGTGGCCGGATCCTCGGCAATGCCGGCCGAAGGCCAGAACATCCGTGCATGGACATGATGCGCCGGCGATTCGGTCTCCCGCGTATAGATGAAGGCACCCTCGCGGCCGGCTTTCGCGAAGGCGGCATTCCAGGCCTGCCGGTCGGCCACCGAAACGCGGCGGATCACCTCGAGGCTGCGGACGGGAACCATCGAATAGGGCACGCCGGCCGACCAGACCGAGAGGCTGTGCGCGCCGAAGCCGATCTCCAGCGGGTCGATGCCCAAAGCCCGCGCGGCCAGGCTTACGTCAAGGTCGATCCCGAGATTCTCCGACAGGCGCGGCAGGTCGAACACCGCGCGCGACACCTGCCCCGGGCCGCGCCGGACCTCGACCCTGACGAGGCCGATCTTCTCCTCGAGCGCGATGACCACGCCCTCGCCCAGATGCCCGGCCGCCCGCAATTCGGCCAGCAGGATGGCCGTGCCGATTGTCGGATGGCCGGCAAAGGGCAATTCCCCGCCGGGCGTGAAGATGCGGATCTTCGCCGAATTCACCGGATCATCCGGCGCCTGCACGAACACCGTCTCCGAGAGGTTGAACTCGCGCGCGATGGTCAGCATCTCGGCATCGGACAGGCCCTCGCCGTCGATGACGACGGCCAGCGGGTTGCCCTCGAACCGGCGGGTGGTGAACACATCGAGCGTGTGGAACTGGCGCGGCATGGTGTTTCCTTTGCAGGCCTTCTTTGTCGCGCCGGATCGCGGGCGCGGCAACCCCGGCCTGACGGTGGCACGGACCTGTTCACAAGCTGAACCGCAGCCCAACAGCCAATTGCGCGACAATTCACGAAAGCTGTTATAGGAATTGCTTATGAAGGATCGGAACCGAATCCTTCCGCCGTCATGCCCGGCCCCGGGACATGAGGCGTGGGCATGAGGGGCTGCACTCAAAGGAGTGTTTTATGGTGACGACCCGTCTTTCCAAAATCGCCGCGATCCTGGTCATCGGCACCGGCGCTGCCTTCGCGCAGGCCACGACCCAGCAACCGAACACGCAGACCCGCCCGCCGGCCGCTCCGGCCCCGACCGCTCCGGCCCCGGCCGCTCCGGCTCAGGCGCCCCGCACGACGCCGCCCGCCGCTCCGGCTGCCCCCGCTGCCCAAGCGCCCCGCCCGGCCGCCCCGGCTGCGACCACCCCGGCTGCTCCTGCCGCCCAGGCGCCGCGTCCCGCCGCTCCGGCTGCTCCGGCAGCGGCTGCCCCGGCCGCGACGCAGGGCACGCTGATCAACCTCAACACGGCGACCGAAACCGAACTCGACAAGCTGCCGCAGATCGGCCCGGCCCGCGCCAAGGACATCATCGAGGCACGCACCAAGAATGGCCGCTTCAAGAACTGGGAAGACTTCGTCGCGCGCAATGTCGTGCCGAAGAACGCCGAAGAAGCCATCAAGGGCAAGGTCCGCTTCTGAGCGGCCGCTGCCCGCCCGGGCACCTGCCCGGACAGGATGATCAAGGCCGGCGCAAGCCGGCCTTTTTCATGCGATCCGCTCGACCGGGAAAAGCTGCGCCGGATGGACGAATTCATCCTGCGCGGCGATGGTCAGGATCTCGCGCGAACCGGCCTCGACCGTCCGCCGGAGCAGGCCGAAAACCGACGAGCCCGCCAGTTGCAAGGCGCGCGCCGGGTCCTGCTCCCGGAGGACATGCACGAGGAAAAGGGCGGCGATCGCATCGCCCAGCCCGTTGACATTCGCCTCGAGCCGCGGCGTTCGCAGCCGGAACAGCCCCTGCCCGGACGAGGCCACGAGATCGAGCGCCTCCGCCGGAGTCTCCTTGGTGGCCAGCGATGTGACCAGCACAAGCCGCGGCCCGCAGGCATGAAGCTGCTGCAACGCCTCCTGCAGATCAGGGACGGAATGGATTGACCGATCGGTCAGGTATTCCAGTTCAAACAGGTTCGGCGTCACGATATCCGCCGCCGGGACGGCCCTGTCGCGCATGAATTCTGGAATGCCCGGCCGGACGAAGATGCCCCGCCCGACATCGCCGATCACCGGATCGCAGGCATAGAGCGCGGCCGGATTGGCCGCCTTCACCCGCGCCACTGCGCCGAGAATGGCCTCGCCGGTCTCATGCGATCCCATATAGCCGGACAGCACGGCATCGCAGGAGGGCAGCACGCCGCGCTCGGCAATCCCCTCGACGAGATCGGCGATCAGCCCAGCTTCGAAGACCTGGCCACGCCAGGCGCCATAACCGGTATGGTTCGAGAACTGCACGGTATGGACCGGCCAGACCTCGACGCCGAGCCGCTGCATCGGAAAGGTGGCCGAGGCATTGCCGACATGGCCATAGGCAACATGCGACTGGATGGAGAGAACATTCATGGCAGGGTCCCGCACGGAAAAAGGGGCGGTCCCCCGCCCCTTCCCGTTTGTGCCCCGGCGCGCCGGACGCGGCAAGCCTGAAGCCTGAACTCGGCTCCGTCAGCTGACCATCGACGCGGCCTTCACCGCGAAGGTCGGAACGAAAGTCTTGGACAGGTCGACATTCGCCCCCGCCATTTCCTTGTCGAGCGCCTTGAGCGTGTCATAGACGGACTTCATGCCGCTCTGCGCCATGATCCCGGTTTCGGAATAGGCCGACTGGGAGGCTTTCACCGCCCGGACATAGAGCGCCTTGTCGCCGAGATGGTAGGATTCCGGCACGGCATCGGCGATCTCCTCCGGCTTGGACTTGTTGATCCAGCGCAGCGCCTTGTAGATGCCGTTGACGGCGGCCTGTACCGTCTGCGGATTCTTCTCCATGAAGTCCTGCTTCACATAGCGGCAGGAGGCCGGGTTCGAGCCGCCGAACAGGTCATTCGTGCCCTTCTCGGTCCGGGTATCGATCAGCGTGACGATATCCTGGTCCGCCTCGAGCTTGGCGATGACCGGGTCGAGATGCGAGATCACATCGATCTCGCCCTTCTTCATGGCGGCCACGGCGCTGGCCCCGCCGCCGACGCCGATGAAGCTCGCATCCTCGGCCTTGAGGCCTTCCTTCACCATCGCATGCAGCACCGTGATGTAGGTGGAGGAGCCCGGTGCGGTGACGCCGATCTTCAGGCCCTTGAAATCCTTCGCTGACTTCACCTTGCCGGCCAGGTCCTTGCGGATGCCGATGACAATCGTCGGGTAGCGCAGCATCTCGATGACGGCCCGGATATCCTGGCTCTTGGCCTGCATGCGGATCGTGTGCTCGTAGGCACCGGCGACGATATCCACCGAGCCGCCGACAAGCGCCTGCAGCGAGCGGGCGCCACCGGCAAAATCGTTGATTTCCGGATCGAGCCCGAAATCCTTGAAGAAGCCCTTCCGCTCGGCAATCGTCAGCGGGAGATAATAAAGCAGCGACTTGCCGCCCACGCCCATGATCACCTTCGATTTCTCGACGGCGGCGGCGCGGCCGATCAGGCCGGGCGCGGCAACCAGCGCAGACCCGACAACACCCAGGGCCATCACGTTCCGGCGGGACAATCTTTCCATCGGTCTTTCCTCTCCTGTTCGGGCTCGGCCGGTTCACGGCCTTGTTGTTCCATCCTGCATGCCGCTGGCAGGCTTGGCAATCGATCTGCCGGGCGGCTATTGCACCGTCCGGGTCTCCGACGGCCGCCAGACCAGCAGCGGCTTCTCGATCAGCGTGACGAAGAAATCGATGACCATGACGAAGATCATCAGGATCACCATGCCGGCAAAGACGCCCGTCACATCGAACACGCCCTCGGCCTGGTGGATCAGGTAGCCAAGCCCGGCCGAAGAGCCGAGATACTCGCCCACCACCGCGCCGACCACCGCGAATCCCACCGAGGTATGCAACGACGAGAACACCCAGGACAGGGCCGCCGGCCAATAGACATGGCGCAGCAATTGCCGCTCGTTCATGCCGAGCATCCGCGCATTGGACAGCACGACCGGGCTGACCTCACGCACGCCCTGGTAGACGTTGAAGAACACGATGAAGAAGACCAGCGTGACCCCGAGCCAGACCTTGGACCAGATGCCGAGGCCGAACCACAGCGCGAAGATCGGCGCCAGCACGACGCGCGGCAGTGCATTCATCATCTTCACATAGGGGTCGAAAACGGCGGCCACCAGCGGCTTCCGCGCGAACCAGAACCCGATCAGCACCCCGGCCGTGGCACCGATGACAAAGGCAAGCACGGCTTCGGTCAGCGTGATCATCAGGTGTTTGTAGACCGTGCCCTCCCAGAACATCAGGAAGACGCGCTCGATCACCTTCAGCGGCGTTGAGAAGAAGAATTGCGGCAGCAGGTAATAGGGCTTGCCATCCGAGCCGGTCCCCAGCGGCACCGTGGAGAAGACATGCCAGAAGACCAGCACCACCACGGCCACCATGACCTGCAGGAAGAGGAGCTTGGTGCGGCTCATGCGCGGATCTCCTTCGCGGTATTGCTCAGGCCATAGGTCTTGCGGACCTCGTCGCGCAACGTGTTCCAGATCGCGGCATGGAGGCGGTGGAATTCCGGCTCCGAGCGCACCTCGGCAATGTCCCGCGGCCGCGCCAGCGGAATCGGGAAATCCCCGATGATCGACGAGCGCGGCCCGGCCGACATGACGAGAACGCGATCGGACAGGGCGATGGCCTCGTCGAGATCATGCGTCACGAACATCACCGCCTTGCGGTCGGCCTGCCAGAGATCCAGCAGCAACTCGCTCATGATCAGGCGCGTCTGCGCATCGAGCGGGCCGAAGGGTTCGTCCATCAGCAGGATCTTCGGCTCGCGCACCAGCACCTGCGCCAGCGCCACGCGCTTCTTCTGGCCGCCGGAAAGCTGGTGGGGATAGCGGTCGCCGAACGAGGCAAGCCCGACCTTGGCGAGGAACTGGTCTGTCGCCTCGAGAGCGTCGCGCCGTGAAGTACCGCGGACCTCGAGCCCGATCGCGACATTGTCGCGCGCGGTCTTCCACGGCATCAGGGCATCCTGCTGGAACAGGTAG
Source organism: Hyphomicrobiales bacterium (assembly GCA_027484605.1). Taxonomy (GTDB): domain Bacteria; phylum Pseudomonadota; class Alphaproteobacteria; order Rhizobiales; family Beijerinckiaceae; genus Rhabdaerophilum. The sequence goes on along the minus strand of JAIXSR010000116.1, from coordinate 39,482 downwards.
CCGGCCTGCGTGTTCAGCCCCTGCAGGCGCTGGCCGAAGATCAGGCTCTCGCCCGAGGAGGGGGGCATCAGGCCGGCGGCGATATTGAGCAGGGTGGATTTGCCGCAGCCGGTCGGGCCGAGAACCGCCACGAACTCGCCATCCGCCACCTGGACATCGACCGGCTGCACGGCCTCGTAACGCCCGCCGCCGGTCAGGCCATAGGCAACCGAAACCCCGCGCAACGCCACCGCCGGCATGGCGGAAAAACCGGAAGGCTGCATCACGGCGCCCTCGTTCCGAGCTGGTCCTGCATCTCGTCCCCGACCGTTTTTCTGGTTGTGCGCGAAGCTAGGTCAGGCCCGGAGCCGGTTCAACCGAAAACATGCGGCCCTATCGCAGGCGCAGCGTCACGACGACGGGGCAATGATCGGAGGATTTCGGCCGGTCCCAGCCGATCCTGGGGAAGCGCGGTCCGTCATGGCGCTGCGCCCGCCAGGGCTGGCCCTGCCGGATGATCTCGGGCACCGCATCCGGATTGGCGGCGGCAAGGGCCGGGGAGACAAGGATATAGTCGAGCTGGCAATAGACATCGTCTGGCGGATGATAGGCCGTCCAGCGATCCTCGGCCGGGCGGCGCGCGACGAGATTGACCGCGAATTCCGGGTCGAGCAGCGCCCCGATCCCGCCGGGGCTCGGCCGCCCGGTCATCAGGTCACGCGGGGCGGGATCGCCATCGATCTCCATATAGTCGTTGAAATCCCCCGCCACCGCCCAGTTGGCCGCGGCCGGCCCGCCACGATGGCTGGCGAAGCGCCGCTCGATCCGCGTGCGGATCGCCTCGGCCTCCGCCTGCCGGATGACGCGCGTGGCTTCGCGCCCGCCCGTCATCGATTTGAGGTGGCAGCAGAACAGCGTGAATTCGCGCCCGTCGATCTGGAAATCCACCTCGACGAGATCGCGCTTGAACACCCGGTCCTGCCGCGTCAGCCGGCGGGGCGAATCGGGTGGTCCCTCCCGGATCTCCTCGATCCCCTCGGGCCAGACGCCCGCCTCCTCGAAGGTGAGATCCGCATGGCTCCGGATGGAGGACCAGCCGACCCGGGAAAGCAGCCCGATATCGATGCCGCGCCGGTCATTGCCGTCGATCACGCTGAGATGGCGATAGTTCACATCGGCGATCGCCTGTTCCCGCAGCCGGCGGATCGCCTCGCTGTCGAGCCCGGCATCACGGGCCAGGGCGGCCTTGATGGTCCGGGCGACATGAGGCGATTCAAGCTTCTTGAGATAGGTCTCGCGGAAGCTGCGCAGCGCATCGGCGGAATCCACCTCCTGCAGCGCGAGGATATCGGCCTGCGTCGCCAGCAGGGCCAAAGCCGTCAGCTGGCATTTCTCGTCGGAATGGGCCGCCTCGACGATCCGGCGCACGCGGGTGGCTTCATGCCGGTCCTCGAACAGCACATTGCCGATCTGCTGGTCGGTGCGGCGCTGCGGATCCCAGAAATCCGGCCTCGAGAACAGGTTCTCGACATTGAACGTGGCCAGGCGGAACGGTCGGCTCGACATGCACACTCCGGAGCCGGCCCCTGCCTGCCCCTACAGGGCCAGCCCGGCAATCCGGACGATGGTGAAACTGTCGCAATATTCCCGGATCGTCGAGACCTTTCCGTCGCGGAAGCCCAGCACCGCACAGACATCCGTGGTGAACCGCTGGTTCGACACCGTGTGGATCATCGCCCCGCCGGTTTCCACCGCGGCGCTTTCCTCCCCGATGATGATGGTGCGCACGGCCATCCCGTCCCAGAGCCAGCGCTCGAAAAGGCCCTTGAAATAGCTCCGGAGCGCGATCCGCCCGCGGATCGCCGGCGCGAGCGGCTGGCCGGCAATCTGCCCCATCACCGCGTAATGGACATCGTCATTGACTTCCGCCAGCACGGCCTCGACGTCACCCGCCATCCGCGCGCTGTAGAGGCGTTCGATTGCCGCCCGCATCGCGGCCGCGCGCTCCGGCGCGGCACCAGGATTGCAATGCATCTCCGGTTTCCCCCTGCAGCCGGAGGATCTGTTCCTGCATATCGGTCCGGCGCGGGCAGATACTAGGCACGCTCCTTTTCAATTTCATCGGATTTTGCGTTCAAATCTTCATAGTTCAGGGGAATCTTTGCAGGGGCGTCGATGCCCGTCCTGATGGCGGCGCCAACGAAAACGGGCGCCCGAAGGCGCCCGTCCGCACGATCCGCGCAGGGGAATCGCTCAGTTGCGGGTCTTGTCGACCAGCTTGTTCTTGGAAATCCACGGCATCATGCCGCGCAGCTTCTCGCCGACTTCCTCGATCTGGTGGCCGTCATTCATGCGGCGGATACCCTTGAACCGGGCCATGCCGGAGCGGTATTCCTGCATCCAATCCGAGGTGAACTTGCCGGTCTGGATGTCATGCAGCACGCGCTTCATCTCGGCCTTGGTTTCGGCCGTGATGATCCGCGGACCGCTGACATATTCACCCCATTCGGCCGTGTTGGAGATCGAATAGTTCATGTTGGCGATGCCGCCTTCATAGATCAGGTCGACGATCAGCTTCACTTCGTGCAGGCACTCGAAATAGGCCATTTCCGGCGCATAGCCGGCTTCCACCAGCACTTCGAAACCGGCACGGATCAGTTCGACCAGGCCACCGCAAAGCACGACCTGCTCGCCGAACAGGTCGGTTTCGCATTCCTCGCGGAAATTCGTCTCGATGATGCCCGAACGGCCGCCACCCACGCCGCAGGCATAGGACAGGGCGAGGTCCAGCGCATTGCCGGAGGCATTGTGGTTCACGGCCACGAGGCAGGGCACGCCGCCGCCGCGCTGGTATTCCGAGCGCACCGTATGGCCCGGGCCCTTCGGGGCGATCATCACCACGTCGATCGTGTTCTTCGGCTCGATCAGGCCGAAATGCACGTTGAGGCCATGCGCGAAGGCAATGGCGGCACCGTCGCGGATATTCGGCGCGATCTCGTTCTTGTAGATGTCGGCCTGGAGTTCGTCCGGCGTCGCCATCATCATCAGGTCGGCCCATTTGGCGGCATCCGCCACCGACATGACCTGCAGGCCATCGGCCTCGACCTTCTTGGCGGTCGGCGAACCCGGCTTCAGGGCAACGCGGATCTCCTTGGCGCCCGAATCCTTCAGGTTCAGCGCATGGGCACGGCCCTGGCTGCCATAGCCGACAATGACAACCTTCTTCGACTTGATCAGGTTGAGATCGGCGTCACGATCATAATACACACGCATGGACGTTTCCTTCCGGTCGAGGGTTCAGGGTGCGGCCTTGCCGCCCCCGGGTTGAGCGCCGTAAAGCGCGAAGAACTGGGCGACGGCGCGGATGGCGTCGGCGCGGATGCATTCGGGGTCGAGGCCGGGCGTATCCCCCAGCAGGAGCCGGATCTGGACATCGCGCGCCACCAGCCCGAACAGGGTGCGGAACGCCTCCTCGGCATCCTCGAAAGCCAGCAGCCCGGCCTTGCGCCCGGCTTCCAGCACCGGTTTCATCCGGCTCCCGAGGGCGAAGCGGCCATTGGCCAGCACGATGGCGCCGAGCGATTTGTCAGCCCCCGCCTGCCCGATCGCCACGCGGTTGAGCGCCAGCGAGGTCTCGGAGGAAATCACGGTCAGCCAGTTGAGGGCGAACCCCTCGAGCCGCGCCGTCAGCGCCGCACGGTCAAGCGGATCGGGCCCGATCGCGGCCACATGGACGCGCGCCGCCTGGTATTTCACCGTGGCGTTGAGCAGGCCGTCGCGATCGCCGAACCACTTGTAGAGCGTTTCCTTGGAGCAGCTGGCGCGGCGGGCGACAGCGCTCATCGTCAGGCTGTTCCCGTCCGTCACGAGCTGGCGCAAAACCGCATCCAGCACCTCGGCCTGGCGGGCGCTGATCTCGGGTTCGACAGGGGCGGCAAGCGCGGTCATGGGGACCTGTGCAAGGGCGGAGAGCGCCGTAACGAACGTTACGGTTCGGTGCTTTCCTACGCCAGCACTGGCGCCCGGTCAAATGGATTCAGCCATCCCCTATCGCCCGAGCAGATCCATCACGGCGGGATAGAGCGACGCGATCAGCAGGATGGCCATGACAAGGTTGAACCAGCGCACCTTCACGGGATCGCGCAGGAAACTCCGCAAGGCCGCACCGAAGGCCGCCCAGGCGAGCGAGCCCGGCGTGCCGGTCAAGGCATAGACCAGCGTGATGATCACCAGCGAGCCGGTATAGTTTTCCGGCACGGTATAGGCCGCGATGGCGCCGACCACCATCGCCCAGGCCTTGGGGTTGACCCATTGGAACGCGGCGGCCTGCAGGAAGGTCATCGGCTGGCCGGCCTGGGCACCGCCCTCGCCCACCGGCCCCGACCGCGCGATCTTCCAGGCCAGCCAGAGCATATAGGCGATGCCCACCACCTTCAGCGCGGTATAGACCGAGGGGTAGCGGATGAAGACCTGCCCGAGCCCGAGGCCGGAGAGCAGCAGCATCACCGGAAAGCCGATATTGATCCCGGCCACATGCCAGAGCGTTCGCCTCAGGCCGAAATTCACGCCGGAAGCGAGCAGCATCATGTTGTTCGGCCCGGGCGTGACCGAACTGGCAAAGGCAAAACCCAGAAAAGCGATCAGCGTATCAAGGGGCATCCGGAAGCCTGCAGCAGAAGGAAGGCGCAAGGCTAGGCGCGCCGGAAGCCGGGTTCAAACGAAAGGCTGGAATGGGTTCATGAGCATCCGGAATGGACGCTCACATTTCCTCCGCGCCGCGGGCGATCGCGGCCGCACCGGTCCGCGAGACCTCGACAAGGCCGATCGCCGTCATCAGGTTGATGAAACGCTCGACATCATCGGCCGGGCCAGCGAGCTCGAAGATGAAGGAATTGAGCGTCGCATCCACCGTCTTGGCCCCGAAGGCCGTGGCGAGGCGCAAGGCCTCCATCCGGTGTTCGCCGCGATGCTCGCCATATTGCGCCACCTTGACCAAAGCCAGCTCGCGCTCGATCGAGGCCTTGGCGGAAAGGTTGACAACCTTGTGCACCGGGACGAGCCGGTCGAGTTGCGCCTCGATCTGGTTCAGCACGGAAGGCGTGCCCGAGGTGACGATGGTGATGCGCGAGAGATGCTTCTCGTGCTCGGTCTCGGAGACCGTCAGGCTCTCGATATTGTAGCCGCGCCCGGAAAACATCCCGGCGATCCGGGCCAGCACGCCCGGCTCGTTATCGACCAGCACGCAGAATGTCCGGCGCTCGGTCACGGGCTTCTCGGTCTGGTCGGCATAATGCGATTTCATGTCTCGGTTCCTCGTCAGGCAACAGCAGCCGCCGGGGGCATCAGCACCCAGCGCTGGAACAGGGCAAGATCGATATTGCCGCCGCACAGGATGACGCCGGTCTTGCCGGTGAGCCCGGCCTTTTCCTGCATCGCGGCAGCGAGAGGCGCCGCACCGGCGCCTTCGGCAAGATTGTGGGTGTCGGTCCAGTAGGCCCGGATCGCGGCGGCGATCTCGTCATCCGTGACCTGCACGATGCGCGCGGCCCCCTTCCGGACAATCTCGAGCGAATCCGCATCCGGCACGCGGGTCGCCATGCCATCGGCATGGGTGATGGCATTCTCGGTCGAAACCAGCCTGCCCGCCGCGAAGGACAGGGCATAGGCCGGGGCGCCCACCGATTGCACGCCGATGATCTCGGTCTTCAGGCCCAGCAGGTCCCGCGCGAGGATGCAGCCGCAAATGCCCGAGCCCTGCCCGATCGGGACATAGATCCGCGCGAGATCGGGATGGGCGCGCAGCAATTCCAGCGCATAGGTCGCCACGCCCATGACGAGATCGCGATGGAAGGACGGCACCATTTCGAGCCCGCGCGTCGCGGCAAGCCGCATCGCCTCCTCGCGCGCGGCCTGGAAATCCTCGCCATGCTCGATCAATTCGGCCCCGAACGCCTTCATCGCGGCATTCTTCTCGGTGGAATTGCCGCGCGGCACGAGGATCGTCACCTTCACGCCGTGCTGGCGGCCGGCAAAAGCCAGGCTCTGGCCGTGATTGCCGCGCGTCGCCGAGATGATGCCCGCCACCTGCGGCCGCTCGCGCTTCAGCCGGTCAAGATAGACCAGCCCGCCGCGCACCTTGAAAGCGCCCGTCGGCGTATGGTTCTCGTGCTTGACCACAAGCTCGGCGTCCAGCCGGGCCGCAAGAAGCGGCCAGGCCAGCTGCGGAGTCGGCGGCATGGCCGCCTGCACCACGCGATGCGCGGCTTCGAGTTCGGTGAGGGTGAACATCGTCACACCAGCTGCTTGCCCTTGGCGTCGATCACATCACCGACCTTGCCGGTAAAGTCCGGCAGGATCATCTCGTTATGCGCCTTGCCCGAGGGGATCATCGGGAAGCAATTCTCTTCCTTGGCGACGAGGCAATCGAAGATCACCGGGCCGGGATAGTCGATCATCTCCTGGATGGCGGCATCGAGCTGCGCGGGATCCGCGCAGCGTATGCCCTTGGCGTGATAGGCCTCGGCCAGCTTGACGAAATCCGGCAACGCGGAGGAATAGCTCTCGGAATACCGCCCGCCATGCAGCAATTCCTGCCATTGCCGCACCATCCCCATATACTCGTTGTTGAGGATGAAGATCTTGACCGGCAGGCGATACTGCGCCGCCGTCGACATTTCCTGCATGTTCATCAGGATCGACGCTTCGCCGGCAATGTCGATCACCAGCGCATCCGGATGCGCCATCTGCACGCCGATCGCTGCCGGCAGGCCATAGCCCATCGTGCCGAGCCCGCCCGAGGTCATCCAGCGGTTCGGCTCGTCGAAATGGAAATGCTGGGCCGCCCACATCTGGTGCTGCCCCACCTCGGTCGTCACATAGGTCGAGCGGTCCTTGGTCAGCGCATAGAGCCGCTCGATCGCGTATTGCGGCTTGATGATGCTGTCGGAATTCTGATAGCCGAGCGAATTGCGCGCCCGCCATCTGTTGATCTCGCCCCACCAGCCCTTCAGCGCCTCGGGATCCGCCTGGTACTTCTTCTCGCGCCAGATGCGGATCATCTCGGCCAGCACACGGGCACAATCGCCGACAATGCCGATATCGGCCTTGACGTTCTTGTTGATCGAGGACGGATCGATATCGACATGGATCTTCTTCGATCCCGGCGAGAAGGCGTCGAGCCGCCCGGTGATCCGGTCATCGAACCGCGCGCCGAGATTGACCATCACGTCACAGCCATGCATGGCGAGATTGGCTTCGTAGGTGCCATGCATGCCCAGCATGCCAAGCCATTGCGGATTATTTGCCGGGAAAGCACCCAGCCCCATCAGCGTCGACGTCACCGGGAACCCGGTGATCTGCGCGAATTCCCGCAGCAGGCGGCTGGCTTCCGGGCCGGAATTGATGATCCCGCCCCCGGTATAGAAGACCGGCCTTTTCGCCTTGGCCATCAGGGCCAGGGCAGCCTCGATCCGGGCGCTGTCGCCATCCATCTTCGGCCGGTAGGATTTGTGGATGATCTCGCCGGGAGGCGTATAGGCGCCGCGCGCGAATTGGATGTCCTTCGGCACATCGATCACGACGGGGCCCGGCCGGCCCGAACGGGCGACATAGAAGGCCTCATGGATGATGCGCGGCAGGTCCTCGATCCGCTTCACGAGGTAATTGTGCTTCGTGCAATGGCGGGTGATACCCACCGTATCGCATTCCTGGAACGCGTCGGAACCGATGAGATGCGTCGGCACCTGCCCGGTGAAGCAGACGATCGGGATCGAATCCATCAGGGCATCGGTGAGGCCGGTCACCGCATTGGTCGCGCCGGGACCCGACGTCACCAGCACCACGCCCACCTTGCCGGAGGACCGCGCATAGCCCTCGGCCGAATGCACGGCGCCCTGCTCGTGGCGGACGAGGATATGCTGGACGGAATTCTGCTGGAACAACGCATCGTAGATCGGAAGGACCGCGCCGCCCGGATAGCCGAAGATGTGGTTCACATCATGGTCCTGCAGCGCACGCACCACCATTTCGGCGCCGGTCATCATCTCACTCATGGTCGTCTCCCGTGATCGGTCGGCTCGGGTGCTTCCTGGATCGGCAGCGTCGGGAATCGGGCAACAAAAAAGGCCCTCAGGGGGCCTTTGGATGCGCGCCGATGTGGAGTTCTGGCTCAGGCCAGCCCCATCCTCGGCGCACTGCGTACAATAAGAAGCGACATGGAACCCTCGTCGGCAATTCGAGCCGCACGCTACACAGCGCCGGAAACAGCGTCAATCCTCAATTTGACCAAGAAAGCAGGGCCCGGGGCTGCCGGCCCGGCGGGCAGGGCGCGCGCCGTTTTCCCGGGTTCGGTCCAATCAGCTTCGTTTCAAAACAATTATGAAGGACACATCTTTTCTCAAGCATTTTGCCGCATCGTTTTGTGAGTTTTGTCATAGTGCCGGTGGAACCCCGATTGACCAACGAATTGTTCACCGCCGACCTGGAGGTCCGGTTGCGGAGTGCGGAAGCGAGCTTGCTTCTGCGCCGCTTCCGGAGCGCGCGCGCGTCGTCGGCTGCTGCAACCATCGCGATGCTCGATCGCGACGTGATGAAGCAATACGGACAGAATCTCGTGGTCATCGAGCCGGCTGAAGAGGGCGAATTCGCCTTCCTCTATGCCGGAAACCAGGTGCCCGACGATGCCGGGACTCCCCTCGGCGCGAAGACGACGGCGGCCATCGGCAAGGATGTGGCCGGGTTCTATCGGCTGGGCTGCCGCGAGGCGGCCCTCGCCCAGGACGCGGTCTGCGTGAACCACCTCTCGGGCCCCGATGCGCGCGTCCATCGCTGGGAATGCCTGTTCCTGCCGATCACGGATGCGGAAGGCCGGCCGATCATCGTCGCCCTTTGCATGCCGCGCGAATTCAAGCACGAATTCTTCCGGGCCATCCTCGATGCCATGCCGCACGGGGCCTATGTTGCGGCGCCCGTCCGCGATGCGCAGAATGAAATCGTCGATGCCCGGATCATCGCAGCCAATGCCCGCGGCATCGAGATATCCGGCCAGCCCGGGCCCCAGGCCCTGCAGGGGCTCTCGATCACCGCTGCATGGGCCGATGGCACTGCGCTCGGCCCCTGGGACCGGCATCTGGCGGTGCTGCGCAGCGGCAAGCCGCAGAGCTTCGACTATCACCATAGCGGCGATGCCGGCTCCCGCTGGTACCAGATGCATGCCGCCCCGATGCGCGATGGCCTGCTGATCAGCGTGGTCGACATCACCGACAAGCAGCGCGACTTTCTCGAACTCGTCCATCAGCGGAAGATGCTGATGGACGAGATGGAACAGCGGCGCGGTCTCGAACAGGAACTCTGGGCCTTGGCCCATCTCGACCCGCTCACCGCGCTGCCGAACCGGCGCGCCTTCCGCGATGCCGCGATGCTGAAACTGGCCGAGGCGCAGACTGCCCATCGCCCCTGCGCGATGGTCACGATCGACATCGACCATTTCAAGCGCGTGAACGACGCCCATGGCCACAGTGCCGGCGACACGGTCCTGCGCCGTGTGGCGGATATCATAAAGGCGCTGCTGCGGCCGAATACGGATATTGCCGCCCGCATGGGCGGGGAGGAATTCACGATCCTCCTGCCGGATACCGATGCCGAATCCGCCATGGCCTTTGCCGAGAAGCTCCGCCGCCGTGTCGAGCAGACCGTCGTGGCTGCAGGCGAGCAGGAAATCCGGGCGACGATCAGCCTCGGCATCGCGATGAACCGCAAGACCTCCAATCTCGACGACCTGATCAACCGCGCCGACCGCGCGCTCTACACAGCCAAGCGCAGCGGCCGGAACAAGGTGGCGACCGAGATCGACGTTCAGGCCGGGCCGAAGGGCAGCACCGAAGCGGCCTGAATTCAGCCCCCTGCCAGAGCAGCCTGCGCGGTCTCGAGCCAGCGCCATCCCGGCGGCGCGAGGTAGCGCCGCGCGAAGATCACCTGCCGCCTTGCGTAGGCGCGGGTATCCGCCTGCCCGCGGAGGATCGCGCCTTCGAGATCGAGCCGTCCGGCGAGATGCTCGGCCAGATGGGGCACGCCATGCGCCTTCATGATCCCGAGATTGCGCGGCAGGGCCGGCTGCCATGCCACCAGGCGGCGCACCTCGTCGAGCGCGCCCGCCGCGATCATCGCCCGGAAGCGTGCATCGATCGCCGCATGGAGCGGCGCCCGCAGCGGATCGAGGAAAAACCCGGACCATTCACCGGTTGCGAGGACCGGCTGGCCGGGATTTTCCGCCAGCCAGTCCGAATAGGCGCGCCCCGTCGCCGCATGCAGCTCGATCGCCCGCAGCAGGCGGGGCGTATCGGCCGGATGGAGCTGCGCGGCCCGGGCCGGGTCGCGGCTGGCCAGTTCGGCATGGAGATCATGCCCTGCCCCGGCCCGGGCCCGCCATTCCTCCCGGATCGCCAACGCGATGGCGGGTGTCGGCACCAGCCCCTCGACCAGCGCCCGGAAATAGAGGCCGGTCCCGCCGACAATGACGAGCGGCGCGCCGCCCGCCCGCGCGGCCCGGACCAGCGGAGCGATGGCCTCGAGCCAGCGCCCGACCGAGAATTCCTCGCCGGCCGGCACGAACCCGTACAGGGCATGCGGCACTCGCGCGGCCTCCTCCGGTGCCGGCCGGGCCGAGAGCACGGCGAGATCGGCATAGACCTGCATCGAATCCGCATTGACGACCACCCCGCCCTGCCGTTCGGCAAGGGCAAGCGCCAGCGCGGATTTTCCGCTGGCCGTAGGCCCGGCAATCAAAGTGGCGAAGGGCATCTTGCCAATTCCCGAGGAGGTCGATACCGCCGGTTCCTAACCCCTTGCAGCGGAGAAGGCGAGCCCATGTCCCATCCCACCTCGCGCGCCCTCGTGGCCACCCTCGTGAGCGCCCCGGGGCAGAGCTGCCTCGACATGGCCGCGATCGCACGGGCCCGCTCTGTCCTGCCGGCGGCCGAAGTCGCGATCCTCGCGACCGGCCATGCCGCGGATTTCCACTTCACCACCGCCGAGGAACCGGCACGCTGGGCCAGCGCCCTGCGCGACGCCATGGGCGCCCTGCCGGTGGACCTGGTGGTCCAGCCTGGCGCCGGGCGGCGCAAGCGCCTTTTCCTGGCGGATATGGACTCCACCATGATCGGACAGGAATGCATCGACGAGCTGGCCGATGCTGCCGGTCTCAAGGCGCATGTCAGCGCGGTCACCGAACGGGCGATGCGGGGCGAGATCGCCTTCGAGCCGGCCCTGCGCGAACGGGTCGCCCTGCTCAAGGGCCTGCCCGTCACCATCGTCGACGAGATGATCGCCGATCGCATCACCCTGACGCCCGGCGGCCGCGAACTGGTGATGACCATGCGGCATCACGGCGCCTTCACCGCCCTCGTTTCCGGTGGCTTCACGGTTTTCACCGGCCCGATCTCGCAGAAGATCGGCTTCCACATGCATCGGTCCAACACGCTGATCGTCGAGGACGGGCAATTCGCCGGGCTGGTGGCTGAACCGATCCTCGGCAAGGAAGCCAAGCGACAGACGCTCGAGGAGCTGCGCAACCGCTTCTCGCTGCCGCCCGAAGCTTCGCTCGCCGTTGGCGACGGCGCGAATGATCTGGCCATGCTCGGCGAGGCCGGGCTCGGCGTGGCCTTCCATGCCAAGCCCATCGTGGCCGAGGCGGCCCATGCCCGGATCGACCATGGTGACCTCTCGGCCCTGCTCTATTTCCAGGGCTATCGCGAGGAAGACATCCTGCACTGACCCCGGTTCCATGAAAAAGGGCACCCGGCTTGCGGCCGGATGCCCTCGCCTTTCAGGAGGCGCGGAGCCTCAGTTGATCGGCAGCGTCACGTAGCGAAGCGTACCTTCGGGGCCCGAGGCCACGTAGAACAGCGCGCGGCGCTGGCCCTGGGCCTTCAGGGCATCGAGCCGCTTGCGGATATCCGCTGCGCTGCGCACGGGCTCGCGCTGCACCTCGACGATGACATCGCCGACCGCGATGCGCCGCTCGGCCGCGACCGAATTCGGATCGACCCGGGTGACGACCACGCCATCCACGCCGTCCTTGATGGTGTAGCGGCGGCGCAGCTCGGCGCTGACCGGGGCAACGTCGAGCCCCAGAACCGAGGCACTGGCCGGATTGTTCTGCGGCTCGCGCGTCTGGACCGAGGCCTGCTGCGGCGATTCGTCGAGGCGGCCCAGCGTGACCCGCCGGGAGACTTCCTTGCCGCCACGCCACACCGTGACTTCGACTTCCTTGCCGATCGGGGTCTGGGCGACAATCCGCGGCAGGTCATTCGAACGGCGGATATCCTTGCCGTCGAAGCGGATGATGACATCCTCGCGCTCGAGACCGGCGGTCTTGGCCGGACCCTTCTCGTCGACATTGATCACCATCGCGCCGCGCGCGCGGCCGAGCTTGAGGGCATCGGCCGTGTCGTCATCCACGTCCTGGATCGCCACGCCAAGCCAGCCGCGGCGGGTTTCGCCGAATTCCTTGAGCTGGTCGATCACCGGCACGGCGATCGAGGCCGGCACCGAGAAGCCGATGCCGATCGAACCGCCGGACGGCGAGATGATCGCGGTGTTGATGCCGACGACATCGCCATCGAGGTTGAAGAGCGGACCACCCGAATTGCCCTTGTTGATCGCCGCATCGGTCTGGATGAAGCTGTCATAGGGGCCGGAGCGGATATTGCGCTGCTTGGCCGAGACGATGCCGGCCGAAACCGACCCGCCGAAGCCGAACGGGTTGCCGATCGCGATCACCCATTCGCCGATACGCAGCCGCTCGCTGTCGCCGAACTTCACGAATTTCAGCGGCTTGTCCGACTTCACCTTGAGCACGGCGATATCGGTCTTGGCATCCTTGCCCACGACCTCGGCCTTGAGCTCGGTGCCGTCATTGAAGACGACGGTGATGTCATTGGCCTCGGCGATGACGTGGTTGTTCGTCACCACCGTGCCGCCGGCATCGATCACGAAGCCGGAACCGAGCGACGAGGCGCGCTGGTTCGGCTGCGGTCCCGGCGCCCCGGGGCCGTTCTGCCCGCCGGGGCCGCGCCTGTTGAAGAAATCGTTGAACAGATCCTCGAAGGGCGAACCCGGCGGCATCTGCGGCATCGGGACCGAACGCTGCGCCTGGCGCTGGTTCGCCTTGATATTGACCACCGCATCCATGACGCGCTCGGCCGTATCGGCGATCTGCTCCGGGCCCCGCGCCTGCACGGCAGCGGCGTTCGGCAGCAGCACGATCACGGCCAGGGCGGCCGCTCCCGCCGCGCGACGGAGGCGCGGCAACAGGCCGGCACGCAGCCTGCCTTCCAGATCCGTCGTGAACCCAGTTTCTGCCGGGATGGTCTTCATCGACATCATGACCCTCGTTCTTTTCCATGCCATCGCCGCCCGCGATGGTTCTTTTCAAACGGTCCAATTGCGGCACAAACGCGACACAAATCTCGCTTTTTTCTGCAATCACAAGAGCTTGAACGCCGGGAACCCCTTGCTGGCCCAGACCAGGAAGACGCCCAGGCCGGCCGCAGCAAAGCCGAGAATCCGCAGGAGCCGTTCCGGCATCTCCGAGGCATCCCGGAGGGCCTTGCGCATCGCCGCCGGAAAGGCCGCGAAACTCAATCCCTCGATCGCAAACATCAGGGCCAGCGCCGTGAGAAATTCACTCATCGTCTCACACCGCCCGGCCTGGGGACCACCCGCCCCCGGCCTGATTCAGCTCCCATGCGTGCCTCGCTTCTGCTTGATCCGGGGAGGACCAACGGCAAGTTTCACGAAGAAGGCCGGCGCAACGGGCGCCGGCCTCCGATGTCATTTGTCGCGGACGCCGCCGGAGGGGCTGTTCAGATATTTGAAGAACTCGCTGTCCGGCGTGATCACCAGCCGCGTATCGCCCGATTTCAGCCCCGCCTCGTAAGCCTGCATCGACCGGTAGAAGGCGAAGAACTCGGCGTCGCGGTTGTAGGAATCGGCCAGAAGCCGGGTCCGTTCCGCTTCGCCCTTGCCGAGCGCCTCGCGGGCCTGCCGGTCCGCCTCGGCCTTGGTGACCGTGACGGTCCTGTCAGCCTGCGCGCGGATCCGGTCGGAGATTTCCGTACCCTGCGCGCGGAGCTCGGCGGCTTCGCGCTGGCGTTCGGTCTGCATCCGGCGGAACACCGCCTGGCTGTTCTGCTCCGGCAGGTCGGCACGGCGGATCCGGATATCGACGATGGACACGCCCAGGGCCTGCGCCTCGACATTGACCTGGTCGCGGATGCGCGTGATCAGGCCCTGCCGGTCATCCTTGACGACAAGCTGGAAGGTCGATTCGCCGAGCACGCGCCGCAGGGCCGCATCCATGAAGGTGCCGAGCTGCTGGTTGCCCCGCAGCATCGAACCGCCGGTTGCCTGGAAGAAGCGCAGCGGATTGTCGATCCTGTAACGCGCGAAAGTATCGACCACGAGGCGCTTCTGGTCCGAGGTGATGGCCTCGACCGAAGGCGTCTCGAGATCAAGGGTGCGCCGGTCCATCGAGATGACATTCTGGATGAAGGGCATTTTCACATTGAGGCCCGGCGTGGTGATGACGCGCCGAGGCTGGCCGAACTGGGTGACAATCACCTGCTCGGTCTGGTCCACGACGAAGAGGGCCGAGCCACCGACAACGACGAGGCCGGCCAGGATGAAGGCGAGAGCGGACCGGATCATCAGCGTTTCTCCTGCCCGGTCGTGCCGCGCTTCATCAGGTCATTCAGCGGCAGGAGCGGCACAACGCCGTTCTGCTGCTTGCCCTGGTCGATGATGATCTTGTCCATGCCACCATAGATCCGTTCGATGGATTCCAGATAGAGACGCTGCCGTGTGATTTCCGGCGCCTTCTTGTATTCGTCCAGGATCGAGATGAAGCGCGCCGCCTCACCGCGGGCATCCGCGATCATGCGCTCGCGTTCCGCCTCGGCCCGCTGGGTGATGCGCGAGGCCTCACCGCGCGCTTCCGGGATGACCTTGTTGGCATAGGTCTGGGCTTCGTTCTGCGCACGCTCCTGGTCGGCGCGGGCCGCCTGGACGTCGCGGAAGGCATCGATGACCTCGCTGGGCGGGTCAACCTTCATCAGCTGGACCTGCTGCACGATGATGCCCGCGCCATAGGCGTTGAGCGTCTTCTGCATGAGTTCCTGCACCGCGCGCTCGATCTCGAGGCGGGCGCCGGTCAGGATCGGCTGGATGTCCCGCCGCCCGACAATCTCGCGCATGGCGCTTTCCGCCACGGCCTTCACCGTGGCTTCCGGGCTGCGCAGGTTGAACACGAAATCCTGGGGCCGGCGGGCATCCACCAGCCAGAGCACCGAGAAATCGACGTCGACGATATTCTCGTCGCCGGTCAGCATCAGGCTTTCCTCGCGGATATCCCGGACGCCGCCACGCGGGCCGGCACCGCTGCGCAGGCCGACCTCGATCGTCTGGACACCGATGGTCGGCTTGTCGATCCGGCCGATCGGATAGGGCCAGTTCCAGTTCAGGCCCGGCGCCGTGATCGCGGCGAAGCGGCCGAAGACGCGCTCGATGCCCATCTCGTTGGGCCGGACCGTGTAGAAGCCGGTCAGCAGCCAGCCGACAATCGCCAGCAGGCCAAGGAAGGCAATGCCGACCGCGCCGAGCTTGGAAAGCCCGCCGCCATCGCCGCCGCCGCCACCGGGCAGCACGCGGCGCAGCTTGTCCTGGCTCCGCCGGAGGATGTCTTCGAGATCCGGTGGCTCACGTCCGCCGCCGCCCGAGGGACCGGAGCCCCATGGGTTTGGGTTGCGGGGGCCTTGCCCCCTTGGCTGCCAGGGTCCGTTACTCATGAAGCGCTTTTTCTCCGGCCATTCCCGTTCTTGACGGTGTTCATTTGGGTCTTCACCACGCGAAGGTCAACGCCGAAGGTAGGAAACGAAGCGAAACTCTGCTTCGTCATCGGCATTTTTGGTGAAGGATTGCCGGCTGGTCTCCCGCCAGATCTGCGGATCGATGCGCGGAAACAGGGCATCGCCCTCCGGCGCCAGCTCGACCTCGGTGATCTCCAGGCGGTCGGCCAGGGGCATGAAGTGACGGTAGATCTCGCTTCCGCCGCCGATGATCACCTCATCCTGGCCATGCCGGGCCGCCAGCGCGCGGGCCAGGGCCAGCCCGGCCTCCGGATCATGCGCCACGGCAACGCCCTCATGCGACCAGCCGGGATCCCGGGTGATCACCACGGAATGACGGCCCGGCAGCGGCTTGCCGATCGAATCGAAGGTTTTCCGGCCCATCAGGATCGGCCGGCCCATCGTAAGCGCGCGGAAATGCCTCATGTCGGTCTTCAGCCGCCAGAGCAGGCGGTTCTCGCGTCCGATCACGCCATTGCGTGCGACGGCCGCCACGATCACGATCCGGCCACCCGGCCCGGAAACGGGGGAATCCGCCATCACACTGCGACCGGTGCCTTGATGGCGGGGTGCGGGTCATAGCCCTCGATGGCGATGTCCTCGAACCGGAAGGCGAAGAGATCCGTCACCGCAGGGTTGAGCTTCAGCACCGGCAGCGGGCGCGGCTGCCGCGTCAGCTGCAGGCGGGCCTGTTCGAGATGGTTGGAATAGAGATGCACATCGCCGAACGAATGGACAAAATCGCCCGGCTTCAGCCCCGTGACCTGCGCAACCATATGCGTCAGCAGCGCATAGGAGGCGATGTTGAAGGGCACGCCGAGGAAGAGATCGGCCGAGCGCTGGTAGAGCTGGCAGGACAGGCGCCCCGCCGCCACATGGAACTGGAACAGGCAATGGCACGGGGCCAGCGCCATGTCGGGAATATCGGCCGGGTTCCAGGCCGAGACGATCAGCCGGCGGGAATCCGGATTGCGGCGGATCTCGACGAGCAACTCGGCGATCTGGTCGACCACGCCGCCATCCGGCCGGGCCCAGCTGCGCCATTGCCGCCCGTAGACGGGCCCGAGATCGCCCTGATCGTCGGCCCATTCATCCCAGATCGAAACGCCATGATCCTTGAGATACTTGATGTTGGTATCCCCGGCGAGGAACCAGATCAGCTCGTGGATGATCGATTTCAGGTGCACCTTCTTGGTGGTGACGAGCGGGAACCCATCCGCCAGGTTGAAGCGCAGTTGCGCGCCGAAAAGCGACAGGGTGCCTGTCCCGGTCCGGTCCTGCTTGGGCACGCCCTCGTCGAGGACGCGCTGCATCAGATCAAGATAGTTCTGCATGGCGATATTCGCGGCTGGGTAGCGGTGGCCACCGGCTTTTCATGATGAAAATGGCCGGTCGGAACCGGCCATTCACAACCTGCTCCGGCGCCTCCCGGGCGCCGGGCCGGCATCAGCGGGATGTCACTTCGGGTGGAACATCGAGAGCTGCTTGAAATGCTCCGCGATGAGATAATAGACGGTGATGCGCGACTTCGTGCGGTCCGCCTTCATCTTCTCGCATTGCGCCTTGACCACGGCGGTCAGGTCGGCATCGCTTTCCTTGCGGCCCAGCTTCTTCTTGCAGAAGTTCTCGACCACGCGCTTGACCTCTTCCGGGTCGGAGGCGGCGACATAACGCGTATCCGGCTTGCTCATCACGAGCGCATAGGTCTTGGCCATGCCGGTGACGGCGGCCTCATCCACCTTGGCGGTGTATTTCTTCACATCTGCAAGATGATCCATGCACGTTCCCTCCCACACGACTTCATCGGGAGCCGGCCCCGCGGGCACGGCTGCAGGGCCAAATGGATCACGATTCCGCGCGGAATGCCACCGGATTTCCGAGAAAATCCACTGCTCCTCCCGGAAATGACGCGATCGGGAAGTTTGTGCGTTTATCCCTTCATTTCGGCACGCAACACCCCTATATTGAGCGGGTCGTCCTCGTGGCGACTATGGCGATAAACGGCCGTCGTAATAAACCCATCGGACCCGGGGGCGGTACCCGGCGCCTCCACCTCAGGGCCGCAAGCGACCTTGAGGCGGGGGCGAAACAGGATCGACGAGGGCGTAAAGGGTGGACTTTTGCTCGGCATGATACCGCCGTTATCGGGTCAAACCTATAGTTGCGAATGACAACTATGCTCCGGTTGCCCAGGCCGCGTAACGCGGTTTGGAATGCCGAACCTAAGTCCTTGCGGGTAGCACCGTAGGGCGGGGCCGGCAGGCGCCTGGCAACAGAAGCCTGCCACTTTCCTGAGAATTCCGGTACGATCTTGCCTGCCGGCCGGAGAATCAGGGCAGTATCCGGTTGCAGATCCCAAGGGACCCCATGAACGACACGCCGTCCGAAGACCTGATCCGCTACGATGTCATGGTGCAGGAAGCCCTGCTCGGCGTCGTCCGGAAGGTTTTGCAGGATGCCGCTAAGGCGGGCCTGCCGGGCGAGCATCATTTCTACATCACCTTCCGTTCGCAGGCGCCCGGTGTCCGGCTCTCGACCCGCCTGCGCGAGAAATATCCCGAGGAAATGACGATCGTCCTCCAGCACCAGTTCTGGGACCTGATCGTCGGCGACCACAGCTTCGAGGTCGGGCTCTCCTTCGGCGGTGTGCCCGAGCGCCTGCTGGTTCCCTACGAGGCGCTGACCGGCTTCTACGATCCCTCGGTGCAGTTCGGGCTGAAATTCTCGCCGGACGAGGCGCAGGCCGACAATGATTCGGGCGAGGACCCCGAAGAGCCGAGCGTGAAGGACCAGCTCGAGGCCATTGCCTCGCTGGAAGCCAGCAAGCCGCGCAAGCGTTCCGCGCCGGATCCCTCGACCGTCCAGGAAAATGGCGACCCGAAACAGGCCGAAGCGGTCGAGAAGGTCCCGACGGGCCGGAAATCGCGCGCCAAGCCGGTTGCGCCTGCCGCCGGCGATGCCGAAAAGCCAGCCGGAGGCGGCGCGGAAGTCGTCAGCCTCGAGGCCTTCCGCAAAAAGAAATAACCCCGTGCTTCAGCGTCGGCCGAACAGCAGCGGCCATTGCTCCGGCCGGTCCGGCATGCCGTCGCACTGGGTCTTCTCGCGAAATTCCACCAAAGCGAGCTTGCCTTCCTGCGTCACGGCATAGCGTTCGAAAATGCCGCAATCCTGCTTGTCGCTGGCCGCATAGAGCGACGTGACCATCCGGTTCCGGACATCCCATCGCGCCGACATCAGCACGCCGGAATCCAGCTTCCGGTTCAGCCCGCGCGGCGACGGCGTCTCCAGGATCTCGTATTGCTGGTCCGGCGCCGGCAGATAGACCAGCGCGAAAACCGACGTGACATTCTGGCCGAACCGGTCGCAGGGGATCTGCCAGATCGCCGATTCCTCGGACATCTGGAAACCTGTGATGCCGTTGCGCTGCGCCGGCACGGTGCAGCCGAACCGCTGGTTGATGCCCTGCAGGAAGCGCGCGGGCACCTGCTGCTGGCGCACCGAATAGCGCTCGAACATGTCCGGACCGGGCGCCGGGCGCGCGGGTGGCGCGGCCGGTGCCGGGCCCGGCGAAGGCCGGGTCTGGCTGCTGGCGGAAAGGCTGCCGCCGGCGGCCGTGCCGGGGGAGAGCGTGCCGGCCGTCAAGGCGCCGCCACCGGCATTCGGCGCGGCGGGTTGTGCGGGCCGCTGCGGCGCGGCGGCAACCGGCGCTGGGGCGGCGGCAGCCGGTCCGGGCAAGGGCGCGCCATAGCAGCCCGCGCTGCCCTTCACCGAGGCCCGGAAGGCGAGCTTGCCCAGCATCGTCACCATCAGCTTGCCGCTCGAAATCTCCACGGCCTCGCCCTGCTCGGGCTCCAGCTTGAGGTCGAGAACGACATAACCCTGCTCGTCCGGCATCTTGTAGAGCTGGAACGGATGGACGCCATACCCCTCCGGCTTGCCGCCTGCCCCGACCCGCTGCAGCGGGATGATCGTGGTGCCCACCTTGATCTGCGCCGCATCGCGCTGATGGGCCGTGCCCCGGAACTGTTCGGTGAAGATGAAGGCGAACCGGTCGGCCTCGGGATCGCGGTTGGCCTGCCACAGGGCGAAGGTGCAGCCCTTGGACCGGTCCACCTCGGCCTTGTCGAACAGCTTGAGATCGATCTCGTTCACCGGCGGCGGAGCATTCTGCGCCGACAGTCCGGTGGACCAGCCGCAGCCCAGCGCCAGGAAGATGGCGATCCCGAAACGTCTCATTCTCGTGCCCCTGCTTGCATCGGAACGTCGCATGCGCGGCCTTTCCTGTCAAAGAACGGCCGGCGGGCGGACCCGACTTGCGTCGCGGTTGAAGCCGCCCCCTGCGCGTGTTAGCGAGCGCTCCATCCGACAAAACAATCAGGAGGCGATCATGGCGACGCGCACCGAAACCGATACCTTTGGCCCCATCGAGGTGGATAACGCGGCCTATTGGGGTGCGCAGGCCGAACGCAGCCTCGGCAATTTCAGGATCGGCTGGGAAAAGCAGCCCAAGCCGGTCATCAAGGCGCTGGGCATCGTCAAGCGCGCGGCGGCCGAGGCCAATATCGCGCTCGGCAAGCTCGATCCGAAACTCGGCGCCATCATCATCGAGGCCGCGCAGGAAGTCATCGACGGCAGGCTCGACGATCACTTCCCGCTGGTGGTCTGGCAGACCGGTTCGGGCACGCAGTCGAACATGAATGCCAACGAGGTCATCTCGAACCGGGCGATCGAGACGCTGGGTGGCGAGATGGGCTCGAAGAAGCCGGTCCATCCCAATGACCATGTCAACATGTCGCAATCCTCGAACGACACCTTCCCGACGGCCATGCACATTGCCTGCGCCGCCGAAGTGGTGGAACGGCTGCTGCCGGCCCTGCGGCACCTGCACGGGGCGCTGGATGCCAAGGCGAAAGCCTGGGCGCATATCATCAAGATCGGCCGCACCCATACGCAGGATGCGACGCCGGTCACGCTCGGCCAGGAGTTTTCCGGTTATGCCAAGCAGATCGAGAATGGCATTGCCCGTGTGGAAATGACGCTTCCGATGCTGATGGAACTCGCGCAGGGTGGCACGGCGGTCGGCACCGGCCTCGCCTCGCCGGTCGGCTTTGCCGAGAAGGTGGCTGAGAAGATCGCCGGCATTACCGGGCTGCCCTTCACCTCGGCGCCGAACAAGTTCGAGGCCCTCGCCGCGCATGACGCGATGGTCATGACCCATGGCGCCATCACCACCGTGGCGATGAGCTGCTTCAAGATCGCCAACGATATCCGCTTCCTCGGTTCGGGCCCGCGCGCCGGCCTCGGCGAACTGGCCCTGCCGGAAAACGAGCCGGGCTCGTCGATCATGCCGGGCAAGGTCAACCCGACCCAGTGCGAGGCGCTGACGCAGGTCGCCGCGCATATCCACGGCAACAATGCCGCGATCGGCTTTGCCGGCAGCCAGGGCCATTTCGAGCTGAACGTCTTCAACCCGATGATGGCCTACAACTTCCTCCAGTCGGTCCGCCTGCTGGCCGATGCGGCCCTCTCCTTCACCGACAATTGCGTGGTCGGCATCGAGCCGCGCCTCGACAACATCGAGGCCGGCCTGCGCAATTCGCTGATGCTGGTCACGCCGCTCAAGGAAAAATACGGCTATGACCGCGCCGCCAAGATCGCCAAGACCGCGCACAAGAACGGCACCACCCTGCGCGAGGAAGCGATCAAGGACGGCATCCCGGCCGATGATTTCGACGCGATCGTCCGCCCGGAAAAGATGATCTCGCCGGGCTGAGACAAGGGGGCCCCGCGGTCCGCAACCGGCGTGCCGGCAGGGGGCGGACCGCACCGCATTGCCATCCCCGGCGGTTGGAGGCATGGTTCGGGCCGGATGTTCACTTCCCCCGGTGCGGTTCCATGAGCGACAACGTCATCAATCTCCGGCAGGCCCGGAAGAAGCTGGCCCGCGCCGAGGCCGAGAAACAGGCGCAGGAAAACCGCATCCGCTTCGGCCAGAAAAAGGCCGAGAAGCAGGCCCGCAAGGCCGAGGAAACCCGCCAGAGCCGGCAGCACGAGGCTGGGCGCATCGAGCCCGGCCCCGAAAAGCCCCGCTGATCGATGCCCGCCATCATCAAGCGCAGCCTGCGCATTGCCGGCCATGCCACTTCGATCTCGCTGGAAGAGCCTTTCTGGCGCTTCCTGCGGCAGAAGGCCGAGAGCGAGGGCCGGAGCCTCAGCGCGCTGGTCGAGGAGATCGACCGCGACCGCCGCGACGGGAACCTCTCCTCCGCGATCCGGGTGCATCTGCTCGAATGGCTGATGACCGGCGGCATCCTGGCCGGCAAGGCGGATCCGGAAGCCTGAGCGCCGGCTAGCCCGGCGGCGGCACAGGCGCCGTCAGGTCGAGCGGCGGCAGCCGGGCCGGCGGTGGCGTGGCCTGGTCCTGCCGCGCCTGCGCCTCGCGGCGCTGCTTTTCCTCCTCGGCGAGGCGGGCCTGCTCGGCCCGGACAGCCTGCTGCCGGTTGAATTCGGCCGCCGCAGCGGCACGACGCCGGATCGCCGCTGTCTCCTGCTCGATCACCGCCTCGACCTCGAGAATCTCGCGCTGGCGCCGGGCCTGGTACTGATCCGCCCGCTGGCGCCGCAATTGCGCGGCACGTTCGCGCAGATCCGCCTCGAAAGCCTCCGCCTTCTCGAGATCGCGCTGGATCGCCATGGCGAGGAACCCATTGAGAAGCGAGGCGACATCGATCCGCCGTTGCAGCGGGCTCATGCCTGCCCGGCGCGGATCCGGCCGCGCGGCGAGGGTGAGCCCGATTTCCGGCGCCGCCCCGCGCCAGCCCGGAGGGATGCCGGCCTGGCGGAGCTGGAACCGCGCCTCGACCTCGCGCCGCACGAGATCGAACAGGATCGCGGGCTGGATCGTCACCGCCGCTTCCCCGGTTCCGGCGCGTTCCGGCGCGAGGCTCACGCGCAATTGCCCGTTGCTCATCCCCGCCGGCTGCGACCGGCCGGGAACGCGCCATTCGCCCTGCTGGAGCGCCCTGTCCACCAGCCCGCCCACCACCAGTTCGGTGACAGGGTCGATCGCATCGATCGGCGTCGCGCTCACCCGTGGCAGGGCGCCGGGATCGAGCCCTGCAATGACGAGATCATCGAAAGCCAGCTGGCCGGCCCCGGCGAGGCTGGCCACAAGATCGAGCCAGGTGCCGCCGGAAGCCGAGAAAGGCAGGGATCCGGAGAGGCGCCCTCCCGGCGCGGCAAGGGGCCAGCGGGCAAGGTCGAGCCGGCCGGCGGCTTCTGCCGTATCGCCCTTGCGCAGAAGCGACACCGTCCCGGAAATCCGGGCCTCGCCCGAACGGGCCTCGAACGCTTCCAGCCCCACGGAATCGGCTCCGAAACGGAAGACGAATTGCGGTGTCTCCAGCAGGGTGCCCCCCGGCAGGGCAAGGCGCTCGGCCTCGATCCAGAGATCGCCCGCCAGCGGCGGCCTCACGGCCATAGCAAAGCCGGTCTTCGGCCAACTGGTCGCAAAATCCGGCCAGGCCCGACCGAGAACCGGCGCCAGCAGGCCTTCGAGCGCCAGCGTGCCCGTACGGATCTGGCCGGCCACCTGCCCGCCACGGGTCAGGTCGAAGGCAATCTCGCCGCGGATCGGCAGATCCCCCAGCCGGGCATCGAGATCGGCGAGGGTGATGGTCTCGCGCGAGCCGCGCAGCACGGCGGCAATCCGGGCCGGGCGCCCGTCGCCCAGGGTCGCCCGGTCGCCGATCAGGGCGCGGCCGACACGGCCGGCATCGGCGGCCGTCAGCGTCAGCCGCCCCTCGACCGGCGTCGAACGGAACGGATTCACGCCGCCATCCAGCCGGAATTCGGTCTGGCCCAGCCTTGCCTCCACCTGCCCGGAGACAAGGCGGCGGGGATTGCCCTCGGCGCGGAAGGTCACGAGCCCTTCCCCCTCGCCCGGCGGCAGGCTCACGCCCGAAAGCTGCGAGGCCAGGATCGCGCCCTCCGGATTGGCGAGGCGCCCCTCCAGCGACAGGTGGAGCTGGTCGCCCTTGAGCAGCGAATGGCTCCGGCCCATGGCCTCGGTCCCGGCGAATTTCCCGTCAAAGGCCACATCCCAGGTGGCCTCGCCGGCCTTGTGCTGCAGCCGGATATTGGCGACGGCGATGGCCGGTTCGAGCGCCGCGGCGCGGGCGACGATCATCTCCGTCGCCGTGCCCGGCAGCAGGGCCGCCGCCACCCGGCTCAGCTCGCCCAGACGGGGCGCATCCAGCTTGGCGGTCAGGTTCAGGCCCTCGCCGGAAGCCGTGCCGGAAAGGAGGATGCTCTCGCCGCGCGGGCCGGTCAGCCGGAGATGCCGCAGGGTGCCGCTCTCCTGTGCGCGCTCGATATCGACATCGAGACCGCCCATGTCGCGGCCATCGACCACGAGCCGCGCAATGCCCAGCCGCGTCGAGAGGTCGAGCCCGGGCACCGGCCGCAGCGGATCCAGCGCCGCCAGCACGCGGCCATCGAAGCGCTCGGCGCGGAGGTCCAGCGCCAGTCGGGGCAGCGAACCGGCCAGCACGCCGGCGGGCGTGAAGCGGCCCGCACCGCGCAATTGTCCGGCCGGGCTGTCAATCTCGAAGCCATCGAGCGCGATCCCGGCGAAATCGCCTTTCAGCCGGACGCCGAGCCGCGCCCGCTGCGGCAATTGCGCCAGATGGTCGCCGCCGCGCAGCCAGCCGGCAAGCACATGCAATTCCTCGGTTTCCACCCCGAGCCTGCCGTCGATCACCGCCGTCCCGGCTGCATCGGCGCGGCTGAAGGCGAGGCGTGTTCCGCCCGGCAGATCCGCCGAGGCGGCCTCGAGCCGGGCACCGCCCGCTTCGAAGCCGGTCCGGACCAGCACATTCTGGACCAGCCCGCCCGGCAATTGCAGCACGCCAAGGCCGAGTTCGACCTGCCCGTCCAGCCAGGACACGGCCGGAACGAGGCCGGCATCGAGCCGGAACGGCCGCCGGCCCTCCGCACTGGCGCCGAACAGCCCGGCACCGTCGATGCGTTTCGCATCGAGGCGCGCCTTGAGGCGCGGGCGCGGCGTCGCCAGATCGAGATAGGCCTGCCCGGCCCAGGCCACGCCCTGGTCGGCGCCGCCCAGGGTCACATTGACCGGATCGGCAATCACCTGGTTCCGCTGGACAACCAGCCGGGCACTGCCCTGGAAGGGCATCTGGACCTTCGGCTCGCCGAGGACAGGATTGCCGTTGAAGCTTGCCGACCCGTCAAAGAGCGGCCGCCCGGCCACGCCCGGCACCGCGAACCAGCCATCCAGCGCCACGCGCCCGCCGAAGCCCTTGTCCTCCAGCGTGCCGCGCAGCCGCGCGCGCCCCTTGTCGAACTGGCCGAGCTGGATCTTCAGGTCCCGCTGCTGGCTGGCATCCTGCCCCTGGATGCGGAAGGGGCCGGCCAGATCCGGCGCCTCGATCCGCAGCGTGAAGGGCCCGGCCAGCATCTCGCCCGCCGCGCCCGGGGCGTCGGCCAGCGCCAGCCGGTCGAGTTGCAGGGCCTCGAACCCGATCACCGGCAGCGCCGGCGTGCCGCCACCCTGGTCGAGCCGTTCCAGCCAGGGCCGGAGCGCCTCGAGGAACAGGACCGGCTCCTCGGCCTGCGCTTCGGAAAAGGCGAGCTTGCCGGAAAGCAGCGCGGTGGCGGAAAGGGTGAGATGCAGCCGGCGCATCTGCACCAGCGGCCGCTCCGCCGGCCCGAGCGTGATGCGCTCGGCATCCAGCGTCGGCGTCGGCAGGAAGCGGATCGAGAGCGGGCCCGAAATCGTCGCCGGCAGGCCCAGCCGCTGGCTGACAAGCCCGGCCACCCGCAGGCGCTGGCTGTCCCAGTCGACAAAGTGCGGCCCCACCATCAGCGCGATCAGCGCCAGGGCGAGCAGGGCAGCGAGGCCGGTCAGCAGATCCCGCACGATGTCTCCCGTTCACGACGGACCGGCACGGCCAGGCAGAATCACGGCCCTTCCGATCGGTTCCCCATCATAACCTAGCGCGAAAGGACGCAATGATCACGGCTGAAGCGTGACGATCTTCCCGGGATTCATGATGTTGTCCGGATCGAGTGCCCGCTTGATCAGCCGCATCGCATCGAGGGCCGGCGCGCCGAGTTCGGGCTCGAGATATTTCATCTTGCCCTGGCCGACCCCGTGTTCGCCGGTGCAGGTCCCCTCCATCCGGTGCGCGCGTTCGACAAGGCGGGTCAGGAACCCCTTCACCACCGTCATTTCCGCCTCGCTGCTGGTATCGACCAGCACCGAGGTATGGAAATTTCCGTCGCCGACATGGCCGACAATCGGCGCGATCAGCCCGCAGGCGGCGATATCCGCCTGCGTTTCCTCGATGCAATCGGCGAGGTGGGAAATCGGCACGCAGATATCGGTCGCGAAGGGCTTCACGCCCGGGCGCAGGGCCATGACGGACCAATAGGCATCATGCCGTGCCTGCCAGAGACGCGTCCGGTCCTCCGGCTTGGTGGCCCATTCGAAAGGCCCGCCGCCCAGATCGGCCGCGATCTCGCCGAAACGCTCCGCCTGTTCCGCCACGCCTTGCTCGGTGCCGTGGAACTCCACCAGCAGGACCGGCGTCTCCGGCATCGAGAGCTTGGAATAGGCATTGACGGCCTTGACCTGCACCGCATCGAGCAACTCGATCCGGGCCACCGGCAGGCCGGTCTGGATGGTCATGATCGTGGCATCCGCCGCCGCCTTGACGCTCGGGAACGGGCAGACACCGGCCGAGATCGCCTCCGGCAGGCCATGCAGCTTGAGCGTGATCTTGGTGACCACGCCGAGCGTGCCCTCCGAGCCGACGAAGAGCCGGGTGAGATCATAGCCCGCGCTGGTCTTCTTCGCCCGCCGCGCCGTGGTGACGACCTCCCCGTTCGGCATCACCGCCTCGAGCGCGATCACATTGTCCTTCATCGTGCCGTAGCGGACGGCATTCGTGCCCGAGGCCCGCGTCGCCACCATGCCGCCGAGCGAGGCATCGGCACCCGGATCGATCGGGAAGAACAGCCCGTAGCTCTTGAGATAATCATTGAGCTCCTTGCGCGTCACGCCCGGCTCGACCACGCAGTCGAGATCCTCGGGATGCACTGCGAGGATCCGCTTCATGCCCGACAGGTCGACCGAGACACCGCCGCGCGGCGCGTTGAGATGCCCCTCGAGCGAGGAGCCCGCCCCGAACGGGATGACCGGCACGCGGTGCTCGGCGCAGACCTGCACCACCTGCTGCACCTCTTCGGCCGTCTCGACAAAGACCACCATGTCCGGCGGCTCGGTCGCGAGCCAGGTCGTGGTATGGGCATGCTGCTGACGCACGGCCTCGCTGGTCACGCAGCGATTGCCGAAGCGCTGCTGGAGGGCCAGCGTGACAGCGGCAATCGTGGCGGGCGAGGGCTTGGGGGCTTCGGCCATGGGGTTTTCTTCCCTTGCTGGTGGCGGTTGCACGGCGGCTCCGCCTTCTGTTTGGGTCAGCATGGCTGACCTAACGCCAAAGTCAACCGATCACACCCATCAGCGGTTGAGGAAATCACCCTTGCCGAGTTCGACCCCGCAATGGCGCAGGATCGCGTAGGCCATCGAGGCGTGGAAAAAGAAATTCGGCAGCACCACCTTCGCGAAATAATCCTGCCCGGCCATCTCGAGTTCCGGGGCATTCCGGCCCAGCTTGATCGTGAGCATGCGGCCATCCGAGCCGGCATAGAGCATCGGATCGATCGCGGCGATGAAGGCCTTCGTCCGCTCCACCCGCCCCTTGAGATCGGCAATGCTCTTCTCCTCGTCCGCCCAGGAAGGAACCTCCTGGCCGGCCATGCGTGCCGCGGCCCCTTTGGCGAAGTCACACGCAATCTGGATCTGCCGCGTGAAGGCGAACATGTCGGGATAGAGCCGCGCCTGCAGATAGACGGATTCCTCGATCTTGCGGGCCTCGGCATGGGCCGCCAGCTTGTCGAGGATGCGGATCAGGGCATCGAGCGTCTGGCCGAGCGTGGTCAGGCCGGTCATGGTCATGGTCGACATGGGATTTCCTTCGCGAGGCCACCGGGAAACGGGGCGATGGCTCCTGGCATCGCGCATCTCGCGGGGCATCGCAAGGGCCTTGCACGACCATGCAACCGCAACCGGCATCCGCTCACCCGGCCCTCACGACAATGTGGCTTGGGCGTGGGCGGAACCCCGGCGCAACCTCCCCGCGACAGGGAGCAGGAATCATGCATCGGCGAAATCTGGTCATTCTCGGGCTGGGCCTCGGAACAGCCGCGCTCGGCACAATCAGCCTCTCGCCGCGTCTCGCGGCGATGATGCCCTGGGCCGCCCGCCCGGCCGCCATCGACACGACGCTGAAGCCCGGCATCGCCCTCGGCGGCTATGACCCCGTCGCCTATTTCAAGGAGGGCCAGCCGCGCGAGGGCCGGGCTGACCTGCCGCTGCGGCATGCCGGGGTCGAGTGGCATTTCGCCAGCGAGGCCAACCGGCAGGCTTTCACCGCCCGGCCGGAAGCCTTCATGCCGGCCTATGGCGGGCATTGCGCCTGGGCTGTCGCGCAGGGCTACACGGCCAAGGGCGATCCGATGGCCTGGCGTGTCGAGAATGGCCGGCTCTATCTCAACTATGATCTCGCCGTGAAGGCGGAATGGGAGAAGGACATGGCCGGCAATATCAGCCGCGCCAACGGCCATTGGCCGAAAATCGCCGGCCGGCCGTGAGCCCATCCCCAGCCGGACGCAAATGGCCGCATGAACGCGGCCCTGACTTATGCTACGAATCACGCATATAGCAGGGTTCCGAAGGCGCCGGACGAAGCAGGGTCCGGCCGCCCAGATGTGAAGCAATTCGTTGTCCGATCCGTTTTCGCTCGATAGCTGGTCCTCCGCCGAGCCGGCCCCGAAGGTGCAGCCGCAGCCCGGCGGGCTGGCGGCGCGCGCGCGGGCGGCTGCGGCCCCGGCCTCGACCTATCTGGCCGGCCTCAACCCGGAACAGCTCCGCGCTGTCGAGGCCATGGACGGCCCCGTTCTCGTCCTCGCGGGCGCCGGCACCGGCAAGACGAAGGTGCTGACCAGCCGCATCGCGCATATCATCGCCACCGGGCGGGCACGCCCGAACGAGATCCTCGCGATGACCTTCACCAACAAGGCCGCGCGCGAGATGAAGGAGCGCATCGCCCATATTGTCGGCGCGGTGGCCGAGGGCATGCCCTGGCTCGGCACCTTCCATGCCATCGGCACGAAGCTCCTTCGCCGCCACGCCGAGGTGGTTGATCTCAAACCGGATTTCACCATCCTCGACACCGATGACCAGATCCGCCTGATCAAGCAGATCCTGCAGGCCGAGGATATCGACGACAAGCGCTGGCCGGCCCGTGTGCTGGCAAACCAGATCGACAGCTGGAAGAACCGCGCATTGGCGCCGGCCAAGGTCTCGGCCGGGGAATCCATCGGCTTTGCCGGGCGCGGCGCCGAGCTATACGGCCTCTACCAGGACCGGCTGAAGACGCTCAATGCCGTCGATTTCGGCGACCTGCTGCTCGAGACCATCCGGCTCTTCCGCGACAATCCGGAAATCCTCGCGCAATATCAGGAGCGCTTCCGCTACATCCTGGTCGACGAGTATCAGGATACCAACGTCGCCCAGTATCTCTGGCTCCGCCTCGTCGCGCAGGGCCGCCGCAACATCTGCTGCGTGGGCGATGACGACCAGTCGATCTATGGCTGGCGCGGCGCCGAGGTCGACAACATCCTCCGCTTCGAGAAGGACTTCCCGGGCGCCACGGTTGTCCGGCTGGAACGCAATTACCGCTCGACCGGGCATATCCTCGGCGCCGCCGCCCGGCTGATCGAGAAGAACGAGGGCCGGCTCGGCAAGACGCTCTTCACCGAGGGCGAGCTGGGCGACAAGGTCACCGTCGCCTGCGCCTGGGATTCCGAGGAGGAGGCCCGGCAGATCGCCGACGAGATCGAATCCCTCCAGCACAAGGGCCATGTGCTCGACCAGATGGCCATCCTCGTCCGCGCCTCGTTCCAGATGCGCGAATTCGAGGAACGCTTCATCACCAACGCGATCCCCTACCGCGTGATCGGCGGCCCGCGCTTCTACGAACGCGCCGAGATCCGCGACGCCCTCGCCTATCTCAAATGCGTCGCCTCCTCCTCGAATGACCTCGCTTTCGAGCGGATCATCAACACGCCGAAGCGCGGCATCGGCGATGCCGTGCTCACCGTCCTGCATGGCTATTCGCGCGCCGAACGCGTGCCGCTGATGCAGGCCGCACGCGTGCTGGTGGAAACGGAAGAGCTGAAGCCCAAGCAGCGCCAGACCCTGCGCGAGCTGATGGACAGCTTCTCCCGCTGGTCCGCCCAGATCGAGACCCAGCCGCATCACGAACTGGCGGAACTGGTTCTGGAGGAATCCGGCTATACCGATATGTGGAAGAAGGACCGCTCGGCCGATGCCGCCGGCCGGCTCGAGAACCTCAAGGAACTCGTCCGGTCGATGGAGGAATTCGAGAATCTCGCCGGCTTCCTCGAACATGTCGGGCTGGTGATGGATGCCGCCTCGTCCGACAGCAGCGACCGCGTCTCGATCATGACGCTCCATGCCGCCAAGGGCCTCGAATTCGAGACCGTGTTCCTGCCGGGCTGGGAAGAAGGTGTCTTCCCGCATCAGCGCGCCCTCGACGACCAGGGCAAGGCCGGGCTCGAGGAGGAACGCCGCCTCGCCTATGTCGGTCTCACCCGCGCGAAGCGGCGTGCGCGGCTGTTCTTCGCCACCAATCGCCGCATCCATGGCCTGTGGCAGGCGGCCATCCCCTCGCGCTTCATCGACGAACTGCCCGCCGAGCATGTCGAGGTGATGGAGGGCCAGGGCACCTATGGCAGCCAGCAGCGCCAGATCTATGGCGGCGGCTATGGCGGGGGTGGCGGCAGCCGCTTCGACAAGGTGCAGCCCTTCCAGGGCTCGAGCTATTCAACCCCCGGCTGGCAGCGCGCCCAGGCGGCCAGCCAGGCCGGCTTCCGCCCATCCGCCGCCCCGCAGGATCCCGGACGCCGGGGCGGCCCGGCCCTGATCGAGGGCCGCGTCCTCGCCTCCTCCACCGGCAGCCCATCGAAATTCGGTGCCGGCGCCCGTGTCTTCCATCTCAAGTTCGGCCCGGGCACCGTGGCCGAGGTCGATGGCAACAAGCTGACCGTCGATTTCGACAAGGCCGGCCGCAAGATGGTGATCGACAGCTTCGTCCAGGCGGGGTGAGCAAACCGTCTCAACGGGGCAGCAAGATCCGAGCCGCCGTCCAAAGAAGACATTGACACCATCAAGTACTCTGAAAATGTTGGATTTTTTCTCTTAGGGTCAAAAAAGATCCAGCAGTGATAACCTGTGGAATATGGGGACAGTGGCGATCTTGATGTACGGCCGGCCTTGTTCGTCTATTTGGGAAGACGCGCCAACGATTCGGGAGCGTCACGATGCCGGCCTACCCCACGAACTCGAGAGACATCCTCAAGCGTCTCCAGCGTGAAGGCTGGACGCTGGTTCGCGTCGCGGGTTCGCACCACCAGTTCAAGAAAACCGGCACGCGTGAGATCATCACGGTACCGCACCCCGAGAAGGACTTGCCTCGTGGCACCGCGCGCCATATCGCCAAGCTGGCCGGTTGGGTGTAAAGTGAAGCGATGCAGCACTACCTCGCGATTATTGAAGAAGGTGACGCGAACCATGCCTATGGCATCTGGTTCCCGGATGTACGCGGCTGCTTCTCTGGCGGGGACACCTTCGAGGAAGCCATGCTCAATGCGCAGGAAGCCCTTGCGCTCCATCTTCAGCTTCTGATCGAAGACGGTATCGAGCTTCCCCGCGCACGCAGCCTTGCTGAGATGAAGGTCGACCCCGACGTGGTGGACGATCTGAAGTCGAACATCGTTGCCGCTATTCCCTTTAAGGGCATTTCCTTCCGCCCCGCAGCTGAATAAGGCTCCTTCTCCCGAAGGCCGAACGGCCGCCCGAGCTTATGCGAGGGACCGCGCCGGAGGCGCATGACAATGCCAACCAACACCATCCTCGCCCGCCTGATCACCGACGAAGCCCGCGCCACGCGGATCGCCGATGCCCTGTCCGAACTCTTCGAGCCGGAGGAACTCGCTGCCTCGGCCTTCGAGATGCCGGAAGCCGATGCCCTGCCCGCCGCCGTGCCGCGGCCGAAGCGGCAGGAGGCGTTCCGCGAGGGCGCGATGGGCACGCTCCTGCCCGATCAGGCCCTGCCCTGGCTGGTGGAGTTGCATTTCGGCGAAGCGCCGGACGAGGCCGAGATCCGCGCCCTGGTGGCCGGGATTGCCGGCCCGGAAGCGGGCGCCACCCTCGCCTTCGAAAGAATCGCCGCGCAGGACTGGATCGCCACGGCGCTGGAAGGGCTGAAGCCGGTCGATGCCGGGCGCTTCACTGTCCATGGCGCGCATGATCGCGGCCGCCTCGCCCCGAACCGGATCAATATCGAGATCGAAGCCGCTTTGGCCTTCGGCACCGGCCATCACGGCACGACGCGCGGCTGCCTGCTGCATTTCGAGGATTGGGTGAAGCGCCGCAAGCCGCATCGTCCCGGCCTCGCCCCGCGCGAAGCCATCGTCGATATCGGCACCGGCACGGGCGTTCTCGCCTTTGCAGCGGCCCGCATCACCCGCGATTTCGTCTGGGCAGGCGAGATGGACCCGGATTCGGTGCGGATCGCGCGGGCCAATGCCCGCCTCAACGGCGTGGGACCGCATGTCCGGCCGGTCGTGGCGCGGGGCCTGCAGCACCCGGATCTCCGGGCGCGGGGCGCCTACACGCTGGTCTTTGCCAATATCCTCGCGCGCCCGCTGCGGGGCCTTGCACCCGAAATCGCGGCCGCCACCGCGCCGGGGGCGGAGCTGATCCTGTCGGGCCTGCTGCTGCCGGATGTGCCGTCCATTCTCGCGAAATACCGCGCCTTCGGCTTCCATCTCGTGGCCCGCCGGCATCTCGAAGGCTGGGCCAGCCTCCTGCTCCGGCGGGGCGGCGGCAAGCCGCGCCGCGCCTGAAAAAGTCCGCGCCGGCCCTGACCGGCCTTCCCGCATGAAAAAGCCCCGCCGGAGCGGGGCTGATGGGGTCTCGGCGCCGGGAGGAATGGCGCAAGGGGGAAAGAAAAACCGGGCGGCCGCCAGCCAGAGCCGGCAGGCCGCCCCAGTCCGTTACTCGTGGCCGAAGGCGTTCGGGTTCTGGCGGCGCATCTCGCGATGCAGGGCCGCGCCCTCCTGGAGGGCTTCGAAGAACAGGACAGTCTTGGCGTAGACGTTGGTCAGAAAGGCCATGATCATGGCAATGTTCCTTGTATAAGAGGGCGTACTCAGCGGACGAAGGGGAGATCTTTCGTCGCCAGTTCGGCATCCGTCTCGGTTTCGGGGCGAAGCCTGAAGCCGTAGATCAGCTCGAGCCGGGCAATCTCGCGCTGGGCGGCGCGGCGGCGGCTGGCCACCATCGCGTCCATCAGTCGTCCGAAAAAGCCGCGGGATTTGGCTTCGACCTGTTCCGTCGTATCAGTACCGCCGAGCGGAAGCAGCGCGTTCGAAAAAGTCAGGCTGGCCATTGTCGTCTCCTGTGGTTGGGGTCCTGCACCCACCGGGTGGTGACCGCCGCATCGGGCTGTTGCCCTCTGCCTTGACCATGAATGTAGACCTTTGCTGCGCCGCAACAAGAGATGCGCGCGCAACCAAGATATGTGTAAAACGCATACGTAAGTCATAAAGCTTTAATACATGTGCACATTTTGCATAATCTTGCCGCAATCTGCCCCGTCATCGCCATGATGAATCGCGTTTGCACAAATTGCCGGCAGGCCGGGCAGGGCAGTCGCTGCCTTGTGGGGCAGCCGGCAGGCCGCTAAGCTCGGCTGCAAGTTCGAGGCTCCCCGTGAATCGCCCCATCATCCAGAAATTTTCGACCGAATCCCGTGCCGACCTTTCGGGAGAGCGCATCCAGCGCCTTCGCCAGGTCCTTGCCGCCCGCAAACTCGCCGGCTGGCTCCTGCCCCGGGCCGATATCTTCCAGGGCGAATACATCCCGGCCAGCGAGAACCGGCTCGGCTGGCTCACCGGCTTTACCGGCTCGGCCGGCTTCGCGATCATCCTGAAGCGCAAGGCGGCGCTCTTCGTCGACGGGCGCTACACCACGCAGGCCCGCACCGAACTCGACCGGAAGGTCGTCAAGCCCGTCGCCCTGGCCGAGATCGGGCCGGAAACCTGGCTCCGCCAGCAGGCCGGCGCAGGCTGGCGCATCGGCTATGACCCGGCGCTCTTCACCGCGCGCGGGCTGAAGCGCTTCGAGAATGCGGCAGCCGAGGGCGGATTCACCCTTGCCGCCGAAGAATCCGATCCCTTCGCCGGCATCTGGGACGATCGCCCGCCCGCGCCGGCGACGCCGGTCATCGACCACCCCGTCGCCTTTGCCGGCGAGGAAACCGCCGACAAGCTCGCCCGGCTGCAGGCAAGGCTGGCCGAGATGAAATGCGACGCCCTTGTCGTCTCCGAATGCCCCTCGGTGAACTGGCTGTTCAACCTCCGCGCCGGCGACGTGCCGCATCTGCCGATCCTCCGGGCTTTCGCGCTGGTCCCGCGAGAGGGAAAGCCGGCGCTCTTCGTCGATCCCGCCCGGCTCGAACCGGCCCTGGCCCGCCGCCTCTCCGGTCTCGCGGAGATCGTGGCGCCGCATGAAGCCCCCGGAGACGGCAGGCGCGAGCTTGCCGCGCGGCTGCGTCAGCTCGCCGCGTCCGGCGCCCGGATCCGCCTCGACGAGGATACAGCCCCGGTCGGCCTCTCCGCGCTGATCCTCTCGGCCGGCGGCAAGGCCGATACGGGCCCGGATCCGCTGGCCCTGATGAAGGCCGCGAAGAACCCGGTCGAGATCGAGGGCTCGCGGCAGGCCCATCGGCGCGACGGCCTCGCCATGGTGCATTTCCTTCATTGGCTCGAAGGCGCGCTTGCGCGTGGCCCCGTCACCGAGATCGATGCCGCCATCGCACTGGAAGGCTTCCGCGCCGGAACCGGGCAACTCGTCGATATCTCCTTCGGCTCGATTGCCGGCGCCGGGCCGAACGCGGCCCTGCCGCATTACCGCGTCACCGAGGCCACCAACCGGCCGATCACGCCCGGCCTGTTCCTGATCGATTCCGGCGGGCAATATCGCGACGGCACCACCGACATCACCCGAACACTCGCGGTGGGCACGCCCACCCGCGGCATGCGCGATGCCTATACCCGCGTGCTCAAGGGGATGATCGCCGTCTCCCTCGCCCTGTTCCCGCAGGCCACGAGCGGCGCGCAGCTTGATACGCTGGCGCGGCAATATCTCTGGCAGGCCGGCAAGGATTTCGACCATGGCACCGGCCATGGCGTGGGCTCGTTCCTTTCGGTCCATGAAGGGCCGCAGCGCATCTCGAAGCTCGGCCACACGACGCTCCTGCCCGGCATGATCCTCTCGAACGAGCCCGGCTATTACCGCGAGGGCCAGTTCGGCATCCGGATCGAGAACCTTGTCATTGTCGAGGAAAGGCACATGATCAGGGCCGAACGCCGCATGCTCGGCTTCGAGACCGTCACCCTCTGCCCGATCGACACCCGCCCGGTGATCCGCTCCATGCTCGACCGGGAGGAACGGGACTGGCTCAATGCCTATCATCGCCGTGTACTGGATGCCCTGTCACCCGGCCTCTCCGGCGACGCACTGGCCTGGCTCGAGAAGGCCTGCCGCCCGTTATGATGCAAGCCGGCTCCCGCTCGTTCCTGATCCTGCTCGTGGTCCTCTCCATGCTGGGGCCGCTGACGCTCAACATCATGTCACCCTCGATCCCGGGGCTGGCCGAGGCCCTCGATACCTCGAAGGACATGGCCCAGCTCACCCTGTCGAGCTACCTGTTCGGCATGGCGGTCAGCCAGCTGCTGCTCGGCCCCTTCGCCGACCGGTTCGGCCGCCGCCCCGTGCTGCTGGCGGCACTCGGCACCTATGTCGCCGCGAGCTGCGTCGCCGCCTTCGCGCCGAATGTCGAGGTCCTGGTGGTGGCCCGCACCATCCAGAGCTTCGGCGCAACCGCCGGCCTCACTCTCGGCCGGACGATCATCCGCGACATCTATGAGCGCAGCGCCGCGGCCAGCATGATCGGCTATGTCACCATGGCCATGGTGATCGCCCCGATGGTCGCACCGCTGATCGGCGCCAAGATCGATGTGGCCTATGGCTGGCGGGCCATCATGGCCTTTTGCGCCGTCCTCGGCGCGCTCAGCCTCGTCCTTGCCACCGCCAAGCTGGCCGAGACGCGCCCCGCCTCGCTCGTCGCCGCGACCTCCCGACAGGTGGCCGAGCGGACCTTCCGGCTGTTGTTCAACGGCCAGTACATGGCCTTCTGGGGCGCCAGCGCCTTCTGCTCGGCGCTGTTCTTCGCCTTCATCGGCACGGCGCCCTACCTGATGATCGATGTGCTCGGCTATTCCAAGACGGCCTATGGCTACTGGTTCATGACGATTTCCCTCGGCTACATGGCCGGCAACCTCATTTCCGGCCGGCTGTCGCAGAAACTCGGCATCGACCGGCTGATGGGCTGGGGCAATGTGGCCGGCCTCGCCGGTACGATCGCAATCCTCGTCCCGGCCTTGCTCGGCATCCTCAACCCCTATGTGCTCTTCCTGCCGGCGATGATGATCTCCTTCGGCAACGGCTTGGTCCTCCCCAATGCGATTGCCGGCGGCCTGAGCGTCGATCCCAAGGCGGCCGGGGCGGGTTCGGGCCTGATGGGCTTCGGGCAGGTCGGGGTCGGCGCGGTCGTCAGCTTCGTTGCGGCCAAGCTGGGCCAGAATTCGGCGCTGCCGCTGTCGCTGATGATGCTGGTCTGCGCCATCATGGCCTTTCTCTCCGGCCGGGCCTGCCGTCATCCGGAATCGCTCCAGAAGGAGGCCGGCCCGCATGCGCCATGACGTGATCGTTGTCGGCCTCGGCATCATGGGCTCGGCCGCCCTCGCCACGCTCGCGGCCCGGGGCCACAAGGTGCTCGGCATCGAGCGCTTTGATCTCGGCCATGCCATGGGCTCGAGCCATGGCGTCAACCGCATCATCCGCATCGCCTATTTCGAGGGCGCCGCCTATGTGCCCATGGTGCAGCGGGCAGCGCGGCTCTGGCAGGAACTCGGCGAGAGGCTGGGCGAGCGCATCCTCCATGTCACCGGCACGCTGGACCTCGCCCCCGATTCCCACTTCCTCACGCGGCAATCGCGGGAATCCTGCCTCGTCAACAACCTGCCCTTCGAGGAACTCGACGCGCCCGAGATCATGCGGCGCTTCCCGGCTTTCCGGATCCCGCAGAACTACGCCGGCATCTTCCAGCCCGATGGCGGCTTCGTCGCCTCCGACCGCGCCCTGGCCGGCCTCCAGATGCTGGCTTTGGCCGATGGCGCCGAGATCCGCGCCCGTGAACCGATGCTCGGCTTCGACCCCTTGCCCGGCGGCGGCGTCCGCGTCCGGACGGCCGGCGGCACCTTCGAAGCCGACAGCCTGATCCTCGCCACCGGCGGCTGGATCGGCACCCATATCCCCGCCCTGGCGCAACTCGCCGTGCCCGAGCGGCAGGTCCTCGGCTGGTTCCGGCCGGAAAACCCCGCCGCCTTCCAGCCGGGCGCTTTCCCGACCTCGATCCTCTGGTCGGAAGCCGGGCATTTCTACCAGTTCCCGATCTGGGGCGCGCCGGGCTTCAAGATCGGCTGCCACCGCCATCTCAACCAGCAGGGGCCGGCCGAGACCATGGACCGGGAGGTCCATCCCGAGGACGAGGCCTTGCTCCGCAAGGGCCTGGCCTTCGCCTTCCCGGAAGCAAACGGGGCGTGCCTGCGCCTGACCGCCTGCCACTATACGGTGACGCCGGACGAGCATTTCATCCTCGACCGCCTGCCCGGGGCCCCGCAGGTCATCGTCGCCTCGCCCTGTTCGGGCCATGGCTACAAGTTCGGCAGCGTGTTCGGCGAAGTGCTCGCCGATCTCGCGACGGAGCGCGAACCGGCTTTCGATCTCTCGATGTTCGGCCTGTCACGGTTCGGGCTCTAGCCCCCTCACCCCCCGATCAGGGCCAGCCACTCATCTTCGGTGAGAACCGTCAGGCCAAGCTCGGTCGCCTTGTCGAGCTTCGAGCCCGCGCCGGGACCCGCTACGACATAATCGGTCTTCTTCGAGACCGAACCGGCGACTTTCGCGCCGAGGCTTTCCGCCCGCGCCTTGGCCTCGTCGCGGGTCATCCGTTCGAGGCTGCCGGTGAACACCACCGTCTTGCCGGTGACCGGGCTTTCCCCGACCGGCCGTTCAGCCGGCAGGACCGTCAATTCACCGACCAGGCGGTCAACCATCGTAACCGCTTCGGGGCGCGAGAAGAATTCCGCAAGGGCCTCGGTCACCGCGCTGCCGATCTGGTCAAGCGCCTGCAATTCGTTGACCGCCTCGGCATCACCCGAAGCGATCCGCCGGGCCAGGGCCTCGAAAGCCGGCCATTCGCCGGCCGCGCGTGCCAGGATCTTTGCCGTCGTCTCCCCGACATGGCGGATGCCCAAAGCGAAGATGAAACGCTCGAGGGCAATCTGCCGCCGCGCCTCGATAGCCGTGAAGAGATTCTTGGCAGAGGTCTTCCCGAACCCCTCGAAATTCTCGATCTTCTGGAAAGCCCCGGCATTCCGCCGCTCCAGCGTGAAGATATCCGCCGGCTCGCGGATCCTCAGCGCCTCGACCGGGCAGTCGAAGAAGAAGGCGATCTGCTTCTCGCCCAGCCCCTCGATATCGAAGGCGCGGCGCGACACGAAATGCCGGAGATGCTCGATCCGCTGGAACGGGCAGGCAAATTCGCCCGAGCAACGCCGCACGGCGCCTTCGACGCCGGCGCTGGTCGCCTCGCGGATCACCGGCGTCCCGAGGCTGCAGGGGCAGGTCTCGGGAAAGCAGAAGGGCTCCGTGCCGGCCGGGCGGCGTTCCGCCACGACTTCCACCACCTGCGGGATGACATCGCCCGCGCGCTGCACGACGACGAAATCCCCGATCCGCACATCAAGCCGGGCAATCTCGTCGGCATTGTGCAGGGTCGCATTGGACACGACCACCCCGCCGACCGTGATCGGCTCGAGCTTCGCCACCGGCGTCAGCGCACCGGTCCGCCCGACCTGGATCTCGATGGCATTGAGGCGCGTCACGGCCTTCTCGGCCGGGAATTTATGCGCGACCGCCCAGCGCGGCGCCCGGGCGACGAAGCCGAGCCGGCGCTGCAGGTCGAGATCGTCCACCTTGTAGACCACACCGTCGATATCATAGCCGAGGACCGGCCGGTCCCGCTCGATCCGCCGGTAATGCGCGGCCAGAGCCTCGGAATCCTCGCACAGGACCATCAGCGGATTGGTCGGGAAACCCCAGCGCGCGAAAGCCGCGACCATGCCGCTCTGCGTCCCGGCCGGCATCACGCTCATCTCGCCCCAGGCATAGGCGAAGAAGCGCAGGGGCCGCGTCGCCGTCACCTGTGGATCGATCTGGCGGAGCGAGCCGGCGGCGGCATT
>JAIXSR010000044.1 GCA_027484605.1 Hyphomicrobiales bacterium | reverse complement strand
G
Source organism: Hyphomicrobiales bacterium (assembly GCA_027484605.1). Lineage (GTDB taxonomy): Bacteria > Pseudomonadota > Alphaproteobacteria > Rhizobiales > Beijerinckiaceae > Rhabdaerophilum. The sequence continues at coordinate 8,964 of JAIXSR010000044.1, read as the reverse complement.
CGCCGGCCTCGTCGCCGCCACGCGCGAAAGGGAGGTGGCGATGGCGGAGCTGGACAGCCAGGATGCGGCGATCGCGGCGGAGGATGCCGGGGCCGAGGGGGATCCCGTCCTATTGGCGGATTGGACCGCCTGGGTCGCCACGGCGACGCGGGAACGGCAGGCCCTGGCCCAGGCGACCGAATTCCTGGCGAGCCGCGAGGCCGAGGCCCGCGACCAGGTCCGCGAAGGCCTGGCCGAAGCGAAACGGCTGGAACTGGCGTTGGAAGCCTCGGTGCAGGCGGCCCGCAGCGCGGCCCGCCGCCGGCTTCAGGCGGCGGCCGAGGAAACCGAATTGCGTCGCCCGAAGGAGTGAGCCGGTCGGCCCGGATTCAGATTCAGGCCGACCGCTGCAGCCGGTCGAGATCCGGCCGCTCCTTGAAGCGCTCCCAGGCTTGCAGGAATTCCCGCAATTGCTCGTCCTGGCTGACCCGGTCGCGCCGCAGGATCTGCATCCGCTTGCGCAGATCGAGGATCAGATGGCCGCGCGGCAGGTCGGCGCCGGTCTCGAAGCGCTCCAGGAAGATCCGGCCGAGCGCCTGGTTGTCGCGCTCGATGCAATAGGCCGCATAGGCCATGACCGAGCCACGGCCGAATTCCACCATCTTGCGCCCGAAGGTCCGCATCTCCAGCAGCCGCGGATGCTGCTCGATGATCCGCATCACCTCGGCCGGGGTCGGCTTGACGTTGCGGATGCCGGCCGGCTTCAGCTCATGCTTCCACAGCAGCACCGCGGCCGCCGCGATCAGCGCCCGGTCGCCGAATTGCTCGAAGGCGGTGCCGAGCTGCGGGCCCTTCTTGGCGTGCAGGTCGTAGGTGGCATAGGCCTCGTCCGGCAGGCCGCGCATCACCGGCACCTCGATCGACTCGCGGGCCTGCAGCACGGCCGAGAGCCGGTGCTGGCCGTTGAGCAGGCGCCCGGTGCGGGAGAAGCAGATCGGCTGCGCGTTCATCATCCAATTGCCGGCGCGGATGTCGCGGGCGATGGCATCGACATGGGCGGCCAGGATCTTCCGGTTGCGGCTATTATGGGTGAGGTATTCCTCGGCAAGGGCCGGCGTCACGGTCTCCACCGCCAGGGGATAGACCTGTTCGTTATGCGCCATGCGCTGCACCGCTTCGCGCAGCGCCCGCGCCGTCGATCCCGCATCATCGGCCTGGCCCGGATCGCGCAGGCCCTGGTAGCCGACGAGCTTCGGGTACTCCTCGCCCTTGGTCGGGTTCATCGCGATGTCGATCCAGCCATAGCTGCGCTTGCGCTCGCCGGTTATCGTGGCGTTCAGCGCCTTGATGCAGATGGCCAGCAGGACGGCCGGCTTCAGCCGCGTCGCGGGATCGCCGCGGGTGATGTCGATCAGGTCGCGCACGCGCGCGCCCGGCTCCTGCGGCTCGTGCCGTTCGGGATTGGCGATGGCATCGAGGAACTGGCGCGTGGCCGCCTTGTCGACGCGGTAGCCCATGAACAGCAGGGGCGTGCGCACCGCCTCGGACAGCACCACCGCCTCGCTCTCGAGCGACATCTTCACCGCCAGCTCGAGATCGGGGTTGGCGCGCAGCACGCGGTCCATCCGCGCCCAGGAGGCGGTCCCGGCCCCCCTCATCATCGTGCCGTCGTCGTAGCGGATCAGCTTGACCACGGCCGATTGCAGCGTGTGGGCATGCTGCACGCCGCGCGCCTCCAGCACCCCGGCGAAGGAGCGGCGGCGCTGCTGGTCGATGGTATGCAGGACGTCGTCGCGGATGTTGCGGGCCACTACCGTCATGAAGGGCACATTGGCCTTCACGCAGGCGCGCAGCCGCTGCACGCCGTCCAGCAGCACGCCGGTGCGGGCGAAGATGATCGGCATCCCGTTCAGGATCCACCGGCCGCCCTGCATGGCCTCGGCATAGTTGTTGATGGCAACCGGATTGATGCCGGCATTCGAGCGCTTGTGCTGCAACATATTGGTCGCCTCGGCCGGGGTAATGACCTCGATCGAGAAAACCGGTCCTTCGGGATCTGTACTCTGGGCGGGGAGGATGCTGTCGCCGACTTCGGACGCGAGCGCCGCGGCTTGCAATCCAGCCTTGCGCGCCGAGACATTCGATCGTGACATTTCTTGCATCCTCTAAGCCGCTCCCGCTTGGGTGGAAACCGCTATCATTGCCGCTGGCCAGGGTCGAGCGATATCGGCCGGACCCATCCTTAACTAAATAGTAACGGTATTTCGCGCAGCGTCAATTGTGAAACCTTGCAACGCAGTTCCGCATATCGCCACCTGGCTTTCTCATGACGACAGCAAGACATTTCCATTGCGCTTCCCGCCATCCCGGCCGCGGCGGCGCGACAGTCCCGACCCGAAACGCGAAACTCCAAATCGGGATATGGCAAAGCCGCACGGCACAAAGAGCACGCTATGCTAAATTCTTTAATCACAACGCCGCGAATTCGCGGTTATTCCGCCTTGGTTCTTAGTGTGCAGCCGCACCCACGTCGCCCAGAACGGTCGCCGACGCCGCTTTGCCCGCGTACCGGCAGAGAGGCGACCCGCCTGCCCGCTTCCTTCATCGTCAAGGCTTGAGCCCTCCATGGTCCCGACCGAAACGCCCTTCATCCTCACCCATACCGTTCGTCTCTCGCCCGCCGAGGTCCTCGATGCCCTGCGCCAGGCAGCACTGGCCCAGGTGCGCGGTATGCTCGGCACCACCGCACCCGTGGCCGGCAGCGTGGAGCTCGATACCCGTGTCCTGCCGAATGGCGCGGTCGAGATCGACGGCGCGGCGGTCACCGTCACCGCGAAGCTGCCCGAGCAGCTCCTCGCCATGCTGCGCAGCGCGCCACCAACCGCCAGCCCCAAGGCCGGACCGGCCCCGGTCGCGCAACCCAGCTGGGCATTGCCGAACTGACCACGCCCGGCCCGGCCGTGACCGGAGCGGATCATGGCCAGGTCGGCATCGTTCCTGGAACCGACCCGCTGCGATGGCGGTGCCGGGTCCAGTTCCGAACGCCAATCGCTGGAGTGCCCGCAGCCGGCCGATGGGCCGGAGGCGGCGGACAGCCAGGGTGTCGCGACAGGTCCTCATGATTTTGCGAAATACCATGGAAAGCGGCACTCGTTGCGCCAGCCTGGGGCTCAGACCGCCACTTGCCGCACAGTTTGCAGGGCTAAAGCCCGGCCCGGCGAACGCGTGATGCCGACCAGGCGCATTCGCGCGGTGGCGCTTCGCGGGTGGCAGACAGAATTCGGCAGCGGCCCGGCAGCGGTCCGGCAGGACGGCTTCGCCACCCGTCCGGAGGCTGCCGCCTGGGGGGATGGCATGGTGCAGGCGGCGCGAATCTCGACCTTCCGCATCGGTCGCCGGCAGGTGCTGGCGACCGGCGCCGAGGCGCTCCGTCGCTGGTCCATCGAACAGGGCACCCTGCCCGCGGCCGAGGGCGGCACCCATGTTGCTCCCCTCGCCCGGCTGGCGGCCCTGGCGGAGGATCCGGCCTGCCTGCTGCCGATGGCCGCCCTGACCCCGGCCGAACTGGCCCGGCTAAGGCTGCGCCGGCAGGCTGCGCTGGGAAGCGCGGCGGCTGTCCTGGCGGAGCAGGCGGCGCTTGCCGCCGCCTTCTCGGCGCTTTGCGAATTATATCTGCAGGAATGCGGCAATCCGCTCGGGCCAACGGCGCCAGATGGGTGCTACCTGCTGCCCATGGCGACGCGGGACGCGATGGTGGCCCGCGCCACACAGGAGGATCCCCAGCTCGGCCTTGCGCTCGAGCTGCTGTTCGCCACCGCGGCCAGGCCGGAGGAACTGGCGGCCTGCCGCCGGGGCGACCTCGACTTGGCGCGGCGCTGCCTCCGCCTGCCCGGCCGTGCCGTGGGCCTGCCGGCCTCGCTCGCAGGGCGCCTGCCGGCCGCCAACCCGCCCGATGCCCCCCTGCTTGCCGGCCCATGGCCAGGGCAGGTGCCAGCCTGGCTGGCCGCCTTGCCGCGGATGCTGCCGCGCTGCGGCCTCGAATTGCCGCTCACGGCGGAGACGCTGCGATTCACCGCCCTGGTGGCCCGCCTGCAGGCCGGCTGCCATCTGGACGAGGCGCTTATCCTGGCTGGGGCGGCGCCGGCAGCCGCTTTGGAGCTACCGATCCCCTGGTCCTAGGACGCCCGTCGCCGAGCGCATCCGAGGAAAATATATAACAAAAATAATGTTTTATGGCACCGATTTGGTTAGCTTCGCAGGCAAGCCTCCGGCGTGGCGGCGCGGCCGGGGCTGGCAATCGCTTCATTTAGCGAAAAATACTTTTTCCAATCTTGCGAAAAATGATATTCATGGGTGAGCCGGATCGTCGCCTCCAACCGCTTCCGCCGGTGTCCTAGAACGGGATCGAAGATGAGCATTTTCCACAAGTCCAAGAACGCCGACCCGCGGGTCACCTACGAGCGCTTCGAATTGCCGGTGGATCCGCCCTTTCCGGAAGCGGAGCCCGTCACCAAGATGGTGCCGACCAGCACGGCCCAGCCGACCAGCGAGTGGCGGCCTGCCAGCCCCGAGCCGACGACGCTGCTGATCCCCGCCGACAGCGTGATCGAGGGCAGCATCACCAGCCAGGGCGTGGTGCGGATCGAGGGGACCCTGCGCGGCGAAGTGCGGGCGCCCACCGTCGTGCTGGCCGCCAGCGGCCGCATCGAGGGCCGGGTCGCCGCCACCCTGGTGACGATCAAGGGCATCCTCGAGGGCAGCGCCACCGCCCGGGACATCGAGCTGGCCCGCACCGCCAATGTGGATGCCGAACTGACCTACGACGAAATCAGCATCGAACGCGGCGCCCGGGTGCGCGGCCTGCACCGCCAGCGCGACCCCGAGGCAACCGCCGCCTTCCAGTCCGCGACCACGCACCCGCAGCCGACCTCGCCCGGGCTGCCGGCCAATCTGACGGCTGAGGCCGAGCTGGCCCTGCACGGCCTGGCCCAGACCGCGGGCGCCGCTGCCAAGGCCGCGGCCGAACTCGCCGAGGATGGCATGAAAAGCCTGGCGGACCTCGAGGCGCATCTCCGCGCCGCCGGCAACCGCAGCGAACTCGTCGCCCTGCAGTCCAGCGCCCAGCCCGCCTGACGGCGGGCCGCCCGGCACCCGGCCTGCCTGGCCGGGCACGGGCCCGGCTGGTCCTGCAGGACCATCACGCCGTCCGGATGCGACTGACCGGTCGGCGGCCATTTCAGCGCAAGAAATATTCTAGGCCATGATTCGTAGGCCGACCTTCAGGGTGCAGCATGAAGTTGAGCTGCAGCGGTTTGCGTTCCTAGCCGAGCGCGCTGCCGCGGTCGGCCATTGTGGGCAGAGCGGAGCCACGCGTCCGGGCATTCCCGCCCTTCCGCGCTCCGCTCTGTCATTTCTTGCGGGCAAATTCATCGCCCTGGAACCACGAAGCGTTTCCAGTCACGGCGATCGTGCCCCAGAGCGCGATGCGTTCGGCTTCGCTCACGCATCCTGCTCTAGCGATTGTTGGATCGCGCGATTCAGGCTTTTCGGCGAGTCCGCCTCAAGCCATCGCGCTCTAGCGGCCCGCCACGACCAGGCTCGTCGCGCAGATCCAGGCTATGGCGATGGCGGAGCCGAAGGGCAGCCAATCCGCCTTATGGCCGGCGCCGCCCGGCCAGGAAAAATTGAGGATGGCCGCCGCGGCCGCCAGCAGGCCGAGGAACAGCGGCAGGCCGCTGAGGCCGGTCAGCGCCCCGCAGGCGGTGACGAATTTCACGTCGCCGCCGCCGAGCGCCGCACCGTCGAGCCGGCGGCATACCTGCCGCTGCAGCACCGCGACCAGGCCCCAGGCCACCGCCGCGCCCAGCAGCGCATCGGCCAGCGCCACCGGGGCCAGGCCCAGGGCGGCGCCGAGCAGCCCGAGCCCCAGCAACGGCCGGGTCACGCTGTCGGGCAGCCAGAAGGCGCGCAGGTCGAGCAGCGCGCCGAAGGCGGCCAGGCCGAAGGTCAGCGCGAGGAAGGCCTGGCCGGCCGCATCGCGGCCGAGCCAGGCGCCGCCGCCGAAGGCCAGCGCCATCGTCGCGGCATAGGCCAGTTGCCAATGCCAGGGCACCCGCACCGCCGCCGGACGCAGGCAGTGGTGCCAGGCGTCGCGGATCTCCGGCCCGGCCCGGCCGGCCGCCTCCTGCGCCTCGAGCACGGCGATCTGCGCCGCGGCGAAGCGCGCGAGGAAAGGCCCGAGCACGGCGCCGGCCAGCGCCGCGGAACCGGCGATGGCCAGGCCGGCCGGCTCAACCATGGCAGCGCGGGGGCAGGAGGCCGGGGCCCGTGCTCATTGGCCGAATGGCATCAGGCCGGGATAGTAGATTTCCTTCACGCCACGCTCCCGCAGGATGCGGTTGGCCGCGCGGATGACCTCGCGCGGGCCGGCGTGGAAACCATCGAGGACATAATAGCCGTTCGGCAAGCTACGAACCCGGGTCCCGAGCAGAGCGCAGGCGTATTGCGTCGGCGTCAGGTCCGGCGGAATCGCCGGCACCGGCGCGGGCGCCAGCATCGAGGAATGGTTGCATTCCGCGGCGGAGCGCGCCAGCACCCGCGTGGCGCGCCGCTTGGCATACCAGGGTTCGATCCCGAAGCGCCGGGCCAGCTTGTTGATATCCTCGCCGTCCAGCAGCAGACGGTCGAATTCACCGCGGAAACTGGCGGGCAGGGCCCGGCGGCGGATCTGGTGGCGGACCGCAGGCTCACGGCGTGCGGTTTCAGAGAGTGTATCGTCCACTTCCCGGCATCCCAGAGGGCTGCGACTGGCGCAGTCATGGCTGTCTCCTTCTGGAGAACTTCAACCTTCCTTCTGGAGAGCTCGTCATTTTATGCGAAAAAACTCTATGACAGGAGCTAACGAAGTTTCTATCCTCCAACAATAGGAATTTCGCAAAGGCGGTGCCTCAGATGACTGAATTCGCAACTATTGGCACAGCGGCAGTAACAAACCGGCCTGCCGCCGTTGTTCCCAAGGCGGTGAAGCGCGTCGCCCGCCAGCTCGAATCCAGCTTCGCGGCCGAGCTGCTGCGCGCCGCGCGGCCACCGGCGCGCGAGGGCATGTTCAGCGGCGGCACCGGCGCCCGCAGCTTCGACAGCTTCATGGACGATGCGCTGGGCGATGCCCTGATGAGCCGCGGCGGGCTCGGCCTGGCGCGGCAGATCGAACAATCCATCATCGGCACCCAGCGGAACCGGGCGCTGGGCCAAGCCCCTGCCGGGCAGGTGGGGCCATGAACGCGCTGATCGAGGCCGCGCGCCGGCTGCAATCGGTGCTGGTGCGAGAAACCGCGGCGGCGCGCCGCGCCTCCCTCGCGGAACTGACCGCGCTGTCGGAGGAGAAGCAGGACGCCCTGACGGCGCTGATCGCGCTCGAGCCGCAGGAGGATACGATCCTGGCCGGCGCCACCCGCGCGGCGTTGCGCGACATGCTGGCGGCGGCGGAGGAGAATGCCCTGGTGCTCAGCGCGGTGGCCGGGGCGATGGAGACGGTGCAGGACCGGCTGCGGCAGGACCTGTCCGCCGCCGCCGATCCGGGCACCTATAGCGAGGCCTGCGGCCCGCGCCGCGCGCTACGGCACAGCCTGGCGGCGACCATCGACCAGACCGCCTGACATCCTCCGGGCCTGAGGCTGCCGCAGGCAGGTTCAGGCCGGGGCGGCATCGGCGGTGTCCTATCCTGCTGGAAGGGCTCGGCTTTTCCGGTGCCGCGGGGGCTGGATTTCCGCGATTGCGGCACCGAGCATCCCTCGCGGCCGCGACAAGGCGGGGCGTGGGAGCCTGGTTGGGCACGGCCTGGAGGCGCTTTCAGGCCAGGGGCGTCCCGTGGTGCGGCCGGCGGCGGCAATTGCGTTTTCGGACAAAGGGACGGCCCGATTGATGGGGCGGGGATAGAAAGCGGATTCATGGTTCAAGGAGCGCACAGAGAAGGATTTTTATCCTAAATAAGCCTGGGCGCGTTGTAAAGCGCCAATGCCACCTACCCCGCCGCCGCCCGCCCCCGCGGCCGGACCATCGGCCTTGGGCCGCCGGATGGGCCAAGGGTAGCCATTCCGGTTCCATGCCAGCGCATATCGCTTTGCGAAAAACCTTTGTGAGACACAAATTCGACTTGCTAAAAAAGTTTGCAATCGCGTATCCAGGCAGTGTTGCAGCCGGCCATAATCTGGTCGTGCTACCGATGACAGCGTCAGAAGGCGCCCCGGAACACGGTCCCCCAAAGGGAGCTTTCTACCTATGTCTTCTATCCTCACGAATAATGGCGCGATGGTCGCTCTGCAGTCGCTGCAGATGACCCAGAAGAGCCTGCAGGATACCCAGAACCGCATTTCCACCGGCCTGAAGGTGTCCAGCGCCAAGGACAATGCGGCGACCTGGGCCGTTGCCACCTCCATGCGTGCCGACATCGCCAACTACAAGCAGGTCAGCGAAAACCTCTCGGTCTCCTCCGGCGTGGTCTCCACCGCCGCCGCGGGCACCGAGCAGATTGCCGCCCTGATCTCCTCCATCCGCACCCAGGTCACCTCGGTGCAGGATGGCGTGAAGGATGCGAAGACGGTCCAGGCCTCGATCGACGCCTCGCTCGGCCAGATCCGGAGCATCGTCGACAGCTCCGCCTTCAAGGGCGTGAACCTGCTGAACGGCAGCAAGACCGGCGACACGCAGATCCTCGCTTCCGTCAATACCGCCGGCGGTTCCCAGACCCCGAGCTACATCACCGTCAGCGCGCAGAACCTGACGATGGAGACCGGCGGTGCGCTCGCTGCCCTGACCGGCTTCTCCGTTTCGGGCCTGACCGACAAGTTCGCCTACAGCGCGCCGGCCAGCACCAGCCAGCTTGAAGTCGGCGATTCGGTGAAGTTCTCGTTCACCGTCAATGGTTCTGCCAAGACCGCGACCTTCGCGAACACCACCGGCGCGACGCTGGACATGGGCAACGTGAAT
>JAIXSR010000165.1 GCA_027484605.1 Hyphomicrobiales bacterium | reverse complement strand
GCTGCGGTGGAAGAGGGCCTGGTTCCGGGCGGCGGTGTTGCTCTGCTGCGTGCCGCCGGCGCGATCGACAAGCTGCAGCCGGCCAACGGAGACCAGAAGATCGGCATCGAGATCGTCAAGAAGGCGCTCACCACGCCGGCGCGCCAGATCATCGACAATGCCGGTGACGATGCTGCCGTGATCGTCGGCAAGCTCATCGAGGCCAAGGGCTACAATGACGGCTACAACGCCCAGACGGGCGAGTTCGTCGACATGGTCAAGGCCGGCATCATCGACCCGACCAAGGTCGTCCGCACCGCGATCCAGGATGCCGCCTCGGTGGCCGGCCTGCTGATCACGACGGAAGCGATGATCGCCGAAGCCCCGAAGAAGGACAGCCCCGCCCCGTCGATGCCGGGTGGCGGCATGGGTGGCATGGATTTCTGATCCATCCGCCCACGGCATCCGGGCGCGAAAGTGGGAACCGGTTTCGCGCGGAAAGGATGCCAGAGAAGAGTTCAATCCAATCCCGGCAACAGCCGGGATTGGTGCGGCATGGATTTCTGATCCATCCTCTCTTCGCACAACAGATCGAAAGGCCCGGGAAACCGGGCCTTTTTTTGTGAGCTCGGCCCCCTTACGGCGGTTGATCTTGCCCCTCAGCCCCGGACGAGGAAACGGATACCCACACCTTTGCGCCGCTCGCCCGCCTCGTTCTGCATCGGGAATCGCACGAAGAACCGGTCCTGTCCGGTAAATCCCGCCTTTGCCGTATAGATCAGCGAGGCCCCCTCGACCCGGAGCGTGCCATTCTTTGGCGGCCGGACGATGGTCGTCCCCGCCAGCGACATGCGGCCCGACCCGCCGAGATAGACCGGGATCGTGCAGGGCTCGCCCGGGCGGATGCCCGTGACCAGCCCGTCGCTGCGGGTGCCGGCCTTGCCGTGGAAATGGGAACGACACTCGGCCCGGGCCGCGAGGCCGGAGAGCAGGAGGGCAGCGGCAAGGGCAGCGGCAAGGGCAGCAAGACGGAAGAACATGGGCGATCTCCGGTAGGATGCAGAACGGCACGACAGGATGGCGCCGGCCACCCGCTCACGCAACCGGCTTCGCAAACCGCTCCCACGCTTCCCGCGTCGGCGTCGTGCTGGCGCCCGGCAGTTGTGGCAGCAGGAAATGCCCGTCCCTGACCTCGGCCGGCTCCTCGAACGCATCCTTGATCCAGGGAATGTATTCCAGCACCGGCGTGCCGGAATGCCAGTAGGCCAGATGCACATGGACCTGGCTCATCTCGCCCGCATGCGGCGCGACGGGCAGGCGATAGGCGGTGGCGAGATCGGCCACCTGCAGATATTCGGTGATGCCCCCGAGACGCGTCACGTCCGGCTGCACCCAATGCACCGCACCGGCGGCGATGAAGGCGCGGAACGCGTCGACCGTGTAGAGCTGCTCGCCGAGCGCAACCGGGATGGCGGTGTTGCGGGCCAGTTCGGCATGCGAGCCGATATCGTCGTACCACATCGGCTCCTCGAACCAGAGCAGGTCGAGATCGCGCGCCAGCGCGCAGAAGCGCTTGCAGGTGGGCAGGTCCCATTTGCCATTGCCGTCGATGGCCATCGTGACATGCGGCCCGATGGCGGCGCGGACAGCCTCCAGCCGCTTCACATCGATGACCGGATCGGCATGGCCGACCTTGACCTTGATCCGCCGGAAGCCCAGTTCCTCGATCGCATGGCGCGCGCCGTCGAGGATTTCGGGCAGGCTGAGCGAGAGCCAGCCGATATCGGTATTGTAGGCTTCCTGCCGCGGCCGGGCCGCGCCACCCAGCAGCGCCCAGAGCGGCTGGCTGGCCGCCTTGGCCTTGAGGTCCCAGAGCGCGACATCGACCGCCGCCAGCGCGAGATGGGTAATTCCCGCCCGGCCGACCCATTGCAGCGCCGGATACCGCGCCAGCTTCATCCAGAGCCGGGTGATGTCGCCCGCCTCCTCCCCGACCAGCAATTCGGCATAGCAATCGCGGATGCAGGCGGCGATCAGCCGGTCGGAAGGCAGATGGGCATGGGTGCCGGTATAGCCGAACCCCTCCAGCCCGTCCTCCGTCACGATCCGGGCGCCGACCACGCCCCAATGCGTGACGGTATGGGTGGAATCGCGGATGGACCCGCCCGTCACCGGGACATGGAGGATGAAGGGTTCGACACGGGCGATGCGCATGGGAAGCTCCGGTTCACGGCTTTTCAGGAGGCGCCGGCAGGCGGCGCGGGCAGGCGGGGAATGGCGACGGCCTCGATCTCCTGCCGCGCCTGCTCGATCATCCGCGTCAGGTGGCGGGCGGCATGGTCGCCATCGCCCGTGGCGATCGCCTCGGCCACGGCCCGGTGGACAGGCAGGGATTGCACGATCACATCATGGCTGCCCGTGGACAGGCGGAACGAGATGCGGAGCACCGAGGAGATCAGCGGGACAAGCGAGAGGAAGAACTGGTTGCCGGTCGCGCGGAGAATGCCGGTATGGAAGGCGAGATCGGCCTCCATATAGGCGTCGCGGGAGGCCTGGCTCGCGGCAGCCTGTTCCATCTGCCGGTAGAGATCCCGCACCAGGCCCCGTTCGGAAGCCGGCTGCCGCCGGGCGGCCAGAAGGGCAGCGGCCGGCTCGATGGCGATCCGCAACTCCATGAGATCCTTGACGAAGGAAGCATCGACCCCGCATTCGAGCCGCCATTCGATCACCCGCGCATCGAACAGGTTCCAGCAGGTCTGCGGCAGGACACGGGTGCCGATCCGGGGCCCGGTGGAGACAAGGCCCTTCGCGACAAGCGTCTTGATGGCCTCCCGCACGACCGTACGGCTGACCCCGAGCTCGGCGCAGATGGCCGGCTCGATCGGCAGGTTCTCCCCCACCGAAAAGCGTCCATTGATGATCCAGCCCGCGATCTTCTCGACCGTCTGGGTATGGATGCTCCTCCCGGTCCTCATGAAAAATCATCGTATGATACGATGATTCACTGTCAAGCCACGGGCCCGCCTCAGCGGAGCGGCAAAAGGCGGAACAATTCGCCCTTGTCGCCGGCCAGGATGACCGCGCCCTGCGCAGCCGTTTCCACCCGCGTGACCTCGTCCAGCGCGGCAAGGAAGCGCTGCTCCTGCGCCATCAGCCCGGCCGGACAGGCCATCCGCGTGCCGGCGGCCTGGGAAAAACGGAGCCGCGCACCTTCGAGCGTATAGCTGGCCATGAAGCGGTTGCAGCCGGTGCTGCCGGAAACCCGGCCATCCGCCTCGAACCGGAAGGTCGCCGGCGGTTGCGCCGCCAGCGCCTCGCCGCCGATCGACACGACGAGCCAGGCCTGACCCGGCAGCTCCTGCGCGGACAGGGTCATCGAGGAGGAAAAGGCCAGTCCGGCAGCAAGGATCAGACGGGCGAGGACGGGATTCATGACAGGGTTCCGGAAGGCAGGCACGCAAGATGGTTGCAGGGATCAACGATGCCCGTTCTGGCCGTGAGGTCAATCATGGCAGCGCCGTCCGGCCTGCGACATTCGGCCAATGATAATGCATAAACGCAATTTCAAATATGATTATACCTCTTGAAGTTTGCAAAAATTCTGCTTTCTTGCGCGCCAGCTACGACTTTCCGCCAACACCCCTCCAGGAGTTTTCGAATGAACAATCCCGCCCTCACCAACCTCGCTTTGCTCGCCGGCCGCGTCCTGATCGCGATTCCCTTCCTGCTCGGCGGCTACAACAAGATCGGCGGCTTTGCCGGCACCCAGAAATACATGGAAGCCTTCGGCGTACCCGGCATCCTGCTGCCGCTGGTGATCCTGTTCGAGATCGGCGCCGGCCTGCTGCTCGTCGCCGGCTTCCAGACCCGGCTGACCGCCCTCGCCCTGGCCGGCTTCACGCTCGTGGCCGGCGTGCTCTTCCATGGCAAGATCGCCGATCCGGTCCAGGGCATCATGTTCTTCAAGAACGTCGCCATGGCCGGTGGCATGCTGGCCCTGTTCGTTGCCGGCGCCGGCGCCTACTCGGTGGATGCCCGCCGTCGCTGAACCCGGGCCTCAGCCGGCCAGGGTCCAGACCGTGGTGCGCTTGATGGCATGGTCCTCGAGCGCACCGACCACCGGCACCTCGTAGGAAGCGAGTTCCGCCAGCCCCTGCTTGGGCAGGTAGCTCCGCCCGGGATCGCCGAGCAGCACCCGGGCGCCGCGCCGCCGGAGCCCTTCGAGCCAGGCGAGCACCCGTGCCGCCATGCCCTGCTCGTAGCAGACATCGCCGGCCAGGATCACATCCCAGCCCTCGTCCAGCCCGATCACGTCGCGCTGCGCGGCCTCGACAGCCACGCCGTTCTCCGCCGCGTTGAGGCCGGTGGCGACCACCGCGAAAGGGTCGATATCGACCGCCACGACAGGGCCCGCCCCGGCCATGGCCGCCGCGATCGCCACCAGCCCCGACCCGGTCGCGAAATCCAGCACGCGCCGGCCGGCCACCTCGGCAGGGTGATCGAGAATGTGCCGCGCCAGCCCCTGCCCGCCGGCCCAGGCAAAGGCCCAGAAGGGCGGCGGCAGGCCCATGGCCTGAAGCTCCTCCTCGGTTTTCTGCCAGAGGGCGATGGCCTCATGCGCCACATGCAGCCGGATTTCCGGCACATGCGGCACGGCGCGGATTTCCGTTTCGGCGCGGATGAAGGCGGCGCGCTCCGCCGCGCTCCCGAGGGCGGGCGCCATCATTTCCGTCCTGCCCTCGACATCCGACACGTTCCGGCCATCTTTCACCATGATAGCAAACAAAACCGCTCCGCCGGGATGCCCTGTGTCATGTTGGCCTGACACCACGTCCGCGGCGTGATAACGGATCGATCGCTGGCGATCGGCAGAACCCGTGCGGCCAAGCTGGATACCTGTCAAGAAAGACCCTCGATGTTCTGGGCGCGTCTCACCGCTTTGACCGTTGTTCTCCTGACCGGCCTTTGGATCGGCTCGGGCTATCTGCGCCCGTCCACCTATGCGCCGCCGCCCCGGACCGATGCCGCCAGGCCCGCCTTCCGGGTGACGGTGGCCGATGTCGAGCTTTCCCGGCACAGCCGCCGCTATGTCATCACCGGCCGGACGCAGAGCGACCAGCGCGTGGTCGTCTCCGCCCGGACCAACGGGCTCGTGACCCGCGTCGCCGTGCGGCGCGGCAGCCTCGTGAAGCCGGGCGATGTCATCGCCGAACTCTCCGACGAGGCCCGCGAGGCCAATGTGACGCAGGCCCGCGCCCGGCTGGCCCAGCGCGCCGCGGAGCTGGAAGCCCGCGAGACGCTGGCGAAGCGCGGCAATTACCCGACGCTCAATCTTGAACAGCTCCGCGCCGAGAAGCAGGGGGCCGAGGCGGCCCTGGCCACGGCCGAGGCGGAATTGCTGCGCGCGGCCATCCTCGCCCCGATTGCCGGCCTGGTGAACGACCTGCCGGCGGAAGTCGGGCAGACCATGCAATCCGGCGCGGCTGTGGCCGAGCTGCTTGCGCCCGACCCCATGCTCTCGGTCGTCGAACTGCCCGAACGCCGTCTGGCCGGCGTGCGCGTGGGCGATCCGGCCGAGATCCGCCTCGTCACCGGCGAGACCCGTCAGGGCAAGGTGCGGTTCGTCGCCCGGCGCCCCGGCGGCGTGACGCGGACCTACCGCGTCGATGTCGAATTCGCCAATCCCGATGGCGGCATCGCCGATGGCATAGCCGCCGAGGTCGCGCTCGTTCTCGCGCCTGTCCCGGCGGCGCGGGTGCCACGATCGGCGCTGACCTTCTCCGCCGAGGGCCAGCTCGGCCTCCGGACGGTGGATGCGGCCAATGTCGTGCAATTCGTTCCCGTCACCCTCGTCGATGACGAGGAGAGCCATCTCTGGGTTTCCGGCCTCGCCGGCACCGCGCGGGTGATCATCCGCGGGCAGGAATTCATCCGCGAGGGCCAGACGGTCGAGGCGGTGCCGGAAACGCCATGAACGGCCTGATCCATTACTCGATCACCCATGCCCGGCTCACCATCGCCGCCATGCTCTTCCTGCTGGTGGCGGGCGTTTCGGCCTATCTCTCCATCCCGAAGGAGGCCGAGCCCGATGTGCAGGTGCCCATCGTCTATGTCTCGGTCACGCAGCGCGGCATCTCGCCGGAGGATGCCGAGCGGCTGATCCTCCGCCCGCTCGAGACGCAGCTGAAATCCGTGGCCAATGTCAAGGAGATGCGCGCCTCTGCCTTCGAGGGTGGCGGCTTCGTGCTGCTCGAGTTCCAGCCCGGCTTCGATTCCCGCCGCGCCATCGCCGATGTCCGCGCCAAGGTGGATGATGCCAAGCGCGATCTCCCCCGGGATGCCGACGAACCGAAGGTGGTCGAGGTCAATCTCTCGCTCTTCCCGGTCATCATCGTCGCCATGAAGGGCGAGGTCCCGGAACAGACCATGGTCCGGCTGGCGCGCCAGCTCCGCACCGCCATCGAGCAGGTACCGGGCGTGCTCTCCGCCGAGCTCAAGGGCGCCCGCGACGAGGTGGTCGAGATCATCGTCGAGCCGACCCTTCTCGCCGCCTATGGCGTGTCGCTGGATGATCTCATCCGCATCGTCGCCGGCTCGAACACGCTGATCGCGGCCGGCTCGCTCGAGAACCTTTCCGGCCGTTTCGCGATCAAGGTGCCGGGCCTGATCGAACGCCCGCAGGATATTCTCGACCTGCCGGTCCTTGCCAATGCCGGCGCGGTGGTGCGGCTGGGCGATGTCGCCGAGGTCCGCCCCACCTTCAAGGACGCCACCACCATCACCCGCGTCGACGGCAAGCCCGCCATCACCATCGAGGTGGCCAAGCGCGCCGGGGCCAACCTGATCGACACGGTCGACGGCGTGAAATACGTGCTCGAGAAGGCGCGGCCGCTCATGCCCGCCACGATCGAGCTCTCCACCACGCAGGATCGCTCCGTCACCATCCGCACCATGCTGGGCGACCTGCAGAATTCCGTGATTTCCGGCGTGCTGCTCGTGGCGATCGTCATCCTCGCCACGCTCGGCTTCCGCGCCTCGCTGCTGGTCGGGCTGGCCGTGCCCTTCTCCTTCCTCGCCGGCATCCTCGCGCTGCAGCTTTCCGGGCTGACGGTGAATATCGTCGTGCTCTTCTCGCTCATCCTCGCGGTCGGCGAACTGGTCGACGATGCCATCATCGTCACCGAATTCGCCGAGCGCCGCATGGCCGAGGGCGTCGCGCCGAAGGAAGCCTATGCCCTCGCCGCCAGCCGGATGACGGGCCCGGTCATCGCCGCCACCACAACCCGCGTCGCCGCCTTCTCGCCGCTGCTCTTCTGGCCGGGCATTGTCGGCGAGTTCATGAAATACCTGCCGCTGACGCTGATCGCCACGCTCGCGGCCAGCCTCGTCTATGCGCTGTTCTTCGTGCCGGCCATCGGCGCGCTGATCGGCAAATCCGGTGCACCGGAGGATGGCGCCGCCCTGTCGCGCCGCGGCCCCTATATGCGGGCCGTCCACCTCGCGCTCGACCATCCGGGCAAGACGATCCTGCTGACCATCGCGATGCTGGTCGCCATCCCCATGGTCTATGGCAAGCTGGGCAAGGGCGTGGAATTCTTCCCGGAGGTCGAGCCCGATTACGCGCTTGTCCAGGTCCGGGCGCGCGGCAATCTCAGCCTGACCGAGAAGGACCGGATCGTCCGCCAGGTCGAGCAGCGCCTCCTTGGCATGGAGGAGATCCGCACCGTCTATACCCGCCTCGGCGAGATGGCGCGCGGTGGCAATGACGAGCTTTCCCCCGACACGATCGGGCTGATGCAGTTCGAGCTGATCGACTGGCAGAAGCGCCGGAAGGCCACCGAGATCATGGAGGATATCCGCCAGAAGACGGCCGATATTCCCGGCATCGAGATCGCGGTCACCAAGCCGCGCGCCGGCCCGCCCACCGGCAAGCCGATCCAGATCGAGCTCTCCGCTTTCGACCCCGCCTTGCTGGACGGGGCGGCGAGGAAGGTCGCGGCCATGCTCGCCGCCCGGCCGGACATCACCGATCTCGATAACGGCCTGCCCCTGCCCGGCATCGACTGGACCCTGCGCCTCGACCGGGGCGAGGCCGCCAAGGTCGGCGCCGGCGCCGGCACCGTGGGCACGGCTGTCCAGCTCGTGACCAACGGCGTCAAGCTGACGGAATATCGCCCCGCCACGGCCGACAAGTCGGTGGATGTGCTGCTGCGTTTCCCGCCCGGCCGCCGCTCGCTCGACCAGCTCGACGAGATGCTCGTCAACACGCCCGCCGGGCCAGTGCCGATCGGCACATTGGTCAAGCGCGAGGCGACGCGCTCCGTCGGCACGCTGAACCGGGTGAACGCGACCCGCGTCATCAACCTCTCGGCGAATCTCGCCGGCGGTGCGCAATCGGCGGTTGTGCAGAAGGAGGTGACCGAGGCCCTCGGCAAGCTCCAGCTCGGGGACGGCGTCTTCTTCCGGCTGAAAGGCGAGGACGAGGAACGGGCCAAGGCCTCCGCCTTCCTCACCAAGGCTTTCGGCGCCGCCCTGTTCATGATCTTCGCCGTGCTGCTGGCCCAGTTCAATTCCTTCACCAGCGTCGGGCTGATCCTGTCCTCGGTCGTTCTCGCGCTGATCGGGGTGTTCATCGGGTTGATCGTGATGGACCAGGCCTTCGGCGTCGTGATGACCGGGCTCGGCATCATCAGCCTCGCCGGCGTGATCGTGAACAACAACATCGTGCTGATCGATACCTACGACATGCTGCGCCGCGAGGGTATGGCGGCCCGGGAGGCCATCCTGAAGACCTGTGCCGAGCGCGCCCGCCCCGTCGTGATGACCGCCGCCTCCTCGGTGCTCGGCGTTGCGCCGATCGCCTTCGGCATCAATATCGATTTCATCATGCGCGATGTCAGCATCGGCGCACCGGCCACGCAATGGTGGGTGCAGCTCTCCACCGCGATGCTGTTCGGCCTGTCCTTCGCGACCGTGCTCACCCTGATCGTCACGCCGGCCTCGCTCCAGCTCGTGGCGAATGTCGCGGCCTGGCGCGCCCGCCGGCGCGCGCGCCGTCTCGCGCCGGCCGCGGCCTGAAGCCGGGTGAGGGGCACAGCCCCGCCCCTACCCCTTCGCGCTCCGCAGCAGGGCGGCGATATCGAAGGTCGATTCCCGGCCGATCGCATCAAAATTCTTCGCCAGCCAGCTCTCACCGGCCTTCCGGCCCCGGGTGAAGAGCAGCTCGATGAACCCCTTCTCGGCATTCACCTTCGAGGAGGCGGCGAGATCGCCGAGCGCCTTGTCCGCATCGATCCGGTGCAGCAGCAGGTGGCGGTAGCGCGCGGCGGGAACGCGGTTCTCCTCCAGCAGGCGCTGGACAAACTCGATGGCGCGGTATTCGGCCAGCAGGGGTGCGTTGAACGTGATCTCGTTCAGGCGGTTCTCGATGGCCCGCGCCGTTTTCGGCAATTCCTTCCGGATCATCCGCGTGATCTGCACGATCAGCAGATCGCGGCTGTCATTGGCCTGGAAAAGCGGGAACAGGGCCGGGTTCCCGGTATAGCCGCCATCCCAATAGGGCACGCCGTCGATCTCGATGGCCTGGAACAGCGAGGGCAGGCAGGCCGATGCGAGGACATGCTCCGCCGTCAGCTTCGTCTGGTCGAAGATCGTGACCCGCCCGGTATGGACATTGGTGGCGGCAATGAAGAGCTGTGTCCGGGTGCAGCGGCGCACCTTGTCGAAATCGATCTCCGCCTGCAGCACATCGCGCAGCGGGTTGAGGTCGAGCGGGTTGGTCTCGTAGGGGCTCGCCACCCGCGTCATCCATTCGAACCACAGGAAGCCCGGCGTCTGCTCGATATCCCAGAGGCCGAACAGCCGGTCCGCCAGCGTGCGCTGGATCGGCGAATAGCGGGCGCCATCGGCGATCCGCGTCCAGAAGGCGCGGAGCTGCTGGCGCGCGCCCTCGCGGCCGCCCTCGCTCATCCCCTCGGCGAGGGCCACGGCGTTCATCGCCCCGGCACTGCTGCCGCTGATCGCCCGGATATCGATCCGGTCATCCTCGAGCAGGGCGTCCAGCACGCCCCAGGTGAAGGCGCCATGGGCGCCGCCACCCTGCAAGGCCAGGTTGAGAACCTTGGCCGCGCTCATTGCGCGGTCCAGCCGCCATCCATCGAGATGGTGGTGCCGGTGATCGAGGCCGCAACCGGCGAGGCGAGATAGACCGCCAGGGCCGCCACCTGCTCGACCGTGACGAATTCCTTCGTCGGCTGGGCGGCGAGCAGCACGTTCTTCTTGACCTCTTCCTCGGTCATGTTGCGGGCCTTCATCGTTTCCGGGATCTGGCGCTCGACCAGCGGCGTCCAGACATAGCCCGGCGCGATCGCGTTCACGGTGATCTTGCTCTGCGCAACCTCGAGCGCGACCGTCTTGGTCAGCCCGGCCACGCCATGCTTGGCCGCGACATAGGCCGACTTGAACGGCGAGGCGATCAGCGAATGCGCGGAGGAAAGGTTGATGATCCGCCCGCCGCCGCGCGCCTTCATGCCCGGCACCGCCGCCTTGATCGTATAGAACGAGGAAGACAGGTTGATGCCGATGATCTGCTCCCATTTCTCGTCCGGGAAATCCTCGACCGGCGAGACGAACTGGATGCCGGCATTGTTCACGAGGATGTCGAGCCGCCCGAACCGCGATTCGGTCTCGGCCACGAGATCGCGGATCTCCGCCGGTTTGAGCATGTTGGCGCCGTGATAGCCCGCCTTCACGCCGAAGCTCGCCTCGATGCCGCTGCGGATCGCCTCGATCCCGGCGGCGTCACCCAGGCCGTTCAGCATCACATCGGCGCCTTCGGCCGCGAAGGCCCGCGCCATCGCGAGGCCGATGCCGCTCGTCGACCCCGTCACCATGGCCACCTTGCCCTGGAACATTCCCGCCATTGTCTTGTCCTCCCTGAATGGATCGAGGCGTTTTATCATGCTGCGCCGCAATATCCATGGCGACGATCTCGCTTTGCCGCGATTTCGGCATTATAGAGGATCCATGGCTTCGCGCGCTGCCCATTCCCATGCCCCCCACCGCCATGATCATGCCCATGATCACGCCGGCGAGGATGCCTGCTGCGCCGGCCATGCCATTCCCGCCGGGGAAACCCTTGCCCTTGCCGAGGAATCCTGCCGCCAGCGCGGCCTGCGGCTCACCCCGCAGCGCCGGGCCGTGCTCGAGGTCCTCGCCGAGACCAAGCGGCCACTCGGTGCCTACGACATCATCGAGAGGCTGCGCCCCGGTGGCGGGCGCGGCCCGGCCCCGATCGTCATCTACCGCGCGCTGGATTTCCTGCGCGAGAACGGCTTCATCCACCGGCTTGAATCGCTCAACGCCTTCATCGCCTGCCCGCACCGGCATGGCAGCGGCGAGAAGGTGGTCTTCCTCATCTGCGAGGCCTGCCAGCATGTCGAGGAAGCCGTGGCCGCCCTGCTTTCCGAGGCGCTGACGCATCTCGCCGGCTCCCATGGCTTCGCCGCCCGGCGGCAGGTCATCGAACTGGCGGGAACCTGCCGCCATTGCCAGCCCCTTTCGACAAGACAGGACGGACAGACGTGAACGACAGCCGCCCCCTGCCGCCGCTGGCGGCTTTCGGACCCGCCCCGCGCCACCGCACCACCGGCGTGCATGTCGGCGATGTGCAGGTCGGCGGCCTCGTCGCCGGCCAGCCGGCGCCGGTCGTCGTCCAGTCGATGACGAATACCGACACCGCGGATATCGATGCCACGGTGAAGCAGGTCGCCGCCCTTGCCCGCGCCGGTTCGGAGATCGTCCGCATCACCGTCGACCGCGACGAGGCGGCCGCCGCCGTGCCGCATATCCGCGAGAAGCTTCTCCAGCGCGGCATCTCGGTGCCGCTGGTGGGCGATTTCCACTATATCGGCCACAAGCTGCTGGCCGATCACCCCGCCTGTGCCGAGGCGCTCGACAAATACCGCATCAATCCGGGCAATGTCGGCTTCAAGGAGAAGAAGGACCGCCAGTTCGGTGCCATTGTCGAGGCCGCGATCCGCTATGGCAAGGTCGTGCGGATCGGGGCGAACTGGGGTTCCCTGGACCAGGAATTGCTCACCGCCCTGATGGACGAGAATGCCCGTTCCGCCCAGCCGCTGGAAGCGCGTGCCGTCCTGCGCGAGGCGATGGTGCAATCCGCCCTCCTTTCCGCCGAGCGGGCGGAGGAGATCGGCCTCGCGGCAGACCGGATCATCCTCTCGGCCAAGGTCTCGGCCGTGCAGGATCTCATCACCGTCTACCGCATGCTGGCCCAGCGCTCGACCTATGCGCTCCATCTCGGCCTGACCGAGGCCGGCATGGGCTCCAAGGGCATCGTCGCCTCCTCGGCCGCCCTGGGCATCCTGCTCCAGGACGGCATCGGCGACACGATCCGCTTCTCGCTGACGCCGGAGCCGGGCGGTGACCGCACGGTCGAGGTCCGGGCCGCGCAGGAACTGCTCCAGACCATGGGTTTCCGCACCTTCGTGCCGCAGGTCGCGGCCTGCCCGGGCTGCGGCCGCACCACCTCCACCGTGTTCCAGGAACTCGCGCGCGACATCCAGGACTGGATCGTCACCTCGATGCCGGAATGGAAGACACGCTATCCCGGCGTCGAGACGCTGAATGTGGCCGTGATGGGCTGCATCGTGAACGGCCCGGGCGAATCCAAGCATGCCGATATCGGCATCTCCCTGCCCGGCACCGGCGAGACCCCGGCCGCCCCGGTCTTCATCGACGGGCAGAAGGCCATGACCCTGCGCGGGCCGGCCATCGCCGCCGACTTCAAGACCCTGGTCGGCGAGTATATCGAGAAGCGCTTCGGGGTGTGAGGCGGGCCGCTCAGCCCGCCGCGGCGAGGCCGGCGAACAGGCCCTGCCCGTCCGTGCCGCCGACGAGCGCTTCCACCAGGTTCTCCGGATGCGGCATCATGCCGAGCACGCGGAGATTCTCCGAATAGATGCCGGCAATCGCATGGCGCGAGCCGTTCGGGTTCGCCCGGGTGATGTCTCCCGAGGCATCGCAATAGCGGAAAGCGATGCGGTTCTCCGATTCGAGCCGCATCACCGTCTCGTCATCGCAGACATAATTGCCTTCACCATGGGCGATGCAGACCTTGATCACCTGCCCGGCCGTGTAATGCCGCGTGAAGGCGGTATCGACCCGCCCGACCTTCAGATGCTGCATGCGGCAGACGAATTTCAGCCCGGCATTGCGCATCAGCACGCCCGGCAGCAACCCGGCTTCGCAGGCGATCTGGAACCCGTTGCAGACGCCGAGCGCATAGCCGCCGCGGGCGGCATGGGCGCGCACCGCATCCATGATGTTGGCGCGCGCGGCGATCGCGCCGGTGCGCATGTAATCGCCATAGGCAAAGCCGCCCGGCAGCACGACGAGATCGGTGCCCGCCGGCAGGTCATGGTCAGCATGCCAGCTATGGATCACCTCGGCCCCGGCCATCCGGAGCGCGCGGGCGATGTCGCCATCGCGATTGGTGCCGGGAAAGGTGATGACAGCGGCGCGCATCACCCCAGCACCTCGACCGTGTAATTCTCGACCACCATGTTCGCGAGCAGCTTCTCGCAGGCCTGCTTGAGCAGGGCCTCGGCGCGGCTCCTGTCCTGCGTGGCGATCTCGATATCGAACACCTTGCCCTGGCGGACGCTGTCGATCCCCTCGAGGCCGAAGCTCTTGAGCGCTCCCTCGATCGCCTTGCCCTGCGGATCGAGAACGCCGTTCTTCAGGGTCACCGTCACGCGCGCTTTCATGGCATCCTCGTCTGGCAGGCTTTCCACGGCGGCTTCCCGGAAACAAAAACGGGACGCCTGATGGCGTCCCGATTAATCGCTTGTGCGGCGCGAAGCAACCCGGAGAGGGGGTTACTGCACCAGTTTCGGGCCGCTCGATTTGGGATTGTCGCCCTCGGTCAGGATGCCGAGACGGCGCGCCACTTCCGAATAGGCCTCGATCAGCCCGCCCATGTCGCGGCGGAACCGGTCCTTGTCCATCTTGTCGGCCGACTTGATGTCCCAGAGCCGGCACGAATCCGGCGAGATCTCGTCGGCGACGACGATGCGCATCATGTCGCCCTCGTAGAGCCGGCCGCATTCCATCTTGAAATCGACGAGGCGGATGCCGACGCCGAGGAACAGGCCGGTCAGGAAGTCATTGACGCGGATGGCCAGGGCCATGATGTCGTCGATTTCCTGCGGGGTCGCCCAGCCGAAGGCCGTGATGTGCTCTTCCGAGACCATCGGGTCGTTCAGCTTGTCATTCTTGTAGTAGAACTCGATGATCGAGCGCGGCAATTGCGTGCCCTCGTCGATGCCGAGCCGCTGCGACAGCGAGCCGGCGGCGACATTGCGCACCACCACCTCGAGCGGCACGATCTCGACCTCGCGGATCAGCTGTTCCCGCATGTTCAGCCGGCGAATGAAATGCGTCGGCACGCCGATCGCATTCAGCTGGTTGAAGATGTACTCGGAAATGCGGTTGTTGAGCACGCCCTTGCCATCGATCACTTCGTGTTTCTTGGCATTGAACGCGGTCGCGTCATCCTTGAAATGCTGGATCAGCGTGCCCGGCTCAGGACCTTCAAAGAGGACCTTCGCCTTGCCCTCATAAATGCGACGGCGACGATTCATCGGGATGTACCGTGGTTTCATGAAATCCATTGGTGCCGTGGCTCCTTTTCTGAATGAGCGCCGGCAACGGCGATGGCTCGGGGGATTTTGGCGCAACGTCGCGTCGGTAAGGCCCCCGGCTGATCCGGACCCTAGCCGATCCGGCCTGCGGTTACAATGTTGCGATGCCGAATAACCCGACTTAACAACCATTGATTTCCGGGCACCGGATCCCTATTCCCAAGCACAGCCTGACCGTGCGGTCCCCGCACCGGAGGCTCCAAGTCCCTCTGGCACCAAGCCTTCCCCTTTGGCCTAACGAGAGAACCCCTGACATGACGACATTCGACAATCGCAAGGATGCCGCCGAGAAGAAGTTCGCGCATGACGCGGAGCTCCAGTTCAAGGCCGCGGCCCGCCGCAACAAGCTGCTCGGCCTCTGGGTCGCCGCCCAGCTCGGCAAGGACGGCGCGGATGCCGAGGCCTATGCCAAGAGCGTGGTCATGGCCGATTTCGAGGAGGCCGGCGACGATGACGTGTTCCGCAAGGTGCGCGCCGATCTCGACGCCGCCAAGCTCGATGTCACCGACCATGTCGTCCGCCGCACGATGGACGAGCTGATGGCCAAGGCCATCGAGGAGATCAAGGCCGGCGCATAAGGGCCGGACCGGCCGCTTTGGGGCTGGTCAGCGTTTCGAATCTCGGCATGATGGGCGCTACCCTCGCGGGCAGCGCCCTTTTTGCTGCCTTCCCTTCCTGCACAGGGGCTTCGCGCCAGCACGCCGCCGGACCTCTCGAACCTGGACCCTGCCATGTCTGCCAATCCGATCCTCGCTTTCGCCCGGCGCCTCCATGCCGGCCCCGCCGCCTTCTGTGCCTGGTCGGGCATGCGCGATCCCGCCATCATCGAGGCCCTTCTGCGCGAGGGGTTCGATTGCGCCGTGCTCGACTGGCAGCACGGTTTCCATGATTTCTCCTCGATCCAGGCCGGCATCCTCGCCGCCCATGCGCAGGGCGCGGCCGCGATGGTCCGGATCGGCGTCGGGCAATTCGCCGAAGCCGCCCGCTTCCTCGACTGGGGCGCGGCCGGCATCATCGCCCCGATGATCAATTCGCCCGCCGATGCCCGCACTTTCGTGGAATACCTGAAATACCCGCCGAAGGGCGCCCGCTCCTGGGGGCCGGCCCGGGCGGCCAACCTCACCCGCACCGCGCCGATCGAGCATCTCCACGGCGCGAACGGCTTCACCCTTGCCATCGCCATGATCGAGACCAAGGAAGCGCTTGCCGCGCTCGACGACATTCTCGCGGTCGAGGGGATCGATGGCGTGCTGGTCGGCCCGTCCGATCTCTCGATCACCCTGACCGGCGGGGAAACCGTCGATGCCGCCCATCCGCTGGTCGACGAGGCGCTGACCCGCGTCGCGAAGGCGGCGCGCGCCCGCGGCAAGCTGGCCTGTGCCTTCTGCATGGACGGGACGCGCGCAGCCGAACTGGCGCAGCGCGGCTATCACCTGCTCTCGATCGGGCAGGACCAGATCCTGCTGCGCATGGCCGGCCGGCAGGAACTGGCCAGGGCGAAGCTGGGCCTGCCCGAAGGCGGAACGGGCGCGGGCTACTGAGCCCGGGCCCTTCGCCTCAGCGCAGGGCCTCGGCGAGGAACAGCCCGCCATGATGCAGGCCGCCGGCATCGATGCCATGGGCGGTGCCGACGGAGAGATGCCACTGGCAGGGAATTTCGGCCTTGCCGAGATGGTCGAGCGCATCGAACAGCGCATCGACCGGGATGATCTCGTCCCGGTCACCATGGACGAGCAGGACCGGCGGCTTGCCTTTCGCCTCGGCCTCGAGATGCTCCGGCCCGACGAGATGGCCCGAATAACCGATGATCGCGCCCGGCATCGCCGCGCGGCGCAGCCCGACATGCAGCGCCATCATCGCGCCCTGGCTGAACCCGACCAGGGCCATCCGGTTGGGCGGCAGCCCGGTCCGGGCGAGTTCCTGGTCGAGGAAGGCCGCGAGATCCGGCCCGGCCTGCTGGCAGCCGCGCCAGCGCTCGCCGGGATCGCGCATGGTCAGCGGCCACCATTGCCGGCCGGTCGGCGCCATGCCGCAGGGCTCGGGCGCATGCGGCGCGACGAAGCCCGTATCCGGCAGCAGCTCGGCCCAGCTCTGGCCGAGATCGATCAGGTCGTTCCCGTCCGCGCCATAGCCATGCAGGAAGACGACCAGCGAGCGCGTTGTGCCGGATTTCGGCTTCAGGCGTGGACCATCGAGCGGGCGGGGCATGGCAGACCTCGGCAGGCAATCCCGGAAGCGGGCATGCTCTTCCCTTCGCCGAAGACGGCGCCCTGCGCAAGAGCCCCGCGCCACGCAAAAAGACGCCCCGCGGCACGCAAGGGACGCCCCGCGCTGCCCCGTCAGGAACGCGGCGCCGGCGCGGCGGGCGGGCTGTCGATGACCAGCACCTCGCCCGGGAGGAGATCCTCGCCGAGAATTTCGGTGAAACGCCCGTCCGACAGCCCGGTCAGCACCTGGACCGGGCGCGGCTGGCCCCTGTCATCGAGCACATGCACCCGGCCGATCGCGACCGGGTTCCGCCGCTCGGTGCTGTTCCGGTTGCGCCTTGCCTCCTCGACCGCCCGGTAGCGCTGCCGCTGTTCCGGCGTCAGGACCGGCTCGATCGCCCGCGAGAAGGCCTGCCGGGCCGCCCGCACCGCATCGCGCCTTGGCACCGGATCGGAACCCGCAGCCTGGATCGCGGCCCGCATGGTCTCGGCATGGCGCCTGACCTCGCGGATCTGCTCCGGCGTCAGGGCGAGATCGTCCTTCATCGCCTCGAACCAGGCGACACCCTGCGCGGAAATCGCGGGATCGAGGAAGGGTCCGGCCGGATTGTCCGTCTCGACCGACAGCGTCACGGCCGGCCTGTCGCGCCCGGTTGCCGGCATGCCCGTCCGGGCTGGTGGCTGCCAGCGCAGGGCGGAATTCGGCACCCGCAGCACTTCCTGCCGACGGTCGGTGATCACCCGCACGCCGGCGCGCATGCCCGGCAGGAGGGCAAGGTCCTCGTTGGGCACATCGATGACGAGGCGGTAGCTCACCGCCGCGCCCGCGACCTGCGGCTCCGGGCCGACGCGCCTCAACCGGCCGCGGAAGAGCCGGTCCGGATGGGCCGGAACGGTGATCTCGGCCTCCTGGTCCGGGCGCAGCCGGCCGGTCTCGGCCTGGTCGATCCCCGCCTCCATCTCGACGAGGCGAAAGCTCCGGGCCAGCACGAACAGCGTCCGGGACGGGTCGACATTCTGCCCGGGCTGGACATCGCGGGAGAGCACGATCCCGTCGGCCGGGGCCCGCAGTTCGGCACGGTCCAGCGCGGCCTCGCTGTCCTTCAGGCGCAGGGATTCCCGCATGATCCGCGCTTCCGCAATGGCCCGCTGGGCCTCGGCGAGGCGGAGATCGGCCTCGACGCCGGCCAGGGGCGGGGCATCCGGCAGGGCGCCCGAACGGGCACGGCCGAGTTCAAGGCGGATCCGGTCGATCTGGGCCCCGGCGAGGGCGAGGGTGGCCTGCGCTTCCGCCAGCGCCGCGCGGGCCTCGTCGCGCCGGGAGACCAACGGCGCGCGGTCGAAACGGGCGAGCACATCGCCCGCCCTGACCGTCGCGCCGGCCTCCGCCATGACCTCGACGAGCTGCCCCTCGAAAGGGGCCGGCAGATGGGTGACCTCGCGCGCGGCGAGCACGCCCTCCGCCACCACGCTGGCGAGGATCGGGCCGCGGCTGACGCGCTCGGTGCGATAGGCGGGCGGGGCCTCGGCACCGGGCCGGCCCTGCCGCGAGGCAAGCGCCCAGCCCCCGAGGCCAAGCGCGCCGACCAGCACCCATCCGACAAGCATTCTCATGCGGCCTGCTCCGATGCTTCCCATCGGACAAGCCTAGCACCGCATGCAGCCGGGCGCATGTGAAAGCTTGGTAAGGAAATCGTGATCAGTGCCGGCGGGTCCGGTTGAACACCATCAGCGCGACCAGCGGTTCCGCCGCCGCGCCGAATGCCGCCTCCACGGCCGCGATGCCGCTCGCGCTCACGCGGTCCACCTCGCGGCGGGCCGCCTCGATCCCCAGCAGGCTGACGAAGGTAGCCTTGCCGGCCGCGGCATCCTTGGCAACGGCCTTGCCCACCAGGGCCGCATCGCCCTCGACATCGAGCAGGTCGTCGCGGATCTGGAAGGCGAGGCCGAGCGTCTGGCCATAGGTGGTCAGCGCTGCCCGCTGCTCCGGTGTTGCCGCCGGCGCCATCAGCGCCCCGGCCTCGACAGCGAAGCGGATCAGCGCCCCCGTCTTCAGCGCCTGGAGATGCCGGATCGCCGCGAGGTCGAGCGGCTGCGGCTCGGCCTCGAACCGGCCCTCCGCCGCGAGATCGAGCAATTGCCCGCCGACCATGCCATCGATACCCGAGGCCCGCGCCAGCGCGGCGACCAGCGCGACCTTCACCGCCGGAGGCAGCGCGACGCGCTCGGCGGCGACCATCTCGAAGGCCAGCGTCAGCAGCCCGTCGCCGACAAGGATCGCCGTCGCCTCGTCATAGGCGCGATGCACCGTCGGCTGGCCGCGGCGCATGTCGTCATTGTCCATCGAGGGCAGGTCGTCATGGACCAGCGAATAGCAATGGATCGCCTCGAGCGCGGCAGCGACCTGAAGCGGCGCCTCGCCCGTCACGCCGAAAAGCCGCGCCGATTCCAGCACGAGATAGGGCCGCATCCGCTTGCCCCCGGCAAAGGCGGCATGGCGCATGGCCGCGACCAGCCGCGGCGGCCGCCCCGGAAGGTCAAGCCAGGCGGCAAGGCAGGCATCGACCGCGCGGGCATGCCCGTCGAGCCGGGCGGCAAGGGCGGAGAGGATGGCGTCGGTCTCGGTCATGCGGTACTTCCGGCTGGAAAGGCAGCGTCGGGACTTCGCCGTGCCAACCCCCTGCCGGATCGCCGAGCGCCGGCAGGAAACCCGGCTGACGCGGTTTCGTCCCGGTTTCGATTAAGCCCGAATCCATCGCGGCAACAAGCGTGACGTTTTGGGCTGGCTTTTCCCGTCGAAAGCGATTATGGACCGCGCTTCACGATTATCCCGGATCGAAAAATCTGGCTGGTCCGCCAAGCGGGCATCCGCAGGAGTTGAGAAAATGGCTGTTCCGAAAAAGAAAGTCTCGCGCATGAAGCAGGGCCACCGCCGGTCGGCCGATGCGCTGAGCGCCCCGAGCTACATCGAGGACAAGAACTCCGGCGAACTGCGCCGCCCGCACCATATCGACCTGAAGACCGGCATGTATCGCGGCCGCCAGGTCCTGACGCCGAAGACCTCGGACTGATCGCGGCCCGCCAGGGCTCGTCATCCACGATGGCCGGGTTCCAGCCCGCAGCGTCCCGCGCTGCGGGTCTTTTCGTGTCGGCCGGCCCGTTCAGGCCGTCCCGACGATCCGGCTGCGGGTCTTTTCGTGTCGGCCGGC
>JAIXSR010000111.1 GCA_027484605.1 Hyphomicrobiales bacterium | reverse complement strand
GAACATCACGGAGACGCATGGTGACGCCGTCGACCTGTTCAACAAAGTCACAAATCACGACCAGAATTCCAGCACGTTCACACAGTACGGTAAGATTTTTAATCGGGCCGTCCGGTACCATCCATGCTTTACGCAAGAGACTTGCAACCTTCGCAGCTCCACCAACTTCATCGACGTCAAACTTTGGCAGTGGGATTTCTGGCGTTAAGTCAATCGAATTTAAAAAACGACGCAGATGCATTATCCTGAGGTTCAACTCCGCGTGCAACCGCTTCATCTCAGATGCATTTACAGACGCTTTTTTCCGCCAAGCAACATCATGCACGCTCAAAGGCAGCCCTGAAATCTCATCATTCTGAAAAAAGAACGAGGCCGGAAAATTGAGGGCTTTTGAGATGGATTCGATAGTGCTTGCCGCCGGCTCGGCATTTAGCAATCCACGTTCGATTCTTGAGAAATGCCCCTGGTCAAGGCCAGCAGCGTCAGCCACATCAGCCTGACTCATTCCCCGATAATGCCTCGCAAGAAGCAACAAATCGTGATTCAAGCGCCTAGTCATCTTTATTCATTATCTTTCTTCTTCTTTGCATCCCGAACAGGCTGCGATGGCTTCACCTTAGCCAGCTTGGCAGTATCGTGATCTTCCTCGAATGCGGGGAATTGAGCCGGAGGGGCGAGAACGCCCTCGTCTGACAACTCGATTTTCCAAAGGTGATTTCCGTTCGATCGGGCTGCAATTCCAACCCAAACCAATTCCGTCTCGAATTCGTTCGTAACATAACAAAGCTCGACACGCTGGAGTCCCTTGAAGCCATAAAGGTCGACGTCATGGCTATCGAACGCTACCGCTTCCGGCGTGGGATAAGTCGATGTGCTCAAGCTGATATCGGCGTGCTTAAACCGAATGAGCACTTCGTCCTCGATGACAAACGACACGGTGTCGCGATGAGGCACAAAACGGAAATCAGGATCGTCCCTTCCGATGGTCTCAAGTTCGCGAACCGCAACCTCCCACACAAGGCCCCGGAAAGAGGCCTTACGAATCCAACCGCCGCGTTCGGGATAGGTATCGACAGCGTGTTTCCACGCCCGGTGAACCGCGCGATGAATTTTCGCAGCTCTGCTTTTTTCAAGAAGGACCTGCTGGACAAAGTCGCGAAGCGGAAGGGGCATCGGCATCCTCTATGTGAATCTGGGGCAGAGGATGCCACTTCGTTTTTACAAAAACAAGCGCAAAATATGCGCGGCATTATGCTTGGCCACAGCTTTTGTGGGACAACCTCCCACCCCGAACAGCGTCGCGGCGGCGGTATGGCATTGTAAACCGCGCTGTAAACCGCGGGGGCCAATCCCTGCTAAGTCATTGGTCGGGGTAGCAGGATTCGAACCTACGACCTGTAGTACCCAAAACTACCGCGCTACCAGACTGCGCTATACCCCGAGGGCCGGAAGGCCGAGGCTGTCCGGCTATCATGCCTGCCAGGGCGGGACAAGCCGGCATTCGCCGGTGCCACCCCTCAGCGGAACATGGGATGGCTGATCCGGTCGCCGGGCTTGAGGCCGAGGCGGTTGGCGACGCTGGCATTGAGTTCCAGCACGGCGCGGACCGGAACGCCGGAGGAGATCATCTTCTCGGATTCCGGCTCGGTCCGGCTCTCGATCCGGTGCACGCGGCCATCGGCAAAGATGAAGATCATGTCCAGCGAGATATAGGTGTTCTTCATCCACATCGTCACCATCTGGTCACGCTCGAAATCGAACAGCATGCCCTGATCCGCCGGCATGGATTGCCGGAACATCAGGCCGCGCCCGCGCTGGGCATCGTTCCGTGCCACCTCGACCATGAAGATGTGCCGGCGCTCGCCCGAGATGATCTCGAGCCGTTCCAGCTGGCTGGACTGGGCGGCCGAGCCGCCCTGCCCGCTCGAGCCCTGCGAGACTTTCGCGGTCTCGTCCCATTTCTGGTACATGCGGGTCAGGTTGGTGGTCAGGGAAATCCCGATCACGCCGACAAGCGCAACCACCAGGGCAAAAATGAAGACGCGGGAACGGGTCTTGCCTCGTTCCATTGCCTTTGTGTGATCCAGCTTCTCGCTCATGTTGCCGACGCCGTTTCTCGACGCCCTTCCGATCAGGGTTTCGCTCCGAAGACGGCGAAATCCGCGCGCCTTCCCAAGCAACTATCCACGAGACTGTTAAAAAATTTATGCAGCCGCACGAATGGAAACCAGCCGGATTCAGTGAGAGGCCGGCGGGTTCCCGTTCTCGACCATCCGGACTTCCGAGGCCATCAGCCCCTTCGGACCATTGCCGAAGCGGACATAGACCACCTCGCCCGGCGTCAGTTCGGCAATGCCGGTGCGACGCAGGGTTTCCATGTGGACGAAAATGTCCTCGGTGCCATCACCGCGTGTGACAAAGCCGAACCCGCGCAGCCGGTTGAACCATTTCACCACGACGCGCTCGAAACCACCGGTCGGCGTGACCTGCACATGCGTACGGGCCGGCGGCAATTGCGAGGGATGCGTCGCGGTGGTGACGTCCATGGAGAGGATCCGGAACGTCTGGTACCCGCGCTGCCGCTCGATGGCCTCCACCACGATGCGCGCGCCTTCCGGCGCCGTCTGGTAGCCATCGCGGCGCAGGCAGCTCACATGCAGCAGCACATCGGGCATGCCGCTATCGGGAATGATGAAGCCAAAGCCCTTCGAGACGTCGAACCATTTGATCCGGCCCGAAATCTCCACCAGGTCAAGCGGCTGGTCATCCTGCCGCAGATCAGCCTCCCCGGCCGATCCCGGAACCAGGAAGCGATTGCCAAAACCCTTGGCGCCGAAATCTTCACCCATCGCAACACACGGCCCGCTGTAAGTTCGTCGTCCCGGCTAGCTCCGAACGGGTCCGGAGATCACCAACGCGCGACGAATCTTTCTCCTGAATTAACCATAGCATTCAAGTCAGGGACTTCGGCAATCCCTAAACATCGCCGGCAAGCATCAGGAGGGATGAATATCCACGACCACTTTCAGTTTTCGCGATATTCGCCTCCCCCTGCGGCAATCTGCCTGAAGATGGGGCCGATCTCGCCCTGCCAGACATGGTCGGCCAGCGGGTCGAGCGGCGTCGGCTCGCGGTTGATGATCACCAGCCTGGCGCCGCTCTGCCGGGCGAGGACCGGCAGTTCCGCCGCCGGATAGACAACCAGCGAGGAACCGGCGACGAGGAACAGGTCGCAGGCCTTCGCCAGGGCCACGGCGCGGGCCATCGCCTCGGCAGGCATCCGCTGCCCGAAGGAGATGGTCGCGCTCTTGACCAGCCCGCCGCAGGCCGTGCAGGCCGGGGCATGGCCATGGGCCTCGAAATGCGCGCGGATCGGGCCCAGTTCGTGGCGGTGGCGGCATTCGAGGCAGGCGGCATAGGTGCCGTTGCCATGGATCTCGATCACCTCGTCCGGTGGCAGGCCGGCCGCCTGATGCAGGCCGTCGATATTCTGCGTGATCAGGCCCGCCAGACGCCCCGCGCGATGCAGCGTCACCAGTGCGCGATGCCCGTCAGAGGGTTCGGCACCGCGATAGAGGTCATCCATGGTGAACTTGCGCCGCCAGGCTTCCCGGCGCGCAGCCGCATTGCTCACAAAAGCCTCGAAGGGAATGGGCTTGTTCGCCATCCAGGGCGAGCCGGGAGTACGGAAATCCGGTACGCCGCTCTCGGTCGACATGCCGGCCCCGGTAAACGCGACGATCCGGCGCGCCCCGGCAATGGCGTCGAGCAGGCCGGAAGGCGCCGCTTTCATCGCCCGAGGGCGGCCGCCGCCCGGGCAAGGGCCGTGATCTCGTCCCAATGGCCGGCGGCGATCGCGGCCTTGGGCACCATCCAGGATCCGCCGATGCACAGGACATTGCCCAAGGCGAGATAGGTGCCGGCATTGGCCGGGGAAATGCCGCCTGTCGGGCAGAAACGCAGGACGCCGAGCGGCCCGGCAACCGATTTGAGATAATCGACGCCGCCCGCTGCTTCGGCCGGGAAGAACTTGAGTTCGTGGAAGCCCATCTCGAGCAGCGCCACCATTTCCGAAACCGTTGCGGCGCCGGGCAGGCAGGGAATGCCACTTGCCGCGACGGCCTGGCCGAGCTTTTCCGACGTGCCGGGCGTAACGAGGAAGCGGGCGCCCGCGTCGCGGGCCTCGCCGATCTGCGACGGCGTCAGGACCGTGCCGATCCCGAGCACGAGATCCGGGCATTCGCGGGCGATCGCCTCGCAACCCCGGAGGGCGGCATCCGTCCGCAGGGTGACCTCCACGACATCGATCCCGCCGGCCTGCAGGGCACGGGCCAGCGGGACGGCATCCTCCACCCGGTCAAGCGTGATGACGGGGATGACACGGGCCTTGCCGAGAAGCGGGGAAAAACGCGGAAGGACGGACATGGGCACCTTATGGGCTGGAAGCGGGACGCCAAGTGAGGCACAAAGCGTTATCCCCGAGCGCCCTGTCGGCGCAAGCATCCAGCGTGAGGAAACATCATGGAATACCTGCACACGATGGTGCGCATCCGGAATGTCGAGGACAGCCTTCGCTTCTATCGCGATGCCCTGGGCCTCGTCGAAACCCGGCGCATCGACAACCAGCAAGGCCGGTTCACGCTCATCTTCCTGGCAGCGCCGGGCGATGCGGAGCATGCGAGGGCCCACAAGTCCAAGGAACTCGAACTCACGTTCAACTGGGACGACGAGGCGTATGCAGGCGGGCGGAATTTCGGCCATCTCGCCTATCGCGTCGACAATATCTACGAGACCTGCGCCCATATCCAGGCCATGGGCTACACGATCCACCGTCCGCCCCGGGAGGGCCGGATGGCCTTCGTGAAATCACCCGACGGCATTTCCATCGAGTTGCTGCAGAAGGGCGACAACCTGCCCGTGGCCGAGCCCTGGGCCAGCATGCCGAATACCGGGAACTGGTAACGGCTTAACGGCATTCGAAGAATTCGGGTGCATGGTGCGGCGAGTTTCGCCCGGATGCACCCGATGGACTTTCTGACCGATCTTGGCCAGGTGCTGGCCCGCCCCCTGACCGGCATGATCGATCCCGGCAATCCGGGCTCGATCTACATGCTCGGGGCGGCCCTCCTGTTCACCCTCGGCTTCGTGGTGATTGCCCGCCGCCGGCGCGGCACGCAGGACACACGGCTCCGCGCCTTCTTCCGCTTCATCTTCAACCCGCGCGTCTGGCTGCATCGCTCGTCGATGCTCGACTACAAGCTCTACGCCGTGAACACGATCCTGCTCGCTTCAGTGCTCACCGTCTTCCTGGTCGGATCCGATTTCTGGGTCGAGCGCGTCGGGCCGTGGATGGCCGCCGCCTTCGGCCCGCCGCCGGTCAATGTCTCGCCGAGCTGGTGGATCTGCGGCATCACCACCCTCGCCCAGATCCTCGCGCTCGATTTCGGCTATTGGCTCGCCCATTTCGGCTTCCACCGCTCGGAGATCCTGTGGGAATTCCACAAGGTCCATCATTCGGCGGAGGTGATGACTCCGGCGACCGAGCTGCGCCAGCATCCGGTGGAACTGATCGCCTTTCCGATCGTGTTCGGCTTCACCACCGGCATCACCTACGCGGTCATGGTGCAGATCTTCGGCGCGGAAGCGCAGCAGCTCGGGCTGACCGGCCAGAACATCATCCTCATCATCCACCTGATGACCTTCCACCATCTGCGGCACAGCCACGTGGCGATGCCCTTCACCGGCTTCTGGGGCAAGCTCCTGCATTCACCCGCGCATCACGAGATCCACCATTCGGCCGATCCGAAGCATTTCGACCGGAATATGGGCTATCTCTTCTCGATCTGGGACTGGCTGGCCGGCACCCTTGTCATGCCGCGCAAGGGCGAGACGATCACGCTCGGGATCGGGCACGAGGGCGCAAGCCATGACAGTGTCGGCAATGTGATGTGGCTGCCGTTCCGGAATGCCGCCCGGCTGATCGCCGCGCGCTGGCGCCGACCGGCCGCCGCAGAGGCCCCCGCCCGCGAGAACTGAGCGCAGCCCGGCCGGCAGATCCGGTCAGGCCACCTTCAGGCCGGCCATGAAGCTTTCGAGTTCGCCGCGCATGGCCTGCGCCTGGGCCGAGAGGTCCTGTGCCGTCCGCAGGACGGTTCCGGCATTGGCCGAGACGATGCCGTTGGCCTCGGCGATGCCCGAGACATTGCCGGCGACATCCCGCGTGCCGCAGGAAGCCTCGAGCACGTTGCGGGCGATCTCGTCCGTCGCCTGCTTCTGCTGCCCGACTGCCTGCGAGATCGTGGCGCCGATCTCGGTCAGCCGGGTGATGATCTCGCCGATCGCACGGATCGACCCGACGGATTGCTCCGTGGAATTCTGCAGGCCCGAGATTCGGGCGGCGATATCCGCCGTGGCCTTGGCGGTCTGGGTCGCCAGCTGCTTGACTTCGGAGGCCACGACCGAGAAGCCGCGGCCCGCCTCGCCCGCACGGGCAGCCTCGATCGTTGCATTGAGCGCGAGAAGGTTGGTCTGGCTGGCAATGCTGTCGATCAGGCCCACCACCTGGCCGATCTCCCGGGTGGCCTCGAGCAGGCGGGTCACCTGCTCGGCGGTCTGGGCCATGGTCCGGCTGGCGGATTCGGCGACCTCGGAAGCCTCGTCGGCGCGGCGCGCAATACCGTCGATCGAGGCGGAAAGCTGCTCGGCGGCGGTCGCGACGGTCTGGACATTCATCGAGGCCTGCTCGGTAGCGGCCGCGATGGTGGTGGATTTCGTGGTCGTCTCACCGGCGATCTGCGACATCTGGCCGGCAGCGCTTTCGAGGGCGCGGCCTGAATCCCCGACCTTGAGCACGATGGGCTGAAGGCGCTGGTCGAGCGTTTCGGCCACCTTGCGCAGGCCTTCCTGACGGTCCTGCTCCATCAGGCCGATGAAGGTCTGCATGACGCTGTCCATGTCGATGAAGGCGACGGAGATCAGGTCCTGCACCAGCTGGGTCCGGTCATGGCCCATCAGGCGTTGGAGCGGCGAAAGCCGGATGACCTTGGCCACCATCGAGCCGGTGAGATGGCGGTAGGCGCCGATATAGGCGCTGGACGAGACGCCGAGCCGGTAATGCACGGTGCCGGTGCGCCGCGTGGATTCGAAATAGGCCTCGCCGAATTCCGCATCGAGAATCATCGACCAATGCTTCAGCTGGGCATTCCGCGCCCGGTCTGAACTGGTTCCGGAGGAAAAGCGCGACTGGGTCTCCGGAAAATTCGCGATGTGACGATAGAAATCGTCGAGCATGTCCGGAAGGATCTTGAGGATGTCGGGCTTCGCGGCCCGCAGGCGGGACCGCATGGCCGGCGTCACGTCATTGAACTTCAGCGACCATTCGCGGGAGGCACTCTGTTCAGTCGCGGAAGCGGGCAGCATAAGCGGGCCTCATTTGCTCGGATTGCGAACAGGAGACCCCGAAATGCTTAAGAAAACGGAAGTTCGCCGCGGGATTTGATCTGACTCAAACCCCGCGGCCGGGATTTCATTCCGCCGCGTCCGGCCGGCCATAGCCACCCGGGGTCGGCGTCTCGATGATGATGGCCTCGCCGGGCTGAAGCACCGTCTGGTCACAGCCCTTGAGCGCGTCGATCCCGCCCGAGAGGCGGCGGACGCTGTTCCTGCCGACCAGGCCGTTGCCGCCACCCTTCAGGCCGAAGGGCGGAACCCGCCGATGCCCGGAAAGCAGGGCGCAATCCATGGTTTCGAGGAAACGGATGCGGCGATGCGTGCCGTCCCCGCCCCGCCACTGGCCGGCGCCGCCGGAGCCGCGGCGGATGTGGAAATCCTCCAGCACAACCGGGAAGCGCAGTTCCAGGATCTCCGGATCGGTCAGGCGGGAATTGGTCATGTGGGTATGCACGCCCGGTGTGCCATGCCAGCCCGGACCGGCCGGCGAACCCGAGCAGATTGTCTCGTAATACTGGTACTTGTTGTTGCCGTAGGTCAGGTTGTTCATGGTTCCCTGGGCGCAGGCCATGGCTCCGAGGGCGCCGAAGAGACAATTCGTTACAGCCTGGCTGACCTCGACATTGCCGGCCACAACGGCAGCGGGGTATTTCGGCGTCAGCATGGTGCCCGGCGGCACGATGATGCGGATCGGCCGGAGGCAGCCGGCATTCATCGGGATGCTGTCTTCCACCATGACGCGGAAAACATAGAGCACGGCCGCGCGGGTCACGGGTTCGGGCGCGTTGAAATTGTCGTCGCGCTGCGGCGATGTTCCGGTGAAATCGACCGTGGCTTCCCGCTTCTCGCGGTCGACCGTGATCTTCACCCTGATGCGGCAGCCCTGGTCCATCTCGTATTCGAAGACGGAATCATGCAGCCGGGCGATGACGCGGGCGACGCTCTCGGCCGCATTGTCCTGCACATGGCCCATATAGGCCTGCACGACGTCGAGGCCGAAACCGTCGATCATCTTCTCGAGTTCGGCCACGCCCTTGGCATTGGCCGCGATCTGGGCCTTCAGGTCGTTGACGTTCTGGACGACGTTGCGAACGGGATATCTCGCGCCGGTCAGCAATGTCACCAGCGCTTCCTCGCGAAAGGTGCCCTGATCGACCAGCTTGAAATTGTCGATATAGACGCCCTCTTCCTCGATATTCACCGCCAGCGGCGACATCGAACCCGGGGCGATCCCGCCGATATCGGCATGGTGGCCGCGGCTCGCGACCCAGAAGAGCAGCGTCTCCTCCTGCGGATCGAAAACGGGCGTGCAGACGGTGATGTCGGGCAGATGCGTGCCGCCGTTATACGGCGCGTTGATCGCATAGACATCGCCCGGTTTGATGACGGGATTGCCCTTGATGATGCTTTCGACCGAGCGGTCCATCGAGCCGAGATGGACGGGCATATGCGGCGCATTGGCGACGAGGCGTCCCTCATGGTCGAAGACGGCACAGGAGAAGTCGAGCCGCTCCTTGATGTTGACCGAATAGGCCGTGTTCTGCAGCGCCACGCCCATC
Source organism: Hyphomicrobiales bacterium (assembly GCA_027484605.1). Classification (GTDB taxonomy): domain Bacteria; phylum Pseudomonadota; class Alphaproteobacteria; order Rhizobiales; family Beijerinckiaceae; genus Rhabdaerophilum. The sequence continues at coordinate 2,988 of JAIXSR010000111.1, read as the reverse complement.
TGCTCGGCAATGGACATGAAGAGGTTGTTGAAGATCTCGAGCAGCACGGGGTCGGCCTCGGTGCCGATGGCCTTGGCGCGGCGGAGGACCTCGCGGCGGGTCAGGACGACATGGTCCTTCGGCGTGACGCGGGCCTCCCAGCCCGGCTCGACCACGATGGTCTGGTTCGGCTCGATCAGGATGGCAGGGCCCATGAAGCGGGCACCCGGCTTCAGATCGGCCCGGAGATGGATATCCGCATCCTGCCAGGCGCCGAGGCTGAAGAAGCGCGTCCGGTGCCGGGCGACGGGCGTGGAATCCGGCGCGGTGACGCTGGGCTCCTCGAAGCCCGAGCCGCCGCCGATCGCCTCGACCGAAATCGCCTCGATCACAACCGGCTTGGCGCTGTCGGTAAAGCCGAACCGGGCACGATGCGCGGTCTCGAACCGCGCGCGGAGGGCCTGCGGACCATCGCCGGGCTTCCAGGTGATCTCGATCGGGCTGTCCGTGCCGGCATAACGCAGGTGCAGTTCAGTCACGAGGCGGACGGCCTCGCGGGCGATGCCCTGCCCGGCAACCTCCGTCACGGCCTCGACGCCGATCGAGGCCTCGGCCTTGCGGACATGCTCTGCCACATCGCCGCCCAGCGGGACTTCGGACGCGACCTGCCGCGTCGCGCGGATGGAGGCGAGGCCCATGCCATAGGCCGAGAGCAGGCCGGAATAGGGATGGATCAGGATCTCGGTCATGCCCAGATGGTCGGCGACGAGGCAGGCATGCTGGCCGCCGGCGCCGCCGAAGCAATTGAGCGCATAGCGCGTCACGTCATAGCCGCGCTCGACCGAGATCTTCTTGATCGCATTGGCCATGTTCATCACGGCGATCGCGATGAAGCCATCGGCGATCTGCTCGGCACTCTTGCCGGGGACCCTGCCCGCGAGTTCGGCGAATTTTGCCTTCACCGCCTCAACATCCAGCGCCTCGTTCCGCTTCGGGCCGAAGATCGCGGGGAAGAATTCCGGGTTGAGCTTGCCGACCATGACATTGGCATCGGTCACGGCAAGCGGGCCGCCATTGCGGTAGCAGGCCGGGCCGGGATTGGCGCCGGCGGAATCCGGACCGACGCGGAAACGGGCACCATCGAAATGCAGGATCGAGCCGCCGCCGGCGGCGACTGTATGGATGCGCATCATCGGCGCCCGCATCCGGACGCCGGCCACCTCGGTCTCGAAAGCGCGCTCGAACGTGCCGTCGAAATGCGCGACATCGGTCGAGGTGCCGCCCATGTCGAAACCGATCACCCGGCCGAAACCGGCCGACTTGCCCGTTTCGGCCAGCGCAACCACGCCACCGGCCGGACCGGAGAGGATGGCATCCTTGCCCTGGAAGAGATCAGCCGCGGTCAGCCCGCCGGAGGACATCATGAACATCAGCCGGATGCCGGTGCGCGCCACGTCCAGCTCTTCCGAGACCTGGCCGACATAGCGCGAGAGGATCGGCGAGAGATAGGCATCGACCACCGTGGTGTCGCCGCGGCCCACCAGCTTGATCAGCGGGGAAACCTCGTGGCTGACCGAGACCTGCGGGAAGCCGAGGGCGCGGGCCATCTCGGCCACCTTCCGCTCATGGGCGGGATAGCGGTAGGCATGCATGAAGACGATGGCGACGGCCTGGACACCCCTTGCCTTGAGCGCCTCGAGCGCCTTCAGCGTGGCAGCCTCGTCGAGGGGCGTCTCCACCGTTCCGTCGGTCAGGATGCGCTCGTCGATTTCGATGGCCTCGGAATAGAGCAGCTCCGGCTTGATGATTTCCTTGGCAAAGATGTCAGGACGCGCCTGATAGCCCAATTCGAGGGCATCGCGGAAACCCCGCGTGGTGACCAGCACGGTCCGCTCGCCCTTGCGCTCGAGCAGCGCATTGGTGGCCACGGTCGTGCCCATGCGGACCTCGCCGACCAGGCCCGTGGGGATCGGTGCGCCGGTTTCAAGGCCGAGGAGTTCGCGGATGCCCTGCACCGCCGCATCGCGATAGACGCGCGGATTTTCCGACAGCATCTTCCTGGCATGAAGGTTGCCAGCGGGATCGCAGCCGATCACATCGGTGAAAGTGCCGCCACGATCGATCCAGAAATTCCAGACTTTCTCGTTGCTTGGCCTGTTCGTCGCGGACATCGCAGCCTCCCGGATTGCGTCATTCTTGTGGCTCATATGTAAAACGTCGATAATTTGTTGACAAGATGAAATTGTGAGATAGCTTCATTATCAGGCGCTGATCATTGGCGAACCTCAACCGGCACCAAGACCGGACCAACAGGAAGGGAGATCCGCATGGCCCATGCGGTGAGTTCTGCGGCAACAGCGCCCCAGGCGCTGCCGGTGGCTGTGCGGATTTCGGCAGAGGCTGCGCGCCGTGCCATCCGCTCCGGCGAGTATGCCGGCCCGACCAGCGGCCTCGCGCCCGGCATGGTCCAGGGCAATCTCTGCATTCTCCCCAGGGACCTGGCATCGGATTTCCTGCGCTTCGCCCAGCTCAACCCGAAGCCCTGCCCGATCATCGGCATGAGCGAGCCGGGCAGCCCCAAGGTGCCGCTCCTCGGCGCCGGGATCGATCTCCGCACCGACCTGCCCCGTTACCGCGTCTGGCGGAAGGGCGAACTGGTCGACGAACCGACCGACCTGATGGCGCATTGGCGCGACGATCTCGTGGCCTTCGTGATCGGCTGCAGCTTTTCCTTCGAGGAGGCCCTGATCGAAGACGGGATCCCGCTCCGGCATGTCAGTTGCGGCAGCAATGTCGCGATGTACCGCACCTCGATCGCCTGCAACCCGGCCGGCCCCTTTGCCGGGCCGATGGTCGTCTCTATGCGGCCGCTCAAGCCCGCCGACGCGATCCGCGCGGTGCAGATCACCTCGCGCTTTCCCGCAGTGCATGGCGCGCCGGTCCATCTGGGCAAGCCCGAGATGATCGGCATCACCGATATTGCCCGGCCCGATTACGGCGACCCGGTCG
>JAIXSR010000081.1 GCA_027484605.1 Hyphomicrobiales bacterium | reverse complement strand
TCGGCAAGAACCTTCGTGATCGCCGCCGTCAGCGACGTCTTCCCGTGGTCGACGTGACCGATCGTGCCGATGTTGCAGTGCGGCTTGTTCCGAGAAAACTTTTCCTTGCCCATGAGGCGTCCCTTATGTGAATGGCAGCGTTGGAGCCTTCGCGCGGGCAGCCCCTCGCGAACTGCCGCGCCGTTTAGGCGGGTTTGGCGCCAATTTCAAGGGCCAAATTCCGGCCGGCACCGTCCCGGGCGCGTCGCCTTACAGCGCCGCGGCGATCAGGTCCCGCGCGAACTTGCACGCGATCACCACTGCGGAGATCGCCGTGGCGACGGCCGCGCGCCGGTTCATGGCCTGCGTGCGGTTGATCGCCGTGATGATGCGGTTGAGATCGAGCGCATTCAGCTCCTCGTTCTTCGAGACCCGCCGCACGGAATGGTTGCTTGCGCGATACCAGAGCCAGGCCGCGATCAGCGCGCTGACGAGGGCCAGAAGGTCAAGCAGGACATTGAGCATGGGCGGAAACGGCAATCCCGGGCGACAGAGGGCACGAAAACAGGGGAGAAGCCACACAAAGGCTTGATCGGCATGCGAGATCAATCGGGTATAGGAAGGTTGCCGTTCCTGTCCAGATGCCGGAAGCCCGTTGATGCCGTCGCCCTCCCCCCGCAAGCCCCGCCAGGAGAACGGCGATTGGCATGCCGATCTCTGCGTGATCGGCGCCGGCCCGGGCGGCCTGTCGGTTGCTGCGGGCGCCGCGCAGATGGGCGCCTCCGTGATTCTCGTCGAAAAGGGCGAGATGGGCGGGGATTGCCTGAATACCGGCTGCGTGCCGTCCAAGGCGCTGATCGCCGCCGCGTCCTGCGCGCAGGGATTCCGCGATGCCGGACGATTCGGCATCGCCCCGGCCGAACCGGCCGTCGATTTCGCGGCAATCCATGCCCATATGCGGGATGTGATCGCCGGAATCGCCCCGCATGACAGCGTCGAGCGTTTCGAGGGGCTCGGCGTGAAAGTCCTTCCGGGCACCGGCTGCTTCCTCGACGGCAGCACGCTGGCCGTCGGCGAAAGCCGCGTCACCGCCCGCCGCTTCGTGATCGCCACCGGTTCGCGCGCGGCCATTCCGCCCGTTCCAGGGCTCTCCGACATTCCCTACCTGACGAACGAGACGCTGTTCCATCTCGATACCTGCCCGGATCATCTGGCGATTCTCGGCGGCGGGCCGATCGGCATGGAAATGGCGCAGGCCTTCCGCCGGCTCGGGGCGCGTGTCACCCTGCTCGAACAGGGCCGTGTGCTTGCCCGGGAGGATGAAGACGCGGCCGCACTCATCCGCGATGCGCTGGCCAATGAAGGCGTCGCGATCCGCGAGGGGATCCGTCTCGCACGGGTCGAGGCGGCAGCGTCGGGGATCACCCTTCATCTCGAAACGGGCGAGAGCATCGCCGCGAGCCATCTCCTGGTGGCTGCGGGGCGGCGGCCGAATATCGAGGGGCTCGGGCTCGATGCGGCGGGCATCCGTACCCATGCTGCGGGCATCATGGTCGATGCCCGGCTGCGCACCAGCAACCGGCGCGTCTTCGCGATCGGCGATGTCGCCGGGGGCGCGCAATTCACCCATCTCGCCGGCTATCAGGCCGGCATCGTCATCCGCAACGCCTTGTTCGCCCTGCCGGCGCGGGCCAGCCTCGCCGCCCTGCCCCGCGTCACCTATACCGAGCCGGAACTGGCCCAGATCGGGCTGGACGAGGCCACGGCCCGTGCCCGCCATGGTGAGATCCGCATCCTGACCAGCCCCTTCGCCGATAATGATCGCGCCCGCGCCGGACGCCGCACCGAGGGCTGGGCGCGGATCCTCACCGACCGGCGCGGCCGCATCCTCGGTGCAACCCTGGTCGGCGCGCATGCGGGCGAACTGGTCGGCCTCTGGGCGCTCGCCCTGCAGTCCGGCCTGCGGATCGGCGCCGTGGCCGGCATGGTCCTGCCCTATCCGACACTCGGCGAAATCTCGAAACGCGCCGCCGGGCAATTCTACACGCCGACGCTGTTCGGTCCGGGCACCCGCCGCCTTGTCGGCTGGATCCAGCGGTTCCTGCCATGAGCGCTGCCCCTGTCCGCCCCCTCTGGTCCAGGCTCTGGCCGATCGCCCTGCTGCTGGCCGGAGCCGTGCTGATCCATCTTTCCGGGCTGACCCGCTATCTCTCGCTTGAAAGCCTCCGCCAGCATCATCAGGACCTTTCGGGCTGGATCGAGACGCATCATTCGTTCGCGGCGCTGGCCTTCGTCGCGCTGTACATCACCGCCGTCACCTTCTCGATGCCCGGCGCCGTGATCCTGACGCTGGCCGGCGGGCTCTATTTCGGTGCGGTGCTGGGCACGGCCCTGACCATGCTGGGCGCGACAATCGGCGCCACCCTGATCTTCCTGATGGCGAAGCGCGTCTTCGGCGAGAAGGCGCTCGACCGGATGGGTGCACCCGCCGCCCGGATCGCCGAGGGCATCCGCCGCGATGCCGCGCCCTATCTGCTGACCCTCCGGCTCGTTCCGCTCTTCCCGTTCTTCCTCGTCAATCTCGTCCCGGCATTCGTGGGCGTTCCGCTGCCCGTCTATGTCGCGACCACGGCGCTCGGCATCCTCCCGGCAACGGCAGTCTATTCCACCGCCGGCGCCGGGCTGGACCGCATCCTCGAGAACGATGCCCCCGTCTCGCTGGGCATGATCCTCACGCCCGAAATCCTGATCGGCCTCGGCGGGCTGGCCCTTCTCGCTCTGGCGACAATCCCGATCCGCCACCGGCTGGAAAAGCGGCAGAACCCGCGCGGGCCCTGATCCGATGCCGCAGCACCTCGTCCTTGTCGGCGGTGGCCACAGCCATGTCGGTGTGCTCCGCGCCTTCGCCCGCCACCGGCCGGCCAACCTTGCCATCACCCTTGTCAGCGACCGGCCGGTCTCGCTCTATTCCGGCATGCTGCCCGGCCATCTCGCCGGGCTCTGCCCGCGCGCGGCGCTCGAAATCCCGCTCGCGCCCCTTGCCGCAGCGGCCGGGGCGCGCTTCGTCGAAGCCACCGCCACGGGCATCGACCGGGCCGGGCAGCGGCTTCTCCTCGCCGGCGGCGAGGCGCTGCCCTATGCGTGGCTTGCCGTGAATATCGGCATCACGCCGGATCTCGCCCCGATCGAGGGCGCGCGCGAATTTGCCTGTCCGGTCAAACCGATCAGCCGGTTCCTTGAATCAACCGATGCGGTCTCTGCCGCGCTGGGCCAACCCGGCGGGCCGCAAAGTCTCGCCGTGATCGGCGGCGGCGTGGCAGCGGTCGAACTCGCCCTCGCCTTCCGGCAGGTCGCCGGCAGGGTGGCAGGCGCGCCTGTCGCCATCGCGATCCTCGCCCGGTCGGGCCTCGTCACGCGCCTCAACCCGAGGGCGCAGGCGCTGGTCCGGGCCGCGCTGGCCCGCCATGCCATCCGGGTTGTCGAGGGTTTCGACGCCATCCGCGTCGATGGGCACGGGGTCACCGCACGCGACGGCCGCTCCGAGCCGGCGGAAGCCATCATCGTGGCGACGGGCGCCCGCGCGCCGGATTGGCTCGCCAGCCTTGGCCTGCCCGTCGCGGCGGACGGTTCCCTGCTGGTGGGACCCGATCTCTGCAGCCCCGAGGACGAGCGCATCTTCGCCACCGGCGACTGCGCGACCATGCAGGAATCGCCGCGCGAGAAAGCAGGCGTCTTCGCGGTTCGCCAGGGGCCCGTTCTCGCCGAAAACCTGCTGCGCCGGGCCGCAGGGCAGGCCCTGAAGGCCTATCATCCGCAGACAGCCTATCTCACCCTGCTCTCCACCGGCGATGGCCGGGCCATCGCGGCGCGCGGCGCCTTTTTCGCGCTGGAAGGGCGATGGGTGGCGCTGTGGAAGGACTGGCTCGACCGCCGTTTCGTCAGGCCCTCGGTTCAGCCAGCGACCGGCGCCCGAGCAGATGCGATTTCGGATCGTTGAGCGAATCCACCGCGATCAGCCGGCCTTCCCGGAAATAGCGGATCGCGAAACGCCCGGCATCCGGATCGCCCTCGGTTTCCGTCCGGTCGAACCCCTGGCTCAGCCCCGCAATCTGCAGCTTGGTATCGTACTGGTCCGACCAGAACCACGGCACCGGATCATAGGCGGGATTCCCCCCCAGCATGGCCGAGGCGGCCACCTTCGCCTGGTCGATGGCGTTCTGCACGCATTCGAGCCGGATGCGGCGGCCATAGAGCCGGCTCTCGAAGGCGGTGACATCGCCGGCGGCGAAGATATCGGCTGCGCTGGTCCGGGCGGTGCCATCGACAAGGATCCCGTTCTCGACCGCAAGGCCGGCGGCCGCCGCCAGCTCGACATTCGGCACCGCGCCCACGGCCACGAGCACCAGATCGGCCGGGACCACGCGGCCATCGGCCAGTTCGACGCCGGTGGCGCGGTCCGGACCCCGGATCGCCGACACGCCGGTCCCCGTCAGCAGCGTGACGCCGCGTTCACGGTGAAGCCGGTCGAGGAAGGCCGCGGTGCCATCCGCCACGACCCGCGCGAGAATGCGCGGCGCCGCCTCGATCACCGTGACCTCGAGCCCCAGCACCCGGGCCTTGGCGGCCACTTCGAGGCCGATATAGCCGCCGCCGATGATCGCGAGCCGCAGGCCGGGCACGAAGGCGGCGCGCAGGGCATCGACATCGGCAATGCCGCGGAGATAGTGGATTCCCTCGAGATCGGCACCCGGCAGGGCGATCCGCCGGGCCCGCGTGCCCGTGGCGATCAGCAGCTGCGCAAAGCGATGCACCCGGCCGGAAGCATCCTCGACGGCATGGGCGGCAGGGTCGATCCGCGTGAGGCGCTGCCCGAGATGAAGGCGGACGCCGCGCTCCTCGTAGAAGGCGCGCGGGCGAAGTTCCAGCCGCTCGGGCGTGATCTCGCCGGTGAGATAGGCCTTGGACAGCGGCGGCCGCTGATAGGGCAGGAACGGCTCCTCGCCGAACAGGGCGATATCGCCGGCATGGCCGTCAGCCCGCAACGAGGCCACGGCCTGTGCCGCCGCCTGCCCGGCGCCCAGAATGATGATCGGATCGGCCATGGTTCCTCGTCGTCGCGCCCGGCTGCCGGGCCGCCTGTCGCCGGTAATGTGGCGGTCACCCGGGCGGGCGGCAAGCCTCGATCCCCCTTCCGGAGCGGGATCAGCGGCAGCCGGGCCAGAGCCCGGGAGAAGACGGCCAGTGTCGGCCCGGCATAGACCGGCGCGGCCCGCCAGGTAAAGCCCTTCGCCCCGGCTCAGGACCGCCGGTATGCCGCCTTCGAGGGTCTTGTCCGCTTCGCGCGGGAACAACCCGCCTTGTTCCGGCTGATGTTCACGGCAGAACCCTGCGATCATCACTCAGGATCCCGCGCTCTCGGAAACGGCCTGCCCGTCCATGGCATGGCGGAGCTCTTCCGGAACGGGCCGCGCCTGGGCCGAGCCGGTTTCCCCCGAAAAGCCGGGGGCTGTTACCGTTCTGTCATGAAGGCGGCCTAGGCGGACAGGCGACAGGAGGAGCGGCAGTGACATTTCTCGTTCAGGGCGGACAGACCCTGCTCGACCACGGGTTCGAGCCGGCCGATCTCATGGTCTCGCGCGAAGGTCTCGCGCTCGAGCCGCCGGGCACCGGCGCCCGCCTCCGCTTCGATGCCGGCGGGCTGCTGGCCCTGCCAGGCATGGTGGATATCCATGGCGATGCCTTCGAACGGCAGGTCATGCCGCGGCCCGGCGTCAGCTTCCCCCTGCCGATGGCCCTACTGGACACCGATCGCCAGCTCACCGCGAACGGGATCACCACCGCCTGTCATGGCGTGACCTTCTCCTGGGAGCCCGGCCTGCGCGGGCACCGGAGTGCCGCAGCCCTGATCGAGGCGGTGGAGCAACTGCGGCCCGAGCTGATGGCGGATACCCATATCCATCTCCGCCACGAGACCTTCAATGTCGACGGCGAGGCGGCCCTTGTCGACTGGATCGCCGATGGCCGGCTGCGGGTGCTGGCCTTCAACGATCACATGGAGGGCATCGTCAAGACGGCCACAAGCAAGAAGGCCAAGCTGGGCCGGATGGTCGAGCGATCCGGCCTGAGCGAGGCGGAATTCGTCGCCCTGGTCGACCGGCTCTGGGCGCGGCGCGGGGACGTGCCGGATTCGGTCCGGCGCATTGCCGATATCGCCCGCAAGGCCGGGCTGATCACGCTCTCGCATGACGATCGCTCGCCGGAGGACCGGCAGGCCTATCGTGCCCTCGGCTGCACCGTGGCGGAATTCCCGATGACCGAGGAGACCGCCGCCGAGGCGATCCGGGCCGGCGAGGCGACCGTCTTCGGCGCCCCGAATGTGGTGCGGGGCGGCAGCCATACCGGCTGTCCCGCCGCCGCCGACATGGTGGCGAAGGGCCTCGCGACCATTCTTGCCTCCGACTATTACTACCCCGCCATGGCGCAGGCGATCTGGCGCCTCGACCGCGAGGGCGTCCTCCCGCTCGCACAGGGCTGGGCGCTCGTGTCGCGGCACCCGGCGCGCCATCTCGGCTTCACGGATCGCGGCAGCATCGCCGAGGGCGCGCGGGCCGACCTCGTCCTGGCCGAACCGGCCGGGGATGGGCTCCGCATCGTCGCGACCTTTGCAGCCGGCCGCCTCGCCTATTGCGCCGACGTCCAGCGCCTCCGCGCCAGCTGAGGACAGAGGGGAACCCCGTCAGAAATGCTTCAGCCCGAACCGGGCCAGCATCGGCAGGATCTCGTCGCGCACACGGGCCCGATGCGCCCGCGCCGCAACCAGCGCGATCTCCGGATCGCCGGCGCGGATGGCCGCGATGATCGCGCGGTGTTCGGGCACGGACCGCTCGATATTCGGCCGCATCTGCACCATGAAGACGCGCGCCCGCGCCGCCTGGCTGTTGACGGTCTTCATGATCGTCGCGAAACGGGAATTGCCGCATTCCTCGACAAGCAAGGAATGGAAAGCCATGTCGGCGCGGCTCCGCGTCTCGAAATCGGCAGCCGCTTCCATCCTCGCCGTCTCAGAAGCCAGCCGCTCGGCCAGAGCGAGGCGTTCGGGCTCCGGCAGGCGGGCGATCCGGGCGGCGGCATCGCCCTCGATGGCGACGATCACATCATAGATCTCGCGGATATCCTCCGGGGACAGGGCACAGACGAGGATGCCCTTCTTCGGCAGGATGCGGACGAGCCCCTCCTCCTGCAGGCGAAGGCAGGCCTCGTGGATCGGCGTGCGGCTGGTGCCGAAACGCCGCGCCAGTTCCTGCGCGGAAAGCTGCATGCCTGGCGCGAATTCGGAACGGACGATCGCATCCTTGAAGGCGACATAGGCCTGCTCGACCAGCGAGAGCCGGCTTTCGCCTGCGGGCATTGTCGGGCTTCTTGCTGCCAAGGCCATGCGAGACCCTCCCCGTGATCGTCATATCAACTTCCATGGAAGCTGCAATGGAATATTGACAAGGCGATCCCGCAAGCGCAGACAGGGCGCGGTTTCACCCCGGCCCGGCGGCCGCCTGCCGCCTGGAACAACCCCAGCAAGGAGAGGGACATGGCACGGTCCAACACCTATCGTCTCGCCGTCATCCCGGGCGATGGCATCGGCAAGGAAGTCATGCCCGAGGGCATCCGCGTGCTCGAAGCCGTCGCGCGGAAGCACAAATTCTCGCTCGATCTCGATCATTTCGACTTCTCGAGCTGGGACTATTACGAGAAGCACGGCAAGATGCTCCCCGATGACTGGAAGAGCCGGATCGGCAGCCATGACGCGATCTATTTCGGTGCGGTCGGCATGCCGGACAAGATCCCCGACCATATCTCGCTCTGGGGTTCGCTGCTGCTCTTCCGCCGCGAATTCGACCAGTATGTGAACCTGCGCCCGGTCAAGCTGATGCCGGGCGTGCCTTCGCCGCTGGCCAACCGCAAGCCGGGCGATATCGATTTCTTCGTCGTGCGCGAGAATACCGAGGGTGAATATTCATCGGTCGGCGGGCGCATGTATCCCGGTACCGAACGCGAGATCGTCCTGCAGCAGACCGTGATGAGCCGCGTCGGCGTCGATCGCATCCTCAAATACGCCTTCGAACTGGCCATGAAGCGCCCGCGCCGGAAGGTCACCTCGGCCACCAAGTCGAACGGCATCTTCATCGCCATGCCCTATTGGGACGAGCGCGTCGCCGAGATGAAGAAGCACTATCCGGATGTGACGCTCGACCAGTACCATATCGATATTCTCACGGCGCATTTCGTGCTGAACCCGGACCGTTTCGACGTGGTCGTGGCCTCGAACCTGTTCGGCGATATCCTCTCCGATCTCGGCCCGGCCTGCACAGGCACGATCGGCATTGCGCCGTCGGGCAATATCAATCCGGAGCGGAAATTCCCCTCGCTCTTCGAGCCGGTCCATGGCTCGGCGCCGGATATTGCCGGCAAGGGCATCGCCAACCCGATCGGGCAGATCTGGTCCGCGGCGATGATGCTCGACCATCTCGGCGAGCCGGAAGCGGCGGCGGATATCGTCCGCGCGATCGAGGCCGTGCTCGGCAAGGCCGAGTTTCGCACCCGCGATCTCGGCGGGAAGGCCAACACGATCGAATGCGGCAAGGCCATCGCCGACGCGATCTGAGCGTCGGGATGGCTTGCGTCAGTCCTGCAGGGAAAATGCTGGCGGCATCACACCGCCAGCGCGAAGGGCTCAGAACCGCTGCGTGATCGAGATCGCGTAGGCGGGCTGGCGCTGCGTGAACAGCGGGTCGTCGGTCGGGCCGGCAAGCCCGTCGGCAAGGTTGGTCGGGTCGAAGATCTGGCCGTCGCAGGTCTCGTTCTTTTCGAGCCCGGAGATCGTCAGGCTGGCAACCCGCACGCTCGGCCGCTTGTCCTCGTCGGACCATTGCTGCGTCGCCGGCAGTTTTGCATCCTCGGCCGTACCGAGAATGGCCAGCACGTCGAAGCCCGCCGGCTGCTTCGCGGTGATCCGCCCCGTCAGCTCGTCGACCAGGAAATCCGCCGGCCGCGCCTTGGCCTCGTCATCCGTCAGCCCGGACTCTCCGCCCTGCGGCACGAGCCGGAACTTGACGATCTGCTTTGCGCCCTGCGCATTGGTGAAAGCATAGGGATGGATCGCCCAGTAGCTGAGGCCCACCCACGAAGCGGGCACCGGCCGGCCCGCCAGGAACTTGCCCTGGTTGGTCGTTTCCGGATTGGCCTCGGTGAAGGCCTTGATCTTCTCGGCATCCGGCTTGCCATCCGCCCCCGGCAGGCGCGCCTGCAGGAAAGCCAGCATCTGCTCCGGCGACTTCACGAAATTCACCGGCGCATTGACCATCACGAATTCGCTCTGGCCGGGCCCGTTCGGGTCGATCCGGAGCGCGAGCCCGCGATTGACCGTCTTGGTCGCATCCGCGACGCGCGGATTGCCGCCCCCCACCGAGAACCGGACGATGGCGTTGGATTCCTTGGCGAAGGCGGCGGATTTCGTCAGGCCACGGGCTTCGGCCGTGGGCACGAACCGGGCCGCAAAGCACTGGCCCTTGGCGCCGCTCGGCCGCGCCTTCTGCTTTCCGGAAAGGGTGCGCATCGTCTCGACGATGGATTCGGTCGTCGACGGGCTCTGCGCCATCGCCGGCAAGGCCGGCATGGCAAGGCCGAGAAGGGCAAAGGCAGACAGACGGGCATTCTTGTGGAAAGGCATCCTGGGCTCCCAATTCTTGTTGTGGCGAGGGATCCATAGCATCGGGGTGCATCAAGGCGCAGACACGCTTTCGTCACCGCCACGTGACGGGGCATCGCAGCGCCCTGACGGCAGCGTGATCACCCGGACGCGCGCGATCGCTCCCGGGCATTGCGGCGCCGCAGCAGCAGCCAGACGCGCAGATCCAGGAGCGCCTTGGCCAGCGCGCCCAGCGCCAGCAGGCACAGGGCTGCCTTGGACCAAGGCTCCATCGTGCCCTCGATGAGCAACGCATGGACGACGCTGCCCACCACGATCACCAGCGCGAGGGCCGTATGGGCGAGGCGCCAGATGCGCGGCGCGATCTGCAGCCTGTCGCGCAGCAGCGCGAGCGCGGCGGCCGCGAAGACGGCCCACATCGCCACCACCCCCCAGGGCGAGAAAGGCGTCGGCGAGGCAAAGAGCAGCGCGTCGATCACGTCCGGAGCGCTGGTGAGCCAGAATCCGCCGACATGCGCCACGACAAGGCCGAGCAGCAGCAGGCCGAGCCAGCGATGCACCTGGCGCCCCGGCCGCAAGGGCAGGCCGGGCAGGAGGCCCGCCGCCAGCAGGGGCTGCACCAGCAGCACGCCCATCGCGGCGATCCCGGCAAACCCGGCCGCCGTGTAGACCACCGGTCGCCAGGCCAGGAAGGGGCTGGTCATCGCCAGCGCGACCGGCACGGCAATGGCCAGCGCCAGCGCGCCCCAGATCAGGCCGGCACGCAAGGATGGCACGCGCAATCAGGCCGGCTCGAGCACGAAATGGGCGCTCAGGGTCTTGTCGCGCGCGCTGGCCATGATGGGCCGCAGGAACACGGTCTTGAACCCTGCGCCCTCATAGGCGAGATGCCCGTGCGGCTGGCCGAAAATCGGGATGATCTGCGGCATGTCCAGCCGGAAACTGCCATCCGCCGCTGTCAGCGTCGCGCCATGGCTGTGGCGGTCTTCCTCCCGACCTTCGGTCGTATGCGCCCAGATCTGGATGCGGATGCCGGAAAGCGGTGCGCCATCGCCGGCGCGGCGCACGGTGCCGGTCATCAGGAAACCGCCGCCGCCGATCCGGCTGACGATGGGCGCACCGGGAAGGTAGTTGTTGGCCCCGCCCCGCATGGTGGGCGTGGGTGCAAGGCCCTGCGCCCGGGCCGGCAGGATCAGGGCCGGCGCGGCGGCAAAGAGGGCGGCGCCGGCAAGGCCATGGGCCAGGAGATCACGGCGGGTCGAAGGATTCGGGGTCATGGCAATCTCTCCTTCTCGGGTCTCGACAGGGGCAAGAGCGGGAAAGCCTGTCGCCGGATCCCGGGGCCGGAGCCGCTGCATCCCTGATCTACCCAGTAAATAGGGCAGCCCTTGGGCAGGCAAGGGCGCAGGATCAATCGCCGCATCCCTGCCGGGCGGGCGGGCAGGCTTGACGGCAGGTTCGGCTCCGAATTAAGGTCCATATAAAGATACTAAGGTTCACAATATGAACCAAACACGGGAGGGAGCGATGGCGATCCACGGCGTCTGGCCGGTTCTCTGCACGCCCTTCACAGGAGATGGCGCGATCGATCCCGCCGCCCTGCGCCGGATCGTGCGTTTCGCGCGGGATTCCGGTGTTTCCGGCATCGTCTTTCCCGGCTTTGCCAGCGAGGTCGACGAACTCACCCCCGGCGAGCGCGTGACGCTGCTGGGCGTCGTGATGGAGGAAGCGGAAGGCACGCTGCCGGTCATTGCCGGGGCCAGCGCCCCTGCCCTTGACGAGGTGATTGCCCGGGTCGGCGAGGCGCAGGCCCTCGGCATCCGGCAGGCCATGATCCAGGCGCCCAAGGCCATCGGCACCGATGCGGAAGCGGTAGCAGCTTTCTATGCGGCGATCGCGGCCGCCTGCCCCGGCATCGAGATCATCCTGCAGAATGCGCCCGCCCCGCGTGGATCGGACCTCTCGCCGGGTTCCGTGCTGGCAGTGGCGCGTGCGGTTCCGGCGATCCGGATCGTCAAGGAGGAAACCATCCCCTCCGGTGGCCCGATCTCCGCCATTCTGGCCGGGGCGCCGCCGCATCTCGCCGGCGTGATGGGCGGCGGCGGCGCGCGCTTCGTCATCGACGAGGCCCTGCGTGGCGCCTGCGGCGCGATGCCGGCGGTCGAATTCGCCGATATCCATGCCCGCATGTGGGCAGCCCTGGCCTCGGGCCGCGAGGCGGAGGCCCGCATGCTCTACGAGCGGACATTGCCCCTGCTGATGATCCAGAGCCATGCCCGGATGCGCCTGACCAAGCGCGTGCTGATGCTGCGCGGCATTCTCGACAACGATGTCGTCCGGGCGCGCATCCCCGCCTTCGACCCGCGCGACCTTGCCGAGATCCGCGCGCTGATGGACCGGATCGCCGATCTCCTGACCATCGCACCGCTGGCGAGGGCCGCCGAATGAGCGACCCGGTAGCCCGCGTCGAGCCCTTCGTCCTGACCATCCCGCGGGACACGCCCTATCTCGGTGCGCTCCGCGAGGGCGAGGCCCCGAATGATCGCGGCTATTTCGTCCGGCGCGGCAACCGCACCGTCTATCCCACCTTCGATCGCAATGTCCTTGTCCGGATCACCACCCGGCATGGCGTGACCGGCTGGGGCGAGACCTATGGCATCGTCGCCCCGCGCGCGACGATGGAGATCATCTCGGACCTGCTGGCCGGCTTTGTCATCGGCCGCGACCCGCAGGATGTCGCCGCGATCCATGACGACCTCTACGACCTGATGCGCGTGCGCGGCTATACCGGCGGCTATTATCTCGATGCCCTCGCGGCCATCGATATCGCCCTATGGGACATTGCCGCGCAAAGCGCCGGCCTGCCGCTGGCGAAATGCCTCGCGGGCCAGCGGCGCGAAACGATCCCGGCCTATCTTTCCGGCCTGCCGCGCCCCGATCGCGCCGGCCGCGCCGAACTCGCGGCCGAATGGCAGGCGAAGGGGTTCGACAGCGTCAAGTTCGCATCGCCCGTCGCCGATGATGGCGTGGTCGAGGAAATCCGCACCCTGCGCGAACGGCTGGGACCCTCGGCGCGGATCGCCTGCGACATGCACTGGGCGCAGACGGCCAGCCAGGCCAAGGCGATGATCCGCGCGATGGAACCGCATGGCCTCTGGTTCGCGGAGGCGCCGGTCGCACCGGAGGATCTCGACGGCCTCGCCGATGTCGCCGCCGGCGTCTCGACCCCGGTCGCCGCCGGCGAGGAATGGCGCACCGCGCATGATGCCCAGGCGCGCCTTGCCCGGCGGGCCTGCGCGATCCTGCAGCCCGAGATGGGCCATTGCGGCGTCACCGAATTCATGCGGATGGCCACGCTGGCGCAGGTCCATCATGCCGAGATCATCCCCCATGCCACGATCGGCATCGGCATCTTCCTCGCGGCGAGCCTGCATGCCAGCGCGGCGGCACCCGCCGTCACATGCCACGAATTCCAGCATTCGATCGTCGAGCCGAACCGGCGCTACCTCGCAGGCGAGATTGCCTGCACGGCCGGACAGTATCGCCTGCCGTCAGGGCCTGGCCTGGGGGTTCGCCCCTCGGCCGAAGCTTTGCGGCTTCTTGAACAATGACGGGCAAGGCCCGCAACTCGGGAGGAAAGACATGAGGAGCCTGTGGAAATCGATCATCCTCG
Organism: Hyphomicrobiales bacterium; assembly: GCA_027484605.1. Taxonomy (GTDB): domain Bacteria; phylum Pseudomonadota; class Alphaproteobacteria; order Rhizobiales; family Beijerinckiaceae; genus Rhabdaerophilum. The sequence continues at coordinate 7,488 of JAIXSR010000081.1, read as the reverse complement.
GCAGCGTCGCCGCGATCGCGCTGTCGGCCGCTTCCCTGCCGGCCTTGGCCCAGGGCAAGACGCTGAAATTCGTCTCCTGGCAGAAGGACGAGCGGGGCGTCGGCGACTGGTGGGCCTCGGTCATCAAGGAATTCGAGACGAAGAACCCCGGCGTGAAGGTTGAATGGACCAAGGTCGAGCGCGGCGCCTATGCCGATACGATGACGACGCTTTTCGCCGGTGGAAAGCCGCCGGAAATCGTCCATCTCGCCTCGTTCGAGTTCCAGAAATTCGCCGATCAGGGCTGGCTCGAGGATCTCGGCCCCTACATCAAGGCCTCGGGGCTCAATCTCGAGGGCTGGGCCGGGCAGAATGCCTGCCAGTGGAAGGGCAAGCCCGTCTGCGTGATGATGCTCTATTTCGGCAATATCTTCGCCTATAACGAGGAAATGCTGAAGAAGGAGGGCATCGCGCCGCCGACCAACTGGGCGGAATATCTCGCCGCGGCGCGCAAGCTCACCAAGGACACGAATGGCGACGGCATCCCCGACCAGTTCGGCACCGGCCACGAGACCAAGGGCGGCGGCGGGCAATATCTCTCCGAGCTGATGAACTACACGCTCGATGCCGGCGGCCGCTGGACCGATGCCAATGGCAAGGTGACGATCAACACCCCGCAGATGATCGAGGGCCTCGCCCGCTGGAAGGAGGTCGTGAAGAACGCCCTCACCCCGCGCGATCTCTCGGCCGGCGAGACCCGCCAGATGTTCGCCGATGGCCGCATCGCGATGAAGCTCGACGGGCCCTGGCTCTATCCGATCATCCTGCGCGGCAAGGCGAAGGACCAGATCAGGATCGCCGCGCCACCCTTCAACCCGCCTTTGGGCGGCTCCTCCAACATTCTCGGCATGGCCTCGGAAATCCCGGCCGACACCAAGAAGCTGGTCTGGGACTTCATCGCCATCGCCACATCCGACAAATTCCAGACCGACTACGCCACCCTGGCGGCTTCAACCCCGCCGAGCCCGCGGGCGAAAACCGATGGCGCCAAGGCCGCGACGCCGCATTTCGACCTGCTGGTCCAGACCGCGCAGGCCGCCTCGAAGGCCGGCGTGGACCGGATCCCCAAGGGGCTGGAGATCCAGTACAACGAGTTCGCCAAGATGATCATGGAGGAATCCCAGCGCATGATCATCCAGGATCTCGACCCCAAGGCCGTGGCTGCGACGATGCAGGCCAAGGCCGAAGCCATCCAGAAGCAGTGACGCGATGGCGGGCGGGCGCTTCGGCCTCGATCTGGCACGGCCGAGCCGGCAGCACTGGCTCGGCTATATCCTGCTGGCGCCGGCCGTGCTGCTGATCGCGGCGATCATCGTCTACCCGCTTTTCGTCTCCGTCGACCTGTCGTTCCAGAATGTCGGGATCGCGCGGCTCGACCAGCCGCGCCGCCCCTTCACCACGGCGAATTACGAGCGGCTCTTCACCTCGCCGGATTTCTGGAATGCCTGCTGGGTGACGTTCAAGCTCATCCTTGTCGTCACCCTCGCCTGCTGCCTGCTGGGCCTCGGCACCGCCCTGCTGGTCAATAACCGCTTCCGGGGCCGCTCGGTGGCCCGGCTCTTCGTGGCCATGCCCTGGGCCGTCCCGGAGGTGATCGCGGTGGTGATCTTCGCCTGGATCTTCGACAGCTCCTTCGGGCTGATGAACTGGGTCTTCCTCTCGCTCGGGCTGATCGACCGGACGATCAACTGGTTCTCCGATCCTGCCGCCGCCTTCGCCGTGGTGGCCACGACGATGATCTGGAAGGGCTATCCCTTCGTCTCGATCATGTGCCTGGCCGGCCTGCAATCCATCCCGGAGGATTACTACGCCGCCGCGCGGGTCGACGGCGCCAATGCCTGGCAGCGGCTGGTCCATATCACCCTGCCGAACCTGCGCCCGGTGCTGGGCGTGACGACCATCCTCGTGATGCTGTGGATCTTCCGCGATTTCTCGATCATCTACGTGCTCACCGGCGGCGGCCCGCTCAAGGCCACGCAGACCCTCTCCATCATGACCTACGAGCAGGCCTTCAGCTTCTTCCGCATGGGCTATGCCTCCGCCATCGGCGTGGTCACGCTCATCTTCTGCATCATCGCCGCCAAGCTGATGATGCGGCGCGCACCCGACGTGCTGTGAGGGCCGGCATGCGAACCCGCCCCCTGCCCCGCCTGTTCCTCTATGCCAGCGTGATCCTCACCTGCGCCATCCTGCTGTTCCCGATCTACTGGCTGGTGGTCACCGCCCTGTCCCAGCCGGACCAGCTCAGGCAATTGCCGCCGAAATTCTGGCCGGACCAGCCGCGCTGGAGCGTGTTCGGCGCGATCCTCGCCGAAAGGCCGATCCTGCTCTGGCTGGGCAATTCGGCCCTCGCCGCCATCGGCGCGGTCAGCATCTCGATGGTGGTCTCGGTCCTGGCGGGCTATTCGCTGTCCCGGTTCCGCGTCCGCGGCGGGCAGAGCCTCGGCCTCTTCATCCTGACGGCCAAGATGCTGCCGGCGACCCTGCTGGTCATTCCGCTCTTCGGCATCTTCCGCACCACCGGGCTGATCGGTTCGATGTGGTCGATCATCCTGGCCCATGCCACGCTGATCATTCCCTTCACCACCTGGATGCTGAAGGGCTATTTCGACACGATCCCGCGCGAGCTGGAACAGGCCGCGATGGTCGATGGCTGCTCGCCCCTCGGCGCGCTTGTCCGGGTGATCCTGCCGGTTTCGGCACCCGGCCTCGCCGCAACCGCCCTCTACGGCTTCGTGCTGTCCTGGTCGGACTATGCCTATGCCCGCACCTTCCTGACCAATGCGCAGGGCAACTGGACCGCCAATCTCGGCATCACCACGATGAAGGGCGAATACATCTCGAACTGGGCGGATATCTCGGCCGCCGCCATCCTCGTCGCGCTGCCGATCCTGGGGATCTACCTGTTCCTCGAGCGCTATCTCGTGGGCGGGCTGACGGCGGGGTCGGAAAAATGATCCCGGGCCCAAAATGATCCCGGTCAAGGAAATCGGCCATGGCTGACATCGTCATCGATCGCGTGCGCAAGAGCTACGGCGCGCTCACCGTGCTGAAGGATTTCTCCATCGAGGTCGCCGATGGCGAATTCGTCGTGCTTGTCGGGCCCTCGGGCTGCGGCAAGTCCACCATGCTCAAGATCCTCGCCGGGCTGGAGGAAGCCAGTGCCGGCACGATCCGGATCGGCGGCCGCGACGTGACCGACCTCGCCCCCGGCGACCGCGATATCGCCATGGTGTTCCAGAACCACGCGCTCTATCCGCATCTCACCGTCGCCAGCAATATGGGTTTCGGCCTGAAGATGCGCGGCACGCCGGCCGCCGAGATCAACCGGCGCGTGCAGGACGCCGCGCGCATCCTCGATGTCGAGCACCTGCTCGGCCGCCGCCCCCGCCAGCTCTCCGGCGGGCAGCGCCAGCGCGTCGCCCTCGGCCGCGCGATCGTGCGCGAGCCGCAGGCCTTCCTGATGGACGAGCCGCTCTCGAATCTCGATGCCAAGCTCCGCGTGCATATGCGGGCGGAGATCGGTGCCCTCCACCAGCGGCTGGGCGTGACCACGATCTACGTCACCCATGACCAGATCGAGGCCATGACCATGGCCAACCGCATCGTCATCATGCGCGACGGCGAGATCCAGCAGATCGCCGATCCCGAGACGATGTTCGAGCGGCCGGCCAATCTTTTCGTCGCCGGTTTCATCGGATCGCCGGGCATGAATTTCCTGACGGCCGAGGCCTGCAACGGGCAGGTTCAGCTTTTCGGCCAGCCCGTTCCGGTCACGGCCGCCGCCGCCGGGCCGGTGACGATCGGGCTGCGGCCGGAGCATCTGGAAGCCGGACGCGGCGCGGTGACCTTCGAGGCACGGCCGGTGCTGGTCGAGAGCCTCGGCTCGGAGAAATACCTCTATTTCGAGGCCCCGGAGGCCAACCGGCCGCCGCGTAGGCTTGCCCGCGGCGACGAGGACCATCGCGGCGACCGCCTGATCGCCCGGCTGATGAATGCCGGGCCGGTCGCGGTCGGCCACCCGATGACGCTGTCCTTCGACCCCTCCCGGCTGCATGTCTTCGACCCGGCTTCCGGCCGGGCCATCCGGTGAGGGCACCATGACCATTCTCGTCACCGGCAGTGCCGGCCGCATCGGAAAGCGCCTCGCGGAGGCCCTGCTGCAAAGGGGCGAGCGGGTGCGCGGCTTCGACCTGCGCCCGAGCGGGATCACCCATCCCCTCTATGCCGAAACGCCCGGCGCCTTCGATGACGCCGCTGCGGCCGGGGCGGCCCTCGAAGGCGTGACGGCGATCTTCCATCTCGGCGCCTTCATGTCCTGGCTGCCGCAGGATCAGGACCGGCTCTTCGCGGCGAATGTCGAGGGCACGCGGCGGCTTCTCGAGGCCGCGATCACGGCGCGGGTGCGGCGCTTCGTTTTCGCCTCCTCCGGCGAGGTCTATCCGGAGGGCATGCCCGAATCCCTCCCGGTCACCGAGGATCATGCCACCCGCCCGCGTTCGGCCTATGGCCTGACCAAGCTTCTCGGCGAGGAACTGGTGCGCTGGGCCGGGCGGAGCCACGGCCTGCCCTTCACCATCCTGCGCTTTTCCCATACGCAGGATGCGGCTGAACTGCTCGACCCGGACAGCATGTTTTCCGGACCACGCTTCTTCCTCCAGCCCCGGATCCGGCAGCAGGAGGCCTTCGGCAACCGCGCCGCGGTCTCGGCCCTGCGCGCGGCGGATGATGGCGCGCCCGCCATGGTCATGGCCCGCAACGAGAAGGGACGCCCGTTCCGGATGATGATCACCGACACGCGCGACATGGTCGCCGGGCTGCTGCTGGTGCTGGACCGCGAGGAAATGACCGGGGAAACCTGCAATCTCGGCGCGACGCTTCCGGTGGATTTCGGCACGGTCCTGCCCGCCATGGCGGAAATCACCGGATGGCCGCTGCGCATCGTCGACCTGCCGGGCCCGGGCGTCTTCTACGAAACCTCGAATGCCCGCTTCCGCATCCTGACCGGGTTTGAACCGGCCTACCCGTTCGAACGCATGCTTGAGGAGGCAGCCACCGCATGGCGAGCGAAGCGGATGTCCTGAAGCCCGACGAACGCGACCTGCCGGGCGGCGCGGCTGCCCTGGCCAAGGGGCTCTACCTGCTCGACGTGATCGGCGAGCGGGAGAGCCCGGCCCGCTTCAAGGACCTGCAGATCGCCACCGGCCTGCCCAAGGCCACGCTGGCGCGCATGCTGCAGACCCTTGTCGCCTTCCGCCTGGTCCGGCACGAGGAGCGTGACAATACCTATCGCCTCGGCCACCGCCTGTTCGAACTGGCGCATCGGGTCTGGGAGACCTTCGATCTGCGCGGCGCCGCGGCCTCGCAACTCGAGCGTCTCGCACTCGAGGCCCGCGAGACCGTGGCGATCGGCACCTTCGACAATGACCAGATCCTCTATATCGACCAGCGCAGCCAGGGCGGTCCGTTCGGCTTCCGGATCGAGATCGGCCGCCGGGCCCCGCTGCATGGCACAGCGGTGGGCAAGGCCCTGCTCGCCTTCTCGACCCCGCACGAGCAGCGGGCGATCCTGCACCGGATCCCGATCGAGCGCTTCACCGCCAATACGCTGGTGGATCCGGAGATGCTGCTGGCCGATCTCGCCCTCACCCGCGCCCGCGGCTACGCCATCTCCAATGGCGAGCATGTCGAGGGGGTTGTCTCCGTGGCTGCGCCGGTCTTCGACCATACCGGAAAGGCGATCGGCGCCATCGGCATGTTCGGGCCGTCCTCGCGCAATCCCGTCGAGCGGCTGCACGGTTTCGGCCGCGACCTGATGGAAGCCGCGCGGCTGATCTCCGGCAATGTCGGCGCACCGCCCGTGAGCATCCATTCACGGCAGGCGCCCGTGCGCGGGGCCGATCCACGGGTCGAATGCGTCCTGCCCTGGAGCGCCAGCCTCGCCGAGGGGCCGTTCTGGTCCATCGCGGAGCAGAGGCTCTACTGGGTCGACATCCTCGACCCGGCGGTCCATCGCTTCGATCCGGCCACCGGCTCGAACGAGACCTGCCCCCTGCCGCGCCTCGTCAGCGCAGTGATCGGCCGCCGGTCCGGCGGGCTGATCGTCACCACAATGGAGGGCGTGGAGGAACTGGATTTCGCCGGGAGGACCCTCGCTAGGCGGGTGGATCCGGAAGCGATGCAGCCGGAAAACCGCTTCAACGACGCCAAATGCGATGCGGCGGGCCGGCTCTGGGCCGGCACGATGAGCCTCGACGCCGCCCGCCGGACGGGCGCGCTCTACCGGATCGGCCCGGATTTCGGCTGGCAGCGCATGGACAATCCCTTCACCGTGGCGAACGGCCTCGACTGGAGCCCGGATGGCCGGACCTTCTACTTCACCGATTCCAGCGCCGGCGAGATCTACGCCTATCCGTTCGATCCCGAACGCGGCACGCTCGGCAAGCGCCGGCTCTTCGCCCGGATCGACCCGGCCGAAGGCCGTCCGGACGGGCTGACGGTCGATGCCGAGGGATGCGTCTGGTCGGCGCTCTGGGATGGCTGGTGCATCCGCCGGTTCGACCCTTCGGGGCGGCCGATGCAGGATCTGCGTGTGCCCGTGCCGCGCCCGACCAGCGTCACCTTCGGCGGTCCGGACCTGCGGACGCTCTTCATCACCTCCGCGCGGATCCGCGTGCCCGCCCGGATCCTCGCCGAGGCGCCTTTCTCGGGCGGCATCCTCGCGGCGCGGCTCGAGACGGCCGGCCGCCCGCCGCATCTTTTCGCAGGCTGAGCCATGACCATGCTGAAAGCCCGCTATCCCGAATTCGTGGGCGCAGGAATCGTGGTCACCGGCGGCGCCTCCGGCATCGGCCTCGCCATCGCCGCCGCCTTCCATGCGCAGGGCGCGAAAGTGGGCATTCTCGACCGGGACGAGGCGGCCCTGCAGGAAGCGACCGCCGCCCTGCCCGGCCTTGCAGCGGAAACCGTCGACCTGCGCGACATCCCCGCGACACGGCTGGCCCTTGCCCGGCTGGTGGCCCGGATCGGCCCGCCGGGCATCCTCGTCAACAATGCCGCCCATGATGCCCGCCACGCCTTCGACCGGATCGACGTGGCCGAATGGGACGAGCGCATGGCGGTCAATCTGCGGCATGTGCAGTTTGTCTCGCAGGCCCTCGTGCCGGCGATGCGCGCGGCCGGGCGCGGCGTCATCCTCAATCTGGGCTCGACCGCCTGGATGAAAGGCGCCGCCGGAATGATCGCCTATGCCACCGCGAAATCGGCCATCGAGGGCTTCACCCGCGCCCTCTCGCGCGAGCTCGGACCGGAGGGGATCCGCGTCAACGCCATCGCCCCGGGCTGGGTGATGACAACCCGCCAGATCGAGGAGCATGCGACACCGGAGAAGCGCGCCGCCAATCTCGCCGCCCAGGCGATCCGGCGGGAAGTGCAGCCCGAGGATATCGC
>JAIXSR010000112.1 GCA_027484605.1 Hyphomicrobiales bacterium | reverse complement strand
GAGCCGGATTAGCACAGCGGTAGTGCAGCGGTTTTGTAAACCGAAGGTCGGGGGTTCGATCCCCTCATCCGGCACCAAACTCCCGTCCAGAGACGTCTCTTGCTGACCACAAGCGTCTGAAAAATCGAGATAAATCAACGGTTATCTGTCCGCAGGCGTCTTCCGGCGTCCATTTCCGTGCGCTTGAAGCCAACAGATTTGTTGGTATCGTCGTTGGTATCGGAGCCCCTACCAACAGGGCGATACCAACAACCGGATACCAACATGGCGCTCACGAATATCGAAATTCGTTCAGCCAAGCCGACAGACACCCTGCAAAAATTGTCGGATGGCGAGGGCTTGCAGCTTTGGGTGCAGCCGAATGGCTCGAAGCTCTGGCGCATGGCCTATCGGTTTGGAGGGAAGCAGAAGTCCTTGGCCTTCGGCGCTTATCCGGCAGTCAGTCTCTCAGATGCCCGCAAGAAGCGCGACGAGGCCAAAGCGCTGTTGGCTTCCGGCACCGATCCAAGCCAACAGAAGAAGCTCGACAAGCTCACCAAGGCCATCAGCACCGCGACCACCTTCGAAGCCGTCGCGGAGGAATTCATCGACAAGAAGATCCGCGAGGACATGGCGGAATCGACGATCTCGAAAAACCGCTACTACCTCGAACTGGCCTATCCGTTCATTGGCACCCGCCCCATCGCCGAGATCAGGGCAACGGAGGTGCTGGCTGTCCTGAAGCACCTGGAGCGGCGCGGCACGCTGGAAACCGCCAAGCGGGTGCGGGCAACCATCGGCGCCGTGATCCGCTATGCCATTGCCACCGCCCGGGCAGAGAGCGACCCCACCACCGCGCTTGCCGGCGCCATCGTTGCGCCCAAGGTCAAGCATCGTGCCGCAATCCTCGATCCGGTGGCCTTCGGGGGCTTGCTGCGGGCGATTGATGATTTCCACGGGCAGCCGACAACGAAAGCGGCCCTGAACCTGATGGCGCTTCTTTTCCCCCGACCGGGTGAACTCCGGCAGGCCCGTTGGCGGGAATTCGACCTAGCGAACCGGATCTGGATCATCCCTGCCGCCCGCACCAAGATGCGGCGCGAGCACGCGGTCCCGCTGCCCCGGCAGGCAATCGAGATCCTCGAATCCCTCCGCCTGATTGTCGGCCGGAGTGAATTGCTGTTTCCGGGCTTTGGCATGAGCGGCGGGCAGGGCCGGAAGGTCGGGCCGAAACCGATCAGCGAAAACACGCTCAATGGCGCCTTGCGCCGGCTTGGCTATTCCAAGGATCAGATGTCAGCCCACGGCTTCCGCTCCACCGCCTCGACCTTTCTCAACAATTCCCGCTTGTTTTCGCCAGATGCCATTGAACACGCTCTCGCCCATCAGGACACCAACGCGATCCGCCGGGCCTATAATCGCGGGAACTCATGGGAAGAGCGGGTCGTGATGGCGCAATGGTGGGCCGACCGGCTCGACCAGCTGAAGGCCGGCGGCGAGGTTGTCGAGTTTCGCGCCCGTTCGGGACAGTCGTGATTCTGCCTGCGGGCAGGGTCGTCAAGCAGAACAAAATGTTTCTTTCCAGCCTGTGAGTTCCTGTGGAAGAGGGGCAAAAATTTGTCGGCGGGCCGGCTGAAAGCTTTTTTGTTCCCTGCTTCCATGTCTGCTTGTCGAGGCGACTTGCCGGACGTTCCGGCGAATGCAAAGCCTCGAAAGGACCCGCATGGGCATTCACAACCACGCTCACACGACGAGCCATCACCTTCCCGAACCGATGGCGCTTTCTTCGTTCGGCGCGTTCAGCGTTGCCGAATTCTGCCGCAGCTACGGCATCAGCCGCTCTCTTGCCTATGAAGAACGCCGCGCCGGCCGGATCCGCTTCCGCAAGGTTGGCGCCCGGACGCTGATTCTCGCCAGCGATGCCGAGGAATGGGCACGCGCCCTGCCGGAGGTCGAGCGGTAGGCGAACCGCCCCGCCGGATATGGAAAGGCCCAGCGAAGCGCTGCAACGCTTCCCGGGCCGGGTGAACTCTCCGCCTGGATCATTCACCCCTCCTTTCTAGCGGCTCCCCGTCCCTTTTCAACCGAAAGATCGGACCTGCCCGGCTTGTGCCGGCAGCGCGGGAACGCTTGTCCCGTGATGCCTTCACATGGCCTTGGCCGGCCCGGTCTCCGCCGGGAATCCGCGTCAAAAATTCCATGCTTTCCGCGAGGGAGGCAATTGCGGATTTCCTCGTCCTTTCAGAGGATTGACGGTGCTGACGCCCCGAATTCGGCGCGCATCTGTCTTTCATAGTTAGGGAGACCGCATTCATGCGCACCCGCAAGCCCAGCAAGGCTCTCACCCATATCGATGTGCCGTTCATGTTCGACGCATGGCACCGCGCGCGCCGCATGGGCCTGCCTCTCAATGTCTTCATCACGGCTCGCCCCGACGGAATGGACGGGCTGGCCACCGATGAGCGCTGCCGGATCTTTTTCCGGATCCAGAAGAACTACACAGAGTTCGCCCGCCGGCACGGTTTCCCGCCGACCTTCCTCTGGACGCGGGAAATCTCGAAAGCGGGAACCGGCGAGCATTTGCACCTGTTGTGCCATGCACCCTCGCCCCGGGTGGCACGCCTGATTAGCTGTGCCGTCACCTGGCTTCCCGGCCCCCGCGAGATCGATGCCCGCCGGGCCTCGCAAGCTCTCCGCAGGACCTCTCGCGGCAAGCTCCGCTCCGCGATTACCTACATCCTGAAGCAGATGACCCCGCAGGCGAACTTCCGGCGGCATTATTCCCGCAAGCCCGGAGGCATCATTCACGGGGATCGGTGCGGCGCCTCGCAAAACCTGCGGAAGGGTCGCATTCGGTGATGTAGAATCACCAAATCGGAAAGGAGGCCACCATGCCCTCGGTTTGCGTTGAAGACGGATTGGTCCTCGCCATCCATCGCCATGTCGCGGGCGCCCTCCGCAGCCCCGCCAGCGAGGCATCAGGCCTCTGGATATGGACGGAAGACGAGCGGCAGGTGGCCTCGGTGTCCTACCGCCTCGAACGGCTGGAGCCCGATATGGCGCGGCTGCACCTGCGCTACACTGTGGAGGGAGAGTCCATGGCCTATCCGGTCACGCTGGTGGCGGAGCCGTGCCGGTTCGGAGGCAACCGCTGGTTCGCCCTCTGCCCGCGCCTGGGGACGCGCGTGGCCAAGCTTTACCTGCCGCCGGGTGGCAAGCGCTTCCTCGCCCGCAAGGCCTGGCGCATCGCCTATCGCTCGCAGAATGCCAACTCGACCTTTGACCGCCTCTGCATCAGCCGGGACCGGCTCCTCACGCGCAAGCTGAAATCCCGCGATCCAGATTTGCCCCTGAAGCCCAAATGGATGCGCCGCCGGACCTATGAAGCCCATCTCGACCGGCTCGACCACCTGCACGCCCGGATGGACGTGGAGATCATGCGGCGGTTTGCGCCGGACGTGCTGGCAGGGATCTGGTAAGCGCGGTTAGGCAGGGAATTTCGGGGAGTGCTGGTGGCAGTAAGGGGGCCGGAAGCGGAATGTCCGGATCTATGGAGCGTCACGCGGTAAGCTGACGCTCGTATCGAATAATCCGCAACTGGACCGACGCTTGCCCTCACGATTGCTCAGATCCTCCGGGCTTTTAACCCGAAAGGCTGTAACGTTGCAGAAGGCGAAACATCCCGGTGTCTGCCTCTTCGCCGAACAAGCACAGATCCTCGATAACGAACGGGACTGGCAGCAGCCCGTCGAAATGTCTTGCAACCGCTGCCTCTATAACTGGCTGGGCCTCGGGGGCGATCCGGTTACTGAGTGTGAGTTGGAAACTCAGTTCCTCCATGACCATTGGATAGCCCCAGCGGTGAAGATATTCACGCTGCCGAGAATTCAGATTTTCGTTTCGCTCGCGTTGCGTGATTTCGTCGGGTGTGAGTTGCGCACGAAGATGATCGGTTCGCTCCACCACAGCGGCGGCGAGCGTCAGAATTTCCGTCTCGTCGCCAATTGGCTTGAACGCGACGCCAAATCCGTATGGATTTCCGACCGCAAGGCCGTCGCAGCGGGCTGGTGAAAGATGCGCAGCCATCTCGGCGACGGCTGCGGCGATGCTGGCACCGTCCTGTCCGTCAGCGGGTCGGAACGGGGCTCGGAGCGTCCCATGGAAGCCATATTTTCGCGGCTTCGTCGTGAGACTGTGAAGTGTGTCGGCGAGGCACTCAAATTCGGGTTGAGGGAGTGCCAGACCGGTCTCGCAATTCCGGCCCAGCCAAGTTGCGGTGGCGTCAGCGAAGGCACCCGGACGAGGGGCATAGTAGACAGCGTAGCGGCTGAACATCTTGGGTTAACTTTACTTTTTGTTGTTTGACGAACGCGACCGGAAGACGAATGGCAAGCAAACTGACGCGCCTTGGCCATGCGGGCATGAACGATGCCCATTTGTCCGATCAATGCGCGAACGGAACGAAGCCGCTCGAAAAGGCGAGCCGGCCCCCTGATATTGTCGCGGCCACGCGCGGCATGGGTCGCAAGTCGACGATCGTGATGTCAGCCCTGAGCCCAGGGATAAGCGCCCCGCGATCTTTGAGACCCAAAGCCTTTGCTGGATTCGTCGAACCGAGACGAACCGCGCCACAGAGGCCGGCAGGATCCGCCTCGGCCAGTGTTAGGATCGCGGGCAACATGCTGGCCGGATGATAATCTGCGGCGAGAATATGAAGGCAACCCGCTGCATGCGCTTCGCGTGCCGATAAGTTGCCCGAGTAGGATTGCCCGCGCATCGCATTCGGCGACCCCATGGCAACCGAAATGCCCTCTTCGGTCGCCGCGCGCGCCACGTCGAG
>JAIXSR010000095.1 GCA_027484605.1 Hyphomicrobiales bacterium | reverse complement strand
GCCAGGCCAGCGCAAAGGGCGTTCCCCCAGTGCAGCGGACGGCAACGGTTCCTGTTGTTTCGCCGGCGAGGAAGAAGCGCTCGACATCCCCGGCCTGAAGGAGCGGCACCGTCCGGACGGAGCATTGCGCCACGATGGTGAGGCTGACGGCCAGCGTCCCGCTGCGTGTCGCCGCCTCGGCCACGAGCGGCAAAAGGGGAGCAGCCAGGGCTGCTAGGCCGATCCGGAACCGGAAAGGAGGCTGGACAGGGCGCAAGGACGGGCCTCCGGAGGAAAAACGCACCGCACGCTAGGTCCTGTCCGGAATGCAGGAAAGATTAATCTTGATGATTGGTTAAACCGCCCGGCCCCGCCATGTTGCAGAATGGGTCAATCCGGGCTCTTCGGCTCCACCGGGTTCCGGACCCGGCGCTCATGGGCATCGGCGATGGCTTCGCCGAGCGCCGGGGAGAGGCCAAGCTCGGCCAGCATCTGGGCCGCCTCCCGCATTTCCGCCGCGCGGCGGATGCCGTGCCGGGCAACCCGGCCATCCATCAGCCGCGCGAGATGGGCCCAGTCCTGCCCCGGGAATGTGGCAGCCAGCGAGGCGAAGACATCGTCGCTCACACCCCAGGCGGCCGAAGCGCGCGCCGAGTCGATGATCAGCGCCTCGATCCCCTTGATCATGATGGACCGGCAGAGCTTGGTGGCCGAGGCCCGCCCGATCGTGTCCGAAACCACGCGTATGGCCATGCCCATCGGGTTGAGGCGCCCGGCAATCGCCCCGGCCGCCACACCGCCTGCGAGGATCGACACGCCGATGCCCGGTTCCGCGACAGGCGCCATCACGGCGCCTTCGACATAGGCTAGGCCGCGCCCCGCCAGCAGGGCGCCGCAACTGGCCTTGGTGCTGGGCGAGGCGGAATTGAGGTCGAACAGCACCTGCCCCGGCGCGAGGCAGGCGAGGGCTTGCTCGGCGACATCCCGCGTCGACGAAGCGGTCACCGCTGAAAACACGATCTCGGCCTCCCGGGCTGCCTCGGCTGCGCTGCCAGCCAGGCGGACCCCGTCAGCGGCCGCGACGCCCTGCAGCGAGGCGGCGGTTTCCGGGCGGTCCAGCTTCAGGTCATAGGCCGTGACCGACACGCCCGGTTGCCGCGCAAACTGGCGGCCGAACAGCTGGCCCACCTCCCCGTAGCCGATGAAGGCAAGGCGCAAGCTCGATCCTGTGGTCCCGTTGGTCATGATATCCTCCCTGCCGGAAGTGTCGCTGGCCCCTTGCGAAAGGCAAATGCGAAATTCTTGGCCATTGATGCAGAAGGCTCATGGATTCGCTCGAAAATCGAATTTGATTCACCCGGTCAAAGCACCGACAGTTCACAAAAATCAGGGAGAACAAAAGCATGATCACGCGGCGCGGCTGGATCCGGACGGCCTGTGCAGGCCTCTCGGTGCCGTTTCTTTCGCGCTTGCCCGTGCGGGCGCAGGGCTTTCCGTCGCGTCCGCTCACGCTGATCGTTCCGTTCACGCCCGGCGGCACCACCGATATCCTCGCCCGTATTGCCAGCAGCAAGCTGGAAGCCGCGCTCGGCCAGAACGTGATCGTCGAGAACAAGCCCGGCGCCGGTGGCACGCTGGGCGCCTCGGCGGTCGCCAATGCCGCCCCGGATGGCCATACGCTGCTGCTCGGCCATATCGGCACGCTCGGCGTCAATCCCGGCCTCTACCCGCGTCTGCCCTATGATCCGCTGAAGAGCTTCACCTTCCTCAGCATGCTCTCGCGTGTCCACAATGTGCTCGCGGTCCCGCTCGATCTGCCCGTGCAGTCCGTGGCCGAACTCATCGCCTATGCCAGGCAGCGACCAGGCGAGCTGAACTATGCCTCGGGCGGGAATGGCAGTGCGGCCCATATCGCCACGGAGGCCCTGGCCGATGCGGCCGGCTTCAACCTGCAGCACGTGCCCTATCGGGGAACGGCGCCTGCCGTCCAGGATCTTCTCGGCGGCCGTGTCCAGATGATGCTGACCGGCGCGCCCGTGCTGCTCCCTCTGATCCGGGATGGAAAACTCCGCGGGCTCGGCGTCTCCGGGCTGGAGCGGATCGTCGATGCCCCGCACTTGCCGACCCTGGCGGAGGCGGGCCCGCTGCCGGGCTTCGAGGCCTCGCAATGGTACGGGATCGTGGCGCCTGCCGGTCTGCCCGCCACCGTTGCCGAGCGGCTGACCCGCGAGATCCAGCTCGCCTTCAACGCCCCCGACATTGCCGGCCGGCTGGCATCTCAGGGCGCGGATGTCTGGACGATCGGGCCGGATCCGTTCCGGACCCATGTCACGAAAGAGATCGAGCGCTGGCGCGGGTTGATCGAACGGCGCGGCATTCGCCTCTGAGGTCCGGCCCGTTCACTGGATCATGGCATGGGTGATGCCGGCATAATGGAAGCCGGCCGCCGTCGCGACGAAACCATGCCAGATCGCATTGTTGAAGCGCAGGCTCTTCCAGACATAGAAGCCGATCCCCGCGACATAGATCAGCCCGCCGGCGATCATCAGCCAGAGTGTCAGCGGCGGCAGGTCCCGCGAGAGCGGCCCCATGGCCAGCAGGGCGGAGGACCCGAGCAGCACATAGACCGCAATGGACAGCCGGTCGTAGCGCCCGGGAAAGGCCAGCTTCATGATGCAGCCGGCCACCGCCCCGGTCCAGACGAGGCTGCCGAGCAGAATGGCCCAGAACCCGTCCTGCATGAGCACAAGCAGCGGCATGTAGGTGCCGGCGATCATCACGAAGATCGCGGAATGATCGAAGCGCCGCAGCAGCCATTTGAGCGAGGAAGGGGGCACCAGATTGTAGGCGGCGGAGAATCCGAACATGGCCAGCATGGCCAGCCCGTAGATGGCCACTGCCGTCACCTCATGGGCGCCACGCTTCAGGATGACCAGCGCGATGAGCAGCGTGATACCCACCAGGGCGGCCAGGATGGCCAGGGCATGAACCACGCCATCGGCCACAAGTTCGCCCTGGCTGAGCGGGCGCCGCTTGAGGCGGGGATGGTCAGGCGGAAGCATGGTTTGTCCTCGGCACGGATCGTGCTCGAATAAACCGTTCTCCCGCCCCGGGCGTCAAGTGGCCATTGGCTTCCGACCGTCTCAGGCGCCGGCGGCATCCGCTTCCGGGTCGCGGCGTCGGCGGATCCGGAAGGCCGTGTAGCCGCCCATGATCATCATGACGGCCGAACTGGCGGCAAGGATGGCGACGCCGTCGACCTGGTATTGGCGCAGGCCGAGCTTGCGGCGCTCGAGGGTCGAGGCATAGCTCAGCAATTCGCGGCTGCCGGACGAGAGGACATAGACATCCTTCTCGCTGTCGAATTCCGCATGGACCGGCCGCGTGATGATGCTGCGCACGCTCATCTCGGTGATTTCAGCCTCGGGGATCGTCAGTTTCAGCTCCGGTTCGCCGGCCTTCTGCGGCTTCACTGTCAATTCGTAATGGATGCTGGTCGTCCCGGTCTTGCGCCGCTTCTTCGTGACCTTGCTGGCGCCGGTGACGGTGCCGTCCACGATTTGGAGTTCGGCCCGATCCGGCAATCCCGAGAGATGCCCGTATCCGATGAAGCCCAGCCCGATCAGGAGGCCGAGCATGGCGAGTTTGACGAGGGTGGAATCCTTCCAGATCTGGGCGAGCATCAGGTGATCCTTCATGCAGGGAAATGACAGGCGGCAGGAGGAAGGATCCTGCAGGCGCCCTTCATGCGCCGGCATGGCAGGCTCGAATCCCCCGCCGACGAGCCAATCAGCGCCACACCTTCGGGAATGTGCGCTGGCGCACAGGACGGGCCGAAGCCTGCTTGCGGGTAGCGCCGTTGCGCCATGGGCTTGCGGGGCCTATCTTCAGGTCGAGGCAGGCAAGACCCGAAAGGAGCGCCGCGCATGGCAAGCGAAAGCACCCATCAGGAAGCGGGAAGCGCCGCCCGTATGGGCCGGCTTGCCCCGTTTGCCGTGATCGGGCTGTTCCTCCTGATGGCTGGCGCGCTCTGGGCACGATATGGCGTGGCCGTCTTTTCGGAGATGGTTGCCGCGGCCTGGGCGCTCTGTTTCTGAGCCAGGACCCTGCCCGACTGATCGGACCGTGCGAGCCCATGCGGTGTCTTGCGCCAGTATTGCGGGCGGACCACCAGTTCCCAGAGAGCCAGCCATGCGCAGAAGGATACCTGCACGAGGGTGACCGGAAAGGCCAGCAGCCAGGGCCATCGGTGAAGCCATGACCGCCGGCGGAGCGCAACCACCACCGGGACCACCTCCGTGAGCACCCCGATCGCCAGCAGCAGAAGCATGTTCGTATCGAGCATCGCCTGCCACGGGTCTCCTGACCCGAACGGCACCGGCGAGAGCATCCGGGCAAGCGCGAGCGCCACGAAGACCGGCAGGAACAGGGCCGTGACGAGGAGCGCAACCGGCACGCTGAGGCCGACAAGGAAGCCGAGCCCGTCCAGCCGCCGCCGGAGCCGGCCAAGCCGGCGCGCATGGACGAGCAGGGTCTGGAACCAGCCCTTGAGCCAGCGGATCCGCTGGTTCCGCCAGTCGCACCACCGATTGGGGGCTTCCTCCCACGTTGTCGAATCGAGATCCCCGATGGTGAGTCCGGCAAGGGCGAGCCGGTAGCCGAGATCGGCATCCTCGGTGACATTTGCCGCATCCCAGCCGCCGATCCGGCGCAGGAGGTCCACGCGGAAATGGTTGGAGGTGCCGCCAAGCGCCACCGGCCAGCCGGCGAGCGTGAAGCCACGCCGGGTACAATCGAACAGGGCGGCGTAATCCTGCGCGAAACGCTGGCACAGGAAGCCGTCATCCGCGTTGGAAATGGCGAGGCGCGCCTGCAGGCAGGCCAGCTTTGGCGGCGACCGGGCAAAGATCGCGGCGGCCTTCCGCAGCTGGCCGGCTTCCGGCGCATCCTCGGCATCATAGACTGTGAGCAGGCGGCCTCGCGCGAAGGGCAGGGCGGCGTTGAGGGCGCGTGGTTTGGTGCGTGGCTCGCCAGCGGGAACCCGGAACAGGAGAAATCCGGGCGGCAGCGGCCAGCGGGCCAGGGCGGCCAGTGTCTCGCCATCATCGGCCTCGACAAGCAGCAGGACCTGCCTGCGCTCGGGAGGATAGTCCAGGGCCGCGAGCGTGGCGACGAGGCGATGCACGACATTGCCCTCGCGGTAAAGCGGGACAAGCAGGGTGTAATCCGGCAGGGCAGCATCGGTGAGGGCAGGGGCCAGCGCATTGTCCGGGCCCGGCATGAGCGCAGCCGTCAGCACGGCAAGCGTGGCAACGAGATAGAACGGCGTCATCGCGGCCAGGGCAATCTCCACGGGCGTGGCTGGCACCAGCCCGCAGGCAGCCAGGGCGGCGAGCAGCACGAACAGGCCAGCACCAAGGGCGAGACCGACAGGTGCATGGCGCAGGCTCCGCGCGGAGAGCCGGTCGGGAAGGCCGGTCGCGGCGCGCCGGGCCAACACGTCGCCCCCCTGCCGCAACACGGCATCCAGCAGATCCTGCTCCCGGATCAGCAGCACCGGCGGCAGGGTGCCGTCGCGGAACCGCCGAAGCAGCATCTCGGCGAGAACGCCGTTCGGCGCCACAAGCCGGACGAGCCCTCCGCGATGATGGCAGCGGTATCCGCGCCGGTGGTAGGCTTCGGCCGTCGGGGCCGGCCCGATGGGCGGCGGCGGGTCCGTCGTGACGGGGGCCCCGGTCAGGCAGGCGAGCGCCGAGAGCAGGGCCTCTTCGGTGGCGTGCCCCCGGGCCAGCGCGAGATCGAGCGGGTGCCGCCGCAAGGTTTCGGCGTAGCGGCAGAGCTTTTGCCAGAGATCCGGCGGGATCTGGAGGGCCCGGGCCAGCAGGAGGCACGGTTCGGTGCAGTCACCGCCATGACGGAGGAGGGCAATCGACATCGGAAACAGGCAAGACAAGGAGGAAAAGCAATGCTCCAGATCTAGGACAAGAATCCTATTCTTGCAAGCCGCCTTCCCTCCCGGATTCACTCTAGATTTTCCTGCGGAAACCGTGTAAATGAAATACTCAAAATGAGCATATATCCGTAGCCAGCTTCTGGTACGGGAGGAGCCCACGATGAGTCTCACTGTTCCGGCCTCGATGACGGCAAGGAAAATCGCCACGGACGGGCTCGATGCCACCGCCTGGCCCATGCCCGATCTTGCCTATACGCCCGAGGTTGCGGCTGCGACCGCGCATCTCTACGAGCGCGTGAAGCATGTGGTGCCACCGGTCGAATGGCCGTTCCATGCGCCCTATGTCGCCGCGATCAACCGGCTCAAGAAGGAGCGCGACGCGGTCATCCTGGCGCATAACTACCAGACTCCGGAAATCTACAATTGCGTCGCCGACGTGGTGGGCGACAGTCTCCAGCTTGCCAAGCTGGCGGCCCGCAGCACCGCCCGCATCATCGTGCAGGGCGGCGTGCATTTCATGGCCGAGACCTCGAAACTGCTGAATCCGGACAAGATGGTCCTGATCCCGGATCTGAAGGCCGGATGCTCGCTCGCCTCCTCGATCACCGGGGCGGATATCCGCCGCCTGCGCGAGGCCTATCCGGGCGTTCCGGTCGTCGCCTATGTCAATACCTCTGCCGAAGTGAAGGCCGAGGTCGATATCTGCTGCACCTCGGCCAATGCGGTGCAGGTTGTCGAGAGCCTCGGCGTCGACCGTGTGCTCTTCGTGCCGGATCAGTATCTTGCCAAATACGTCGCCTCGAAGACCAAGGTGCAGATCATTTCATGGCATGGCGCCTGCGAGGTGCATGAGCGGTTCACCGGCGAGGAACTGCGCCGCTATCGCGAGGCGGATCCCTCGATCCGCATCATCGCCCATCCCGAATGCCCGCCGGATGTCATCGCAGAAGCCGATTTCACCGGTTCGACGGCCGGGATGATCGACTATGCGACGGCGCAGAAGGGCGGCAAGGTCCTGCTGGTCACCGAATGCTCGATGGCTGACAATGTCGCCGCCTCGGCGCGGGATGTGGAATTCGTCCGGCCCTGCAATCTCTGCCCGCATATGAAGCGGATCACGCTGCCGAAGATCCTCGACAGCCTGCTGACGCTCCGGCACCAGGTCGAGATTCCCGAAGAGCTGGCCTTGCGGGCTCGTCGCTCGGTCGAGCGGATGATCAATCTGCAGCACTGACCTGCAGGAACAGGGACGTTCCCATGGCTTCTGTCCTGGTCATCGGCGGCGGGCTTGCCGGGCTCTTCACGGCGCTGAAGCTCAGCCCGTTGCCCTGCACCATCATCAGCCCCCTGCCATTGGGCCAGGGGGCCTCCTCTGCCTGGGCGCAGGGTGGCATCGCCGCAGCGATCGGGGCGGGCGACTCGGTCGACAAGCATGTCGCGGACACCCTCGCCGCCGGCGCCGGCCTGTGTGACGAGCGGATGGTCCGCCTCATGGCCAGCGAGGCCAATGACCGGATCCACGACCTGCTGGCCTATGGCGTCCCCTTCGACCGCGACCTCCAGGGCCGCCTTGTCCAGTCCCGCGAGGCGGCCCATTCGGCGCACCGCATCGTGCGGGTCCGCGGCGACATGGCCGGGGCTGCGATCATGGAGGCCCTGGTCGCCGCCGTCCGGAAAACCCCGTCCATCCGCGTGATCGAGGGTGTCGAGGCGCTCGAGCTCGAGAAATGGCCGGAGGACACGGTCATCGGGTGCAGCGTCGAGTTCATCCACGAGAATTTCGATCGCGCCGGCGGCTTCATGCGTGCCGACCGGGTGGTTCTGGCCACGGGCGGGATCGGCCATCTCTTCGCCCGTTCCACCAATCCGCCCGAAGCGCGCGGCCTCGGCCTCGCCATGGCGTCGCTGGCCGGCGCGCGGATTGCCAATGCGGAATTCGTCCAGTTCCATCCCACCGCGCTCGATATCGGGCTCGATCCCGCGCCTTTGGCCACCGAAGCGCTGCGCGGCGAAGGAGCGATCCTGATCAACAATGCGGGCGAGCGTTTTGCCCTCGCCCATCACCCGGATGGCGAACTTGCCCCGCGCGATATCGTGGCCCGGGCCGTGTTCGAGGAATGGGTCGCCGGCCGCAGGCCGATGCTTGATGCCCGCGCGGCCATCGGCGAACGTTTTCCCGAAGCCTTTCCGGCCGTCTATGCCCGATGCCGCGCGGCCGGGATCGACCCGGTGACCCAGCCCATTCCCGTCGTTCCGGCCGAGCATTACCATATGGGCGGCGTCGCGACCGACGAGAATGGCCGGACCTCGCTGAAGGGGCTTTACGCGGTGGGCGAGGTTGCCTGCACGGGCGTCCATGGTGCCAACCGGCTGGCCTCGAATTCCCTGCTGGAGGCCGTGGTCTTTGCAGCCCGGGCTGCCGAACACATCCGCGCCGATCTCGGCGGGGCCGGTTCACCGGTGCGGATCCTTGACCGGACGATCGCCAATCCGCAGCCGGAACCGCTGGACGAGATCGCGCGGGTCCGCAGCCTCATGGCGGAGCGTCTGGGTGTTGTCCGGACGGGTCCGGGCATGCAGGCGGCGCTCGATGAATTGATGGCCTTGCGCCTGGCCACGCGGTCCCGCGCGGTGTTCCGCATGACCACGGCCGCCATGCTGATTGCGGCTTCCGCACTGGAACGCCGTGAATCGCGCGGGGCGCATTTCCGGACGGATTATCCTGCCATGGATCCTGCCGCCGGTTCGAGCGAGGCACCGTTCCCGGGCCTGCTGGTGGAGCGCTATCTCGAACGCAAGGGAGCCCTGGCATGATCGGACCCCAGGCGGCGCTGCTGCCCGCCAATTTGGTGCAGGATGCTGTCCGGCTGGCCCTGGCCGAGGATCTCGGCCTGTCCGGCGACATCACATCGCGGCTCTGCATCCCGCAGGGCCAGCAGGCGCGGCTCGCCATGGTGGCCCGCAAGCCCGGTGTGGTGTCCGGCCTGGCGCTGGCGGCCGAGGCCTTCCGGCAGCTCGACCCTTCTCTCGCCATGACTTTCGCGGTCGATGACGGTGCGGTACTCACGCCCGGCCAGCCGGTCCTCGCGGTGACCGGCGATGCGCGGGCCATTCTTGCGGCGGAACGGACCGCCCTGAATTTCGTCGGGCGCCTGTCCGGTGTGGCGACGCTGACGGCCGATTATGTCCGCCGGATCGCGGGAACCCGTGCTTCCATCGTCTGTACCCGCAAGACCACGCCGGGATTGCGGGCTTTCGAGAAGCATGCCGTGCTCAGCGGCGGCGGGCGCAATCACCGGTTCGGGCTGTTCGATGCCATCCTGATCAAGGACAACCATGTTGCCGTGGCCGGCGGCATCGTTCCGGCCCTGCAGGCGGCGAAACGCGGTGGCGGGCATCTGGTCAAGATCGAGATCGAGGTGGATACGCTGGACCAGCTGGACGAGGTGCTCGCCGAGGGTGCGGATGTCGTCCTGCTCGACAATATGGGCCCGGACCGGCTGGGCGAGGCGGTCCGCCGGATCCGTGCGCGGCGCCCGGCCATGCTGGCCGAGGCATCCGGCGGGATCTCCCTGGAGACGGTGGCCGATATCGCGGCCACCGGGGTCGATCTCGTATCGGTCGGCGCGCTCACGCATTCCGCCCCGGTTCTCGACCTGGGGCTCGATATCGCGATGACCTGACCGTCCGGTCGGTCAGTGGAGGCGCTGCCAGCCCGAATAACCCGGCGAAACCTGCACATGGCGATGCCGCGTCGCATATTCGCCCGGGATCGTCTCGTGCGTGACATAGCCCGGCCGGACGAGAACCGCACGTTCCCGCGTGCCGTAGACGGCGGGGATCGTGTCCAGGACAACCCGCTCGGGGCTGACCATGACCTGCCGGTGCTGGGTGGCATATTGTGCCGGGACGGTCACCCAGCAGCCGATTTCGCGGCCCCAGCCATCCCGCGTAACCTGCCAGACCTTGCGGGCCGGCGAGACCATCACGGTCTCGGCCACGGTGTGATACTGGGCCGGGATGACGCGCTGCACCTGCTGGGCCGGGCGGATCACCACGGTTTCATGGGTCGCGCCATAGACCGGCGGGACATGGCGCGCGACCGTCTGGGCCGGCCGGACCTCGACCGTCTCGGCCACGGTGCCATAGACCGGCGGCTGATGGACGCGCTTGTAGCAGCCGGCGCCGCAATTGCCCCCGGCAGCGGCCGGTTGAGTCATCAGGACGGCGGCAAAAATCGAAGAGGCAAGAAGATGACGCATGGGACCCCCTATATTCTTCACCAACTATGAAGCAGAAGGCGGGCTGGCTCAACATTAAAGCCATGACATCAATGATGTTTCAGAATTAACGGTAAATTACCGTCCTGTTTACGATGAATTTTTACGATGATTTCGCCAGAAATCAGGTCTGCCCCGGCCGCAGCCGGTAGAAGATATGACGTCCGATGCGGTCGGTCCGTTTCAGCCGGCGCGACCAATACGGCGCCACATAGGTCGCGTGATAATGGGTCGAATGGCCGACATTCGTATTGTACTGGGTACCTTCCATCACTGCCCGCGCGATTGTCTGCGCCCTGTCCCAGGCGTCCGGTTCCTGGATCGTCAGGGCCTTGCCTTCGCAGGCAAAGGTGAACTGGCAGGCCTTGTAACGATGGCGGTTCTGATAGACGACACCGCAGACGGAACTGGGATAGAGGCCGCTCTTCACCCGGTTGAGCACGACCTGCGCCACCGCCGCCTGGCCCTCTTCCGGTTCCGAACGGCTTTCGAAATAGATCGCCTCGGCGAGGCAGCGATGCTCCCGCTTGCGGCTCTCCGGATCGATCAGGCCGAGATAATTGGGGCCGACATTGAGCCTTGCCGTTACGGCCGCGCGCCCGCTCGGATCGGTATGGACATGCGCAAAGGCGGGGATGCGCATCGCCGCGGCAGCGATGATCTCGGGCTCGATCGGGGCCGGTGTGACGGAAGCCAGGGCAACGGCCCGGCTGACGGCCGGTGTCGAGCCATCCGGCCGGCTGAGCGACAGCTTCTGGGGCGACAGGCCGCCCTGCGCCGCCGTCACCGAGCCGCCGGACCCGAGGCTGCCCGGCGTGCTGCTGCGGATATCGAACCGGTTCAGCCGCGCCATCAGGGCCTGGCTGGCCTTCTCCATCGAGACCGCCTCCTCGAGCCGCGCCTTCGGCAGCAGGGCGGGATCAACCAGGAACAGCAGCGGCACACCGATTTCGGGCTGGCGCTGGTAGTCGCGCGTCAGGTCCACCTTTCGGATATGGGCCGCGAGAGAAGAGGGAAGCGGTGCAGCCGGCTCCAGGGCCGGCTCCTGTCGCTCCGTGTGCAAGGTGAGCACCGAGAGGCGTGGCGGCAGCAGGGTCATCCGGTGCGGCTCGATCATCGTCGATCGCTTGAACACCTTGTCGAGATGAAGCGTGCCCTGGCCCGCCGAGGCCGTGAACGACACCAGCAGGGCCGCCGCGAGGCTCCAGGGTGCCAGCAAGGCGGCGCTGCTCGCCAAGGCAAAACGTCCGGCGGCCGGGACAACCCGGCGCCGCGTCCTGCGTTGAGGCCTTCTTGTGTCGTGATACGCCACGTCCACCCCGTTCCCGCCGCTTCCCTGTGGCTCAGGGAAGCCAGGCAAGCAAAAATCCTGTCCCGGGGACATGATCTCCGCTTGGGGTTCAGGAGGGCTTAAGCGGAAAGGTTAATCCTTTCCAAAACGCCTCAGCCCTCCGCTTTTGTCACCTTGCCGAGCGCGGCCTGCGCGGCGGCCAGCCGGGCGATCGGCACGCGGAAGGGCGAGCAGGACACATAATCCAGCCCGACGCTTTCGCAGAAGGCGATCGAAGCCGGATCGCCGCCATGCTCGCCGCACAGCCCGAGCTTGATATCCGGGCGGGTGCGGCGGCCCCGTTCAACCGCAAGCTGCACCAATTCGCCGACGCCTTCCTGATCGAGCGTCACGAACGGGTCATCGGCAAGGATGTTGCGGGCCTTGTAGGACCCGAGGAACGAACCGGCATCGTCGCGGCTGATCCCCAGGGTCGTCTGGGTCAGGTCATTGGTGCCGAAGGAGAAGAACTCGGCCGATTTCGCGATGTCGCCGGCCCGGAGGGCTGCGCGGGGCAGTTCGATCATGGTCCCGACGGAATACTCGAGAACCATGCCCTGCTCCTCGCCGACCTTCTTCGCCATCGCATCGATGCGGGCCTTGACCAGATCGAGTTCGGCCTTCGTCATGACCAGCGGCACCATGATCTCGGGTGTCACCGGCGCCCCCGACTTCTTTCCGGCCTCGATCGCAGCCTCGAAAATGGCGCGGGCCTGCATCTCGGCAATTTCCGGATAGGCAACGGCGAGGCGGCAGCCCCGGAAGCCAAGCATCGGGTTCGATTCCTTGAGTTCCAGCGCGCGCAGCCGGAGCTTCTCGGCATTCGTGCCCATGGCTTCCGCCACTTCCTGGATCTCCTTGGCCTCGTGCGGCAGGAATTCGTGCAGCGGCGGATCGAGAAGGCGGATCGTGACGGGCAGCCCGCGCATGATCTCGAACAGTTCGGCGAAATCCGAGCGTTGCATCGGCAGCAGCTTGTCGAGTGCGGTGCGGCGGCCCTTCTCGTCATCGGCGAGGATCATCTCGCGCATCGCGATGATGCGGTCGCCCTCGAAGAACATGTGCTCGGTCCGGCAGAGGCCGATCCCCTCGGCACCGAACGTGACGGCGGTGCGGGCATCGAGCGGCGTTTCCGCATTGGTGCGGATCTTCAGCCGCCGCGCCACATCGGCCCAGCCCATCAGCGTTCCGAACTCGCCGGAAAGTTCCGGCTGGAGCATGGCGATCTCACCAAGCAGGACCTGCCCGTTGGAGCCGTCGATCGTGATGAAGTCGCCACGCTTGAGCACGCGGCCACCGGCGGTCATCGTGCCGGAGACCATGTCGATGCGGATCGCCCCGGCGCCCGAGACGCAGGGCTTGCCCATCCCGCGGGCGACGACGGCGGCATGGCTTGTCATCCCGCCGCGGGTGGTCAGGATTCCTTCGGCCGCATGCATGCCATGGATGTCTTCCGGGCTGGTTTCCACCCGGACGAGGATGACCTTGCGCTTGTCCTTGACGGCCTGCTCGGCCTCTTCGGAGGTGAAGACGATGGCACCGGTCGCGGCGCCCGGTGAGGCCGGCAGGCCGGTCGACAGCACGACGCGCGTCGCGCCCGGGTCGATTGTCGGATGGAGCAGCTGGTCCAGGGCCGCCGGATCGATCCGCTGGATCGCTTCCTCGCGCGTGATCAGCCCCTCGCTGGCGAGATCGACCGCAATGCGCAGGGCTGCCTTGGCGGTACGCTTGCCGTTCCGGGTCTGGAGCATCCAGAGCTTGCCCTGCTGGACCGTGAATTCCAGATCCTGCATGTCGCGGTAATGCTTTTCCAGCAGGCCATAGATGCGGACAAGTTCCGCATAGGCTTCCGGCAGCGACAGTTCGAGCGACGGTTTCGTGGAGCCGGCCGCGATACGGGCCGCTTCCGTGATGTCCTGCGGCGTCCGGATCCCGGCCACCACATCCTCGCCCTGTGCATTGAGCAGGAACTCGCCATAGAGCTCCTTGGCGCCATTCGACGGATTGCGCGTGAAGGCGACACCCGTGGCCGAGGTTTCGCCCATATTGCCGAACACCATGGCCTGCACATTGACGGCCGTGCCCCAGCTCTCCGGAATGCTGTGCAATTCACGGTACTTGATCGCGCGGGCATTCATCCAGCTGCCGAATACGGCACCGATCGCACCCCAGAGCTGCTCATGCGGGTCCTGCGGGAAGGGACGGCCCAGCTTCTCCTGCACGCAATCCTTGTAGGCGCCGACAATATGCTTCCAATCCTCGGCGCTCAGCTCGGTATCCAGCGTGAAGCCCTTGGAATCCTTGAATTCCTCGAGAATGTCCTCGAAATTGTGATGGTCGAGATCGAGCACCACGTTCGAATACATCGTGATGAAGCGGCGGTAGCTGTCCCAGGCAAAGCGCGGATTGTTCGCGAGGCTCGCCATGGCCTCGACGGTGACGTCGTTGAGGCCGAGATTGAGAACGGTATCCATCATGCCGGGCATCGAGGCGCGGGCGCCGGAGCGGACGGAGACGAGAAGCGGGTTGCTCGCATCACCGAAGATGCGGCCGGTCAGCGTGCCGACATGGCGGAGCGCGGCATCGACCTGTGCTGCGAGATCCAGCGGATAGCGCCGGTCATTCTCGTAGAAGGCCGTGCAGACCTCGGTGGAAATCGTGAAGCCCGGCGGCACCGGCAGGCCGAGATTGCACATCTCCGCCAGATTGGCACCCTTCCCGCCGAGGAGGTTCTTGAGGCCCGAATTGCCTTCGGCCTGTCCATCCCCGAACGTATAGACCCACTTCGTCATGATCGTTCCCCGGCATGTTTCGCACTTGCGAAATGACGCAAGCTTCCTGTCGCAAAAGTGTCAGCATGGCAACCTCCCATAACGGAGAATTGCCGTTGCATCCCGCGGAAAGCTCGGTCACCTTGCGCCGCCGAGCTAAAGCGAGCCCAGCCTGAATGAATGCCGAACGCGTTCCCGCTTTTTCGATTATCCGGCCCGGACGCGGTGCGATGAGGCTGATCGTCTCCCTTGTCGCCGCGATCCTGGTGCCCGGCGCAGGCAGCTCCGTGCCCGCCATTGCCCAGCCGGCCCGGAGCGCGGCCGAAACGGTGATCGTGCCGCTGGTGATCGACCCGGACCGGCGTGTCGAGCGGCGCGATCTGCCGCGCGGCGCCACGATCCGCTTCGTGACGGAGGAAGATTACCCGCCTTTCAACTATCTCGGCCGCGATGGCGCGCTGGTCGGCTTCCATATTGATCTCGCGCGGGCGATCTGCGCCGAGCTCGCGGTGCCCTGCACGATCCAGACCCGGCGCTGGGACCTTTTGCTGCCGGCCGTCGAGTCCGGCGAGGCGGATGCCGTCATTGCCGCGCACCGGATCACCCCGGAACTCCGCCAGCGCTTCGAGATGTCGCTGCCCACGCATCGCGTGCCGGCACGGTTCATCGCCCGCACCGGCGCCTTTCCGGCAGAAGGCGATTTCCGCCAGCTCGCCGGTCGCTCGGTGGCGGTGATCGGCGGCAGCGCCCACGAGGCGTTTCTCAATGCGTTCTTTCCCGGCATCCGCATCCAGCGCCATGACCGGCTCGAGCCGGCCCTCGAGGCGTTGCGCCGCGGCGAGGCCGATCTTGCCTTCGGCGACGGGATCGCCCTGTCCTTCTGGCTCAACGGGTCGAGTTCCCTGGCCTGCTGCAGCTTCTATGGCGGGCCGGTCCTCGAAAGCCGCTTCTTCGGCGAGGGTGCGGGCCTTGTCTTCCGGCAGGGCAATATCGTGCTGCGTGGGGCGGTCGATTACGCGCTCTGGCGCCTGAATCGCGACGGACGCTATGCCAAGCTCTTCCTCAAGCATTTCCCGATGCCCTTCTATTGATTGACGCACCGGTCGCGGGCCACTAACGACATCCGCTCGTCAAGACCCTGAATTCCGATGGAAACCCCGATGTCCCACCTCCTCGCCTATCGCGATGCCGCGCAGAATTCGGCCGCCTGGCCCTTCGAGGAAGCCCGCAAGCTGGTCGCCCGGCTCGAGCGGCGCGGCGGTTTTGCGAAAACGGGAAAGTCGGCCGTCCTGTTCGAGACCGGCTATGGTCCGTCCGGCCTGCCGCATATCGGTACCTTCGGTGAGGTGGCGCGGACGACGATGGTGCGCCGGGCCTTCGAGACGTTGACCGGCGGCGAGATCCCCACGCGCCTGATCGCCTTTTCCGACGATATGGACGGGCTCAGGAAGGTGCCGGAAAATGTGCCGAACAAGGACCTGCTGGCCAGGGCGCTCAACCTGCCGCTGACGAAGGTGCCCGATCCCTTCGGCACGCATGAGAGCTTCGGCCATCACAACAATGCCCGGCTCCGCGCCTTCCTCGACCAGTTCGGCTTCGAATACGAATTCCGGTCTTCGACCGAATGGTATCGGTCCGGCGCCTTCGACAGGACGCTCCTGCTCATGCTGGAGCGCTACGAGGCGATCATGGCGATCATGCTGCCCTCGCTCCGCGAGGAGCGTGCCGCGACCTATTCGCCCTTCCTGCCGATCCATCCCGAAACCGGGCATGTGATGCAGGTGCCGATCGAGGAGCGCAAGCTGGATTCCGGCACGATCGTCTGGCGTGATCCCGCCAGCGGCAAGGCCTACGAGACACCGGTGACAGGCGGTCATGTCAAGCTGCAATGGAAGCCGGACTGGGCGATGCGCTGGGTGGCGCTGGATGTCGATTACGAGATGGCCGGCAAGGACCTGATCGACAGCGTCAAGCTGTCCGGCGAGATTGTCCGCGCGCTCGATGGCGAGCCGCCGGAAGGCTTCAACTACGAGCTTTTCCTCGACGAGAAGGGTCAGAAGATCTCCAAGTCGAAGGGCAACGGGCTGACCATCGACGAATGGCTGACCTATGCCTCGCCGGAAAGCCTGGCGCTCTACATGTTCCAGCGCCCGCGCGAGGCGAAGAAGCTCTATTTCGACGTCATTCCGAGGGCCGTGGACGAATATCTCGGCTTTCTCGATGCGTTCGGACGGCAGGACGAGAAGAACCGCCTTGGCAATCCGGTCTGGCATATCCATGGCGGCAACCCGCCGGCGCCGGAACGGATCGGCAATGGCGGCGATCAGCCGGGAACGCAGGTCACCTTCGGCCTGCTGCTCAATCTTGTCGCGGTGGCCAATGCCGAGGACAAGGCCGTGCTCTGGGGCTTCCTCCAGCGCCATGCGCCGGGGGCCTCGCCGGAGACGCATCCGCGCCTTGACGGGCTGGTGGGCTATGCGATCCGCTATTTCCGGGATTTCGTGAAGCCCAAGAAGGCCTACAAGCCGGCGGACGAGGTCGAGGCCGCAGCCCTGCGCGCCCTGCTGGACAAGCTGCAGGCGCTTCCGGCCGATGCCAGCCCGGAAGCCATCCAGGACGTGGTCTATGATGTCGCGCGCGCCGAGCCGCGCTACCAGGATTTCAAGGCAAAAGGCGCGACGCCCGAGCGGCCGGGCGTCTCGAATGCCTGGTTCAG
Organism: Hyphomicrobiales bacterium; assembly: GCA_027484605.1. Classification (GTDB taxonomy): domain Bacteria; phylum Pseudomonadota; class Alphaproteobacteria; order Rhizobiales; family Beijerinckiaceae; genus Rhabdaerophilum. The sequence goes on along the minus strand of JAIXSR010000095.1, from coordinate 87,918 downwards.
CGCGATCTACCAGGTCCTGCTGGGCGAGGAGCGCGGGCCCCGTTTCGGCTCCTTCGCGGCCATCTATGGCCTGTCGAATACCATGGCCCTGATCGAGAAGGCTCTTCGCGGCGATCTCATCGCCGAGCACGAACGCTTTCTTGCCGGTCGCGGCGCCTGATTACTGGCTCGCCCAGACGATCCGCGAGACGTGGCGGATCTCGTGGCTGGGCCGGGCCAGGGGCGTTTCGTCGCTGAACGGCGTGTAATGCACATGCGTCGCGCTGGCATGGCCGAGCACGCCGAGATCGGTCTGGCCGCTCTGGTCGATGATCAGCACGCGATCGTGCCGGCGGGTTTCGGCTTCCGGCGCCACGATGATGACATCGCCCTTGCGGTAGACCGGGGCATAGGCGTTGCTGTGGATTTCCAGTGCGTAGAGCACGCCATCCACCGGCGAGGGAAAGGCGATCTCGTCCCAGCCGGCATGCAGCGGCCGGCCGGTCGGGTCGAGCGATCGGGCCAGGGTTTCGTCGAGCAGCCGGTAGGCAACCCGGCGCGAGGGCCATTCCGTCTGTGTCAGCAGGCCGAGGAAATCATCGATGCTGGTGCTGGTTGCGCCGAGGACCTTGGCGATGGATTCCGTGGATGGCCAGCGCAACTGGCCATCGGCGTTCTGGCGTTTGGACCTATTGAAGGTTGTCGGATCAAGCCCGGCCTTCTTGGCGAGGCTGGACGCCGACAGGCCTTGGCGTTTTGCCAGAGCGTCGATCGCGGCCCAGATTTGGGTATGGGTGAGCATGGCAATGGATAATCCGTATGGCTTGTGTTTGGGGGTAGCAACTTTGGCGTCGATCTGCAATTAAATGTTATGGAGCAATGGTTTAAACCATGTGATAACCAAAAATGCCAATCCCGGGAAAGCTCAAAAAAGTGATGCAGACTACCATTTTCAAGATCATGACTGAAGATCAATGGCAGCAGCTTGAGGCCAGCGGAACATTTGCGGGTGCTGCGATCGATTTGACCGATGGCTACATTCACTTTTCCTATGCCGAGCAGGTTTCGGAAACCGCGATCAAGCACTTTGGCGGCCAGTCGGGGCTCCGGGTCGTGGCGGTTGACACGGCAATGCTTGGCACCGCATTGAAGGCCGAGCCGTCGCGCGGCGGGGCCCTGTTCCCCCATCTCTATGCGCCCCTCTCTCGCGATGCGGTTCGATGGGCTTCGCCGCTGGTCTGGCGGGAGGATGGAATGCCGGATTGGCAGCCGCCGGCCGGCGCGAAGGATTGATGACGATGTTTCCCGGGCTTTTCCCCTTGATCCAGCCCCTGATCCGGGCGCTTGACCCCGAAACGGCCCATGACTGGACCGTGGCCGCTTTGGAGCGGATGCCGCTGCCGCCGGCGGCGGCGGATGATCCACGCTTGCGCTGCATGCTGGCCGGGCTGGATTGCGCCAATCCCGTGGGCATCGCCCCAGGCCTCGACAAGCATGCCCGGGTCCCCGACGCGCTGATGCGCCTCGGCTTCGGCTTCGTGGAAGTGGGCGGCGTGACCCTGTTGCCACAGCCCGGAAATCCGAAGCCGCGGGTCTTCCGCCTGCCCGCCGATGGGGCGGTGATCAACCGCTACGGGCTGAACAGTGACGGGATGAAGGTTATTGCCGGCAGGCTCTCCGCCCGGCAGCGCCGGGGTGTCCTGGGGGTCAATCTCGGGGCCAACAAGGAGAGCCCCGACCGCATCGCCGATTATCTCGCCCTCGTCGAGGGAATCGGCCCCCTCGCCGAATTCGTGACGCTCAATGTCTCGTCGCCGAACACGCCGGGCCTGCGTGACCTGCAGGGCCGGGCCTTCCTCGATGATCTGCTCGCACGCGTCCTCGACCTCCGGGCCCGGCTGGAGCTCGGGACCCGGATCTTCCTCAAGATCGCCCCGGATCTCGACGACGCGCAGTTGGATGATGTCATCGCGGTGGCCCGCGCCCGCGGCATCGATGCGATGATCGTATCGAACACCACGATTGCTCGCCCCGGCACGCTGAAGGAGAAGGCCCTTGCCGGCGAGGCCGGCGGCCTGTCCGGCAAGCCGCTGTTCCGGCCCTCGACCGTGCTTCTGGCCAAGACCTTCCTGCGCGTGGAGCGGCAGTTCCCCCTCATCGGCGTGGGCGGGATTTCCAGTGGCGAGGATGCGGTCGCGAAGATCGCTGCCGGCGCCGAGGCGGTGCAGCTCTATTCCGCCCTGATCTATCAGGGGCCGGGCCTTATCGGCGAGATCAAGACGGCCATGATCAGGGCCATCGAGCGCGAAGGCGCCGGCATGATCGGCGAGCTTGTCGGCCGGAATGCGGAGAGCTGGGCGAAGGCCTGAAGCCGGCTCAGCCCGGAATGTCGAGCTTCGACGCGGCGATGACAGCCTGTGTGCGGCTTTCGACGCCGAGTTTCATCAGAATCGCCGAGACATGGGCCTTCACCGTCGCCTCGGAGACGGAGAGCTCGTAGGCGATCTGCTTGTTGAGGAGCCCTTCCGACAGCATGGTCAGCACGCGCATCTGCTGCGGCGTCAGGCTGGCCAGCCGGCGGATGAGATCGCCGGTTTCCTTGTCCGCCAGTTCGCCGAGGGGGATGTCCGGCGGAGTCCAGGTGCCCCCGGCCAGGACCGAGCGGATGGCCTTGTTCATCACCTCGATCGGCGTGGTCTTGGGAATGTAGCCGGCCGCGCCGAATTCCATGCAGGTGCGGATTGTTGCGGAATCATCGACCCCGGAAACCACGATGATCGGGACGGCCGGATGTTGCGAACGCAGGAAGGTGAGGCCGGAAAACCCGCTGACGCCCGGCATTTTCAGGTCGAGCAGGACAAGATCGATCTCGCCCTTCGCCGAAAGCGCCTGGACGGCCTCCTCGAGTGTGCCCGCCTCGATGACGGAGAGCTCGGCGAAGATGCCGGAAAGCGCCTGCTTCAGCGCGCCGCGGAACAACGGATGGTCATCCGCGACGATGATCGTGCCCCGGCCATGGTCCTGAACTGCCTGTGTCATGGTTCCGTCCCGCTCTCTGCACGGCTTGGCGCTTACCGGCGTACCGTGTCCTGTTTTCTGGGCTGATGATGGCCGACAACGTTCTCTATTTGCAAGCGACATGGCTCGTCCATTACAACGAAAGGTGAGTACACTCTCGAATCTCCCGGTCGGGAGCCAGGTGATCGCCCCCGATGTCGACGGCCCTGATCTTCGCGCTCACGCTTGCCGGTCTCGGGCTGCTGATGCTCCTGGAGCGGATGGGCTTGCCGGCGCCAGCCGCCGTCACGGGCAGCTATGTGCTGATGGGCGTGGCCGCTGTCGCCCTGGCCCTCCTGAACATGACGAGCCGGCTGGGCCGTTTCGTCATCGGCCACGAGCGTGGCGCACGGCTGACGGCCACAAGCCTTGCCGCCACCTTGCTTCTGACCGGCCTCGCGCTCTTCCGGCAGGCCCCCGATCCGGCACCCCTGCTGCTGCTCGTCCTGCTGGGCTGGCTTGGCGGCTTGCTTCTGGCCGGGTCGCGGCCCTGGCGCAATCTCCGCCAGCCGCCAGCGGATCCCGGCGACAGCGATCCGCTGGCCGGCGGAACCGGAGCGCGGGCCATTGCCGGCCTTGCCCTGCTGGTTCTCGTCCTGTCCGGCGCGCTTCTCATCTGGGAGCGCTCGCGGATGCTCTGGAGCCCGCTCCTTCTCGGCTCGGACCCGAACCAGATGACCAGCCTCGCGCTGGTCACCGGGGCCCTTCTGGTCCTGGGCGGCATGGCCGGTCTCGGCCGGCTGGCTCTTGTCACCCTTGCGCTGGTTGTGCTGGCAGCGCTGCTTCCGGCCGCAGCCGACGTGCTTCGGCTGGCCCCGATGTTTCCGGAAGCGGCCGCGCTGGTCCCCGATGCCATGGCCCGGCTTGCGGGATGGATCACGAACCCGGCCGGCTTTTCCGGCCTGTCCTGGCCGCTCGCCCAGGCTGCCCTGACAGGCCTCGTCTTCGGAGCCGCGTCAGGCCAGGCGCTGGCCATCCTTCCGGGCCGCCCGGCCCGGCTGGCCAGCGGCACCGCCGCCATCGTCGTCGCGGCTTTGCTCTGCGGGCTGATGATGCTGGCCGAATGGCAGATCCGCGCGGGCATCATGGGCGGCTTGCGCGCTGCGCCGCCTGCGCAGTGGCCGGGCTTCGTCTTCGACCCCGCCCTGCGGGGCTGGCTCTCCGTCTGCGGTGCTTTCCCGGATGATCCGCTGGCGGCAGCCCTGGCCTGCGGCACAGGCACGCCGCGCGCTCCGCTCCCGGCCGATGCCCTCCGGCTGAGCGAGAGCCTGGCGCTGCCGGCCTTTGCCGTATCACTCGGCTGGCCGGTCCTGATCGGCCATGTCTGGATCGTCCTGCCGGCATGGCTCTCGCTGATCGGATTTCTCGTCCTCGTGCAGGTTGTCGCGACAGGCCTCTCCGAGCGGATCCTCTTCCGCCTGCTCCGCCCGCGCGCCCTGCGTTCGGCACGCCTCGCCTACGGACGCCTGACCGTGCTGGGCCTCGCGGCGGGCATGGCACTGTTCGGCGGGCAGATCGGTACCCTGCCATCGGCCTTCCTGCTCTGGCTGCAGGCCGGGGCCGCCCTGCTTCTCGCCGTGGCCACCGCGATCCGGATCGTCGATACGCTGGTCAGGCATCCGGCGCGCCGGAAGGAACGCTTGCCCGTGCCAGCGCCGATTGAAGCGTCGTGAGCCTGTCCGCCTCGCCGGGTGGCTTGTCCCAGCGGATCCGGTGAATCCGCGGGAACCGCATCGCGATGCCGGATTTGTGGCGTGTCGAGGCCTGCAACCCTTCGAAGGCGATCTCGAGCACCAGCCCGGTCCGGGCATCATGCACCACCTCGCGCACGGGGCCGAACCGGTTGGTCGTGTTCTGCCGGACAAAGCGGTCGAGTTCGATCAGTTCGGCATCCGAAAAGCCGAAATAGGCCTTGCCGACCGGCACCAGCCGATCCCCGTCCCAGACACCGAAGGTGAAATCGGAATAATAGGATGAGCGCTTCCCGTGCCCGCGCTGGGCGTACATGAGCACGCAATCGACCAGCCCGGGATCGCGCTTCCATTTGTACCAATGGCCCTTCGGTCGCCCCGCCAGATAGGGCGAGGCGAGCCGCTTCAGCATCACCCCCTCGATCGCCGGATGCCCGGCGGATTGCGCGCGCTGCGCGGCAAGATCCGCCCAGCTTTCGAAGGCGAGGGCCGGCGAGGGGCGCAGCCGCCCGCCATGGTCCGCGACCAGCATTTCGAGCCGCCCCTGACGCGCGTCCAGGGGCAGTGCCCGGAGGTCCTCCTCGCCGGCAAAGAGGCAATCATAGGCAATGAGATGCGCGGGGAACTCGGCCATCAGCCGGGCCGAGACGCTCTTTCGGTTCAGCCGCTGCTGGACGGCCGAGAACGGCGCGACCGTCTCGCCCTCGAGGACGACCAGCTCTCCATCGATCACCCCGTCGAAATGCAACGCCCCGGCCAGATCCGGGAAGGCTGCGGTGATGTCGTCGCCGCTCCGGGAGAACAGGCGGATCTCGGCCGCATTCCCGCGGAGCCGCCCCGCAGCCTGTACCCGGATTCCGTCCCATTTCCATTCGGCCGAGAATTCGCGCGGATCAAGGCGGTCGAAATCCTCGTCCTCGACCGGATGGGCCAGCATCGGCGAGCGGAAGGTCAGCGCCTGCCCGGGATCGGGACGTCCGCCCCGGCCTTCCAGCCAGGCGAACAGGCTGGCATAGGGCGGCTCGAGCCCGTGCCAGATCTCCTCGATCGCGGCAGCCTCGGTCTGGCCGAACCGCGCCAGCGCGTGCTTGGCCAGCGAGGCCGAGACGCCGATGCGCAGGCCGCCTGTCATCAGCTTGAGCAGGGCCCAGCGGCCTCGTTCCTCGAGGGTGTCGAGCCAGCCGGCCACCAGCCCCGGCACCTCGCGGCGCGAGGCGCGGCGGAGCGTCTCCACGATCGTACCGATCGGGATGTCGCGCATCGGGTCGCCGGACGGGGCAGGCCAGAGCAGGGCGATGGTTTCGGAGAGGTCGCCGACATAATCGTAGGACAGCGCGAAAAGGACGGGATCGGTCCTTTCGCTGATCAGCTGCCGCAGCAGGGCCGGTTTGGCGGTCGGCAGGTTGAGCACGCCACACAGGGCAGCGAGGCAATAGCCGCGATCCGGATCGGGAACACTCCGGAAATACTCCTCCATCAGCGTCAGCTTGGCGAGGCGGCGCGGCTCGAAGGCCAGCGCCTCGATCAGGGCAGCGAACCGGTTCATGCCGCCTCCTCCTCGCCATAGCCGACCAGGCGCAGCGGACGTGCGGCCAGCCCGCGTTGCTGGCACCAATGGACAAGCGCGTCTTCCTGCCCATGCGTGACCCAGATCTCGCCGGCCCCCGTGTCGAGGATCGTCTGCTGCAGTTCTGGCCAGTCGGCATGATCCGAGATCACCATCGGGATCTCCGCACCGCGCTGCCGTGCGCGGGCCCGGATCCGCATCCAGCCGCTGGCGACGGCTGTCACCGGATCGGCGAAGCGCCGCGACCAGCGATCGGCCAATGCGGAAGGCGGGCAGAGCACGATCTGCCCTGCGCGATCATGGCCCTTGCTTCCGGCCACCGGCTCGAGCGGGCCGAGCATGATGCCGCGCGCCTCGTAATACTGCGTCACCTTTTCGAGGGCGCCATGCAGCAGGATCGGGGCGTCATGGCCGCAATCGCGCAACAGGCGGATCATCCTCTGGGCCTTGCCGAGGGAATAGGCCCCGATGAGATGCGTGCGCTCCGGAAACCGCGCCAGGGAAGCCAGCAGCCGCCCGGCTTCGTCGCGCGGGTCCGGATGCCGGAAGACCGGCAGGCCGAATGTCGCTTCCGTCACGAAGACATCGCAGGTCTGGAGGGCGAAGGGTTCGGCCGTCGGATCCGGCCGCCGCTTGTAATCGCCGGAAACCACGATCCGGCAGCCCTGCCATTCAAGGGCGATCTGGGCCGAGCCGAGCACATGGCCAGCCGGATGGAAGCTGATCCTCACCCCGCCATGGGTCAGGCTCTCGCCGAAGGGTATCGCCTGTTCGCTCGCGCAGAAGCCCTCGCCGAGGCGGATCCGCATGATGTCCAGCGTCTCGCGTGTCGCCAGAACATGGCCATGGCCGGGGCGGGCATGGTCGGAATGGGCATGGGTGATCAACGCGCGGGCAACGGGACGCAGGGGGTCGATATGGAAATCCCCCGGCGGGCAATAAAGGCCTTCCGGGCGGGGATGCAGCAGGGTTTCCGGGCGTATCGCCAAGAGGGGTCCAGGAGGGCTGGGGGCCAGAAGGGAGCGCTTCCCCTTCACATAGCGCGGCCCACGCCGTATGGCACGGGGCATGACTGCCGCGCCGCCTTTCTCCACCCGCTCATCGGGCGACATGATCGCCGACCGCCGCTACGCCTATGGCGATGCCGCCCTCGCCGACCGGGACTGGCAGGCCGCCCTCGATCTCTTCGAGCAGACCCTCGAGCGCGTGCCGCTTTGGCCGCCGGCACATCTCGCCCTTGCCAAGGCTGCGCTCGCCCTGGGTGAGGACATCCGGGCCCGCGCCGCACTGGAGCGGGTTCTCGCGCTTGACCCTGCCGATCATCTCGGTGCTGCCCTCCTGCTCGCCCGGATCGGCGGAAGGCCGGTCGCCGGGGCGATGCCGCCGGCCTATGTCGCGGCCCTGTTCGATGATTACGCGCCGCGCTTCGACAGCCATCTCGTCGGCCAGCTCGCCTATCGCGCGCCTGACCTGCTGGTGGCCGCCTTGGACCGGCATTGTCCGGAGCGCACGTTCGGCCGCGTGCTCGATCTCGGCTGCGGAACCGGGCTGATGGCGCGCGCCTTGGGTGCGCGCGCCGGCCGGATCCTCGGCGTTGATCTTTCGCCCCGCATGCTCGCCCTTGCCGTGGAAACCGGCCTTTATGCCGGGCTGGAGGCAGGCGAGCTTGTGGCCTTCCTCGAACAGCAGCCTTTGGCGGAGGCGGATCTGGTGATCGCGGCCGATGTCTTCTGCTATCTCCCCGATCTCGCGCCTGCCCTTGCAGCCTCGGCACGCAGCCTCGCGACTTCGGGCCTGCTCGCCTTCACGGTGCAGACCCATCCGGGCGAAGGCGTCATGGTCGGCGAGGATTGCCGCATGCACCATGCGCCGGGCCTCGTCCGTACTTTGGCCGGCGCAGCCGGCTTCACCCTGCTTGCCGAGGAGGAGGCGGTCTCTCGCCTCGATGCGGGCCGGCCGGTCCCGGGGGCGCTCTATCTCCTTGCCGCGGCGTGACCGCCACGCCACCTTGCCTTGATGGTATCCTCGGCTGATTCCCCGCTCCCGGCGATTTTCGCGCAATGGTTCGCCCGGCGGGGCTGGAGCCTGCGCTGGCATCAGGCGCAACTCCTCGCCCGCGCTGCCGCTCGCCGTTCGACATTGCTGATCGCGCCGACAGGTGCCGGCAAGACCCTGGCCGGCTTCCTCCCGACCCTGGTCGACCTCTCCGGTTCCGCTCGATCCGAGGGTCTGCATACGCTCTATATCTCGCCCCTCAAGGCGCTGGCGGTCGATATCGCCCGCAACCTCGAGGAGCCCGTGGCCGAGATGGGCCTGCCGGTCCGGATCGAAGCCCGGACGGGCGATACGCCGGCGGCGCGCCGCCAGCGCCAGATGCGCCAGCCGCCGCAGATCCTGCTGACCACGCCGGAACAGGTGGCGCTGATGATCGCCAATCCGGAAGCCCGCAAGGTCTTTGCCGGCCTTCAGCAGATCATCGTCGACGAGTTGCATGCACTGGCGCCCGGAAAGCGCGGCGATCTCCTCGCCCTTGGCCTTGCGCGTTTGCGGCTCCTGGCGCCACGGGCCATCACCTTCGGCCTCTCCGCCACGGTGGCCGAGCCCGACAATCTCCGCCGCTGGCTCGTGGACCAGGCGGGTGGCGGCATGGCTGATCTCGTCGAGGTTCCGCGCAGCCTCGCCGCGCCGGCCGATCTGCGCCTGCTGGAGACCGAGGAACGCCTGCCCTGGGCCGGCCATTCCGCGCGGCATGCCATGGCGGAGATCTATCGCGAGATCGGCCGGCATCGGCTGACCCTCGTCTTTGTCAATACGCGCATGCAGGCCGAATTCGTCTTTCAGGCACTCTGGGGCCTCAACGAGGAAAACCGCCGCATCGCCCTCCATCACGGCTCGCTCGATGTCGGCCAGCGCCGCAAGGTCGAGGCGGCCATGGCGGCCGGCGGCCTCGATGCGGTGGTCTGCACCTCGACGCTCGATCTCGGCATCGACTGGGGCGATGTCGACCTCGTCATCAATGTCGGCGCGCCCAAGGGCGCGAGCCGGCTGCTGCAGCGGATCGGGCGGGCCAATCACCGGCTCGACCAGCCTTCCAAGGCCTATCTCGTGCCCTCGAACCGGTTCGAGGTGCTCGAATGCCACGCGGCCATCGAGGCCGCCCGCGCCGGCGAGCAGGATGCCGTGACAAGCCGCGAAGGCGCGCTCGACGTGCTGGCCCAGCATTGCCTCGGCATGACCGTCGCGGAACCGGTCCACCCGGACGCCCTCTTCCGGGAAGTTACCGGCGCGGCGCCTTATGCCGGCCTCGGACGGGATGCTTTCGACCGCGTGATCCGCTTTGCCACCGATGGCGGCTATGCGCTGCGCGCCTATGATCGCTTCGCCAAGATCCGGCGGGATGGCGAGGGGCGGCTGCGCATCGCCAATGCGCGGATCGCCCAGGCCTACCGGATGAATGTCGGGACGATCGTCGAGTCGACGATGCTCAAGGTCCATCTCGGCTCGGCGAAGGGCGGGGGCCTGCGCTATGGCCGGCTGCTTGGGGAGATCGAGGAATACTTCGCGGAAGGCCTGACCGCCGGCGATACATTCGTCTTTGCCGGCGAAGTGCTTCGGTTCGAGGGAATCGTCGAGGACCGTGTCGTGACGTCCCGTGCCCAGGGGCGGGACCCGATGATCCCCTCCTACAATGGTGGCAAATTTCCGCTCTCGACCCATCTCGCGGCGCGGGTCCGGGCCATGCTGGCCGATCCCGCCGGCTGGTCGGCGCTGCCCGGGCAGGTCGCTGACTGGCTGGCCTTGCAGCAGGGGCGCTCGGCACTTCCGGGCCCCGAGGACCTCCTTGTCGAGACGTTTCCGCGGGGCGGGCGCTACTACCTCGCAGCCTTCCCCTTCGAGGGGCGGCTGGCGCACCAGACGCTCGGCATGCTGCTGACCCGCCGCCTCGAGCGTGCCGGTCTCCAGCCGCTCGGCTTTGTCGCGAATGATTATGCCATCGCGATCTGGATGCTGCGCGATCCCTCGATCCGCGCCGCGGCCGAGCCGGATTTCCTCGGCCGGCTCTGGGACCCGGACATGCTGGGCGACGACCTTGAGGAATGGCTGAACGAGAGTGCGCTGATGAAGCGTTCCTTCCGGGCCTGTGCGGTCATTGCCGGGCTCATCGAGCGCCGTTTCCCGGGCATGGAGAAGAAGGCCCGGGCGGTGACCATGTCCACGGACCTGATCTTCGACGTGCTGCGCAAGCACGAACCCGACCATGTCCTGCTCAAGGCCGCCCGGGCCGATGCGGCGACGGGCCTCATGGATCTGCGGCGCCTTTCCGATCTTCTGATGCGGATCCGCGGCCGAATCGTGCACCATGATCTGGCAATGGTCTCGCCCCTGTCGGTGCCGATCCTGCTCGAGATCGGCAAGGAGCCGGTCTATGGCGAGGCCCGCGACCAGGCGATCGCTGACGAGGCCGCGCGCCTGCTGGACGAGATGGGGGAGGCATTCGGGACCGCATGAGACAGGCCGCACAGCAGAAACCAGCCGCCCGCGGGGCGCCGGCCCGGATCGCGCTTGCCGGCCATGAGGTCCTGCTGCTTCCGGCCGGAGCGGCCTATCTGCCGGCCGAGCGGCTTCTGGTGGTCGCCGATCTCCATCTCGGCAAGGGGCTGGCCTATGCCAGCCAGGGCCAGATGCTGCCGCCCTATGACAGTCTCGAAACCATGGCCCGCCTGCTGGCGCTGGTGGCGGAATGGCGGCCCGAGCGCCTTGTCCTGCTGGGTGACAGCATACATCGCCAGACCCTAATGGAAGCAAGCCTCGCGCCGGTCGCCGCCGAGCTTGCCGAACTGGCCCGGCAGGCCGGGCTGGTCTGGATCACCGGCAACCACGATCCCCAACTGGCGGGCCTTCCCGGCATGGTAGCCGATGAGCTGGTCTTTCCGGGCGATTTGCGCCTGCGGCACGAACCCGCCGCCGATGGGCTTGCGGAAATTGTCGGCCATCTCCACCCCGCTGCCCGTCTGCCCACCCGCGCCGGCCGCCAGCGGCGGCGCTGCTTCGTGGCCAGCGAGACCCGGCTGCTGCTGCCCGCCTTCGGCAGCCTGACCGGCGCGCTCTGCGTCAGCGATCCCGCCATTTCCGGGCTCTTTCCGACGCGCGGCCGCGTGTTCCTGATGCTGGGCGAGGGGCTGGCCGAACTGCCGATGGCCGCATTGGTGTGAATGCGTCCTAGTCCTTGCGGAACACCACATTGGCCACCCAGCCCAGCAGGACGGCCATCAGCACCGTGAACAGGCCGTAGGTCACGGAATCATTGCGGGCGGCATTGGCGACGAAGGCGTCGAACCCGACCTTGCGCACGACGAAGCCGGCCTGCGCTGTCCTCAGCGGCACCCCTTCCGAGAGAATGGAGATGTTCACGAGATAGAGTCCGGTCGGGGCCTTGGCGGGCAGAACGATGCGCGCGGTGAAGAGGTTCGGGCGGATCATCGTCACGCCCTTGTCGTTTTCCGTCAGCGCGCCTTCCTCGCGGCGCAGGCGCAGCAGGGCATTGCGGAAGCCGAACTCGTCCCGCTCCTCCGTATCCGGGGTCGGGGCGGGCAGGAAATGCTCGAGCCCCAGCTTCAGCCGCTGGCGGCCATCCTCGTCGACGACCGAGGCCAGGGGCTTGGCGCTGAGGACCGAGAAATAGAGCGGGATTTTCGGGTAGCGGCGCCGGTTTTCCGTCAGCCAGATAAACCCGAAGCGCCCTTTCCGGTGCAGCACCACCTCGCCGGAAGGGCCCTGGACCTGGGCCACGATGTCATATTCGCCCGTCCGGGCGATTGTCCGGCCATCGCGTTCGATATGGCCGAAAACCGTGACCTCCGCCCCGGTATAGGTCGAGGTGATCGCGACCTCGCGCGTCGACAGGGCCAGGACCAGCTCCTCGCTCCTGCCCGGGCCTGTGAGGGCCAGCAGCATGAGCACCAGGGGCAGGCAGCGCCTCATCGCTCCAGCTCCGTGGCATTGATCGAGAAGCGGTCGGCCGGCGCCGCCACGAGGTCGAGGGCGAAGCGGATCCCGACGATCAGGATGAGCATGGCCAGCAGCAGCCGGAACTGTTCGCCCTTCAGGGCTTGCCCGGTCCGGGTGCCGAATTGCGCCCCGATGACGCCGCCGACAACCAGCGTGAGCGCCAGCAGCACGTCGACTGCCTGCGAGACGACGGCATGAAGCAGGGTGGCGACGATCATCGTGACGAGGATCTGGAACAGGCTGGTCCCGACCACGATCGATGTCGGCACACGGAAGAAGTAGATGAGCGCGGGAACGACGAGGAACCCGCCGCCGATCCCCAGGACGGTCCCGATGAAGCCGATGAGCAGGCCCAGCACCGCGAGCGGGATCACGCTGGTCGACATCTTCGACCGCGGGAAGCGCATGGTCAGCGGCAGCTTCTCGTACCAGACATGCTCGCCGGCCTTCCGCATGGGCTGAACCTTGCCGGCCCGGCGCTTGAGCATGGCGCCGATGCTCTCCACGAACATCAGGCAGCCGACCGACATCAGCAGCGTGACATAGGCAAGCGTGATGACCAGATCGAGATGGCCGAGCCGGCGCATCTGGTTGAAAAAGAACACACCCGCCAGGGTGCCGAGCAGCCCGCCGACGGTCAGTACGGTCCCGAGCTTGAGATCGAGCGCGTTGCGGCGCCAATAGGTCAGGGCACCCGTCACGGACGAGGCGGCGATATGGGCAGCGCTGGTCGCCACGGCCACCGGGGCGGGCACGCCGACAAAGATCAGCAGCGGTGTCAGGAGAAAGCCGCCGCCGACGCCGAAAAGCCCCGAAATGAACCCGATCGATCCCCCCATGCCCAGAAGCAGGAAGAGGTTCAGTGGCAGTTCGGCGATCGGCAGATAGAGTTGCATGCGGCACCGCGTCCGGCCACGCATGTCGCGTACATGCGTCCCGGCCCCTTCTGGGTCCGGCTGGCGCGCGCGTCAACCGGAGATATTGGGTCCCGCCCGGCCGATCAGGTGCCCTGCCGTGCCGGCTTGTCCCATTGGCCGGGATCATTCGCGGCGGCATTGGCGGGCATCGGCTTGAAAGCCTTCACCCGCTCGTTTTCCCGGGCGATCTGTTCCTTCGTCAGGCGCGCGGCGATGTCGTCACGCTTCTTGCCGGCATCCGGGTCGCCCTGAAGGGCCGCAATGGCGAACCAGCGATAGGATTCGGTCAGATCCTGGTTCACACCGAGGCCACGGGCGAAGAGGATCGCCACATTGAACTGGCTGTCCTTGATGCCATGTTCGGCCGCACGCTTGAACCAGAGTGCCGCGCCTGCATAATCCGGCGCGCCATGGACACCTTCGGCCAGCAGCACGGCAGCATTGTGCATCGCCAGCACGTGGCCCTGCGCTGCCGCGCGGTCGAACCACTGGAAGGCGAGCGTCGGCTCCTTCGGCAGGATCTTGCCCTCGCGATAGAGGCTGCCGAGGCGGTATTGCGACGGGCCATGACCTGCCAGGGCGGCCTGCTCGAACCACCGTGACGCCAGCTTGCCATCCCGGGGGACGCCCTTGCCGTCGGCATAGCGCACGCCGATCTCGAACCACGCGGCCTGGTTGCCCTGCAGCGCGGCATCGCGCAGCTTTTCCTGGCCCTTCAGCGCGGAGAGACCGATCAGCTCGTTGATGACGGCCCGTCCGGTTTCGATCGGCTTGGCGGTGCCGTCAACGCCGACGCTGCCGACCGTCACGGGATCGGTCTGGGCGACGGCGCTCGTGTCGGAAAGGCGCTGGCCGCGCTTGCCCCCGGGCAGCGTGATCATCCCGTTCGGCTGGATTGTGGGCAGGGCCTGCGGCTCGACAGGCGCAGCACGCCGGCTCGTCGAGCCGGTATTCTGCGGATCGTCCTTCTGCTCGCTCTTCCCGGTTTCTGCCGGCTTGGCAGGAACGGGAGCCGGCTCGGGGGCCGAAACAGCCGGCCTCTCCGGCATGGGCACGCCAAGGTCATCGCTCTGGCCCATCTTGCCCGTCAGGACCTTCAGCGCTCCGATCGAGATGATCAGGGCAGCCAGACCGAGCAGGATCGGCTTGCGGGCCCGGTTGAGGAAGGAGGAGCCGCTGGCGGCGAGCTGCCGCGCCTTCGCAGCCTTGCCCGGCTTGGCTTCCTCGGCCAGGATCGCCTCGCTGCTGGCATGGGCGGCCTGTGCTGCCCGGCGGGCCATCGCGAGAAACTGGTTGCGCGGATCCGCCGGGGCCGCTGCCGCGGTGCTGCCAGGCGCGACGCCGGGCTCCAGGGGAAGATCGGCGTCCATATCGGCGCGGGGCGTCGCCTCGCGCGGCCGGACTGGGGCCTCCGCGCGCTTCGGCGTGTCGATGGCCGGCGCGGTTGGCTCACGGCGCAGGATCGATGCCACATCGCGCCCGGCAGGTGCGGATGCCGTCACGGGCGCGGCGGCCGGGCCGGGCATCGGCTCGGAACGCGGGGCAGGTGCGGCGCGGCTCTCGGCCTTGGCCGTCTCGATCTGGCCGAGTTTCGACACGATCCCTTCGAGCGTGCCGTGCAGCGCTTCGAGCGTGCTGCGCGTCCGCCGCTCGGCTTCGGTCTGGGCGGTCTTGAATTCGTTGAGGTCGCGCTTGATCAGCAGCAGCCCTTCGGCGGCAAGCGTATCATTGGATTCGTCGCGTGCGGGCGCCTGGCGGACGGCCTGCTCCGCCGCCTGCACGGCGGCGCGTTCGGCCATGTCCCGCATGTCGTGCCGGGTCTGGTCGATCCGGGCGAAAAGATCGGACACGCTCCGCTCCAGCGAATCGAGCCCTGCCGGGGCACCGCCCATCTGGTCGAGTTTCTGGAAAACCCGGGCGACCTCGTCCTGCAGGCGGTCGAGAGACCGGGTATCCGGCGCCTGCGCCTGCAAATGGTCGAACCGCGAGGAGAGATCCGACAGCATCGCGGCCATGTCCGGATCCGCGCTCGTGGTTGTCTCGCGGTCAAGCTTGCCGCTGATCGTTTCCAGCGACTGCGCGATCGCGTCGAGCCCGCCAAGCGTCGAATCCGGGCGGTGATCGAGGATCCGGTCGATCCGCTCGAGCCGGTCGGCAATCGCGCTCATCTGGGGCAGCGGCTGCTTGTCCGCCGCCAGCTTCTTCATCTCGCGGGTCATCTCGGCCAGCCGGCTTTCGAGCCCCTTGATGCCGGGCCCCGCCAGCGCCTTGACCTGATCGTTCAGGCTCTCGATGGCGGAAAGGACGCCCCGGTCATCCTGGCGATCCAGTTTCCGGCCGAGCTCGTCGAGCTTGCGGGCCATCTGGTCGGCAGGATTGGTCTTGGCCGCCTGCTCGACCATGCCCCGGACGGCCTGAAGGTCCCGCGCGAGATCGTCGAGGCGCTGGCCGCCGACCGAATTGGCGACCAGATCAAGCCGCTTGGACAGGTTGCCGAGCTCCTGCCCGAGCCGTTCCGAAACGCGGCTATCCGTCATTTCCCGCATGACGGCGCGGACATCCTCGTTGAGGCGGCCCAATGATTCCAGAACCCGCTCGCCATCGCCGCTCTGGGCGCGGATGGCCCGTTCGGTTGTGCGGGACAGGGCATCCTCGAGCGCGGCCGTCAGCCGGCCCGGGGTCAGTCCGGCCAGCGTGTCCGACAGGGTGCCGATCTCTGCGCGCAAGGTCGCGATCGATTCGGATGGCGCCTCGCGCCATTCCGCGATGCGGCTGGCCAGATCGTCGAGCCGGGCACGCAGGGCGTTGTCTTCCGGGCGGCGCTCGGTCCGCATCTCGTCGATCCGGCCGACCAGCGCATTCAGTTGCTGGCTCATCGCCTCGATGGCGTGGCCGTTGCCCGGGTTGGCTGCTGCCAGCGGCCGTGCCGACGCCATGTCGCCGTCAAGGCTGCGGCGGCGTGCCTCGATCTCCGCCAGCGTCTGCGAGAAGGCGGGATCTGCATCGGCGGCATGGCCGGCGCGCGTCATCGTGGCGACAGAGACCGATGCCATCGGATTGGGCCGTGCCGGGGCCATCTGCTCCAGCCGGCGTTCGAAGCTCCGCAGCGCCTCGACAAGCGTCTCGTCGGTTCCGCTGCGGGCAGGGGTCCCGCTGCCCTGACGGCGTTCCAGCCTTTCGATGGCCTCCACCGCATTCTCGATGAGGTCGAGAATCCGGCCATTGCCCGGCAGGGCCTCCGGGGCCCTGCCGGCAGCGCCCTTGCGGGAGCCCTGGGCCAGCCGCTCGAGCCGTTCGCCGAGAATGTCGCTTCGGCGGGTCTGCCGCCGTGTCGTCGGGCGATTGCGGGCGAAGTAGCTGTCTTCCTCCTCGCCGTCCTCATCGAGATTGCCCGCGAGGACCTGGTTCAGCCATTGGCCCACGGACAAGCCGGAACGATGCGCGGCCTCGACAGCCTGCTCCCGGATATCCGGGTCGATCCCTCGCACACTCCACGGCAATGCATTCGCCATTTCCGGACTCGCTTCCCGATGCCGCCTTCGGCAGCCCTGCCTTCAGTTGCTCGCGGGGAAGCCCGAATCAGTGCAACTGAATCAGGCTTTCTCCACTCGCCGAAGCTTTTCCGGGTTATGGTAAACATCGTCTTAACCGGTGGTCTTTTTCTGCCGGGCAGCGCGGCAGGAAACGCCGGGGACCGCCTCAATTCTCGCTGCGGCCCAGCAGTCCCGGGCGGTGCGATCCCGCGGTGTTGTCGATGATCTCGACCAGATCCTCGCATTCCATGATCATGATGGAGAGGATCGAGCGCAGCATGGCTGTATCCTCGGAATGGAGCTGAGATTTTATCAGGAATCCAAAGTCAATGATGTTCTTCACGATGTCGCGTTCATTAATCATGATGCACCAATAAATTAGGATATGAAAATCAAAAAAGGAATTCGACTTCAGGCAACGGCAGAAATACAGGGCCAAACGGCGCGATTCCAGCCTCAAGACATACAATCGGAGAGTGCAAAAACACGCAAGCGCAATCTCAACGATTAATTAGGGATTTGCAACCCAGAGTAGCAGTGTCAGGATGGCCGGGCTGATCCCCCGGGAATCCTCCGACATCATTGCCAGATCAGTTCATTGCCAGAAAGGTGCCATCATGGCCGACATTGCTCTCTCCATCGGCGTCCGCCAGTCGCTCGCCGCGATCAAGTCCACCACCTCCGCCCAGCAGGCGCAGCAGCTCAAGCTGGCGACGGGCAAGCGGATCAATTCCGCGATCGACAACCCCGTGAACTTCTTCCAGGCCTCCGGCCTGTCAAACCGGGCGCGCGACCTCAACTCCCTGCTCGATTCCATCGGCCAGGCCACCAAGGTCATCGAGGCTGCGGACAAGGGCATCAAGGCCCTGACCAAGCTCATCGAATCCGCGCAAGGTTCGGCGCGGCAGGCGCTTCAGTCGACATCCACGACACCGCGCATCACCGGCAATAATGGCACGCCACTGACCGGCGCGACCGCCCTGTCGGATGCCGGCGCCGGGGGCTTTGCTGCCGGGGATACGATCACGGTCAACGGGACCACGGTGCTGACCGTCGCGGCGGGCGACGATGTTTCCGATGTCGTCGATGCCATCAACGGCAACACGACGCTGAACCCGGCGGGCGGGGCGGCGAAGATCCAGGCGAGCCTCAATGCGCGCGGCCAGATCGAGATTGAATCCCTCGATGGCGCCGCCCTGACCCTCTCCGGCTCCGACAGTGCCAAGGTCGGGACCCTTGCCGGCGGTGCGGCGCTCTCTGCTGCGGCTGTCACCAACACCACCCGGCGTGATCTCTCGGCCCAGTTCGACCTGCTGCGCGGGCATATCGACCAGCTGGCGGCGGATTCCGGCTATAACGGCATCAACCTGCTCGATAACGGTTCCCTCAAGGTGCAGTTCAACGAGGGCAACACGGCCTCGATCACCGTCTCCGGCGTCCGTTTCAATGCCCAGGGACTCGGCGTCGGCGCTGCCACCAATCGCTGGCAATCCGACAAGGACATCAATGATTCGCTCTCGAGCCTGACCGATGCACTGGCTCGCCTGCGCAACCAGTCCTCGGCCTTCGGTTCGAACCTCTCGGTGGTGCAGACCCGTGAGGACTTCACCAAGAGCATGATCGACACGCTGGAGACCGGCGCGGACCTGCTCGTCCTCGCGGACCAGAACGAGGAGGCGGCCAAGCTGGTCACGCTCAATACCCGCCAGCAGCTGGCCTCCACGGCGCTCAGCCTGGCGACGCAGGCGGAGCAGAGCGTGCTGCGTCTGTTCTGATTATCCGGCAAAACGGGGCGGAGAAGCAGGGGTAATGCTGGGCATTGCCCCTGTTTTTTGCCGTCCCCGACATTTTTTCCTTGGTTTTGACCAGATTTGCGCAAGGCTGATCGAAAAGCCTCTTGCCAACCCGCGAGATAGTTTATATGTGAACAATATGTGCGGATCCAATACCGTGCCGGAGGAAACCCATGCCCAGCTATCGCGCCCCTACCGAAGACGTGACCTTCCTGCTCCAAGATGTGTTCGGCATCGAGAAATACGGCAATCTGCCCGGCTTCTCGGACCTTTCGCCGGACATGCTGGAAGCGATCCTCTCGGAAGGGGCGAAGCTCTGCGAGGAAGTGCTGGCGCCGGTGAACCGCTCGGGCGATCTCGAAGGCTGCAAGCGGCACGAGGATGGCCGCGTGACCACGCCGAAGGGCTTCAAGGAAGCCTATGACGCCTATACCGGCGGCGGCTGGGTCGGGCTTTCCGCCGATCCCGAATATGGCGGGCAGGGTCTGCCTTACACGGTCGGCGCCATCATGAACGAATTCGCCTCCTCCGCGAACATGGCCTTCTCGATGTATCCCGGCCTGACCATGGGCGCGATCGCGGCGCTCAACGAGCATGCCTCGCCGGAGCTCAAGCGCATCTACCTGCCCAAGATGATCGATGGCAGCTGGTCGGGCACGATGAACCTGACCGAGCCGCATTGCGGCACCGATCTCGGCCTGATCAAGACCAAGGCCGCGCCGCAGGGCGACGGCACCTACAAGATCTCGGGCACCAAGATCTTCATTTCCGCCGGAGAGCATGATCTCGCCGAGAACATTATCCATCTCGTCTTGGCACGGATCGACGGCGCGCCGGAAGGCGTGAAGGGCATTTCGCTTTTCGTCGTGCCGAAATTCATGCCGCAGCCGGATGGCAGCCTCGGCGCCCGGAACCCGGTTTCCTGCGGTTCGATCGAGCACAAGATGGGCATCCACGGCAATGCCACCTGCGTCATGAACTATGACGGCGCGGTCGGCTGGCTCGTCGGCGCCGAACATCGCGGCCTCGCCGCGATGTTCGTGATGATGAATGAAGCCCGCCTCGGTGTCGCCATCCAGGGGCTCGCCCAGTCGGAAGTCGCCTACCAGAATGCCGTGACCTATGCGAAGGACCGCCTGCAGGGCCGCGCCCTGACCGGCACGAAGGAGCCCGCCAAGGCGGCGGATCCGATCATCGTCCATCCGGATGTGCGCCGCACCCTGCTCTCGATCCGCGCCTTCAACGAGGCCGCGCGCGCCTTCGTGCTCTGGACGGCGCTGAAGAGCGATGTTGCCCATCGCTCCGAGGATGCGAAGGCCCGCCAGGAGGCCGATGACCATCTCGGCCTGATGACGCCCGTGCTCAAGGGCGTGCTGACCGATGTCGGCTTCGACAATGCCGTCAAGGCACAGCAGATGTTCGGCGGCCACGGCTATGTCGAGGAATGGGGCATGAGCCAGTTCGTGCGCGATGCCCGCATCGCCATGATCTACGAGGGCGCCAACGGCATCCAGGCGCTTGATCTGGTCGGCCGCAAGCTCCCGCGGGATGGTGGCCGCGCCGTCATGGCCTTCTTCAACGAGGTGCAGGCCTTCATCAAGGCGAACGAGGCCGACGACAGCATGAAGCCGCTGCTCGGCGCGCTCGGCAAGAGCCTCGGCCATCTCCAGCAGGCCACGATGTGGTTCATGCAGAATGCCATGGCCAAGCCCGACAATGCCGGCGCCGGCTCGACCGACTACATGCATCTCTTCGGCCTTGTCGCCCTCGGCTACATGTGGGCCTTGCAGGTCAAGGCGGCGCAGTCGAAGCTGGCCGAAGGCGCGAACGGCTCGACCGAGCGGCTCGAGACCAAGCTGGTCCTCGCGCGCTTTTTCGGTGAGCGCATGCTGCCGGAAACCGGCGCCCATCTCGCCCGCATCACCTCGGGCGCGGATGCGATCATGTCACTCCCGGCCGATCGCTTCTGATCGGACCGACCCATGGCGCGGTCCTTCCCCGGAAGGACCGATAGCCCAAAACAGAACTCGTCCCAAGGGAGGCCCAGGATGGCCGAAGCTTTCATCTACGATCATGTGCGGACCCCGCGCGGCAAGGGCAAGGCCGATGGCTCGCTCCACGAGGTCACCGCCGTGCGCCTGGCCGAAACCACGTTGCGCGCGGTCCAGAAGCGCAACGGCCTCGATCCGAAACTGGTCGATGATGTCGTTCTCGGCTGCGTCGATCCGGTCGGCGAGGCCTCGGGCGATATCGCCCGTTCGGCGGCGATCGCCGCCGGCTTCGGCGAGAGCGTACCCGGCATCCAGATCAACCGCTTCTGCGCCTCCGGCCTCGATGCCGTTGCCTTCGGGGCAGCGCAGGTCATGGCCGGCCAGAAGGACATCGTGATCGGCGGCGGCGTCGAATCCATGAGCCGCGTCGGCATGGGTGCGTCGGGCATGCTGCCGGCGGTCGATCCCAGCGTCGCCATCCCGTCCTATTTCTCGCCGCAGGGCGTCGCGGCGGACCTGATCGCCACGAAATACGGCTTCACGCGGGACGATGTCGACGCTTTCGCCGTCGAGAGCCACAAGCGCGCCGCGAAGGCCTGGGCAGAGGGCCGTTTCGCCAAGTCGGTCGTCCCGGTCCGCGACGTCAATGGCCTGACCATCCTCGGCAAGGACGAGACGATCCGCCCGAACACCGACATGCAGACCCTTGGTGGCCTCAAGGCCTCCTTCGCGATGATGGGCGAGCAGGGCGGCTTCAATGCTGTCGCCATCCAGGGCCATCCGGAAGTCGAGACCATCACGCATGTCCACCATGCCGGCAACTCCTCCGGCATCGTCGATGGCGCTGCTGCGGTGCTCGTCGGCAACAAGGCGGCCGGCCGCAAGGCGGGCCTGAAGCCGCGTGCCCGCATCCGCGGCTTTGCCAGCCTCGGCTCCGATCTCGCCCTCGTGCTGACCGGCCCGGTCGACGTGACCGAGAAGCTCCTCGCCCGCACCGGCATGTCGATCAAGGATATCGACCTGATCGAGATCAACGAGGCCTTCTCGGCCGTGGTGCTCCGCTACCTGCAGGCCTTTGATCTCGACCCGGGCAGGGTCAACGTCAATGGCGGTGCCATCGCCATGGGCCATCCGCTCGGGGCAACCGGGGCGATGATCCTCGGCACGGTGATCGACGAACTCGAGCGCCGCGACCTCTCGACCGGCCTCGTCACCCTCTGCGTCGCCCATGGCATGGGCACGGCGATGATCGTCGAACGCGTCTGATCGCCACGGAAGGATCAACATCATGAAACTCGAGAACTTTCGTTTCGAAACCGACGCCGATGGCATCGCCCTCCTGACCTGGGACATGCCGGGCCGCTCGATGAATGTGATCACCGAGGCGGTGATGTCGGAACTCGGCCAGGTGGTCGATCATGTCGCGGGTGCCGAAGCCATCAAAGGCTGCGTCATCGTCTCCGGCAAGGAGGCCTTCTCCGGCGGCGCCGACCTGACCATGCTGCAGGGCCTGGGCGGCGAGTTCCGCCGCCTCGCCCGGAGCAAGGGCGAGGAGGAGGCGATGGCCTTCTTCTTCGAGGCCTCGTCGCGCCTGTCGCGCCTGTACCGGAAGCTGGAAACCTGCGGCAAGCCCTTCGCGGCCGCCGTGAACGGCACCTGCCTCGGCGGCGCGTTCGAACTCGCCTTGTCCTGCCATTTCCGGGTGCTCTCCGACAGCGAAAAGACGCGTGTCGGCCTTCCCGAAATCAAGGTCGGGCTGTTCCCCGGTGCAGGCGGCACGCAGCGCGTTGCCCGCCTGATGCAGACCGGCGATGCCCTGCAGATGCTGTTCAAGGGCGACCAGATCAAGCCGGCCCAGGCCAAGGCGATGAATCTCGCCCATGCCGTGGTCCCGCGCGACAAGCTGGTCGAGACCGCGAAGGAATGGATCAAATCAGGCGGTTCGGCCAAGGCGCCCTGGGATGTCGAGGGTTTCAAGAACCCGTCGAACAAGGTCCATTCGCCGGCCGGCATGATGATCTGGCCACCGGCCAATGCCATCTATCGCCGCGAGACGCAGGACAATTATCCCGCCGCCAAGGCCATCCTGCAGGCGGTCTATGAAGGGTTGCAGGTTCCGATGGATCTCGGCCTGCGCATCGAAAGCCGTTACTTCGCCCATATCCTCCAGACGCCGGAAGCGGCGGCGATGATCCGCTCGCTCTTCATCTCCAAGGGTGAGCTGGAAAAGGGCGCACGCCGTCCCGCCAAGGTGCCGCCGCTCAAGATCAAGCGCGTCGGCATTGTCGGCGCCGGTTTCATGGGCGCCGGCATCGCCTATGTCTCGGCTTTGGCCGGGCTCAACGTGGTGCTGGTCGACCGGGATCAGGAAGCCGCAGACAAGGGCAAGGCCTATTCGCACAAGCTGATGTCGGATCAGGTCATGAAGGGCCGCGCCAAGAGTGCCGACCGCGATGCCCTGCTCGCCCGCATCAATGCGACCTCGGATTTCAACGCCCTGAAGGGTTGCGACCTCGTGGTCGAGGCCGTATTCGAGGACCGTACCGTCAAGGCCGAGGTCATCAAGAAGGTGCAAGGGGTCATCGGCCGCCGGACCATCTTCGCCTCGAATACCTCGACCCTGCCGATTTCCTCGCTGGCCGAGAATTTCGAACGGCCAAGCCAGTTTGTCGGCATCCACTTCTTCTCGCCGGTCGAGAAGATGCTGCTGGTCGAGATCATCCTCGGCAAGCGCACGGGCGACCGAGCCCTCGCCACGGCGCTCGATTTCGTCCGTGCCATCAAGAAGACGCCGATTGTCGTCAATGATTGCCGCGGCTTCTTCGCCAATCGCTGCGTGCTGAACTACATCCGCGAAGGGCATCTGATGCTGGCCGAGGGCGTGCCCCCAGCCATGATCGAAAACCTTGCCAAGAAGGCCGGCATGCCGGTCGGCCCGCTTTCGCTGAATGACGAGGTGGCGCTCGATCTCGGCTGGAAGATCCTGCAGGCCACGAAGAAGGATCTCGGCGCCGCCGCGGTTGATGCCAACCAGGAAGCCTTGCTCAAGACCATGGTCGTGGATCTCGAGCGCTTCGGCCGCAAGAACGGCAAGGGCTTCTACGACTACGCGCCCACGGGCAAGAAGCTCTGGCCCGGCCTTGCCGACCTCCAGAAGACCAAGCTCGTCGCCGATGCCGTCGACCGGCAGGAGATCGTCGATCGCCTGCTGGTGGTCCAGGCCCTCGAGGCGGCGCGGACGGTGGAGGAGAAGGTCATCACCGATGTCCGCGAGGCGGATGTGGGCGCGATCCTGGGCTTCGGCTTCGCGCCCTATACCGGCGGTCCGCTCTCCTATATCGACCGCATGGGCACCAAGGCCTTCGTCGCGCTCTGCGAGAAGCTGGCCGCGAGGCACGGCGATCGTTTCAAGCCGAACAAGCTGCTCCGCGCCATGGCCCGCAAGGGCGAGATCTTCTACGGGCGCTTCAACCCGCACAAGGCGGCGGCCTGACCTTCGGGGCCCGGCGCAAGCCGGGCCCTACCTGCTTCCGGCCGATCGGGCGGCGGGCACGAGGCTGCCGGCCAGCAAGGAATTGACGGCATGAATCTCTGGTTCCGGGTGCTCTGGCTGTTCCTCACGGCGCCTTTCCGCGCGCGGATCGAGCCGCCCTTCGGTGTCTCCCGCCTGCATTTCCGCGTCTGGCCGAACGATATCGACACCAATCTCCACATGAACAATGGCCGCTATCTGACCATTGCGGATCTGGGTCGGACGGATCTCCTTCTCCAGACCGGCCTCTGGCGGGCGGTGCTGAAGGAGGGACTTCTGCCGATGCTCTCCGGCAGCGCCATCCGCTATCGCCGCGAACTCAAGCCCTTCCAGGCCTTCACTCTGGAATCCCGCATTGTCTGCTGGCGGGCGACAACCTTCGTCATGGAGCATCGCTTCATCACCAGCGGCCCGGGCGGGGAGCCTGTCACAGCGGCTCTCGCCCTTGTGCGGGGCGGGCTCTATGCGCGCCGCGAGCGGCAGTTCGTGCCGGCGGAACGGCTGGTCCGGCTGGCAGGCTATGCCGGGGATTCGCCGGCGCTCGATCCGGAAATCGAGGCATTCCTCGCCGTCGAGGACGGACTGAAGCGGCGTTGACGGCGCCGGTGATCCGGCCTTCTATGCCAGCCTCCCGGAGGATGGCATGTCCCGAACGATCGACTATCTCTTCACGCTGATGAGCCCCTGGGCCTATCTCGGCTTCGATCTCTTTCACGGGATTGCGGCCCGCCATGGCGTTGCCGTCCGCTATCGTCCTGTCTTGCTGCTCAATGTCTTCAGTGAAACCGGCGGCCTGCCGCTTGCGAAGCGGCATCCCGCCCGGCAGGCCTACCGGCTTGTCGAGTTGCAACGCTGGCGGGCCATCCGTGGCCTGCCCCTCATCCTCAAGCCTGCGGGCGTTCCCTTCGACGCGACATTGGCGGATTGCATTGCGCTGGCCGCGGTCGCACGCGGTCTGTCGCCGGAGGCCTATCTCCGGGCCGCGCATCGCGCGATCTGGGCGGAGCAGCAGAACCTTTCCGACGAGAACACGCTGATCCGGCTTCTGGCCGAAACCCGCCTGCCGGCAGATCTGCTGGATCTGGCCCGCTCGACCGGGATCCGTGCCGAATACGAGGCCAACCGGGACTGGGCCCTGGCCGCCAATGTCTTCGGCGCGCCGAGTTATGTGCTCGAGGGCGAGATCTTCTGGGGACAGGACCGGCTGGACCTGCTGGAGGCTGCTTTGGCCAGCGGGCGGCCGGCTTATCGCCCGGAAGGCGATGCCTGATCAGCCGCGGGCCAGAAGCCGCCGCAGCTTGGCCTGCCGCACGGCCGGGGTTTCCTTGGAATCGAGCGTGCCGAAAAACTGGCCCTTGGCATCCATGAGATAGATCGAGGCGGTATGGTCCATCGTGTAGCCGCTGGGTGTGTCCACCCGGCGATAGATCGCGCGGAACATCCGGGTCGTCGCCGCGAGCTCCGCCTCGTCCTTCGGGACCAGGCCAATGATCCGGGGGTCGAAGGATCCTACATATTCCCTCAGCAGGGATGCGGTATCCCGGGCCGGATCGACCGTGATGAAATAGACCCGGAAATCCTTGGCCGCCGGGCCGAGGGCAACGAGATCATTGGTGATTTCCATCATCGAGGTCGGGCATACATCCGGGCAATGCGTGAAGCCGAAGAACAGCGCATAGGGTCTTCCGGCGAGACTTGCCGCACCGACGCGGCTGCCATCATGGGCAGCCAGCTCGAAGGGACCGCCGATCGCGGCGATACCAGTGCCCGTTTCCTTCTCCGGACTGAGCAGCAGGTAGAGGATGGCACCCGTCAGGATCGCGATCGCGGCCCAGACCGTGTAACGAATCCAGCGCAGGGCATTCATGGCAGGGTACCTCCGGGGCATTGCAGGGCAGGGGCGATCCGGCCGGAGCCGGATCGCGGGCAGGTTCAATGCTTGTGCTGGCCGTGATCGTGTCCGCCACCGCCGCTCATGGCCTGAACATTGTAGGTCACCTCGACCTTGCCGGCCTTCTCGAAGAGCAGCGTGCCCTTGACCGTATCACCGGCCCTGAGAGGCTTCTTCAGGTCAATGAACATCACATGATAGCCGCCTGGCTTGAGTTCGACCGTTTCGCCCGGCTTGATCTCGAGGCCTTTCTCGAGCGCCCGCATCCGCATGACATTGCCATCCATGCGCATCTCGTGAACCTCGAATACGCCGGCAATCTCTGCCGAGCCGCCGACAAGGCGATCCGCGCTCTGGCCCTTGTTGGTGATCCGCATGAAGCCGCCGGCCACCTTGGCACCGCCGGGCGTTGCGCGGCTCCACGGCGCGGTGATCTCCAGATCGCCGACCCGGATCACCTGCTCGGCCGGGTTGGCCGGGGCGGCCTGCATGCCGTGATGATGCTGGTGCTGTGCCATATGCTGATGGCCACCGCCCTGGTTCGCCGCGACGATGCGGATGCCCGGTGCCGGGAATTTCAGGGCATGGGGGTCCTGCCCGCTGGCGGGGATTTCCGTCCAGCTGACCTTGGCCGTCGCGCATTCCTGCACGACCGGGATATGGACCGTCTGCATGGCCGGCAACCGATCCGTCATGCGGGCCTGGAAAACGAATTCGTCATACTGGTCGTCCCCGAGCTGGCCGCCGGACCAGACGATCTCGGAGACGCCCTCCTTCACCTCGCGCCCATGGAGCGAATAGGGCTTCTCGTAGCTGCGCGTGCTGGTGCGCACGGTCCAGCCGGCCTTCGGCATCGGCTTGACCGCGATCACACCGTCGGGGATCGAGATGCGGACCGTATGCGTGGCCTGCCCGTCGCAGCCATGGGGGATCCGGATCACCGCCTTGTAGGTGCTGTTCTGCATCGCCTGCCCGTTCTCGAACGTGGCGTGGGCGAGGCCGGGATTGGCGGAGGCAAGGAAAGTCAGGCCGGCAAGGGCCATCAGCGCCGGATGGCGCGAGAAATTCGTCAACATGGATTTGTCCTGTTCGCTTGAGGAGGGGAAACGGCGCTCAGGCGCGTCCCGGCGGTCCTCGCGAACAGGGAAGGGCGGCCATTCCGGCCGGGGGCAGCTTCCGGTCCGGCAGGACAATGTCCTGAGCCGGAAGCGAGGGAGCCTCGACATGGCTGACCGCCTGTCCGGCAAGGCCGGGCAGCGTGCCGAGGCAGCATTCGAAGCAATCATGCAGCGGCGCCGATGGCAGCGTGGCGCCGTCCGGCGCTGCCATGCCCGGCAGGCACAGGGCCATGGCGCCGGAACCCGGCATGCCGAGTTTCGATGCGAAGGCGCGCTGCTGCGCGACGCCGCCAAGCAGCAGCAGCAGGCAGGCCAGGACGGCCAGCACGCGACGCAGCGAGACGAAAATGGCGCGGGTCATGGCCTTCTCTTAGTCCCCTCTCCGCCGCGCCGCAAGACGGCGCCCTGCGGCCTATTCCGCAGCGCGGGGCGACTGCAAGCTCAATTGGGCCAGCAGCGCCCGCAAGCTGGGCGGCCGGATCGGCTTGTTGAGGATCTGGACGTTTTCCGCGCCGGCCTCCTCGCGGACTTCCGGCGAACGGTCGGCCGTGATGAGAACCGCCGGAAGGTCGGTCCCGTAGCGCCAGCGCAGGCGCCGGATTGCATCCAGCCCGTGGCCGTCGTCAAGCTGGTAGTCGACCAGGGCAATCGCCGGGATCACCTTCGCCTGTCCTGCCTTTTCCATCGCCTCCGCGGCATGGCTGGCCGTAAGGACATGGCAACCCCAGCCCGAGAGCAGGCGTTGCATGCCGTCGAGAATGGTCGGCTCATTGTCGATCACCACGACATGCAGTCCGGAGAGCGGGGAATAGCTCGTCGCCTGTGGCGGATCCTGCTGGCCGGCTTCCGCCAGGGCGACGGATTCCGGTGCCCGGGGGATATCGACCCGGAACATCGTGCCGCGTCCCGGTCGGGAATCGAGGGCCAGGTTGAGATGGAGGACCCGGACAATGCGCTCGACAATCGAGAGGCCGAGCCCGAGCCCGCGCTCGATCCGGGCGCCCTGGTCGAGGCGCTGGAATTCCTTGAAGATCGTCTTGTGCTTGTTGCTCGGGATGCCGATCCCCGTATCGCCGACGACGAGGATCACATGCTCGCCGCGCCGGCGCATGCCCACGAGCACATGGCCCTTCACCGTGTACTTGATCGCATTGGAAACAAGATTCTGGAGCAGGCGCCGCATGAGCCGCCTGTCGCTGCGTACCACGAGGCTGCTTGGCAGGATCTTCAGGCGAATGCCCTTGGCCCTGGCGATCGGGTCGAACTCGATCTGCATCTGGGAAAGCAATTCGCCGATCTTGAAGGTGGTGATTTCCGGCTGCATCTTCCCGCCATCGAGCCGGGAAATCTCGAGCAATGCGGAGAGGATTTCCTCGACGGCATTGAGCGAGGCACCCACATTCTCCGCGAGTTCCGCATTGTCCTGACCCTTCATCGCCTCGGACAAGGCTGCCGAATAGAGGCGCGCGGCATTGAGCGGCTGGATGATGTCGTGACTTGCGGCCGCGAGGAAGCGCGTCTTCGAGGCATTGGCCTCATCGGCATCGAGCTTGGCCCGCGCGAGGGCCCGGTTGGCCTGGGTCAGCTCGTCTGTCCGTTGCCGGACACGCCGCTCCAGCGTGGCATTGGCATCCTCGAGCGCCTTCTCGGCCTGAACTGCCTCGGTGATGTCGGTATAGGTCGTGACGAGGCCACCATCCGGCAGGTGGTTCGAGCGGATCTCGATCACCCGGTTGGAAGGGACCAGCCGGAGCCGCTGCGGCTCGGATTCCTGCACCAGCGAGGCGATGCGACGGGCGATCACGTCGGCCCGGGGTGATTTTCCGTAGAGGCCGCGCTTGGCATTGTAGCTGACGATTTCGTCGAGCCCGACCCCGAACCGGACAAGATCGGCCGGGAGGTCGAACAGGTCCTGGAAGGCCCGGTTCCAGCACATCAGGCGCAGGTCCTGATCGAAAACGGTCACGCCCTGCCGTGCATGGTCAAGCCCATGCTGGAGCAGCGTGCGCGAATACTGGATCGCCGCCGAAGCATCGTCGAGCAGCTTGAGCGCCGCTTCGGTCGAGACATTCCGGCGCCGGAGCATCAGCGAAAGAACGAGCCGCGAGGAGGCTGCCCCGATCGCCGAGGCCAGCAGCTGCTCGGCGAAGCGGATGGTATGGGCATCAGCCTCCTGCCCTGCGCTGAAGGCGACGCCCCTCTGCTGCTCGAAGGATTGGAAGGCCCGGTTGGTCCGTTCCTCGCCGAGATAGCGCCCGACCGTCGTCTTGAGGTCGTCGACATTGACCGCGCTGCGCCAGAGCTTGAAGCCCGGTCCGGATGTCGCCGCTTCGGGCCCGGTGAAGAGGCTGGCCTGCAGGCGCTCGATCGGTGTCGGCTCTCGCATCAGCGAGATCGTCACGAAGGCCAGCAGGTTGAGGCCGAGCGATATGACCGCTCCCTGGACCAGGGTCGGCAGGTTCGGGTTGAGGATGTTCGACGGTGCCAGGAAACTCAGGCCGAACGGTCCGTCACGGACGACATGGTGGATGAAGCCTTCGGAGCCGGCCAGCGTCGGCATGAAGAGCAGGTAGAGCCAGCTGAGAAAGCCGATCGACAACCCCGCCAGTGCACCCTGTGCATTGGCACGCTGCCAGAACAGCCCGCCGAAAAAGGCCGGCACGAGCTGCGCGATCGCGGCGAAGGACAGCAGGCCGATCGAGGCGAGCGCCGCCTTCTCGCTGGAGCGGTAATAGGCGAAGCCGAGGAACAGGATCACCACGACGGCGACGCGGCGGATGGTCAGCACCATCTCGACCATGTCCGCGCTGGACCGGGCCTTCTGGTCGCTGTCCTCCAGGGCATCCTTGGGCCGGAGATTCATCCGGCGCAGCAGGAAGGGCATGGCGAGATCGTTCGAGATCATGATCCCGCAGGCGACGGATTCGACGATGACCATCGCCGTGGCTGCCGAAAGCGCACCGATGAAGGCGATCAGTGCGATCCAGCCGGCATGCGCGAATTGCGGCAGCGACAGCACCATGAAGTCACGATCGATCCCCGTTTCGGGGAAAATCAGCCAGCCGGCCAGGGCGATCGGAATGACGAAGATGTTGATCGCAACGAGATAGGCGGGGAAATGCCAGGCGACATGGCGCAGGTCTTCGGTGTCCCGGTTCTCGACCACCATCACGTGGAATTGCCGCGGCAGCAGGAAGATCGCGCAGGCGGCGAGCACGGTGGTGGTCGTCCAGACCCAGGGATCGGGGCCGGTCGAGAGCACGCGTGCCGCGGGAGGGAAGTCACGCGCCTGGCGGAACAGGTCATCGAAGCCGTTGAACATCCAGTAGACGACGAAGATGCCGACGGCGAGGAAGGCCAGCAGCTTGATCAGCGATTCCGCCGCAACCGCCAGCATCAGGCCGTCCTGATGCTCGGTTGCGTCGATATGCCGGGTCCCGAAGGCGATCGCAAAGGCCGCAAGCACGATCGTCACCAGCAGGGAGACATCGCCGATCAGGCTGAATCCCTGCGTCATGGGAACGCCCTGCTCGCGGAACACGATGATCTCCAGCGAGGAGGAGATCGCCTTGAGCTGCAGGGCGATATAGGGGATCGTCCCGACGACGGCGATGATCGCCACCATCCCCGCGACCTTGCTGCTCTTGCCGTAGCGGGCGCCGATGAAGTCGGCCACCGAGGTGATGCGCTGCGATTTCGCGATATTGGTGATCCGGGCGATCAACGGCAGCCCGATCAGGATTCCGATCAGCGGGCCGAGATAGATGGGCAGGAAATCGAAACCGCTGCGCGAGGCGAGGCCTACCGAGCCGAGGAAGGTCCAGGATGTACAATAGACCGCCAGCGTCAGGGCATAGATGGTCGGCCGCAGCCGTCCGCGCATGAGCCAGCGGCCCCGCGTATCGCCATAATGCGCGATGGCGAACAAAGCGAACAGATAGAGAAGCGCCGCGATGAGCGCGACCCAGCCGGCGAGCATGTTTTTTCCTGGTTCGATTGGCCGGAATGGCAGGATTTCATGCTCTTGCGCTCCCCGCAAGTCGACTCTCGGACCAGGCCGGCCCCAGCTTCCCGGGGAGAAGAGCCGATGCCGCGCCAAATTCCTTGCATGGTCAAGCTTTTGTCCTCAAGTATTGGCCGTCGGGACACCGGAGACGGGCCTGGCAGCTGGGTTCAACGGCGTGAAGGGGAATGCCATGTTGAAGGAATTCAAGGAATTTGCCCTGAAGGGCAATGTCGTCGATCTGGCGATCGGCGTGATCATCGGGGCAGCCTTCGGCAAGATCGTCGACTCGATGGTGGGGGATATCTTCATGCCGCTGATCGGCGCGGTCGTCGGCGGGCTGAATTTCGACAACTACTTTCTCGCGCTGAGCAAGGCGGTCACGGCCACCAATGTGGCGGATGCCGCCAAGCAGGGCGCCGTGCTGGCCTATGGCAAGTTCCTGACGGTCTCGATCAATTTCGTGATTATCGCCTGGGTGCTGTTCATGGTCGTCAAGGGCATGAACCGGCTGAAGCAGCAGCAGCTGGCCGAAGCGCCGGCCGCACCGGCCGAGCCGCCGGCCCAGGAAAAGCTGCTGACGGAAATCCGCGATCTCCTGAGGAAATAACCCCCGCCATACGTGCTTTGGTTGGTTGAATGCCTCCTGCTTTCGAAGCATAAGGCCTCGATGATGAGTCCTTCCCTTCCTTCGGCGTTTCCCATCCGGGCAAACGCATCCCAGGCACCGTCCAGCGGCATTGTCGAGGTCTTCGATTATGGTCGGGGCCGGCCAGGCCTCGTTCCGCTCTGGGTCGGCGAGGGCGACATGTCCACGCCGGCCTTCATCGCCGACGCAGCCTCTGCATCGCTGGCGGCGGGCGAGACATTCTACACCTACCAGGCCGGTCTCCCGACCTTGCGCGAAACCATTGCCGGCTATCTCGGCGGGATGTACGGCACGCCTGTTTCGGCCGACCGGATCTTCGTGACATCCGGCGGCATGCATGCGTTGCAGATCGCCGTGACCATGGTTGCCGGGGCCGGAGACGAGGTGATCGTGCCCACGCCGGCCTGGCCCAACTTCATCGGCGCGCTGACCGTGTCGGGGGCTTCGCCGCGCGAGGTTCCGATGCGTTTCGGCGCAGCGGGCTGGCAGCTCGATCTGGAGGCTCTGGCGGCGGCGATCGGCCCCAAGACCCGGGCGATGGTCATCAATTCGCCCGCCAATCCCACCGGCTGGACCGCCAGCGCGGAGGAGATCCGGATCCTGATGGATCTGGCACGGCGGCACGGGCTCTGGATCATCGCCGACGAGATCTATGGCCGCTTCTATTTCGACGGACCCCGCGCCCCGTCCTTCCGCGACGTCATGACGGCGGAAGACCGGGTGCTCTTTGTCCAGACGATGTCGAAGAACTGGGCGATGACGGGCTGGCGCCTGGGCTGGATCGAGGCGCCGTCCGCCCTCGGCCAGACCATCGTGAACCTGATCCAGTATTCGAGTTCGGGGGCCCCGGTCTTCGTCCAGCGCGCGGCGGAAACCGCGATCCGCGGCGGCGAGGCCCTGATCGTGGAGCAGGTGGACCGGGCGCGCCGCAACCGCCAGATCCTCCTCGAAGCCTTTGCCCGCCAGAACCGATTCCGGATGGCGCCGCCATCCGGGGCCTTCTACCTCTTCTTCGGGATCGAAGGCGTGGACGATACCCGGCAGCTCGCCTTCCGGCTCATCGACGAGGCCAATGTCGGGCTCGCACCGGGCACGGCCTTCGGTGCCGGCGGCGAAGGGTTCCTTCGGCTCTGCTATCTCCGGAAATCGGCTGACATTGTCATGGCGGCGGATCGATTGGTGGAGGCGGTGGCGCGGCTGTGACCGGTTTTGGCACGCTGCCGGTCTGGGGCCGGTTGATCCTGACAATCGGCGCCGGGCTGATCGGGGGCTATGTGTTCTACATCCTCCGTCTCCCCGCGCCCTGGCTCTCGGGTGCGCTGGTCGGCGCGGTGCTGCTCATCGTGATCGGGGTGAAGCCGGTCATGCCGGATTCGGTCCGGGATCTCGGGATGCTTTTTGCCGGCGCCCTGACGGGGAGTGCGATTACCCCCGAAATGCTGCGCGCGCTCGAACGCTATCCGGTCTCGCTGCTTCTGCTGGCGCTGACAACGGTAGCCATCGTGTTCACAGGGCGGCTGGCGCTTGTCCGTTTCTTTCATTGGGACAGGACCAGCGCGATGTTCGCCTCTGTCCCGGGGGCACTCTCGGCAGTGATCGCCGCCGTGTCGGAAACGCGATCTGCCATGCTGCCGGTCGTCGCCGTACAATCCTTCCGGATGTTCGTTCTGGTGGCGGTCCTGCCGAGCGCAACGCTTCTGGCCGTGCGCGAAGTCAATACGGCGCCCCCGGAAGTGATCGGGCCGGCCGCCTTCGCGGTCATGATGCTCGCCGCGGTTCTCGTGTCGTGGCTGTTCCAGGCCCTGCGCATCATGGCGCCATTCCTGCTGGGCGGGATGGCGGCAGCCGGACTGCTCCATGTCACAGGGCTCATCACCGGCTCGCCGCCGGTTGCGATCGTGTCCATGGCGATGGTCATTGTCGGCGTCTATGCCGGTTCGCGCTTCTCGGGGCTCGATTTCCAGACCGTTCGGTCCCTCTTTCTCCCGGGGCTCCTGCTGCTGGTGGTCACCGTGGCAGTCGCGGCTTTGGGGGCGCTGTTGACGGCCCGGCTCGCCAATGTTCCCCTGCCGGAAGCGCTGGTCGCATTTGCACCCGGTGGCCTGGAGGCGATGGTGGTGCTGGGCCTCGCGATGGGGCTTGACCCCCTCTACGTCTCGTCCCATCACGTGGCCCGTTTCGTGATGATCGCGGCGGCACTGCCTTTCCTGGCGCGAAGGGCGATGCGCTAGCCGGCGGCTCGAACCAGCTGGATATACTAGGCAAAAGTCAGCCAATGCCTCGGGATTCTACGATCAGTTACACGTGAACTTAACGTTTGCGTAGTACTCCGTTTGCTTATGCATTTTTCTCGATTGCCTTCGCATCCGGCATGCTTCGCGGCCTTGATGGCATGTGCCTCCGTATGGCTTCCACCTGCAGCATCGGCACAGGTCGCTTCTGGCCGGGCGGCCACGCCGCTGCCCTATCAGAAGGTCGAGCGGCTCAGCGCTTTCGACATGATCGACCGGATGGGCACCAACATCCACATTGCCTACCAGATCGGCCGCAACAATCCGCATGACCTTCCCAACCGGAACGGGCAGAAGGAATTCATCTCTGCCCTGAAATATCTTGGCATCCATCACATCCGCAATCAGGGCCTCGATGATGATCCGAATGCCAGCGCCGGGACACCATTCCCGAATGTGCCGACCGATTTCGAGAACCTGCTGATCCTGCGAAAGGCGATTCCCCGCCTGAAACTGAACTACCTCATCGATGCCGATGGGCCGCCCCGCTGGCGCGAGGGGTCCCGCAAGGATCCCGTGGTCAATCTCAAGAAGCTCGCACAGCTCGGCGTTCTGGCCAGCATCGAAGCGCCGAACGAGCCCAACAACCAGCCGACCTTCAGCCCGAAGGGCGAAAAATACCCCCAGAACCTCGCCGCGTATAACCGCATCTGGCAGGAGTGGGGCGATGCCCTCCAGCAATTGCGGAAAGAGGATCCGGCCTTTGCCCGGATCCCGTTCCTGCCGCCGAGCATCGCAGCCCATGGCCCGAACGGGCCGGACGGCGTCGAGGCCCATCATGCCGAGACCGGCCTGGCGGATCACCGCAGCCGCTACGACCTGATGAACATCCATGTCTACAGCGCTGTCAGCGGCATCAGCCTCGGTGATCCCATGGGGCCTGTCGAGAACGGCATGCCGCCGAACTATGGCAGCTACCAGCTCTCGATCCCGAACTGGGGTCGCTATGCGATGCCGGGACGCCGGACCATCATCACCGAAAGCGGCGCCAATACGCGCAAGGCCGTTCCGGCAGGCCAGTTCGCCATTCCGGAGACGATCCAGGCGCTGGTCATCGTCAACAACTACTTCTGGGCAGCCTATTTCGGTGCCGAGCGCCTGTATCAGTATCAGATCGTCGATGACAGCACCGACCTGAGCGATCCGAATGCCGAGCGATGGGGCCTCTACCGGGGCGACTGGTCGCCGAAACCGGCGGCGGATTTCGTCCATCGCTTCACGAAGGTCCTTGCTGACGAGCAGCAGAGCGATCCGGGGCGGATTCCGGCCTTCACGGTCACAGGCAGCAAAGCCGAGACCTGGGGCGCGACCATGGCCCTGTCGAAATCCGACGGATCCTTCGTCATCATCGCCAACAACACCCTGCGCTGGTGGGATCCGGCCGTCGGGCGCGAGATCATGCCCAGACCCGAGAAATGGCGGATCTCGCTGGCCGAAGGCGCGACCTATACCATCACCGATGTCAAGACCGGCGAACAGAACGGCCCGATCACGGGCACGGAGATCGATATCGCCGTCAGGGGCTACCCGGTCCTCGTGCAGGTCAGGCCGAGGAGACCCTCGCCCTGATGGAGATGCGGCTCTCTCCGGCAGGCTACGGAACCGGAACCAGTGCCTTGCAGCGGCGGTCGGAGCAGGGCTGGATCAGGTTTCATTCAGTGCCTTCGGACGTGTGATCTTTATCGCTCGTTAACCCTGTCTGCATATCGTTTCGAACCAATGCCCGGGCCGTCTGCCCAGCTTCCGGAGCTTCCATGCGCGTCGCGATTGTCCATGATTGGCTATACGTCCTTGGCGGCGCCGAGCGTGTCCTTGCGGATATCATGAAATGCTATCCCGACGCGGATGTCTTCACGCTCTTCAACGCCTTGTCGGATGAGGACCAGAAGAAGATCGGCATCCGGAATGTCCGGACGAGCTTCCTGCACCGGTTCCCGAAGATCGCGAAGATCCATCGCTTCCTGCTGCCATTGATGCCGCTGGCGATCGAGCAATTCGACTTTTCGGAATACGATCTCGTCATTTCCAGCTCCTATGCCGTCGCAAAGGGGGTCCTGACGGGGCCGAACCAGGTCCACGTCGCGTATGTGCATTCGCCGATGCGCTATGCCTGGGACCTGCAACATGAATATCTTCGCCAGTCCAACATGGAACGGGGGCTAAAGAGTGCCCTTGTGCGCATGCTTCTCGGCCGGATCCGCATATGGGATGTCCGGACCGCGCATGGTCCAGACCTGATGCTGGCCAACTCGGCCTTTGTCGCTCGGCGGATCCGCAAGATCTACGGCCGCGAGGCGCCGGTGCTCAATCCGCCGGTGGAAATCGCACCGTTCCGGGAGAAGAAACCCACCGGCGACTATTTCTTCGCCGCCAGCCGGCTGGTTCCCTACAAGAACATCCATCTGATCGTCGAGGCGATTTCCAGAGCGCCCGAACTGAAGCTTGTCGTGGCCGGGACCGGACCGGAGGAGGCTCGTCTCAAGGCGATGGCCGGCCCGAATGTCGAGTTCAGGGGCTTTGTCTCGGATGCGGAGATGCGCGACCTGATGGCGGGCGCCCGTGCTTTCATTTTCGCCGCGGAAGAGGATTTCGGGATTGTCCCTGTCGAAGCGCAGGCAGAAGGAACGCCTGTGCTGGCCTTTGGCCGGGGGGGAGCCCTCGAGACTGTCCGGGGGCACGGGCCGAGGCGGACAGGCCTCTTCTTCGACGAGCCCACGCCGGACTCGATCCTTGAATGCGTGCAGCGGTTCATCCGCGAAGAACATCTGTTTGACTGGCGGGTTTGCCGGGAACACGCAGAACGCTTCTCGTCCGGCCGTTTCCGGGCCTCGATCGAGCAGCATGTTGCACAGACGGCTGCGGATGTCGCGGCATCATATCCAAACCTGCCGGCTTCCCTCCGCCGCTACGCGGCCGACCGTCTCGGGACGTCCCAGAAGGCGGCTGAATGAAGGAAGAACTCGCACCGGTCGGATCGATCCTTCCCATGCTCCGCCGACATTGGGGCAAGGCAGGCATCGTCATGGCCCTCTCGATGACGCTTGCCATCGGGATCTACTCCGTCCTGCCGAACCAATATGTCGCGTCGGCATCGATTGTCGTCGCGCAGCAGGATGTCGGTCTCGAAACGGCACGCCATCTCAGCGCAGACAAGCTGGGGGATCCGGCCGACCTCGAGAGCCAGCTTCTGCTTGTCCGCTCGGCGCGTGTCCTGCGGCTGGCTTTGGCAGATCCGAACGTGCTGGCCGCCCTGGCGAAGGAATGCCGTCTCCGTCCGCCCCTGTTCCCCGGTTTGTCCTGCGAGGCCCTCGGCAAGGACATGGACCGGCTGCGAGACGTTGTCGCCCAGCGCTACAATGTGGGCGGAGCTGGCCGGTCCCGCGTGATCAATATCGGCTACAACTCGCCGGATCCTGCCGTGGCCCAGGCGATGGCGAATGCGCTGACGACAACCTTCCTCGAGGACCGGCGCGAGGTCCTGACCGCCCGTCGTGTCGAGGCCGCGTCCCAGTTGCGTGCCCGCCTCGCCCAGCTGGAAACCGGCCTCCTCGCCGACGAGGAATCGATCCAGAAATTCCGCCGGGAACTGGGCCTTCAGCGCGGCGCGACCGGCCCGATGACGGCCGAACGGCTGAGCGGTGCCATCCAGGCCCTGACGCAGGCAGAAACCAGCAAGGCGGATGCTGCGGCCCGGGTGACCACGCTGAATCAGGGCGAGGATTTTTCGGAGAGCCTGAGCGCCACGGCCAGCCGGACCATCGGCGATCTCAAGCAGCAGCTCACTGCGCTCGACGCGCAGATCGCCAACGAATCCAATATTCTGGGGCCGCGGCATCCCGTCCTGCAATCGCTCGCATCACAGCGTGCAGCCTTGAAGCGACGGCTCGACAGCGAGATCGCCAATCTTGCCGCGAGCACGAAGCGCCGCCTGACATCGGCGCAGCGGACGGCGACGGACATTGCCTCGTCGGTCAACAAGCTGAAGAACGAAGCGGCGGATGCGAATGATGCCGAAGCGAGAATCGGCGTTCTCATCCGGAATGCGGATGCGAAGCGCGTGGAAATCGCCGAGATCAGCCGCAAGATCGGCGATATCGAGATCCAGACGCGCACCCTTTCGACCGGCGCGGAACTGGTCAGCCTGGCGGAACTCCCGATCCTTCCCTTCTTTCCCAAGCGCGTGCCGTTCCTCGCCGTCGGGCTTGTGCTGGGGCTGATCGGCGCTGTCGGGACGATCCTCCTTGCGGAGCGCCGTCGCCGGATCGCCCTTGGCCTGAACGTCAGCCCCGTGGCCGAGGTTCCGCATGAGGAGCAGGGCGACGAGACGTTCGTCCCCCGGAGGCCTGACCCTCTGCCGGAGCCGCCTGGACCACCGATCCGGCGCATTGGCAAGCCTGTTGCGTCGAGACAAGCAGCCCGTGCCGGGCTGCCAGTGCTTTCCCGGCTGCCGAAACTTCGGGTGAAGAGGCCGGCCTTCGGAATGCTGGGCGGCGCGGGCCTGGTTGACCTTCTCCGTTCGGCCCATTCCGATCCGGCTTTCGGGCACGCACTGGCGGAACTCGGCAAGGTGCTGGTGCAGCGCGGAAGACCTGACGGAAGCAATATTGTCCTCTGCGCCTCCACGGCGTCCGGGATCGGCAAGACGACTTCGGTCATGGCGCTGGCGGATTTCTGCGCCGCGGGCGGTGCGCGCGTTCTGGTCATCGAGGCCGATATCAAGCGGCCCGCCCTTGCCGATGCGCTCTCGCTGCAGCCGACGCCCGGCTTGATGGGGGTGCTCGGCGGTGCTGCCGCATTCAGCGATGCTGTGGCCCGGATCGGCAAGTCGAGCCTTTTCGTCCTCCCGGCCGGGACATGCGATGCCGGTGCCGCCGCCCGCCTGAAGAGCCCGGCCATGCGGGCAGTTCTCGACGATGCGCGGGCCTTTGACCTCGTCCTGATCGATACGGCTGCCGAGCGGCATATGCCCGTCTCGCGGGTTCTCGCGCCGCTGGCCGACAACGCGATCATTTTCGGAAGCGGCCCCACCGGCGAATCCGAGGCCAATGCGCTTGCGGAGCATCTCGCAAGGAGCGGTGTTCGCGCCCTCGGCTATGTCGAGGCCCTGTCGAGTGCGGCTGCCGGCGTGGAGCGGAAGAGGACACCGCAACGGGCCGCGGCATGACGGCGATCCTCTTTGCCAGCCATTCTGGGGCAGTGTCCGGGGCAGAGCGGGTCCTTCTCGATATTGTCGAGGCCTTCCCAGATGGCCGGGCTTTTGTTTTCGAGAAAGGCGACCTCCCGGCACGACTGCATGCGGCAGGCCTTGCAGTCACTGTTTCCGCCCATGGCCATACCTTGTCGGGCATCCGCCGGGACTCGCGGCTCTCTGCCATGCTGCCGACGCTCCTGGCGCTGGGTCGCATCACGCTGGAACTGGTGCGCGAGGCCGGCAAGGTCGATCTCGTCTATGCCAATTCCCAGAAGGCCTTCACGCTGGCTGCCATCGCTGCTCTGCTGCGGCGGCGCAAGCTCGTCTGGCATCTCCACGATATCCTGAGCCCCTCCCATTTCGGCGCCGTCCAGCGCAAGATCCAGACCCGTCTTGCAAATGGTGTCGCGTGCCGCGTGGTCGTGCCGTCGCGCGCGGCCGCGGAGGCTTTCGTCCAGAGCGGTGGCCGCGGGGATCTTGTTGCCGTGGTCCCGAATGGCGTGCGGCGGTCTCTCGATCCGCGAACCAAAGCAGAGCTGCGGGCGCATCTCGGTCTGCCGCAGGACCGGTTGCTGGCTGGTATCTTCAGCCGCCTCTCGCCCTGGAAGGGGCAACATATCGTCCTCGATGCACTGGAAGAGGCCAATGAATTCACCGGGATCTTCGCAGGCGCGGCCCTGTTCGGCGAACAGGATTATGCCGAATCCCTTCATGCGAAAGCCCGGAATCCTGCATTCGAGGGCCGGGCGATCTTCCTCGGCCAGCGCTCGGATGTTCAACTGCTGATGCAGGCCATGGATGTCGTGGTGCATCCGTCGATTGATCCCGAGCCCTTCGGGTTGACCCTGGTGGAGGCCATGCTTGCCGGCGTGCCCCTCGTCGCCACCGATGCCGGCGCTTCGGCCGAGATTCTCGATAACGGCAGGTATGGCAGGCTGTTCAGCCCCGGCGATGCTCGCGCACTCGCAGCGGCCTTGCGGGAAGAGGTTGCCGGTTTGAAGGCGGATCCGGATGCCACCCGCACGAGGACCGAGGCCGCGCGGGAGCGCGCGCTCGATCTCTACAGCGTCGAGCGCATGAATGCATCGATCACGGCCCTGCTCAACACCATGACAGGAAGGGGCTGAGCGATGAGTTTCGCAGCCGCCCTTCCCAATGCGATCAGCTTCCGCACCCTTCCCGGGTGGATGCTGGCGATCCTGCTCCTGGCCGTGACGATCCCGGTCGGCATCGTTTCCGGCCCGCTCGCGCGCCTCCTCTTCATCGCCGGCTGCGGCGTCCTGGGATGGCATGTCTGGAAGCAGAGTGCCGCAAGCCATCTCCAGGTACTGTTGTGCCTTTTCTGCTTCGCCCCATTCGTCCGGCGCGTCGTCGATCTATTTGCTGGCTATGATTCCACCGGGCTGATGCTGGTCGGCCCGCTGATCACCATGATCGTGCCGGCCTTCACGCTGTGGCAGGCATTGGTCAGCGGGCGCCGTTTCGCGAATGTCCAGATCGTGCCGATCACGATCGTGGCGGCCTGCACGCTTTATGCCGGGCTGCTGACCGTTGCCCAATGGGACCTGATGAATGCGGCTTCCGGCATGATCAAGGGCTTTGCGCCCCTGATCTACGCGACTGCCCTGCTGCTCAGGAACGAGCCGATGGAAAAGCTGCTGGAGGCGGCGGCCTCGGCCTTCCTCGCCATCCTGCCGGTGCTCGGGCTCTATGGCATCTACCAGTATGTCGACCCGCCGCAATGGGATCGCTACTGGATGCAATCCGCCACGATTCTGTCGGCGGGCTATCCGGTTCCCTATGGTGTCCGCACCTTCTCGACAATGAATTCACCGGGCTCCTTCGCCACCTTCGTCGAGATCGGGCTGATCCTCGTCCTCTTCCTCCGCAGCGGTCCCAAGGCCCTGCTGCTGACGGCGCCTTGCGCGATCGCCTTCATGCTCTCGATGTATCGAACGGCCTGGATCTCGAGTGCGGTTGTCATCGCGTTCTGCCTGCTCTTCCACATCACACGGGGCCGGGCCTTCGGTGCAATTGTCGGGTCGGTGGCAATGATCCTGGTCGCCCTGATGACACCCTTTTCGGAGGTCATCACCGACCGCTTCGCCAGCTTCTTCGAGGGGTCGAATGACAGCTCCGCCCGCGAGCGCTTCGACCAGTTCGTCTCGCTCTGGGAAATGCCGATGAGCCAGCTCTTCGGCATCGGCTTCTCGAATGTCGATGTCGGCGTGGCCGGCGCGATGGCGGTTGATGGCCTCTTCATCACCTGCTGGCTCAGCATGGGGCTGGTGGTCGGGATGATCTGCATTGCCGCCCTGTTCCTGGCCTGTGGCAACGCCATCCTCGCCGCCTTTGTCACGCCCAGCCGCAACGCCATCATCGTCGGCGCGCTGGCTCTGGGCGCGATTGTCCATTTCCCGCTCGCCAACATCATGGCCGGTGAATCGGGCTTCCTGTTCTGGACGTTTGTCGTGCTGCTGGGCAGCAAGGCACAGGCGGTCCGCCGCCCTCCCGCATGACCGGCGGAGGCATTCCCCCGAAGGATGGGTCCAGGCCCCCCGACAATGCGAAGGCGACGTCGGAACGATGGACGTCGTTCCTCCCCGACAAGCCGACCGGCCGCGTGAACCCGGGTGACGAGGCGACGTCCGAAACCGATGTCACGCTTATCGCGCTGGCGAAAGACGACAAGAAAGATGCGGCATCGGGCGCGCCCAAGGAGCCGATCTTCTCGAGCCGCCGCCTCGTGATCCTGCTGATGCTCGGCGCGATCTTCAGCAAGATGCTGGGCTTGCTGCGCGAAGTCGGCATGGCCCACATGTTCGGGACAACCCTGACAGCGGACGCCTTCCGCGCCGCGCTGACCGGCGTATTCCTGCCCCTGGCCATTCTCCAGAACGAGACCGTGCCTGCCGTTCTCATCCCGATGTACCGGGATTGGCGGGAACGGGCTCGCATCGCGCAGCGCTTCACCGCGCTGGCCATCACGGTCACCCTGCTGGGTGCGATCATCATGGCCGGTGTCGCCTGGGCCAGCAGCTACTGGGTAATGGCGCTGGTCGGCGGGTTCACGGCGGAAGCCCGCGAACTGACCCGGGTCTTCATCATGATCCTCGCGCTCGGCATGCCGGCTTCCGTCCTGCTGAACATTCTCTCGGCCGCCGAGATCGCGTTGGGGCGCTCGCGCCTGGCGACGATCCGGGCCAGCATGCTCAACATCTCGATGATCCTCGGCCTTGCCGTCGTGTTCCTCACCGGCAGCGTCCTCGCGCTCCCGATCGCCTTCGTCGTCGCGTTCAATGGTCTCGCCCTCTGGGGTGTCATCACGCTGCGGAGGGAGGGGATCCTGTCTTTCGAGGATCTCCGATGGTCGGATGTCGGCGAGGTGCAGAAGGAATTCTGGCGCAGGATCCGTCCCCTTCTCGCGATGCCGATCGCGGAACAGGCCAATATCTGGATCGAGCGCCTGACGGCGTCGCGGCTGGGGATCGGGGCGGTCTCCGCCATCGATTACGCAAGGACCATCACGGAGAGCGCAGTCCTTTTCATCTCGCAGCCGCTGGGTCTCGCGCTTCTTGCCCTCCCGGCCGATCCGAAGCCCCGGGAACGCGTGGAGAAGCTGAGCCGGCCCCTGCTCGCCTGCGGATTGCCGATCTGTGTCTGGCTGGCCATTTTCGGCCCGGAAGTCACGGCATTCCTGTTCTCGCGCGGTGCCTTCAACCAGACAGCCGTCGAACTGACCGGCCAGGCCTTGCGCGGCATCTCGATCGGCCTTTGGGCCACCACCCTCGGCTGGGTGCTGCTGCGGATGCTCAACAGCGCCGGTCAGAACCGGCAGGCCACGGTGATCC
The DNA here is from genome assembly GCA_027484605.1 of Hyphomicrobiales bacterium. Taxonomy (GTDB): domain Bacteria; phylum Pseudomonadota; class Alphaproteobacteria; order Rhizobiales; family Beijerinckiaceae; genus Rhabdaerophilum. The sequence continues at coordinate 44,855 of JAIXSR010000095.1, read as the reverse complement.
TTCTCGCCGGATTCGTGGTCAACATGACCAGCAACCTGATTCTGGCCGAAGTGCCGGCGGCAAAAGCCTATGGTCCCTTCATCATCGGCGCCGGCGAATCCCTCCGCGGCTTCGTCCTGCTTTTCGGTTCGGCCATGGTGCTCGGATGCGGGCGCCTCGTGCTCCGGTTGACGGTCCTCGCCATGCCCATGACCCTCGTCATGCTGGGTCTCGGCCTCTGGATCGACCAGGCGATCGACTCGCTTCTGCTGAAGCTGTTCCTGTCCGGTTTCGTCTGCCTCGTATCGATCATCATCGGGCTGCAGATTCTCGGCACCGGCATCCCGAAGCTCGTCGTCGACCGTCTTCGGGCCAAGTTCAAGAAAAATTCAGTGTTGTCTGATAACGGACAGGCCAAACAAGAAGACCGGGGCGTTGCAGCAGCGAAAGGACTTGGGAACATGTCGATGCGCATGCGACTGTTGCGGTCTGCGGGGCATGCTGTTGCCGGCAAGCGCGGGATCATCTTCGTGCTGCATCGCATGGCACCGCAGGAAGAATGGGCCCGCAAGCTCAATCAGGGCTTCTACCTCAATGAAGCTTTCGCTGATCAATTCCTGACCTACCTGAAGCAAAACGACTGGGACATCGTCACCATCGAGGAGGCCACGCGGCGGGTTCGCGAGAAGGACTTCGCGCGGAACTTTGTCGTCTTCACCCTCGATGATTGCTACCGGGATACCTACGAAACAGTCATCCCGCTTTTCCGCAGGCATCAGGTGCCGGTCACGCTCTATGTGTCGACCGGAATTCCGGACGGAACCATGGCGCTTTGGGATGCCGGCCTCGAAGAGGTCCTGATGACCCGCGACAGGATCGAGACGGAGGACGGTCCGCTCCAGCTCACCGATCATGCCTCGCGTGTGGCCGTCCATCGGCAGCTCACCGCACTCTGGGACCGGAACGATCCGGCCACCCGCTACCGGCGGTTCTGCGAAATGAACGGGCTCGATGAAGCAGCTCTTCGCGAGCGGCACGCCATCACCTGGGAAATGCTGGAATCCGTCCGGAACGATCCCTGCGTCGAGATCGGCGGCCATACGATCAGCCATCCGCATGTCGCCTCGCTGCCCCGTGAGGAGGCGGTCCGGGAGATCGGCGGCTGCATGGAGCGCCTCCGCGAGCGGCTTTCGGTGCCGGCGCGGCACTTCGCCTTCCCGTATGGCCAGCCCGTCGATTGCGGCGAACGCGATTTCGAGATTGCCCGCGAACTCGGCCTTGGCTCGACCGCGACGACGACCAAGGGCCTCCTCTTCCAGGATACGGATGTGATGCGCCTGCCCCGCGTCAACATCAACGGGCATCACCAGAGCTTCTGGGCCATGGAAGCGCATCTTTCCGGGCTGACCTCTTTCCTGGCTCGCTACAAGCGCTGAAAATGGCCGAGATCTCTTCCCCCGGCCGCCGCATTCGGGTCGTTTCCATCGCGCATTCCGGTGTCCTGCGGGACATGGGCCGGCTTCGCTACCAACCGCTTGCGGATCGGCATGATCTCGACATCCATCTGGTTGTTCCCGAGCGGTGGTACCAGTTCGGCCGCTGGTACGAGGCGGATCCGCCCTGCACGCCGGGGATCACCACCCATGTCCTGCCGATCCGGCTGCCCAAGGGCGGCCCTGCAAGCTGGTATCTCCATTTCTATCCGTCGCTGCGCCGCCTGATGCGCCAGGTCTCTCCGGATGTCGTCCATCTCTGGGAAGAGCCGTGGAGCATTGTCGCCCTCCAGGCCCTGCTGCTGCGCCGCAAGGCCGGCTATGTCCTCGAGGTTGACCAGAACATCATCAAGCGGCTGCCGTTGCCCTTCGAAAAACTCAGGCGGTTCATTCTGGCACGCACCGATGTCATTCTGGCACGCTCGAACCATGCCGAGGAGGTTGTCCGGGCCTGCGGCTATGCCGGGCCGGCCTTGCCGATCGGCTATGGCGTCGATGAGGAAACCTTCAGGCTCCCTGAAATCCGGCGGCTTCGTCCCGATTCGGGACTGCGCCTCGGCTATTGCGGGCGTCTCGTGGTCGAGAAGGGCCTCGACGATGCGCTCGACGCGCTTGCGGCCCTGCCGGATTCCGTCACGCTCGCATTGATGGGCGAAGGGGATCACGACGCGGCCCTGCGCGCGCGGATCGCGCGGCTCGGGCTCCAGAACCGGGTCAGCTTTGCCGGCTGGGGTTCGCCGAGGGATGTCGCTGCCTTCTATCACGGGATCGATGTCTCGATCCTGCTGACCCGCACGACCGACCAGGTCCGGGAGCAATTCGGCCGGGCGATTATTGAATCGCAAGGATGCGGTGTCCCTGTCATCGGCAGTACCTGCGGCGCCATCCCGGAAGTCATCGGTCAGGGTGGCTGGGTTGTGCCCGAGCAGGATCCGGCCGAGATCGCCGGGTGCGTCCGCCAGATCCTCGCCGTACCCGCATTGCTGGATGAGAAAAGCCGTCTCGGCCAGCAGAATATCAGGGATCGCTTCAGCTACAGGGCGGTCGCCGGCGATCTCGCTGCAGGTTGGCTGGAGGCCTATCGCCGCCGGATGGCCGGAAGCGCTGCCGCCTGATCCGGACCGGAATACGGGAGCCACCTGGGCTCCGCCCGGCAGGGCATCCGGAGTCGGGGCGCCACTGTCAGCCCTGCATCGCCGATTTCCCCCTGACCGGCCCGTCAAGCCGCCGCCCGAGGCGGATCAGGGGCGCCTCGATCAAGGCATAGGAGGCCGCAGCCACGCCGAAGGAAAGCAGCAGGAATGCCGCGACCAGTCCTGCCGATGTGCCTGTATTGGCCGTGACGTCCGGCCGGAGACCCAGCGCATGGAGCAGAAGGTAGTGATACAGGTAGAGCCCGTAGGAAATCCGCCCGATATAGCGCAGCGGCTCGACGGTCAGCGCGCCCTGTACCCGCACGAGCCCGGGCGTTTGCGGATTGATGAAGAGCGCGATGATTCCGAAGCTGGACACGGCGAAGCCGATCACCGCCACCGCCTGGAAATACCCGTCCGGGGGCATGATTTTCGCGAAGCGCAGCCCGAAATCCACAATGAGAACCGCAAGGCCAAGCGCGGCAAGGTGGAACGCACGCTTCTCGCTGATATTGGTGCCGGTCACTTCGCGATAGGCCAGGGAGGCCCCGAGCGACAAGGACATCATCCGGGTCACGCTCGACATGTAGATCAGTTCGCTGGCTGTGGTTCCCTTGATCATCATGGCAAGGCTCACGGCAATGGCTGCGGCGATCAGGGGGATGACCAGCCCGGTGACAAGGCGGCCATAGGCCCGGGGGATCAACATGATCAGCAGCGGCCAGACGAGGTAGAACTGCTCCTCGACCGACAGGGACCAGGTATGTTCCATCGGATGCGGTGCCGGGTTCAGGGCATGGAAATAGTTGAACGAATACAGGATCAGACTCGCCAGGCCCTGACCGTCGAAAGCAAAGAAAACAGCGTACATCGCCACGCAGATGTAATAGGCCGGGAAAATCCGGAAGGCCCGCTTGATATAGAACGACCGCAGCGAGATGCTTCCGTGATTGTCGATTGAGTTCAAAAGGATGCGGGTAATGAGGAAACCGCTCATCACGAAGAAGATATCGACGCCGAAATAGCCGATGGACAATTTGCCGGTGATGTCCCAGGCCAGCTTCGAAATCTCGTTGCCGGCAATGTATGGCGTATGGCTCCAGAGAACCAGCAGGACGGCAATGGCGCGCAAGCCGTCGATCTGCTGGATATAGGGCAGCGTCTTCGGTGCTGTCGGCAGATCCTGGTGGATGGTCGGGAGCGGGCTTGACATCATGATCGGTACTCGGCGATCCGGCGGCCTCAGGTGACGGAAAACCGGGGTGAATTCCACCAGACCACATGCCAGGTGAGGTCCCCGTGCGAGATCGATTCGCGCCCGAGAATCGCCCGCTCGGCGAGGAAGGGCTCCACCTTCGCCGTGGCCTGATCCATGAAGGTGATCAGGCATGCCTTGCCCAGTGATTCCAGCCTGGAGATCGCGGCACCGACATCCGCGAGCAGATAAATCATCTCGCAGGCCACAACGAGATCTGCCGTCGGAACCGGGACCGGGCCGGCCGAGAAGACGTCGACGGCCATGAATGTTGCATCGCGAACCAGCAATCCGGCGCGAGCCACAGCGCGCGGGCTGATATCCACCCCGGTCAGGTGCTCGCAGTTGTGACGCAAGGTCGCGGATTGCAGCCCCTCCGCGCATCCAACCTCCAGCAGCTCGCCGCAGTGCCCGATCCGATTCCGGATGATGAGGCTGGTCTCCCGGATCCGGTGATGCTCCTTCGCATTGTCGAGAGCCCAGGGATCGCGGAACAGATAGAGGAGATTCTGTCGATGGTTCGCGGAGATCGGCAGCACCCTCAGGACGAGGATGTGCCAGGCACGTCTCAATAGATACTGCATGTCTCCGCTTTCCGTCTCATTCTAGACCACCGGCGCATTCCGTGCGCCGTCTTCGGAACTGTCGAGCAAGAAGGGTGCCAGATCGGACGAAAAATGCAGGGTAAACAATGTCTTAAAGTTCGATCAAGGATCCTGCCCAAGGTCGATCCGACTGGCCCTGCCGAACAGTCGCTATCTGCCTGGAGCGTCTCCTGTGATGGCTCGGGGGCGAATGCCGCTGCGGTTCCGTTGTATCGGATTCCCAGAACCGCGCTTTGGCGAGGGCGCAGGTGCCCTTCACCCTGCAACTGATCTGCCCTGGATCGTTTGCCTGCAAGATGTTCGATAAAAAACAAAGACAAGTATAGTAAATGAGAGATTCACGGGTAAATGGTTATCAATTGATTAACGTTCTTGGATTCAATGCTATTCATTTCATGTGTATGAAAAATATATATTAGTGATCTTCCTGCTAGGGGGCAGGCAGGAAGCGTCGTCATATGGCCGTTCCGGCCGGGACTTCCTGGTTTTCGATGCCTGCCGTGATGGATCCGAGAATGCGCTGGAAAGTTCTGGACGATGTTGAAGCCAAGGCTTCATGGGATGCCTGGGCCTGCCAGATGCCGTTCGCCAGTCCGTTCCAGAGCTACGCCAAGGGCCAGGTCCTGCGGCAGGTTGGCACCGAGCCCTATTTCTGCGCCTGCTTTGACGCGGATGGTGTTGTCCGCGCGATGGCGCTCTGCACCGTCAAGGTGCGACTGTGGAAGGCCGCCATCTTCGCCTGTGCAGGCGGCCCGATCGGCGATCCCTCGCTCTGGGCCGGGCTTCGCCAGGCGCTCGCCGAGGCGGCCGGCGTCAGCCTTGTCTATCTTCGCGTGCGCAATGACAGTCCTGACTGTGCGATGATGGCCTCGGCACTTGCAAGGACCGGCTGGCGGCCAGCGCCGCTCGCGACGGGAACGAGCCGCACCATCATGCTGGACCTGTCCAGGCCGCTCGATCGGATCAAGGCCGACCTGGATAGCAAATGGCGCTATGACCTGAAGGCCGCCACATCCCAGAAGCTCGTCCTGCAGACCAATGCCGGGCTCGATCCGAAGGCGCTCAACGCCATCTTCAGCGAGATGGTCGCGACGAAACAATTCGCCTCCACGACCGACGAGGCAAAGATCCGCGCCCTCGTTGAAAACCGCGGAGCGAACATCCTGCTGGTCAGTGCAGCGGATGCCGGCGGCAATATCCACGCCTTCATGGTTGCGCTGGTTCTCGGCGATCAGGCCGTCAATTTCATCGCAGCCACTTCACCGGAGGGGCGCAAGTCACGCGCGGCCTTTGCCATCTACTGGCATGCGATCGAGGCCCTGCAGGGCTTGGGCGTCCGGGATTTCGATCTTGGCGGGATCGATCCCGAGGGCAATCCCGGCGTCTATCGGTTCAAGTCAAGAACCGGCGGCGTCGAGCGCAAAATGGTCGGGGAATTCGAAATTGCCAATTGGGCACCGCTCCATGGCCTCGTCAGCGCGGCAGCGTCGGCGCGGCAGATGAAGTTCAGGCTGGCCAAGGCCCTCAAGCCACCCGCGTCGGTTCGTGACCAGCCATTGCCGGCACGCTGGGGTGCGGTCGCAAGGCAGCTGTTCAAGGTCGGGGGGCTGCGATGGCTGGTCCCGGTCGTTTCGGCGGCCATTCTGATCTGGGCGGTCGACTGACCGAAGCAGGAAGCGGATTTCGCGGGCCGGCTCTCGTGGCGAGGCGCCCTGCAAGGGCATGACGCCCCCAACGGGTCACGCCGCTGGTTGCGTCGATGTCACGCGGCCTTCGCCTCGCGGCGACACGCATGGGCTGCAGCGTCGACAAGTGCGTTGAGCATCGCCTCCCGCGCATGCATGGCCGTCATGTTGTGTTCGGTCTCCGCAACCACCCGGATCTCCGCATGATCGTAGTCCGCCGGCTCCTGCCTGCCGAAATAGCGCGCCAGCTCGTCAAGCCCGGCATCATTGTCGGCAAAGACGAGGATAGGCCTGAGGCCGCGTGCATTCAGCCGTGCGGCCTGCGCATTGACCTCCTGCTTGAGCCTGGCGAAGTGCGTCTGGCCCCCGCCCAGGCGTCCGGCCATTTCGGTTCCACTTTTCACCAGCATGGACGTACCCCGCCGGATCACATGGGCAAGGCTCATGCGGCCCTTCAGGATATCTCCGAGGAGACCTGGCGAGAGCGCCCGGCTCCGCGAGGCCTTGATGGAGGTCGTGCCCGAATGCATGCGCTGTTCGTGGGTCTCGTTCGGATCGAGGATCAGCCGCACGGCATTGACGGCAACAAGCCCCGCCACCCGCGAATCCCGGACCGCAGCCTGGATTGCAGCATAGGCGCCACTGCAGCGGCCGAAAGTGATGATCGGGCCGAGCCCCAGCGGCGCAATGGCATCGATCGCCGCTTCGACATCCCGGATCTGGTGATCGTCATAGATCAGCGGCGCGGCAGGATCCGGCCGGTTCTCGCTGTCCCCAAGGCCATGGGTGTCGATGCGGAAACTGGCAATGCCGGATTCGGCGAGCTTCCGCGCCAGGAAGACATGGCTCCGCGCCCAGCCGATCCGGGAATTGAAGCCGGAATTGACCAGCACCGCAACTGCCCGTGCCAATTGCCCCTTGGGCGTGCAGAGGATGCCGGCCATCCTGTCCTCCGGCCCGAAAAGCAGGGGTCTCTCCTCGAACACGTCCCCGTCGAGCGCAAGGCCTTTCGGCCATGGCGCCCGCGCCACCTGTTCTCCGTCGCCGGGCGGGACCATGCGGCCCAGCCATTCGAGGATGGTCGCGAAATCCTTCTCGGGGACCATGCTTTCGGTCTGATGGGCGACAAAGCGATCATGCCCGCCATATTCGGTCCGCGTGACCGAGAACCCCGCCGAATCAAGCGCTTCCGCCCATTCTGCATCACCCGGGCGGGTTGGCCGCATGAGGAGCAGGGCCGGGACAGACGCCACGCGGGGCAGGGCTCCGGGAGCGGATTGTCCGATGTCCCGCGCCAATCCTGCTGACAATCCGAAACCGCCGATATCCAGGTCATTCGCCTGCGCCTGCGACGGGATGTTCAGCGCCGAGGCCAGCAGACCGCCCCAGACGGAAAGTTCGCGCATCCCTGCCCGACCGGCGCGCTGGGGCGCCATCATGACAAGGGCTTCGGCGCCGATCCGGTCTGCGGCATGGGCGGCCATGAGGGCGCCGACGCCGTGCCCGAGCACCACAATCCGTTCAATGGATCCTTGTCCCTTCAGCCATGTCGCAGCATCCGTCACAGCATCCTGCCAGGGCGCTAGGGACGGGAGGTCGCGTGTATCGCCTAGGCTGTCCGCCGAACCCGGCCAGTCGAACCGCAGGCAGGCATAACCGGCACCGGAGAGTTGCACGGCGAGTTCTGCCCAGCCACGCCGGATGGTCAATTCCTCGAAGCCCCATGCCGGAAGCATCAGGAGGCCGGTCGAACCGCCGCCATCATGAAAGAAGCCGGCGCATTGTCCGAAGGCGACGGGCAAACCCATAGGGCGGCTCATGAACAAGCTCTCCACTGAAGCGCCATTTGTTATCCGCCAGTGCCCAAAATCTTCTCTAAAACATCCGGGGTCGTATTTTGTTTCCATTGGCATAGTTAATGGACGTTAACAAAGCACTTTCAGGCTATGGTTTCTGTTTAACCCTCATTTCATCGCAATTTGTTGTTGGTTGAATCTGTAAAACACAATTTAGGTATTTTCCCGATATCAAGTTCGCATGACGTTTTCGATCTCGGTGTCATCGTCTGCGGGTTGTGAATTCGATCTCAAGGGCGTGAACACACTGCATGCGCAGCGGGGGTCCGATTTGGCGGCATCTGCTGCTTGCAGGGTCGTCGATGATGGGCATCAAGATCGAAGGCAGGATAATTGGAAGAAGAAATCTGAATTCTTCTCCAGATCTTTGGAACAACAGGAATCGAGAGGCTGATCATCACAATGAAGAGCAAAATTCGCGAAGTGCTTTCGAAGCATGGTCGACTGCCGGTCGATATCGCCACGCTTTCGGATTCGGATGATCTTCATGCCGCCGGCCTGACATCCTTTGCCTCTGTCGAGCTGATGATGGCCCTGGAAGAGGCGTTCGACATCGAATACCCCAACCAGATGATGAACCGCCGGCATTTTTCGTCGGTGACGGCGATCGAGAATGCCCTGATGAAAATCCGCCAGGACATGGCGGCCTGACCATGAGCAAACGTTCGACGGTGGGCCGCCTGGCCGAAACAGATGCCCTGACGCTCTTCCCGGAAGGGATGGCCAAGGGGAATTCCAAAGCAGCCCGGCATGCCGAACGCGTTCTACTGCAGACGGTCCGGTCCGAGATCTGCAAGGTCGCGGCAGCCCATGCCGCCCATGTTGACGAGGATGCGCGATTTCCCGTCGAGGCCTTCGCAGCGCTGAAGAAGGCAGGATTGCTGGGGATCATGGTCCCGTCCGAGCTTGGCGGCATGGAAGCGCCGATCCGCGTCATTGCCGAGATCTGTTCTCTCCTGGCTCAGAATTGCAGCTCGACCGGCATGTGTTACGCCATGCACCAGATCAAGGCATCGTCCCTGGTCATGCATGCGATGGACGACGAATGGCATCGCGGCTTCATGCGGCGCATGGTGGCCGAACAATTGCTCCTCGGGTCGGCCACGACCGAGGGCGGCGGTGTCGGCGGCGACCTGCGGACCTCCAATTGCGGCATCGACGCCCAGGGAAGCGTCTTCGCCCTGCGCAAGGAAGGCTGCCTCATTTCCTACGGGATCCAGGCGGATGCCATCCTGATCACGGCCCGCCGCACACCCGAATCCCCGCCCTCCGATCAGGTCATGGCGGTCATGACGCGTGATCAGTACACCCTCGAACTGACGCAGGTCTGGAACACGCTGGGCATGCGCGGGACATGCTCGAACAACTTCACTTTCGAAGGGGCTGCGCCCGTCGAGCAAGTGATCCCGGCCTCCTTCGCCGATATCGCCGCCCAGTCCATGCTGGCCTATGCCCATATCCTCTGGGCCGCGACCTGGTATGGAATCGCGGCCAATGCAGTCTATCGCGCCGAAACCTTTGTCCATGCCGAGGCACGCCGCCGTCCCGGAACCGTTCCGCCGGGGGCCATGCGTCTCGCCGAGCTGCTCAACAGCCTGCAGCAATTCCGCGCCCTCATCCTCGCCAGCATCGATCGCTACGAGCGGGCGAAGGGGGATCCGGACGAATTATCCTCGATCAGCTTCGTCGTGGCGCTGAACGGCACGAAGGTCTCTGCCTCCGAAGCTGCCTGCGACATCATCCAGCACGCCTTCCTGATCTGCGGGATTCATGGCTATCGCAATGACAGCCCCCACAGCCTCGGGCGCCACCTGCGGGATGCCATGTCGTCGCGGATCATGATCAACAATGACCGGATCCTCGGCAACGTGTCGAACCTGCTTTCCGTTTACAAGCACAACCCCTCCTTGGCGGCGTAACACCCATGTGTCAGTCCTGTACCAACAACCTCCTCGATAACCTGCTCAAGCACGGGCATCTCATCGATACCGGCGTGGATGGCCTTTATGGCCGATCGGGTGTCTTCGAGGACGTCGTGATGCGCTTCGATGCGCTGATCACGCGCTGGGGTGGTGGCGATGGCCCGGAAGTGATGCGCTTCCCGCCGGCCATGAACCGGAAGCATTTCGAGAAGTCGGGCTATCTCAAGAGCTTTCCGCATCTCGCCGGCACGGTGCACTCGTTTGCCGGCGATGAGAAGGCCCATGCCAATCTGCTCGAGCAGGTCGGCAATGGCGAGGACTGGACGCTCGGTCAGAAATCGACCGAAGTCGTTCTCACCCCCGCCGCCTGCTATGTTCTCTACCCGGTCGTCGCCAAGCGCGGCCCGCTTTCCGGTGAAGGTGCCCTGTTCGACCTGCAATCCTATTGCTTCCGCCACGAGCCCTCCAAGGAACCGACCCGCATGCAGCTCTTCCGCATGCGCGAATATGTCCGCTTCGGCACGCCGGATCAGGTGACCGAATTCCGGGCCACATGGCTCGAGCGCGGCCAGAAGATGATGGCCGAGCTCGGGGTTCCCTTCGACCTCGACGTCGCCAATGATCCGTTCTTCGGCCGGGCCGGCCGCATGCTGGCAAACAACCAGCGCGACCAGAGGCTGAAATTCGAACTGCTGATCCCGATCAACAGCGTGGAAAGCCCCACGGCCTGCCTCTCGTTCAATTATCATCAGGATCATTTCGGATCGACGTGGGGCATCCAGACGCCCGATGGCGAGGTCGCCCATACCGCCTGCGTCGGTTTCGGCATGGAGCGGGTGGCGCTGGCGCTCTTCAAGCATCACGGCATGAATGTCGAGAACTGGCCGGCAGCAATCCGCAAGGTGCTCTGGAGCTGAGCCCGGAGGGCGCAACGGCATGAACGCACATCCGAAGCCTTCCCGATTCGTGCCGTCCGCAAGGCCGGCCTCGCGGATCTTTTCCGTCGACCCTTCCAGCTACCAGGTCCATGCCATGCATGGGCCCGAACGCCACTGGCCGCAGACCAATTGTTACGCCGATCTCTGGATCGAACTGCTGAATGCTCTCGGCACGGCGCCGGAAGCCGCCTTCGGCTTCACGGTCGGGCAGGATTTCGAAGGCGACCAGTTCACCTTCTTCAAACCGCCGGTGGACGACCTGCAGGCGCTTTACGGCGTCCGGACCACAGAACTCGCGCTCTATGACGATCTCGTCCGGCACCTGGAGGTGCAGATCGGGCAGCGTCGGATGGTGCTGATCGAACTGGACAGTTTCTACCTTCCGGATACGCGCGGCATTTCCTACCGCCAGACGCATGGCAAGACGACAATCGGGATCAACCGCCTCGATCTCGAAGCCCGCGAACTCGACTATTTCCACAATGATGGACTGTTCCAGGTGACGGGCGAGGACTTTGATGGCCTGTTCCGTCTCCTGCCGGGGCAGATGAGGGAAGACACGCTGTTCCCCTATGCGGAAATGGTCAAGTTGCCGGATCGGGTTCCGGAGGCGGCGGATCTCCGGCGGACCGCGCGCCGGCTGCTCGAACAGCATCTGGCCTTGATCCCGGAGGATAATCCGGTTGCCCGCTACCGTATTGTCGCCATCGGCCAGGCCGAGGCGCTGGTCGCGCGGGAGCCGCTGGCCTTCCATCATTATGCCTTCAATACCCTGCGCCAGATCGGGGCCAATTTCGAGCTTCTGGCCACGCATCTCAACTGGCTCGGCCCGGAATTCGACAATCCCGCCAGCCATGCGCTGCGGTTGGGCGAGGGCGCCAAGATTGCCCAGTTCAATCTCGCCCGGGCGCTCAGGAACCAGTCGTTCGACCGGTTCGATGCGGCGCTCGCCGAGCTGGCCGCGCATCATGACGCGGTCATGGCCGGGTTGCGCGCCGCCCACCGGTCCTGATCCGGCCATGCGCCCGTTCGCCCTGTCCCGCAGCAACCACGTCGTCCTTTCGGCATGGGAGTGGTTCGAGACTCCGGCGGCCCGGTTCGATTCGTCTGCCGGCCTTGCCGGTCTGCAGGGGGTGCGGGCGAATGTCGTTCCCGGAACGATTGCTGCCGAAACCGGTCTTCCGGCCCGCGAGGCCTCCGATTACTGGTACCGGACGATCCTCGAGGCACCCTTCGCGGGGCAACTGATCTTCGAGGGTCTTGCCACGCTCTGCGAGATCTGGATCGACGGCGACAAACGCGCCGAGAGCCGGTCGATGTTCCAGCCGGTCGCGATCGATGTGGATCTGGCCAGAGGTGCCGAAATCGCGCTGGCTTTCCGCGCGCTGGGGCCGCAACTCGCGGCCGCACCGAAGCGGTCACGCTGGCGGCCGGCCATGATCGCTCCAAACGGTCTGCGCCATTTCCGGACGACGGCGCTCGGATCCATGCCCGGTTGGTGCCCGCCGGGCCGGCCTGTCGGGCCAACTCGACCCGTACGGATGATCGCCAGGGGCGGGCATGCTGTTTCCGAGCTGGATATCGCAGCGCTGGATATCCGGCCTTCGACCGACGGAGAGGACGGCCTGCTCTCCGTGAGCCTCGAATTGAAGGCCGGTGTTTCCGTGCCGCGTATGGTCAGTCTGCAATGCGGCGAGCGCAGCGTTGAGCTGGAAACCGGCCGGACCGGCCGGTTCGAGGGGGAAATTCGGATTGCCCGGGTCAGGAAATGGTTCCCGCATACGCATGGCGATCCCGCGCTTTATCCGGTTTCCCTCGAGATCGAGGGAACGAGGCTGGATCTCGGGCGGACCGGGTTTCGCGAGATCACGGTGGATCGCGGCCCGGACGGCAAGGGCTTTGGCCTGGTGATCAACGGCGTACCTGTTTTCTGCCGCGGCGCGAACTGGACCAATGCCGATATCCGCGCCTTGCCCTGCAGCCGCGAGGCCTATGCCCCGTGGCTGCGGCTCGCGCGGGAAGCCGGCATGAACATGCTCCGGGTGCCGGGCGTTTCGGTCTATGAGAGCCCGGCCTTCTTCGATCTTTGCGACGAGATGGGAATCCTCGTCTGGCAGGACATGATGTTCGCCAATTTCGATTACCCCCAGGGCGATCCGGCTTTTCTGGCCGCGGTGGGGGAAGAGGCCACGGCCTTCCTCTCCGCCAACCGCCTGGCGCCTTCGCTGGCTGTCCTGTGCGGCGGCAGCGAGGTGTTCCAGCAGGCGGCCATGCTGGGCCAGCCCTTGGCGGCCTGGGGCGGACCGGTCTTCGATACCGTCCTGCCAGAGGTTCTCGCCCGCCTGCGGCCGGATGTTCCCTATGTCCCGAACTCGCCCTCCGGCGGCGCCTTGCCCTTCCTGACCAATGAAGGTGTCAGCCACTATTACGGCGTCGGCGCCTATATGCGCCCCCTCGAGGATGCCCGCCGGGCGGAGGTCCGCTTCGCCACCGAATCTCTCGCCTTTGCAAACATTCCCGAAGAACGATCCCTGTTCCGGGCGGGCATTCCGCCCATCCCGCATCACCCCGAATGGAAACGGGGTGTGCCGCGGGATGCCGGCGCGTCATGGGACTTCGACGATGTGCGCGACCATTATCTCGAGGCCTTGTTCAGGGTCAGCGCGATGCATCTTCGCCGGGACGATCCGGAGCGCTTTCTGGCGCTCTCGCGGGCGGTCGTCGCCGATGTGATGGAGACGACCTTCTCGGAATGGCGCCGGCCAGGTTCGCCCACCCGTGGCGCGCTTGTCTGGTTCCTGCAGGATCTCGCCCCCGGCGCAGGCTGGGGCGTCATCGGCTCCGATGGCAACCCGAAATCGGCCTGGTATGCCCTCAAGCGGGCCTTTCGCCCCCTTCATCTCGGCATCACCGACGAGGGCGTCAACGGGCTGAACTTCCATGTCGTCAACGACTGGCCGGCCCCCGTCGTGGCGAGGCTGGCCTTCACCGCCTGGCGTGACGGGGATGTCGCCGTGGTGCACGGAGCGCGGGATCTTGCGCTCGAGGCGCATGACGCCGTGACCATTCCCGCCTTTGCCATGCTGGAGCAGTTCTTCGACCTGACCTGTGCCTACCGGTTCGGCCCGCCGGGCCATCAGGTGCTGCACGCAAGCCTGACCGATGCGGCAACAGGCGAGGTCCTTGCCGAGGCCTTCCATCGGCCCGACAGGACGGTCTTTCCGAGAGAGTCGATCGGCTTGACCGCGCGCGCCGTTCTGAAGGAAGGGCGCTGGATCCTCGATATCGCGAGCCAGCGTTTCGGCCATTTCGTCCAGATCCTGCCCGATCGCGGGCGACCGGACGACAACTGGTTCCATCTCGCGCCGGGTTCCACCCGGCGGATCGAGTTGCTCGGCCTCGATGGCCAGGTGCCGGCAGGCGAGGTGCGCGCGCTCAATGCGCGCGAGACCGTGACCTTCGCCGGCTGATCCTGAGCCCGCTATGCGGGATCACTCCTCGCGATAGCCGTATTCCGGAATGCCCTGCTCGTTCCCGTAATACTTGTACGGAAGGAACTTGCCGCTCATCGAGATGTTGACGCGGTCCCCGCGCGGGTTCGGCTCGCGCACGATCTCGATGTTGAAATCGATGGCGGACATGATGCCGTCACCGAATTCCTCCTCGATCAGCGCCTTCCAGGCCGGGCCGTTGACCATCACCATCTCGTAGAAGCGGTAGATCAGCGGATCGGTCGGCGGCATGGGCGTGCCGGTGCCGCGATACGGGATCTCGTTGAGCATCCGCTCCTCGACTTCCGAAAGCCCGAACAGGGTCGCGGCGCGCTTGGCGAGCGGCTTGACCAGCTTCATCTGGCCCAGCAGGGCGCCGATCACCAGGACCGGCGACATGCCGCCGATCTCGTCGGTGATGTACTTCCAGGTCCAGCCCTTCTCACGCTTGATGTCGAGGATTTTTTCCGTGAGGTCGGCACGCTTCATCGGGAGACTCCGGTTGTTGGACGAAAGGGAATTTCAGGCCACTTTCCGTCCGGCCTCATGGCTGGGCGGCAGGGGCTGCGGCTGGTTCTGCGGCACGATGACCGGCGGCTTCCGGCGGTCGTAATCGGCCGGGATCTCGGACTTGAACGTCTTCGAGCGGCTGACAAGGAAATCGATCAGGTGGTTCCGGATCGCGTAGAAGGCGGGATGGCGGTGGATCTGGTTCCGGTCCCGCTCCTTCGGCAGCGGATTTTCGACGATCTCCGCGACCATGGCTTCCGGCCCGTTGGTCATGAGCACGATCTTGTCGGCGAGATAGATCGCCTCGTCGACATCGTGGGTGATCATGAAGACGGTCTGCCCGGTCTCGAGGCAGATCCGGCGCACCTCGTCCTGCAAGGTCCCGCGCGTCAGCGCATCCAGCGCCGAGAAGGGTTCGTCCATCAGCAGGATCTTGGGTTCGATCGACAGCGCCCGCGCAATGCCGACGCGCTGTTTCATGCCGCCCGAAAGCTGGGCGGGTTTCTTGGCCTCGGCACCCTTCAGCCCGACCTTTTCGATGAAGCGCCGCGCCTGCTCCTCGACCTGGCTCCGGCTCCAGCGCGGCCAGCGCGAGGATATCGCATAGGCGACATTGCCCAACACCGTCCGCCAGGGCAGCAGGGCATGGCTCTGGAAGATCACCGCCCGGTCGAGCGAGGGGCCCTCGATCGCCTTGCCATCGACGATCGCCGCGCCGTCATCCGGCAGGTCGAGTCCCGAGAGGATGTTGAGAACGGTCGTCTTGCCGCAGCCGGAATGTCCGATCATGCAGACGAACTCGCCCCGGGCGATGGCGAACCAGATATCCTCGAACACCGTGGTTGTCCCGCCATCCGGCGCGTGGAAACGCCGCGTGATTCCCTCGATGGAGATGAACTTCGCGCTCATGGCTCACTCCGGGAAGGACACGGCGCGGGCCACGCGCGCGAGGGCCTGGTCAAGGATCATGCCGACAAGGCCAATCACCAGGATGGAGGTGATGACATTGGTGATCGACAGGTTGTTCCACTCGTTCCAGACGAAATATCCGATTCCCGTGCCACCCACGAGCATCTCGGCCGCGACGATCACCAGCCAGGCAATGCCGATCGAGATACGCATGCCGGTGACGATGGTCGGCGCGGCAGCCGGCAGGATCACGGTGAAGGCCCGGCGGAAGGGCCCGACCTCGAGGGTCCGGGCGACGTTGAGCCATTCCTTCCGCACGCTGGAGACGCCGAAGGCCGTGTTGATCAGCATCGGCCAGAGCGAGCAGATGAAGATGACGAAGATCGAGGAGATCGAGGAATCCTTGATCGTGTAGAGCGCCAGCGGCATCCAGGCCAGCGGCGAGACCGGCTTCATGATCTGGATGAAGGGGTCAAGCGCGCGGGCCATCAGCGGCGACATGCCGATCAGGAAGCCAAGCGGCAGCGCGACCAGCATCGCGAGGCCATAGCCGAGCAGCACACGTCCGATCGAATAGGCGAGCTGGATCCCGATGCCCTTGTCGTTCGGTCCCCGGTCGTAGAACGGCTCCTTGAGGTGGCTCCAGATCTTGGCCAGCACATCGAGCGGGCCCGGCATGGCGGATTTGCCCTGCACGGCGGTCTGACCCATCAGCTTGGCGTATTCGGGATCCATCTGCTGCGCCGGGCCGGTGCCCGACACGCCGATATGCCAGGCAAGCCCGAAGATGAGCAGGATCGTCAGCGAGACGATGCCTGCCCGGAGCCGGAGACTGGTCTGCCGCATCGATCAGGTCCGCTTGATCGGGAAGGAGGCAATGTATTCCTCCGGCTTGGCGGGGTCGAAGACCTTGCCCATGACCGAGAAGGTCTTGGTGGTCGTGGTCGGCGGCGTCAGGCCGGCTTCCTTCATCAGCCGGGTCGCATCTGTCGCGAGGAAGACCTGCTTCGCCACGCCGGCATAATCGACATCACCCTTGATCTGACCCCAGCGCTTCATCTGCGTCAGGATCCAGACGGCGAAGCTTTCCCAGGGGAAGGGATCGAAATCGATCCGCTTCGCATCGCGCTTGATCTGGCCAAGGCCATCGGCATAGGTGCCGGTCAGGACCTGCTCGATCACCGTCACCGGCTGGTTGAGATAGTTCGGCGGCGCGATGGCCTCCGCGATCTGCTTCCGGTTCTCGTTCTTCGTGGCGAAGGCTGTCGCCTCGATGATCGCCTTGAGAAGCGCGGCATAGGTGTTCGGATAGGTTGTCACGAATTCCTTCGATGCCGCGAAGGCGCAGCAGGGATGGCCGTCCCAGATCTCCTTCGAGAGCATGTGGATGAACCCGACGCCGTCAAAGACCGCGCGCTGGTTGACGGGGTCCGGCGCGAGGAACCCGTCGATATTGTCGGCCCGGAGATTGGCCACCATCTCGGGCGGCGGGACCGAGCGGATCTGAACATCGGTATCGGGGTCAAGCCCGGCTTCCGCGAGATAGTAGCGGAGCAGGTAATTGTGCATCGAATAGTCGAAGGGCACCGCGAACTTGAAGCCCTTCCAGCTCTTCGGATCGCGCTTGTCCTTGTGCTTCATGGCCAGTGTGATGGCCTGGCCGTTGATGTTCTCCACCGCCGGCATCGTGTAGGGGATCGCATTCGACCCGACGCCCATCGAAATGGCGAGCGGCATCGGCGAGAGCATATGCGCGGCGTCGTATTCCTTGTTCAGGGTCTTGTCACGGATCACCGCCCAGCCGGCGGTCTTGATCACCTCGACATTGAGGCCCTGTTTTGAATAGAAGCCCATCGGCGCGGCCATGATGATCGGCGTTGCGCAGGTGATCGGGATGAACCCGACCTTGAGATCCTTCTTCTCCAGAGCCGCGCCTTGGGCGAGCACATCCGTGGCGGCAGCGATCGGGAACAGGGTGTTGATCGCGGCATAGGCCGTCGAGGCGCCGACCACCTTGAGGAAGTTCCGGCGCTGTTCGTCCACCGGGAACAGGGCGCGCATGACAGCATTCTCGACGCTCCGGCGCAGGCGCAGGGATTGGTCGCCGGAGGCGGCGACCCCCTCCATCGTGGCGGCTGCATGTTCCGCCTCGCTGCCATGCTGGCCGCAGGAACAGCCCTTGCTGGAGAGCCGGAAGCGATGGTCGAACGGATTCTTGAAAATGGCCATGACTGTCTCCCCGACGGCGATGCCTTGTGATGCGGGGAGAAAAGCAACCGATATGCCAGCCGGCACAATGCGGATGACGCTCGTCTTGAGACGGTGCGGATCTTGCCAAGAGATCCAGCAATATCAGTATTTTGTGTCTTGGACGGCGGCAATGGCACGTCCAGCTGCCGCCGCAATCCGCGGCAGGGCCGCCGGGCTGGCCGCCGGCGGATCCATTCGTCTTCGGGCCGCCAGGATCAGACAACCTGTCGACAGGCTGTGCAAACCTTGTGCATGCCGGGCAGATTCACGGCAGCTCGATCGGATCAGGGCGCATTGGCGACGCGCAGGGCGGTCCGCAGAAGGACATTGGCGCCGGCCTCGGCCCAGGCCGGTTTCATGTCTTCGGCTTCGTTATGGCTGATCCCGTCCTTGCAAGGCGAGAAGATCAGCGCACTGGGATAGGCCCTTGCCATGTTACAGGCATCGTGCCCGGCGCCGGAGACGATGTCGCGCCCCTTGAGCCCCATTGCGGTGCTTTCCTCGCGGACAATCGCGAGCAGGCCCGGATCGAAGGGCACCGGCGCGCTATGGGCAATGTCGGTCAGCGTGATGGCGAGCCCGGTCTCCGCAGCGACCCGGGCGACCAGCGTCCGCACGCCTTCGTCCATCTGCGCCAGGATGGCGGCTTCGGGATGCCGCACATCGACCGAGAATTGGACCTGCCCAGGAATGACATTGCGGGAATTTGGCAGCAGCCGCATCTCGCCGACGGTTCCCCGTCCTGCGGGGGCATGGGACAGGGCGAGGTCCCGGATGCCCTGGATGATCGGCAGGGCTGCCAGCAGCGCATCGCGGCGGCGCGGCATCGGGGTCGAGCCGGCATGGCTCTCGAAGCCGGTCACGGTCACGTCGTACCAGCGCAGGCCCTGCCCGGTCACCACATAGCCGATATCGGCACCCTCGGCCTCGAGGATCGGGCCCTGCTCGATATGCAATTCGAGATAGGCAGCGATCGGCCTGCCGCCGACCGGGCGCGCGGCATCGAGGCCGATGCCGGCCAGGGCGTCGCCCAGACGGATCCCCTCGGCATCCCGCGCCTCGAGCGTGGCGGCGTGGTCGGTGAGCCCGGCAAAGACCGACGAAGCCAGCATGGCCGGCTGGAAGCGGCACCCCTCTTCGTTGGTCCAGTTCACGAGCTCGATCGGGCGCCGTGTGCGGATTCCGGTCTCATGCAGGACGCGGAGCACTTCGAGACCGGCAAGCACCCCGAGCACGCCGTCGAATTTTCCACCGGTCGGCTGCGTATCGAGATGGGAGCCGATCAGGACGGGCGGCAGGTCCTCAAGACCCGCGCGGCGGGCGAACATCGAGCCGAGGCCATCCGTATCGACGGCGCAGCCGAGCCGTTCGCACCAGGATCGGAACAGGGCGCGGCCCTCCGCATCGACGGCGGTCAGGGCCTGACGGTTGCAGCCGCCCTTCTCTGTCCCGCCGATTTTCGCCATCTCCATCAGGCTGGCCCAGAGCCGGCCGCCATCCACGCGGAGATTATGTCCTTCGATCATCATGGCCTCGTCGCTTGCCCGGGGCCGCAGCCCCGCTGTTTGCGCAAGCCTTATTCGCCCGCCCGGATGAAGCAAGGGCGATCCTCAGGAAATCGGGCGAAGGCCTGTCTATGCACTGGCTTCCGGGCCTGCCTCCTTGCTAGGCTCGGCCAACAACAATGCCCAGGGGATGAACCATGTCCAAGGAACTTCATGCGGTCCTGCGCCAGCATTCCGCCATGCCGCGCGATGCGGCCACAGCCAGCCTCGTCGGGCGGGTCTGGCTGCCCGATCAGGAGGGGCCGGCGCTCGTCCGTGTGGCGGATGGCCATCTGGTCGACATTTCGCGCCATGCCGCGACCTCCGCGCAGCTTTGCGCGGATGCCGGACTGATCGCCAGGCTGCTCCAGCTCGATGGCCCCGATCTCGGCCCGCTGGAGCCGATCCTGCTCAACACGCCGGAAGCGACCCGCGACACGAAGCGGCCCTGGCTGCTGCCACCGGTCGACCTGCAGGCCGTGAAAGCGGCGGGCGTGACCTTCGCCATCTCGATGCTGGAGCGGGTGATCGAGGAACGCGCCCGTGGCGATGCCGGCGCCGCCGCGGCCATCCGGTCGGAGATCGTGCGCCTTGTCGGCGATGACCTTTCGAGGCTCAAGCCGGGCTCGCCGGAGGCGATGGCGCTGAAGGAGGTGCTGATCCGTCAGGGCGTCTGGAGCCAGTATCTGGAGGTTGGCATCGGGCCCGATGCCGAGATCTTCACCAAGGCGCAGCCCATGGCCTCGGTCGGTACCGGCATGCTGGCCGGCCTGCACCGCGTCTCGACCTGGAACAACCCGGAGCCGGAAGTCGTCCTGGTGGTGGCCCCGGATGGCCGGATCGTTGGCGCCACGCTCGGCAACGATGTCAATCTGCGCGATGTCGAGGGGCGCTCGGCCCTGCTGCTGGGCAAGGCGAAAGACAACAACGCCTCCTGTTCCCTCGGGCCCTTCATCCGGCTTTTCGATGCCGGCTTCACGCTCGATCATGTCCGGAAGATGGAGCTCAGCCTCGATGTGACTGGGCTGGATGGCTTCGTGATGAAGGGGGCCTCGAACATGGCGAAGATCAGCCGTGATCCGGCGGATCTGGCGAGCCAGATGCTCGGGCCGCATCACCAGTATCCGGATGGCGCGGTGCTGTTTCTCGGCACCTTGTTCGCCCCGGTCCAGGATCGTGGGGCGCCGGGCAAGGGCTTCACCCATGCCTACGGCGATATCGTTGTGGTCGCGGCGCCCGAACTCGGGGCGCTCGTCAACCAGATGGCGCCGTCGGATGAATGCCCGCCCTGGCAATTCGGAACGACGGCCCTGATGCGCAATCTCGCGCGGCGCGGCCTGATCTGATCAGGCGGCGCCGGCCGCGTTGATCTCGATCAGATAGGCGATGCCGGCGGGCGCTGCGGTGAGCCTCGCCAAGCCCCCGTCGGCAACAAGCACGGCATGCCCCTCGGGAATGGCAATCCGCGTACCGTCCTGATCGAGCCCGGCTTCGCCCTTATGCGCGAAGGCGATGATCCGGGGCGGCCCGGCCGTCGCCGTCTGGCCATCTGTGATCCGCAGGACGTGATGGGAATACCGGCCACGCCGTGTCATCACGTTGAGATCGAGGATCGGGCCATCTGGCACGAAGCCCGTCACGCTGGCATCGCCGTCAAAGGGAAATGGCGCCGTCCTCGGATCCAGCGTCATCTGGCTGGTCCCGAAGTCGAGAACGAGCCGCCCGCCCTCGAGCACGCTCAGCGTCCGGTCGATCCCGTCGAAGCGTGAGAAGGCGCCATCGCCGGCCACGCGGGCCATGCTTATGCGCCAGTCGAAGCTGGCGAGATCGGCCCCTTCCGGATGTGCAAGCATCTCGATGGTTTCGCCGCCGCCATTCTTCCAGGGCATGCGGCGAAACCCGCGGGGATCGAGCATCCGGACCGGCATCGCCTCGACCTCAGAGGCTCGGCAGGTCGAGGCGGTGCTGCCGCGCGCAATCCGCGGCAATGTCGTAGCCGGCATCGGCATGGCGCATCACGCCGGTCGCCGGATCATTCCAGAGCACGCGTTCGAGCCGCCGCGCCGCATCCTGTGTGCCATCGCAGACGATGACCATTCCGGAATGCTGCGAGAAGCCCATCCCCACCCCGCCGCCATGATGCAGCGACACCCAGGTCGCGCCGCTCGCGCAGTTGAGGAGCGCATTGAGCAACGGCCAGTCGGACACGGCATCCGAACCGTCCTTCATCGCCTCGGTCTCGCGGTTCGGCGAGGCGACCGAGCCCGAATCGAGATGGTCGCGCCCGATCACGATCGGCGCCTTGAGTTCGCCGCGTGCCACCATCTCGTTGAAGGCAAGGCCCAACCGGTGCCGGTCACCCAGGCCGACCCAGCAGATCCGGGCCGGCAGGCCCTGGAACTTGATCCGCTGCTGCGCCATGTCGAGCCAGCGATGGAGAGGCTTGTTGTCGGGCAGCAGCTCCTTCACCTTCGCATCCGTCCGGTAGATGTCCTCGGGATCGCCCGACAGCGCGCACCAGCGGAACGGCCCGATTCCGCGGCAGAAGAGCGGGCGGATATAGGCCGGCACGAAGCCTGGGAAGTCGAAGGCATCGGCCACGCCATCCTCCAGCGCCATCTGACGGATATTGTTGCCGTAATCGACCGTTGGCACGCCCATCCGGTGGAAGTCGAGCATGGCCCGGACATGGGCGGCCATCGAATGCTTGGCGGCGCTGACGACGGATTTCGGATCGCTCTCGCGCCTGGCTTCCCAATCGGCCAGTGTCCAGCCCTGCGGCAGGTAGCCGTTCAGCGGGTCATGCGCGGAGGTCTGGTCGGTCACGCAATCCGGGCGAACGCCCCGGCGGACCAGTTCGGCGAAAACATCGGCGGCATTGCCCAGAAGCGCGACCGAGAGCGGCTTCTTCTCGCGGCAAGAGCGCTCGATGATTGTCAGCGCCTCGTCGAGATCCTTGGCCTGGACATCGACATAGCCCGTCCGCAGGCGGAACTCGATCGAGGAGGGCCGGCATTCCACCGCAAGGCAGGACGCGCCGGCCATCGTGGCCGCCAGCGGCTGGGCGCCGCCCATGCCGCCAAGGCCGGCCGTGAGGATCCAGCGGCCGGCGAGATCGCCGCCGTAATGCTGCCGCCCCATCTCGACGAAGGTCTCGTAGGTGCCCTGCACGATGCCCTGGCTGCCGATATAGATCCAGGAACCGGCCGTCATCTGGCCGTACATCATCAGGCCCTTGCGATCGAGTTCGTGGAAATGGTCCCAGGTGGCCCAATGCGGCACGAGGTTGGAATTCGCGATCAGCACGCGCGGTGCATCGGCATGCGTCCGGAACACGCCGACCGGCTTGCCGGACTGGACCAGCAGGGTTTCATCCGCCTCGAGCCGCTTGAGGGCCGCCACGATCCGGTCGAAACTGTCCCAGTCGCGGGCGGCGCGCCCGATCCCGCCATAGACCACCAGTTCACCGGGCTTTTCCGCGACATCCGGGTCCAGATTGTTCATCAGCATGCGGAGCGGCGCCTCCGTCAGCCAGCTCTTGGCCGTGAGGGTATCGCCGCGCGCGGCGCGGATGATGCGGGCATTGTCGAGGCGGGGTGCGGGCGCGTTCATGGCGGGTTCCTCACTGGGGACGGACGGAGTCGAGGCAGGCATCGAGCATGGCTCGCAGGGTCGCCCGGATCGGGGCGGCATAGGCATCGTCGAAGGGCGTCGGCCAGTTGGACTCGCTCACGGCGCCGGGCGGCTCGTCGAGAAAGGCCCGGCAGGCCAGTTCCATCTGCACGGCATGGACGCCCTGTTCCGGCTTGCCGTGATGCCGGGTGATATGGCCACCCTTGAAGCGGCCATTGGCGACGAATTCAAAGGGCGAAGCCCTGCCGATGGCGGCAAGCCGCGCTTCCAGCGCAGGCGCGCAGGCCTTGCCGCTGTTGGTCCCGAGATTGAGATGCGGCAGCGTGCCCTCGAAGAGCCGCGGGATCACCGAGCGGATCGAGTGACAATCATAGAGCACGATGGCCGAATGCTGCTGCCGGAGCCGCCCGATCTGGCGCTCAAGCGCAGCATGGTAGGGGTCGAAATAGACCGCACGCCGCCGCGCGATCTCGGCGGCATCGGGATTTGCGCCGCGATAGAGCGGCTCGCCGTCGAAGGTCGTGGTCGGGCAGAGTTCCGTCGTGGCCATGCCGGGATAGAGCGACTGGCCCGAGGGATCGCGATTGACGTCGATGACTGTCCGCGAGATCCGCGTCCGGATCATCGTGGCGCCCATGCTCTCGGCAAAGGCATAGAGCCGGTCAATCCACCAGTCCGCGTCCTTGCGGGCCAGCCAGGGCGAAACCAGCGCCGCCTCGAATTCGGCGGGAATCTCGGTGCCGGTATGCGGCAGGCTCAGGATCAGCGGCGCGGTTCCCTCGCGGATATCCAGCCATTCGGGATGCGCGGTCATGCGGCGGTCTCCAGGCTGGAGGGCAGCGACAATCCGGTCAGCCGGGGCAGTTCCGGCCCGACGAGATCGATGGCTGCCTCCATGTCGGGATGGAAATGGCGGTCCTCGTCGAGCATCGGCACGCGCGCCCGTAGAGCCGCATGCACCGCCTTCAGGGCCGGGCTGGTGGCGAGGGGCGCATGGAAGTCGCAGCCCTGCGCGGCGGCCAGCAATTCGATGCCGAGGATGGCCCGAAGGTTGGCGGCCATTTCGATCAGCCGACGGGCGGCATGGGCGGCCATGGAGACGTGATCCTCCTGGTTGGCGGAGGTCGGGATGGAATCGACCGAAGCGGGGAAGGCCCGCTGCTTGTTCTCGGAAACAAGGGCCGCGGCCGTGACCTGCGGGATCATGAAGCCCGAATTGAGGCCCGGCTTCGGTGTCAGGAAGGCCGGCAGGCCCGACAGGGCCGGGTCGACCAGCATCGCGATCCGCCGTTCCGCCAGCGAGCCGATCTCGCAGATCGCCATCGCGATCATGTCCGCCGCGAAGGCGACCGGCTCGGCATGGAAATTCCCGCCGGACAGGGCTTCACCCGTCTCCGCGAAGATCAGCGGATTGTCGGAAACCCCATTGCTTTCCGTGGCGAGTGTCGCGGCCGCTTGCCGGAGCAGGTCGAGGACAGCCCCCATGACCTGCGGCTGGCAGCGCAGGCAATAAGGATCCTGCACGCGATCATCGCCGGTGAGATGCGAGGCGCGGATGCCGGAACCGCTCATCAGCGCGCGCAGCGCTGCGGCGGTCTCGATCTGCCCGCGATGGCGCCGCAGCTGGTGGATGCGCACGTCGAACGGCGTGTCCGAACCGCGCGCGGCATCGGTGGAAAGCGCCCCGGTCACCAGGGCGGACTGGAACAACGCCTCGGCATCGAAGAGGCCGGCCAGGGCATAGGCCGTCGAGAATTGCGTGCCGTTGAGCAGCGCAAGGCCTTCCTTCGGGCCGAGGACGATCGGGTCGAGCCCGGCATCCCGCAGCGCCTTGCCGGCTTCCACAGGCCTGCCGTCGATGAGGAAATGGCCGACGCCGATCATCGCCGCAGTCATGTGCGAGAGCGGCGCCAGATCGCCCGATGCACCCACCGAACCCTGCTGCGGCACGACAGGAAGGATGTCGCGGTTGAGCAGCGTTTCCAGCATCGTCACCGTGGCCCGGCTCACGCCCGAGGCGCCCTGGGCGAGGCTGGCCAGCTTGAGCGCCATCATCAGCCGGACGATGCCCGCCGGCATCGGCGCGCCCGTGCCCGCAGCATGGGAGAGCACGATGTTGCGCTGGAGCCGCGCGAGATCCCCATCGGCGATCCGGACCATCGCCAGCTTGCCGAAACCGGTATTGATCCCGTAGACCGGCTCGCCCCTGGCGAGAATGGCGGTGACCGCCGCGGCCGAACGGTCGATCGCCGGCAGGCTGGCGGGATCAATCGTCACGCCGGCGCCATCGCGGATCATCCGCCATTCGGCGAGCGTGACTGCGCCGGGTTTCAGAACGATGCGCGTCATGCGCCCCTCCATATCCGTTGATGCAGCGGGTTGAAGCCGATCCGGTAGACCAGTTCCGCGGGGTCCGAGATCGACCAGACCGCCAGATCGGCGCGTTTGCCGGCTTCCAGCGTCCCGGTTTCGTGATGCAGCCCGAGGGCGTGCGCGGCTTCCCGGGTGACGCCAGCCAGGCATTCCGGGACCGTCATCCGGAAGAAGGTGGCGGCCATGTTCATCGTCAGCAGCAGCGAGGTCAGCGGCGAGGAGCCGGGGTTGCAATCTGTCGCCAGCGCCATCCGCGTCCCGGCCGCGCGGAACGCTTCCACCGGCGGCTTCTGCGTCTCGCGCAGGAAGTAGAAGGCGCCCGGCAGCAGGACCGCCACGGTGCCTGCCCGGGCCATCGCCTCGGCGCCTTGTGCATCGGTGTATTCGCAGTGATCGGCCGAGAGCGCGCCATGCGCCGCGGCAAGCGCGGCGCCTCCGAGATTGGACAGCTGGTCAGCATGGAGCTTGACCGGCAGCCCGAGTGCGCGGGCCCGCGCGAAGATTGTCGCGGTCTCTTCCGGTGTGAAGGCGATGCCCTCGCAGAAAGCATCGACAGCATCGGCCAGGCCGGCCTCGGCGAGAGCCGGCAGCATCTCATCCGCCACGAAGGCGACATAGCCAGCCCGGTTGTCGCGCCATTCCGGCGGGAGCGCATGCGCGCCGAGATAGGTTGTGCGGATCGTGACCGCGCGCTCCTTGCCAAGCCGTCGCGCGGCGCGGAGGCAGTTCCATTCGGTCACCCGGTCCAGCCCGTAGCCGGACTTGATCTCGGCCGTCGTCACACCCTCGGCGAGAAGGGCGTCGAGGCGGGGCAGGGCACTGGCCACCAGCCCGTCCTCGGAAGCCGCACGGGTCGCCTTGACCGTGGAAAGGATGCCGCCGCCCGCCCGCGCGATCTCCTCGTAGCTCGCGCCTGCAAGCCGCATCTCGAATTCCCGGGCGCGATGGCCGCCATGGACGAGATGGGTATGGCAGTCGATGAGGCCCGGCGTCATCCAGCGCCCCTCGCAATCGATCTCTTCCAGGGCCTTGATGCTGGCCGGGAGATCGGCGTCGGGACCGATATGGACGATGCGGCCATCCTTCACGCCGAGGGAGCCCTGCCGGAGCGGTTGCGCGAAAGGCCCGGTCTCCGCCATCGTGGCGAGGTTCACATGCCGCCAGAGACGATCCATTTGCATGGGGGAGGCCTCCCGATTGACCGGTTAATTTGTCTATACATAATAGCCGGAACGCGGTATTGTCCAGCAGGTTTTTGGCGCGCCGCTCAACGGGAGTTTCCGGATGGCCGACACCCTGTTCTTCACCCGGGCCCTGCTGCCTGAAGGTTGGGCTGACAACGTGCTCCTGACCTGCGAGCATGGCGTCATCCACTCGGTCCGGCACGATGCGCCGCCTCCGCCCGCCGGCATTTCCGGCGCCGTCGCGTTGCCGGGGCTCGCAAGCCTGCACAGCCACACCTTCCAGCGGGCGATGGCGGGCCTCGCGGAAACCCGTGGCCCTTCGAGCGACAGCTTCTGGTCCTGGCGTCAGGTCATGTATCGTTTTCTTGGCCTGCTCGATCCGGAGGATGTCGAAGCCATCGCCGCCTTCGCCTTCATGGAAATGCTGGAAGCCGGCTTCACTGCCGTGGGCGAGTTCCACTATCTCCACCATGACCGCACGGGAAACCCCTATGCCGACCGCGCCGAACTGGCCGGCCGGATCGTGGCGGCGGCCGGAACATCCGGCATCGGCCTGACCCTTCTGCCGGTCTTCTATGCCCATGGCGGCTTCGGCGCGGTCCCGGCCCATGAGGGCCAGCGCCGGTTCCTCAACGACCTCGACGGGTTCCAGCGGCTCGTGGAAGGTGCCCGCACCGCGCTTCTGGCCCTGCCCGGCGCCCGGCTGGGCATCGCGCCGCATTCCCTCCGGGCTGTCGCCCCGGATGAATTGCAGGCCCTGCTCGCGGCGTGGTCCGAAGGTCCGGTGCATATCCACATCGCCGAGCAGGTGAAGGAGGTCGAGGATTGCATCGCCTGGTCCGGCCGTCGCCCGGTCGAATGGCTCTTCGATCATGTCGCCGTCGATGACCGCTGGTGCCTCGTCCATGCCACGCATCTCAACGAGGCCGAAACGCGCCATCTCGCCGAAAGCGGCGCCGTGGCTGGGCTCTGTCCGATTACCGAGGCCAACCTGGGCGATGGCACCTTCCGGCTGGCCGAATACATGGCTCGGGGCGGGCGCTTCGGTGTCGGTACGGATTCGAATGTCGAGATCTCGGCTCCGGGTGAATTGCGCCAGCTCGAATACAGCCAGCGACTGGCCCATCGGGCGCGGAATGTCAGCGCCATGGCCGAGGGGGATTCGACCGGCGGCACATTATACCGTGCCGCACTTGCCGGCGGCGCCCAGGCGCTCGCGCAACCCGTCGCGGGCCTCCAGGTCGGCCAGCGCGCCGATATTGTCTGCCTCGCGGCGGATCATCCCGATCTTGTGGCCGCGACAGCCGATCGCCATGTCGACGGCTATGTCTTCTGCGCCGGCCGTGCCGCGATCGATCAGGTCTATGTCGGCGGTACGCGCCTTGTGGAGGGCGGCCGGCACCGGGGTCACGCCGCCATTGCCAACCGCTATAAGGACACCATCCGCAAGCTTGCAGGCCGGTAAGGGACGATCATGGCCAAGGGGAAGTTCGACAGCGTGTCCGATCCCGTATCACCCCTGCCGCGCTATCTCGAGATCCAGCGGGATCTGCAGGCCCGGATCGCTTCCGGCCAATGGGTGCCCGGTTCCCGCGTGCCGGCCGAGCATGAATTGCAGGCGCAATATCATTGCTCCCGGATGACCGTGAACAAGGCGCTCTCGGCTTTGGCCAAGGCCGGGCTGATCATCCGGCGGCGGCGGTCCGGTTCCTTTGTCGCCATGCCGCGCTCGCAGGAAACGATCCTCAACATCCAGGACATCAAGGCGGAGATCCTCGCCAAGGGCAAGGCCTACCGTTTCGAGATCCTGACGCGTCAGGAGCGGGCCATGACGACCGATGACGCCCTGCAGTTGCGGGTTACGCCCGGAGGCCAGGTTCTGGCGATCTCCGTGCGGCATTTTGCCAACGAATTTCCTTTCGTGGTCGAAGACCGCCTGATGAATTTGGCGATTGTTCCCGCAGCGCGGGACGAGCCCTTCATCGTCTCTCCGCCGGGAACCTGGCTTCTCGACGTTGTCCCCTGGACGAATGCCGAGCATGTCATCCATGCCGAACTGGCGGATCAGCGGATCGCGACCCTGCTGGGCATCCCGAAGAAATCGGCCTGCCTCGCCATCGAGCGCCGGACCTGGCAGGGGGATGCCACCATCACCTGGGTCCGGCTGACCTATCCGGGCGACCGGCATCAGCTGACCAGCCATTTCCGGCCGGGCGGTCCGCTGATCCCCTGAAGCTCAATGGGCCGCGGCCAGAACGGCTTCGGCGCGGATCTCCTCGGTCATCCGGGCCTTGAGGGCCGAGAATTCGGGCGATGTCTTGATCGTGTAATGCCTCGGATAGGGCAGCTCGATCGGCAGATCCGCCTTGATGCGGCCTGGCCGGGCTGACATCACAAGGCAGCGCGTGGCCATGAAGATCGCTTCCTCGATGTCATGCGTGACGAAGAGCACGGTCTTCTTGTCGCGTTCCCAGATGCCGAGCAGCAATTCCTGCATGAGGGCTCGAGTCTGGTTGTCGAGCGCGCCGAAGGGCTCGTCGAGCAGCAGGATGGCGGGGTCATTGGCCAGCGCGCGGGCGATGGCCGTCCGCTGCTGCATGCCGCCGGAGAGTTGCTTCGGCCAGTGGTTCTCGAAGCCACGCAGGCCGACCCGTTCGATATAGGCGGCGACGATCTCGCGAGACTCCTTCACCCCGACGCCCTTCTCCCGAAGGCCGAAGGCGATGTTCTCGGCGATGGTGAGCCAGGGAAACAGGGTATAGCTCTGGAAAACCATGCCGCGATCGGGCCCCGGCCGCGTGACCGCCTTGCCGTCCAGTGCGATCGTGCCGGTCGAGGGCCGGTCGAGCCCCGCCACCATGCGCAGCAGGGTTGACTTGCCGCAGCCCGACGGTCCGAGGATCGTCACGAAATCATTGTCCCCGATCGTCAGGTCCGTCGGCTGCAGGGCCGTGACCGGCGCACCGCCATGCACGCCCGGAAAGACGCGCGAGACATTCTGGATGACGAGCTTGCTCATGCCAGCCTCCAGGGGAAAAGGCGGCGGTTCACCAGCTTGAAGGCGAAATCGGAGACGAGGCCGATCAGCCCGATCACGATGATGCCGAAGATGATCTGCCCGGTTGCCATCAGGGCCTGGCTGTCGATGATCATGTGGCCGATCCCGGTCGAGGAACCGATCAGTTCCGCCACGATCACATAGGTCCATGCCCAGCCGAGCACGAGGCGCAGGATTTCAGCGATTTCCGGTGCGTTCATGGGGATGAGAACGCGCCGCACGACGCCTTGATCGCCCGCGCCGAGCGTGTAGGCGGCCTCGACGAGATCGCGGCGGGTCTGCCCGACGACCACCGCCACCATCAGGATGATCTGGAAGACCGAGCCGATGAAGATGACAAGCAGCTTCTGCGTCTCGCCCAGGCCGGCCCAGAGGATCAGAAGCGGCACGAAGGCGGAGGCGGGCAGGTAGCGCGCGAAGGAGACGAAGGGTTCGAAGAAGGCCTCGATGGGCTTGTAGGCGCCCATCAGGATCCCGAGCGGAACCGCCACAAGGGCCGCGAGGATGAAGCCACCGACGACGCGCCAGATCGTGATCAGGATGTCGAGGCCGAAATTGAAGGTCGTCAGCAGGCGCCAGCCATCGCTGACCATGGTCAGCGGATCGGCGAGGAAGATCTTCGGGACGAAGCCGCCGAGCGTGGCGATCGCCCAGGCAGCGAAGAAAAGGACGAAGAAACTGATGCCCAGGACCGTCTTGGCCTTCTGGGAAATCGGCTCGAGCGGGCGCATCCGGAATGTCCGATCCAGCGGGAAGGGGGAGGCGCCCGCACGGCGCCTCTGTCAGGTCACTTGATGAAGCGGGTATCGGTCAGGGCCGACATGTCCGGCTTCTGCTTGATGATGCCCAGTTCGAGCAGCAGGTCGGCAGCTTCGTTGGAGAAGGCCGCATGCTCGCCGGCGAAGAATTTCTGGTTGGCCGCCTTGTCCTGCCAGCGGAGGTAGGAGGCGGACTTGGCGAAGGCTTCCGCCGTCTGCTTCACATCCGCGCCCATGATCGTATTCGCCTTTTCCGGCTCCTTGGCGATCATCTCGAGCGCCTGGAAATAGCTGTTGGTCAGCGCCTGCGCGGCCTTCTCGTTCTTGGCGAGGAAATCGTTCGAGCAGCCGAACGTGTCCATGACCATGGGATAATCGAGCGTCGTGGCAATGATCTTGCCGGCCTGCGGCGCGCCACGCACGGCCGAAAGGAACGGCTCGTAGGTCATCGCGGCATCGTTCTGCCCGGCAATGAAGGCCTGGGCCGCCGGACCCGGCTCCATATTGACCACCGTGACATCCTTCACCGTGAGGCCGTTCTTCTTGAGGAACCAGGCCAGCGTGAAATACGGGGCGGTGCCCGGCGCCGAGGCCGCGACCGTCTTGCCCTTCAGTTCGGTGATCTTGGTGACCGAATTCCGGACGGCCATGCCATCCGCGCCGTAGCTCTTGTCGAGCTGGAAGATCTGCTTGGTCGGAACGCCATTGGCGTTCCAGACGATCCACGTTTCGACCGTGGTGGCCGCGCATTGAATGTCGCCGGAGAGGATGGCGAGATGGCGCGAGGCCTGCGGGATCTTCTTGATCGTCACGTCAAGGCCGTTCTTCGCGAAGATCCCGGCTTCCTTGGCCAGGGTCAGCGGGGCGAAGCCCGTCCAGCCGGAAATCCCGATCGAGACCTTGGTATCCTGCGCCAGGGCGACGAAGGCAGAGCCGGCCAGCATGGAGCCGGCAAGAGCAAGGGTGGCAAGGCGACGCGACAGCATGACGAACTCCCCGTTATGTGGTTTTCCCGGGGAGGATTGAAGCATCGGCCGGTTTTTATGTCTAGACAAATTAATGACGTCAATTGTCTAGCCCGGACGGGTCGGGCTGGACATTTCCGGTGCGTCCTGCCCGCCATTCGCGCGGCCTGTGCCCTGCCGGGAGCAGGCTGCCCATGCAGGCGGCCCGGGCTTGTCAGGCCGTGTCGTTCCGGCGCAGGCTGATCGTCTTGCCGAACAGGCTGGCCGCCAGATCGACAAGCAGCCGGGCGGTCTGGCCGGCATGGTCGAGCATCGGATTGAGCTCCACGAAATCGACCGACCGGACAAGGCCGCTCTCGTGCAGCATCTCCATCAGCAGATGGGCCTCCCGATAGGACAGGCCGCCGGCGACCGGGGTCCCCACGCCCGGCGCCAGCGCCGGGTCCACCACGTCGAGATCGAAGCTGACATGCAGGTGGGTCCTGGCCGGATCAAGCCCGGCAAGGATCCGGCGCAGATGGGCGCAGATCCCGAATTCGTCGATGGCACGCATGTCATGGCAGCGGATGCCGGCTTCCGCGACGGCTTCGCGTTCGCGGCGGTCCAATGACCGCGCGCCGACGAGATGGACATCCTCCATCCGGACAGCCGGAAAGGACCGTCCCGGCAGCAATCGCTGAAGCTCCGGATGCCCGGCAAGGAATTGCAGCGACATGCCGTGGAGATTGCCGGAAGGCGAGGTTTCCGGGGTATTGAAATCGGCATGGGCATCGATCCAGAGCAGGATGAGCCGGCGGCCCTCCTCTGCAGCATGGCGCGCCGCCGCGCTGACTGACCCCATGCTCAGGGCATGATCACCCCCCAGCATGATCGGGCATTCGTTCCGCTGCAGGACGGCCATCGCCTGGTCATGCACGGCGCGGATCCACCCTGCGACCGGCTCTGCATGGCGGCCGAGGGCTGCCCGCACGGGATCAGGCGCAATCGTGGCCGGCATCAGGTCGCCATCATCCCGGAACGGAAGGTCAAGACGTTCCAGTGCGGCGGCAAGACCCGCCAGCCGTGCCGCGGCAGGCCCGAGTTCGGTGCCTGCAACGCCGGCGCCGGCGCCGCAGGGCACGCCGAAGGCGGAGGGGGCCGGCTGGAGGGCCGGCTCTGCCCGCAGAGCGGGCGCCGGGGACGGGGATTGCAGAACGGACATGGCGGCTCGGGACATGGCGGGCTCCTTGAGAAGCGCAGAGATGAGGCCATCAAGAGCTAACATCAAGCACATGATCTGTGATATTCAGCAAATATCTAGTACATAATGCGGGATAGACCGAGCAAAATGTCAAAACGTTCCCTTGATGACACCGATTCCCGCCTGATCGCGCTCCTGCGCAATGATGCGCGCCAGACCGCGATCGAACTGGCCCGCCGGCTGGGCGTTTCCCGCGCAACGGTCCAGAACCGCATCGAGCGATTGGTCCGCGACAGGATCATTCTCGGCTTCACCCTGCGGCTTGATCCCGGCAGCGAGCGCCAGGTGGTGCGGGCGCTGACCAGCATCGAGATCCGCTCGGGCGACATCCGGCAGGTCGTGGCGGAACTGCGCGGCATTCCGGAAGCGCTCGCGATCTATTCCACCAATGGCCGCTGGGACGTCATCGTCGAACTGGTGACGGAAGACCTTGCGCAGCTGGATCTCGTCCTCGGGCGTATCCGCGACATTGCCGGCATTGCGCATTCGGAAACGAGCATCCTGCTGACGCGCTTCTGAGCCGCGTGACCACGACTTGCCGGGCAAGCGTTTTATTAAGTCTTGGCCGCTATTTTGGCGATAATGCGGTTCTGACAGGGATAAAACGGTGTACGCGCGGGAGTTCAACTGGTCACTGTCGACCGGTATCCGTTTTGCCACGGAAAGGGAGGTCCGCGCGCCCTCGCTCGTCCTGGTCTTTGGCACGCGCGAGATTCTCGCCCATCCCGAATTCATCCCCGCCCTGCAGCGTGCTTTTCCCGGCACCCCGTTGGCCGGATGCTCGACAGCCGGACAATTCGACCGCATGCGCATCGAGGACGATAGGGTATGCGGGCTCGCCGTCTGGTTTGAGTCCGCCCGGGTCCGGCTTGCAACCAGCGAAATCACCGGCGGCGGGAACAGCCTTGCCGCCGGCCAGGCGATCGGCGCGGCACTGGCCGGCAGCGATCTCCGCGCCGTCATGGTTCTCGCCGACGGGATCCGGATCAATGGCACGCGTCTCGTCGAGGGACTGAGCGCGGCTCTGGGCCCGGATATCCTGGTGGCCGGTGGGCTTGCCGGGGACGGCCAGAATTTTGGCGAGACCAGCATCATCGCGGATGGGCCGCCGAGGAGCGGGCTGGTCGCGGCGGTCGGCCTCTACGGCGCTGCACTCGATGTCAGCTCGGGCTCCGCCGGGGGTTGGGATGTCTTCGG
The DNA here is from genome assembly GCA_027484605.1 of Hyphomicrobiales bacterium. Classification (GTDB taxonomy): domain Bacteria; phylum Pseudomonadota; class Alphaproteobacteria; order Rhizobiales; family Beijerinckiaceae; genus Rhabdaerophilum. Next base: position 10,877 of record JAIXSR010000095.1, on the reverse strand, counting down.
CCCGAGACGGACGATCACCCGCGCGGTGGACAACATCCTCTACGATCTCGACGGCATGTCGGCACTTGATCTCTACGAACGCTATCTCGGCGAGGAGGAGGTCCAGAACCTGCCGGCCTCGGCGCTCTGCTTCCCGCTGCGCATCGAGGATCCGCAGCGTCCGGGAACCGATGTTGTCCGTACCGTTCTGGGGATCGACCGCGACAGGCGGGCCATGATCTTTGCCGGCGACATGCCGATGCGATGGACTGCCCAGCTGATGCGCGGCAGCTTCGACCGGATCGTCGAGGGCTCCGCGCAGGCCGCCCGCAATGCCTGTTCGGGCCCGGGCAGCCAGGAAGGTTTCGCGCTGCTCGTCTCCTGCATCGGACGGCGCCTGCTCATGGGGCAGCGGGCCATCGACGAGGTCACCGCTGCAGCCGAGGAAATTGCCCGTCGCCATGCGCTTGTCGGCTTCTACTCCTATGGCGAGATCTCGCCGCATTCCGCGTCGCGGACGCTGCAATTGCACAATCAGACCATGACCGTCTTCTCGGTCCGCGAAAGGCAGCCGATCGGATGAGCTCAGCCGTGCATCGCTTGCTCCAGAAGCAGATCGAACGGGCCACGCGGGATGACGGTCATATTGATCTCGACCTGCTGACGCGCCTCGTCTCGGATGCCTATGCCGAGTCGGATATCGAACGCCGGCGGACGGATCGGTCCATCGCCCTGATGGTCGAGGAACTCGACCAGTTCAATGCCCGCCTGATGCAGGTGGTCGCACGGCGCACGGACGAACTGGAGCAACTGCACCGGCGTCTCGAGGCCACCCTGCAGAATGTGGACCAGGGGATCGTCATGATCGATCCGGACGGGCGCATCGCGGTTTTCAACGAGAAATTTGTCGAGATGACCGGCCTGCCGCGGGCGGTATTCGAGGGCAATCCCGCCTTTCAAGACGTCGTCCAGCTCATGCTGGAAGCCGGCGAATTCGATGCGATGGGCGATTCCTTCAAGGGCTGGGTTGTCGAACGGGCCGCGAGGCCGGGCCCGGTCTCCTTCCAGAGGATCCGGCCCAACGGCGTCGTGCTGCAGGTCCAGGCCCTGCCGATGCCCGACGGCGGCGAGGTCCGCACCTTGTCCGATGTAACAGCCCATGTCCGCAAGTCGAACGAGTTGCGTGCAACCCGCGACATGCTCGAGATGACGCTCAACAACGTCACGCAGGGCATCATGAAGGTTGATGCCGGCGGCCGCGTCCTGTTCTTCAACCGGCGGGTCGTCGAATTGCTCGGCTTCCCCGAAGGCCTGATGCAGGAAGGCGTGACAATCAGCGAACTCATTCGCTGGCAATACGAATCGGGGGAATTCGAGGGCTATCCGCCCGAGATTGTCGAACAGGCACGCAATGGCGATCCCGGGCCGGATCTCGATACCTATACCCGGCGTCGGCCGAACGGCACGATCATCCAGTTCAACACCATTCGCCTGCAGGACGGTTCCTTCGTGCGAACCTTCACCGATGTGACAGAGGCCCGGGCCCGGGAGGAAGCCATCGCCCGGGTGAACGAGGAATATCGCAGCCTCTTCGAGAATTCGACAGTCGGCATCTTCCGCTCCACGCTCGATGGCAAGCAGCTGCGTGCCAACCCGGCGCTCGTGCGGCTTAACGGCTATGACAGCGAGTCGGAAATGCTGGCCGCCGTGAACGATATTGCCGGGGAATGGTATGTCGATCCCCGGCGTCGCGAGGAATTCACCGAGATCATGGAGCGGGAAGGCCGCACCACCGATTTCGTGTCGGAAGTGTATCGGCACAGGACGCGCGAGCGGATCTGGGTTTCCGAGGCGTCATGGCTCGTCCGCGACCATGACGGCATGCCCGCTTACTACGAGGGCATGGTGATCGATGCCACCGAGCGCATGCGCACGGAAGCCGAGATTGCCCATCTGGCCCTGCACGACATGCTGACGCGCCTGCCGAACCGGTCGCTGCTCCTCAACACGCTTTCTGCTGCACTCGAGGACAACCGCCGCGGCCACGAGATCGCGGTGCTCTGCCTCGACCTCGATCACTTCAAGGACGTCAACGACACGATGGGGCATGATTGCGGGGATATCCTGCTCCGCATGGCGTCGCGCCGGTTGATGCGGGCCCTGCCGAAGCGCGGCATGGCGGCGCGGTTTGGCGGCGACGAATTCGCCTTGATCATGCCGGATGTACGCGATCGTGAATCCGTCATGCTTCTCGCGCGTCAGGTGGTCCAGACCCTGTCGAAGCCCTACCGCATCCGTGGAAGCCGGGTCTATGTCGGCGTCAGCATCGGCATCGCCATCGCCCCGGGCGATGGCCTCGATGCGCATGACCTGCTCAAGAAGGCCGACATCGCCCTCTACCGCGCCAAGCGCGACGGGCGCGGCACCTATGCCTGCTTCGATGAGGGCATGACCGCTGCGATCCTTGCCCGTCGGGAAATCGAGGTCGAGCTGCGCCGTGCGATCGCACATAGCGAATTCGAGCTTCATTACCAGCCGATCATGGATCTCGAATCCGGACGTCCTTCTGCCTTCGAGGCGCTGATCCGGTGGCAGCATCCGCAGAAAGGGCTGCTGATGCCGGCCCATTTCATCGAGATCGCCGAGGAAAGCGGCCTCATTCTCCAGATCGGCGAGTTGGTGCTGCGTCAGGCCTGCGAAATGATGGCGCGCCTGCCGAGCGATGTCTCTGTTTCGGTCAATCTCTCGCCGATCCAGTTCCGCAATCACCAGCTCGCGGTTTCGGTGGTCAATGCCCTCGCAGCCTCGGGGCTCTCGCCGCATCGCCTCGTTCTGGAGATCACCGAATCGGTGCTCATGGCCGATGATTACCGGACCGTCGACATTCTCCGCCAGCTGCGCATGCTGGGCGTGCGGATCGCGCTGGACGATTTCGGCGTCGGGCATTCCTCGCTGAGCTACCTCCAGAAATTCCCCTTCAACAAGATCAAGATCGACAAGTCCTTCGTCCAGAACAACGAAGATGGCACCATGAACACCGCGATCCGCCGGGCAATTCTCAGCCTCGGCCAGGATATCGGCATCGACGTCATCGTGGAGGGGGTCGAGACCGAGACGCAGCGTGACATGCTGATCTACGAGGGGTGCCGCTATGTCCAGGGCTACCTGTTCGGCCGGCCGCGACCCGAATCGGAGATCCTTGCGGAGTTCGGGCCCGCCAGGAGCCCGGCCCGCACCATCAATCGCGTTGCCTGAAGCCGCGATCGGGTCTTGACCCCGAAAGCGGGATCGTTCACCGCAGATCCATGTCTCAGAGCAATCCGGATTGTGTCATTGTCGGGGGCGGGATCGTGGGCCTCGCCACGGGCCTCGCGCTGCAGGATCGCCTTCCAGGCGCCCGTATCGTCATTCTCGAGAAGGAACCGGAAGTCGCCCGCCACCAGACCGGGCGCAATTCCGGCGTGATCCATGCCGGCGTCTATTACGCGCCGGGGAGCCTGAAGGCGCGCTTCTGCCGGGAAGGCAAGGACGCGATGAAGGCCTTCTGCACCGAGCATGGCATTCCCTTCGAGATCTGCGGCAAGTTGATCGTCGCGACGGACGAGGCCGAGGCCGTCAAGCTTGCGGCCCTCGAGGCGCGGGCCCGGGCCAACGGGATTCCGATCGAGCGTGTCTCGGGTGAGGAAGCCCGGACGCTCGAACCGCGCGTCCGGTCCGTCGCCGCGCTGCTTTCGCCGAGCACGGGGATCGTCGATTACGGCCTCGTGGCCCGGCATATGGCCAGGCTGTTCGAGGAGCGCGGCGGCACGCTCCGCTGCGGCCAGGCTGTGACCGGCGGGACGGAACGTTCGGACGATGTCACCCTGCAGACCACCGCCGGCGATATCTCGGCCGGCCGCGCCGTATTCTGTGGTGGCCTGATGTCCGATCATCTGGCCCGCCAATTCGGAGCGGAGGTGGATTTCCGGGTTGTGCCTTTCCGTGGCGAATATTTCCGGATCGCCAACCAGCCCCCGGACCTCGTCAGGCATCTGATCTATCCTGTGCCGGATCCGGAGCGGCCCTTCCTGGGCGTCCACCTGACCCGGAAGATGGATGGCGGATTCACGGTCGGTCCCAATGCCGTGCTGGCTTTCAAGCGGGAGGGCTATGCCCGCACGGATATCGACCTGCGGGATCTCGCCTCGAGCCTCGCCTATCCCGGCTTCTGGCGGTTGCTGCGCCGCAATTTCCGCTCTGCGCTTTCCGAACTTGCGGCCTCGGCGAGCAAGCCGCTCTATCTGCGGAAGGTGCAGAAATACTGCCCGCATATCCGCCTCGAGGATCTGGTCCCCTACCGTTCCGGCGTCCGCGCGCAGGCTGTCGGCCGCGACGGGTCGATCATCGATGACTTCCTGTTTGTCGACAGCCGGAACAGCCTGCATGTCTGCAATGCCCCGTCCCCGGCCGCGACATCCGCCTTGCCGATCGCTGCGCATATTGCCGACCGGCTGTTGACCAGAAACGCGCGCTGACCGTACCGGCCGGGCTACGGCTTCTTAACCCTGTTCGGTGAAACCGGCTCCGCTTCACAATCGCAATACAACCTAGACGGGAAAAGTTACAAAGATTAATCCTCCTGCCGATAGCGTGTCGGCCTGTGAAAGCGTTTGCGGGAGGTTGTCATGGCAACGGCATCGATGTCGAAGCGGTTGGGCTGCTCTCTGGGCATGGCGCTCCTGATGACGCTGCTCGCCCCTTTCATGGTGGTTCATTCCGCTGTCGCGAACGAACCCTTGCGGTTGAACATCATCGGCGGGCTCGGCGGCGTCAACCAGTTCACGAGGTTCGAGGAACCGTTCTGGAGGAACGAGATTGCCGAGATCACGGGCGGCCGCATCATCGCGACCGTCCATCCGTTCGACCGTTCCGGCTTCCCCGGCGCGGACATGCTGGATCTGATGCAGACCGGCGTTGTCGGCTTCGGCACCGCATTGCTGGCCCTGGTTGCCGGCGATGATCCCGAACTCAATGGCATCGACCTGCCCGGCCTGAACCCGGATTTTGCTACCTTGCGTCGGGTCACCAGCCTCTATCGTCCGCATCTGAAAAGCATTCTGCACGAGCGCTACAATGTCGAGCTCCTGGGCATCTACACCTACCCGCAGCAGGTCCTGTTCTGCGCCCGGCCCATTTCGAGCCTGAAGGACCTCCAGGGCCTTCGGGTCCGGACGTCGTCGGTCAGCCAGTCCGAAATGATGACCGCGGTCGGTGCCATGCCGGTGAAAATGGCCTTTGCCGAGGTTGTCGGCGGCGTCCGCCGCGGCGTGGTGGATTGCGCCATTACCGGAACCCTCAGCGGCAACGAGATCGGGCTGATCGATGTCGCTTCGCATATCCATCCCATGGCCATCAATGCCGGCATCTCGATCTTCGGTGTGAACCGCGATCTCTGGCGGAGCTTGCCCCCGGAGCTTCAGGAAACCCTCCAGAAGGCCGTGACGACGCTGGAATCGCGGATCTGGGATGCTGCCGAGCGCGAGACCGTCAATGGCCTTGCCTGCAACATCGGCGCCGAGACCTGCCAGGGCGCGCGCAAGGGTTCGATGATGATGGTGTCGGTGACGCAGCGGGATGCCGCGGATTTTCGACGCCTCTTTGTCGAGCACGTCTTTCCGAGCTGGCTCAAGCGCTGCGGCGAGCCCTGCCGCATGGCGTGGAACCGCTATGTCGGACCGGAACTGGGCATGATGGTCGAGGACGACAACCGGATCCTCATCCGCCGGGTTTCGGATACGGCCAATCAACGCTGACGACTACCGGAGCCCGTCGCCGGTGATGATCCCGAGGCCAATCAGACAGAGCGTGTGATGAAGGTTAGAAAGCTCACTCCCTACATCATCCTGGGCGCAGCCCTGATGCTCTGGGCCCTCGCTGCCGGTACCGCCTTCGTGCTGGAACGGACCTATCGCACGACGCTCCAGGCCGCCGAGCAGCAGCTTGATCGGACCGCCCGCAATGTCGAGAACTCCGTCAACCGGCAGTTGGTCCAGGCCGATGCCGCGCTTTCCCGGGTGCCGATGCTGCTTGCTGAGGCTTCCCGTCGGGGCGAGGTCGCCCTCACACCGGATGTCGCAGCCCGAGTCCTCCAGGGGCTCAACTACCAGACCTTCGCGTTCCGCGATCTGATGATCATCGATGCGGAAGGCCATGTCTGGGCTGCCGGCAAGGCCCGCCCGGCCTATTGGGTCGTGCCGTTCAACCCTGCGGCGTCCGATGGGATTGCCGGTCGCCAGCGGGTGATCGGTCCGGTCCGCAACACCCTGACCGGCGACTGGACCTGGTATCTCGTCCGGACGATCCAGGTGCCGGGGCGGGGCAGCATGCTCGCCGCAGCTGAATTGCCCGTCTCCATTCTCGGATCGGCGCTGTCCTATATCGACGATTTTCCTGGTCTGGAGATCCGCCTGGAGCGCGAGAGCGGGCAATTGCTGGCCAGCTTCCCGCATGCCGAATTGCATATCGGCCAGATCGGCAAGGCCGGCGGTGCCTATCCGGCCATGGATGGCAGCATCTTTACCTTCGAGCCGCGCGAAGGCGGCAAGCTCATGCTCGGTGTGGTCCGCCCGGCGGCCTACCCGGATATCCGTGTTGTGCTGCTGCTCGACAAGGAACTCGCCCTCGCGGATTGGGGCAACGATCTCCAGCATGTCCGTGCGGTCGCCGTGATCTTTGCCCTGGTCGTGATCAGTTTTGCGATCGGCCTTGTCGCCATGGCCCGCCGCGAGGAACAGCTCCAGGCCGAGCGGCACCAGGCCCAGGCCCGGCTGGAGGATGCCATCGAGGCGATGTCGGACGGCTTCGTCATGTGGGACGAGGACGATCGCCTCGTGACGTGCAATACCCGCTACAGGCAGATGTATGCCAAGAGTGCCGAGTTCATCTTCCCCGGTGCGCAATTCGGCGACATCATGCGCAAGGGCGCCAGGAACGGCCAGTATCCCCAGGCCGGCGACGATATCGAGAAGTTCATCGATGACATCACCCGCTGGCACAGGACCTGCGAAGGCTCCATCGAGCGCCTGCTGCCGGATGGCCGCTGGGTTCTCATTCAGGAGCGCCGCACGCGCTCCGGCGGCATTGTCGGCATCCGGACCGACATCTCGACCATGCGTCAGACCCTGGACGAACTGGCCGTGGCCAACAGCCGTGCCCGGGAGGCCGTCGGCGAGGTCCAGCGCCAGAATGCCGTTCTTCTCCAGCGCGATCTCGAACTGCGCAAGCAGAACGTCCTGTTCGACGCCGCATTGAACAACATGTCTCACGGCCTGATCATGGCGGATGCGCAAGGCAAGCTGATTGTCTGCAACCGGCGCTTCATCGAGCTTTTCGGCATCGACGACCAGGGCGCGGGGGTCGGTCTGCCGGTCGAGAACCTGTTCGCCCAGATCGAGATGGCGGGCAGCACCTATCCACGGGACGTGGTGTCGCGGATCCGGGGTTGGCAGGCCGAGCGCGCCGAGGCCGGCATCCAGGGCAGCCTCGTGATGGAGGCAACAGACGGCCGGGCGCTTTCCGTCACCCAGCAGCCGATGGAGGGCGGCGGCTTTGTCGCGATCTACGAGGATGTGACCGAGCGTCAGCAGACCGAACGCCGCATCTGGAACATGGCTCATTTCGATGCCCTGCCCCGGCTGCCGAACCGGGTCCTGTTCCGCGCCAAGCTGGATGAGGCGCTCGTCCGGCGTCAGCCGGATTCGGGCATTGGCGTGCTCTATCTCGACCTCGACAAGTTCAAGGATGTCAATGACACGCTCGGGCATCCCGTCGGTGATGCGCTGCTCGAGGCGGTCGCGATGCGGCTGCGGACCTGCCTGCGCGGTTCGGACGTCGTGGCGCGTCTGAGCGGCGACGAATTCGCCATCCTCGTCTGCGCGCCCCGGATCGAGGAACGCATCCGCGCCCTGAGCGAGCGGGTCATCGCGGAATTGTCAGCGCCCTATGACCTGTCCGGCCAGCCGGTTTCGATCGGCGCGAGCATCGGTGCCGCGATTGCCGGCGATGATCTCGCCGATCCGGACACGCTGCTCAAGAATGCCGACCTCGCGCTGTACCAGGCAAAGGACGAAAATCGCGGGACCTATCGGATTTTCACGCCTGACATGGCGACACGCCTGCATCGCCGGGTCGAGATCGAGAGCGAGTTGCGCGATGCCGTCCGGCGCGAGCAGTTCGAACTGGCCTACCAGCCGCTCGTGCATCTCGCCAGCAACCGCACCATCGGCTTCGAGGCCCTGATCCGCTGGAACCACCCGACCCGTGGCCACCTCGGGCCGATGGAATTCATCCCGCTCGCCGAAGCGTCGGGAGCGATTCACGAACTGGGTGCCTGGTCCCTGCACCGGGCCTGCGACGACATTGCCCGTATCCCGGGCTCCGGAAAGGTTGCGGTCAATCTTTCGCCGGTCCAGCTCAAAAGCGAAGGCATCGTCCAGAACGTGCTCTCCGCCCTCACGGCCAGCGGCCTGCCGGCCGACCGGCTCGAACTCGAGATCACCGAGACGGCCCTTCTCGAAGAGAACGAGCGGATCGTCCAGAACCTGCACCAGTTGCGGGAAGCCGGCGTCCGGATCGTGCTGGACGATTTCGGCACCGGTTATTCCTCGCTGAATTATCTGCGGCGGTTCCCGTTCCAGAAGATCAAGATCGACAAGGTCTTCATTGCAGAGGCCAATTTCCGCAACGATTGCTCGACGATTGTGAATTCCATCGTCGAACTGGCGACCCGGCTTGGCATGTCGACGACAGCCGAGGGCATTGAAACCGAAGAGCAGCTCGACCTTGTGCGCAAGCTCGGATGCACGGAAGGGCAGGGCTATCTGCTCGGCAAGCCGGCCTCGATTCTCGGCGCCATCGCGCATCTCGATATCACGAATGTCGTTCCCATGTCCGCCAAGCCGACCAAGGTGAAGCGCAAATAGGCGGGTGCCAGAACCGGTTCCGGTTTCCCCCGAAGCATTCCGGGCCGGGTTGACGCCCATGCCCCGTTGCTTCGCGCTGCCGGTCCCGGGCCTGCCGCTCCCGGTCCAATCCGTATGTCTGGCGTTCTTCGCTCTTCGTGCCGGCGCAGGCCAAGACTTAACCGAACAGAAAGGATGATTGAATATAGTTTTCAAACATTAACGTTCTAGAAATGAGTACCCGATGGCGGGCTTGCCAGTTGTTCAGCGCTTGACACGGCCGGTGACGGCAGGAGCGATCCTGCTTGCGGGGCTCCTGTCAGGCTGCTCCCATCGGGGGATTGAATCCGGTTATCTGGCCACGGCGCAGCTGAGCGCGATGTGGAAGCTGAATCCGCCAGCCATCTGCATCCCGGCGGCTGAGGCCCGCCCCGACCCGGCCTTGCCCTGCGACGGGAATGACGTTGCCGGCAAGCCGGTCGAGCCGCCTGCTGCAACGCTGCCGGCGCCGCCGGCCTACGCTGCCATACGGCCCATTCCGGCCCTTTCGCATATGTCCGCCCTGGCCATGCCACTTCCTCCCCAGCGCCCATTTTCGGAAGGCGTGATCATGGCTCCGAAGGCCATGATGGGTCAGGCCGCATCCGTTGTGCCGATGGACATTGCCGCCAGTCCGTTGCGCACCAGCACGGCACCGGTAGCCCTGCCGCCCCAGCGTTCAATGGCGCCGGAACCCCCCGAATACGGAGCGAAGCCCGTTTCCGCGCCTCTGCCACCGGCCCGTCCCGCAGCTTTCGGCGTGATCGAGGAAGGGCTGAAGGAACAGCCCCCGAAAGTGACGGCATCGGTCGCGCCCGTCGAGCCTCCTCTCGTGACCGGCTCGGTCACGCCGCCGCGCGCTGCCCAGCCCATGCCTCCGCCGCTCGTTCCGCGCGCCCGCCCGCCGGCCCGGCACGGCCTGATGCGCCTCGAGGATGCGGTGGCACGGGCGGTGCTGACCTATCCCGAGATCCGGATCAACCAGACCCGGCTCCTGGAATCGAAGGCAGGCATCGATATCGCCCGGTCCGCCCTCTATCCCGCAGCCGACGCCCGGCTGGCCACCGGCGGGAACTTCTCCGGGTCCTACGAAGGCAAGGCCGTACCTTACAACGTGGCCAGCAATGCCGGAGACAACCGGTTCGATGGCGGCATCATCCTTCGCCAGCTTGTCTGGGATTTCGGCGCGGCCCGTGCCGATATCAACCGCGCGCGCCTGCTTTCCAACGCGGAACAGGAACGGCTGAACGAGAAGATCGACGAGATCGCCTGGCGGACCGCGCAGATCTATCTGAAGATCCTCGAGCACCGTGCCCTGATCACGCTGATCGACGAGACAGTGGAAGCGCATATCCGGCTGCTGAAGATCGTTTCGGCCCAGGAGGCCGAGGGGCATGGGACCAGCGCTGATTCAAGCCGCATCCGGTCGCGGTTGAACGATATCACGGCGGTCCGCTCGGATGTGTCGCTGCAACTGGGCGGCGCGGAGGATCAGTTCGAACGCCTGACGCAGCATCGGGCCGGGCGGCTGATTCCCATCCCCGATTTCCGGCCCCGTATCCCCGCGCGTCCGGATTCTGCGATCTCGGTTGTCCTTGCGAAGAACCCGCGACTTGCCTCCTTGCGCGCCACGGCGCAGTCTATCGAAAGCGAACTCGATGCCCAGCGGGCATCGAACAAGCCGAAATTCATGTTCGAGTTGGACACCGAGTCCAAGAATTTCCGCTCGGGCAAGGGTGGCCGTACGCAGATCGAAGGGCGTGCGATGCTGGCCATGCGGTTCAAGCTTCTCGATGGTGGCCTCGCCGAAGCCCAGGAACGCCAGATCCGCAACCGGATCGAAACCAGCGAACTGACGATGATCAACGAGCGTCAGCAGCTGGAAGCCGATATCCGCCAGGCGTACCGCGCAATCGAGAG